>CAYPGW010000037.1:0-27368 GCA_964410515.1 uncultured Sangeribacter sp. | reverse complement strand
TTGGACGGCTTTATTCCTGGCGGAGTTGCTCCCCAGCAGAGCTCCGTTACGCTTAAGCCGCAATGCAAAGGTAATCAGAGTTGTTGAAATGTCAAAATTTAGGAAGAAAAAACAGCCTCCATTTTGACCCATAGGAACGATGTGCTTGCACCGTTTGGAATTGAAAAGTTTTCAATGGGTATAAATAACACAAATACAATCGATTATATTGGGTTTCAGCCTCCAATTTGACCTATACGCCAAAAATCATGCAGGTGCGTACCTTTAATTTTTGATTGCTTCCACCGCAGCCTTTTCCACCGGAATGGCTTCAAGATAGTTCTTGATATAGCGGTTGAATCCCTCCACGTCCTCCTCGGTGGGAGTGATGCTTGAGCCGGTGTTCCCCTCGAACACTTCAATTTCGAGATAATCGGCAAGGTTGCGGTCATTCGTGTTGTTCACCAGATATCCTGCCAGGAGCGCCATGCCCCAAGCTCCGCCTTCGCCGGCAGTGTCCATGACTGAGATGGGCGAGTTGAGTGCAGCCGCGAGCACACGCTGGCCTACGCCCGGAGTCTTGAAAAGGCCGCCGTGACCGGTGATGCGGTCTACCTTCACTTTCTCCTCGTCGAAGAGGATGTCGTTGCCGATCTTCAGGCAAGCCACAGCCGCGTTCAGATTAGCCCTCATGAAGTTGGCGAGATTGAAGCGGTTGCTCACCGAGCGCACGAAGAGCGGACGCCCCTCGTTAAGCCCCGTGATAGGCTCGCCAGAGAAGTAATTGAACGATACCAGGCCGCCGCAATCGGGATCGCCGTTGAGTGCATTGTTGTAGAGCTTGCCGAAGATTTCGTTCATGTCTACCGGCACGCCGAGAAGTGCGGTGTACTCGCGGAAGAGACCAACCCATGCGTTGAGGTCGGAAGTGCAGTTGTTGCAATGCACCATGGCCACGAGGCTGCCGTCGGGAGTGGTCACCATATCGATCATCTCGTAGGGCTTGCTCAGGTCTTTCTCAAGCACGATCATCGAGAACGACGATGTTCCGGCCGATACGTTGCCTGTGCGCTGCTTCACTGCGTTGGTGGCCACCATTCCTGTGCCTGCGTCACCCTCGGGGGGGCACAGGGGAATGCCTGCTTTCAGATTGCCTGAGATGTCGAGCATCTTGGCTCCCTCTTCGGTGAGGTAGCCGGCGTTCTCTCCAGCCACAAGTATTTTCGGCAGCACGTCTTCAAGTTTCCAGCCGAAGCCCTTGTCGGCAATCATAGTGTTGAATTTCTCCACCATGGCGGCGTCGTAGTTCTTCGTGTTAGGATCCACGGGTATCATGCCGCTGCCATCGCCTATGCCGATCACCTTTTCGCCGGTGAGCTGCCAGTGAATGTAGCCGGCGAGGGTGGTCAGAAATGCGAGCTCGTTCACGTGCTTCTCACCGTTCAGGATAGCCTGATAGAGGTGTGAGATGCTCCATCGCAGAGGTATGTTGTAGTTGAATTCTTCTGAAAGAATTTTAGCCGCCTCTCCGGTGTTGGTGTTTCGCCAGGTGCGGAATCCGGCAAGCTGATGGCCGTCTTTGTCGAATGGAAGATAACCGTGCATCATCGCGCTGATGCCGATGGCCTTGAGGTTGCTGATTTCGCAGCCGTATTTCTTCTTCACGTCCTCACGCAGATCGCGGTAGCAGTCCTGAAGTCCGAATTTTACTGCTTCCAGGCTGTAGGTCCAGAGTCCGTCGACAAGTTGATTTTCCCATTCATGGCTTCCCTGGGCTACGGGATTATTGTGCTCGTCGATGAGCACAGCCTTGATTCGGGTGGAGCCGAACTCGATTCCGAGCACGGCTTTACCTTCCTCTATCATCTGTTTTGTCTTTTCAGGCATGGTAAATCTGTTTAAGTGCTGAAAATCCGATAGCCCCGGCTCCTTGATGCGGGACTATCGGCGAGATTATACTTTCGTAGCGGCAGAGCCTATCACTTGTTCAGCAGATAGTAAACGTCGTTGTTTCTGAGTTCTTTCTTGAATCCCTGCATCGTGGTGTCCTTGTCGATGCGCACCATCTCGATGCCTGCCATCTCGGCGTAGTCTTCCCAGAATTCGGGAGTGATGTCGTAAGAGAAGCAGCTGTGGTGAGTGCCGCCTGCCATGATCCATGCTCCGGCACCGATCTCGAAGTTGGGCATGGGAATCCAGAGAGCTGATGCCACGGGAAGTTTGGGCAGCGGTTTCGACTTGATGCACTCCACGTCGTTCACGATGAGACGGAAGCGGTTTCCGAGGTCGATCACGGTTGCAGTGATGCCTGCGCCCGGTTTTGAAGTGAAGACGAGGCGGGCGGTCTGTGCCTTGCGGATGCCGATGCCGAGGAAGTGAACCTCCAGACGGGGTTTCTCTTCAGCGATGAGGGGGCACACCTCAAGCATGTGGGCCTGAAGGATGCTGCTGTTGGCACCATCGAAATTCAGGGTGTAGTCTTCGAGGAAAGAGCATCCTTTGCCCATGCCCTGGCTCATGAACCAGAGTGTGCGGTAGAGTGCGGCAGATTTCCAGTCGCCCTCTGCACCGAAGCCGATACCCTCGGCCATGAGGCGCTGCGAAGCGAGGCCGGGAATCTGGTCGAAGCCCACGAAGTTGGGATCGTTGATGTCCTGAGTGCCCAGGTCGTCGAAGTTTGTGGTGAATGCCTTTGCGCCTTTCTCCTTCAGGATGCTGCGGATGGCGATTTCGGCCTTGGCAGCTTCATATACTGACTTGTAGCCGTCGCTCTTCGGGTCTTCGAGCGCTGCGTCGTGAGCATAAAGTTTGAAATATTCAGCCACGAGTGCGGTGGCGTCTTCTGCCGAAACCTTCTTGTAGTGCTCCATGAGCTCGCTCACCGGGCAATAGTCCACGTGATAGCCGAGCTGCATCTCTGCGTCCACCTTGTCGCCATCGGTCACGGCAACGTTGTTCATCTGGTCGCCGAAGCGGAGCACGAGCATATCCTGAGCGTCGGCCCAGGCAGCGGCTACACGCTGCCACACAGCGATGCGATCCTGTGTGTTGGCGTCTTTCCAGTAGCCTACCACCACTTTTCTTCTCACTTTCATGCGGGCGCAGATATGTCCGAACTCGCGGTCGCCGTGAGCGCTCTGGTTGAGGTTCATGAAGTCCATGTCCATCGTGTCCCAGGGAATCTCGGCATTATATTGTGTGTGGAGGTGGAGAAGCGGCTTGCGGAGTGCCTGCAGGCCATGTATCCACATCTTGGCCGGCGAGAAAGTGTGCATCCATGTTATGATGCCGGCACACTTAGGATCGTTGTTGGCAGCCTTCATCACGTCTTCCACTTCCTTCGAGGAGTTGGCTGTGCCTTTATAGACCACCTTGATGGGGAGACGTCCTGAATTATTAAGTCCTTCCACCATTTCTTTGGAGTGTGAATCCACTGCCACTACGGCATCGCCTCCGTAAAGGAGCTGGGCGCCGGTCACCCACCATATTTCAAAATTCTCGTACATATTATTTGGTTTTTTTGATTAATCATGATTTATCATGATTAATCAAGATTTGTCATGATTCATCTTGATTTTTTAGAATTATTTCTGCCCGTAGTATGCGTTGGGGCCGTGCTTGCGGTTGAAGTGCTTCTCGATGAGGAGCGGATTCATCGTCAGGCCGGGATTGGCGGCAAACGCTATGCTTGCCATCTTTGCCACCTGCTCCATCACCACCGCGTTGTGAACGGCATCGTGAGCATCTTTGCCCCAGGAGAAGGGGCCGTGGTTCTTCACGAGCACTCCGGGAGTGTGCATGGGGTTCATGCCCTCGAATCGCTTGATGATGACATTGCCTGTCTCAAGCTCGTAGGCGCCTTTCACCTCGGCTTCCGTCATGTCGGCCGTGCAGGGAATCGCCTCATGGAAATAGTCGGCGTGAGTGGTGCCGATATTGGGAATGTCAAGTCCTGCCTGGGCCCATGCCGTGGCAAAAGTGGAGTGGGTGTGGACCACACCGCCAACTTCGGGGAAAGCTCGGTAGATGGCGAGGTGGGTGGGAGTGTCGCTTGAGGGCTTGAGTTGCCCTTCCACTACATTGCCCTGCAGATCCACAACTACCATGTCTTCGGGTTTCATCACGTCATAGTCTACGCCGCTGGGCTTGATCACTACAAGACCTTTTTCGTGGTCGATGCCTGAGACATTGCCCCATGTGAAGATCACGAGTCCGTGCTTCACGAGATCCATATTGGCCTTATAGACCTCTTCTTTAAGTTTTTCAAGCATAAAAAGTCAAATTATGAATTTGTAAAGGCTGGCGCCGCGTTTTGAACTGCTCTTATCGATCATGTCAGTCTTCTCGAGGTCGTACAGTTCGGTCACTCTCTTGCGGAAGTTCCTCTTGTCGAGTTTCTCGCCAAGAATTGCCTCATACACACCCTGAAGCTGGCTCAGGGTGAAGAGTTCGGGAAGGAACTGAAACACGAGCGGCTTCCTATGCAGCTGCTGCCTGAGATATTCCAGAGCCTTCTCCACTATGCGCGGATGGTCGAAAAAGAGTTCTGGCATCTCGTCGAGCGGCACCCAGCGGGCGTTGTTGTCGGTCACCCGCTGATGATCCTGGTCGTCAAAATTGAGCAGTGCGCAGTAGGCCACCGAGATCACTCTCGCTCCCGGATCGCGGTCCACATCTCCGAATGTGCCCACCTGATCCATGTAGACGTCTTCAAGCCCTGTGAGCTGATGGAGCACCCGCTTCGCGGCGTCGTCGAGAGATTCGCCTTCCTCGACGAATCCTCCCATCAGCGACCATTGATCCCTGCCGGGCATCATGCGCCGCTTGATGAGAAGGATATTCAGTTTGCCCTCATGGAGTCCGAATATCACGCAGTCTACGCTCACGTAGTGGCGCGCCTGCCCGCAATAGTAGTTGTGGTTCTCGTGATTTTCACTCTCCATGAGGTCGGATTGAATCAAGTTTGATTGTCAATTCTGAACTGATACTTAAATTTTGGTTCAGAATGCCTGATTACCAGAAATACCAGTAGAATGCTACTGTGATTGCAAGGATAATGCAGGAATGGATCACGTCCCAGTGGTTCCAGCTTTGTCTTGTCACTTCCCTCTGTTCCGGAGTTGATGTGCCGAACACCAGACCCTGGATTGATTTCTCTTCGGGAGCCTTGGTGAAGAGTGATACTATCACGCCTACGAGGAGGCAGAACACGAGCATCCAGCCGCAGAAGAAGAGCCAGTTCTCATCGTAGAAGATAGTCTGGAAGAAACTGGGGTCGGCTACGCTGCCCGGCTCAATGCCATGGCTTGAATAATATATCTTCGCACCAAGACGGGTAAGGCCGATGATAAGGCCGGAAAGAAGAGCCCACATACCACCCTGGGCAGATGCGCGCTTCCAAAGAATACCGATCAGGAAGGCTGCAGCGATGCCCGGAGCGAGCACACTCTGCACATCCTGCAGATAGAGATACAGAACGTCGCCTACCGAGCGCATCACGGGAATCCAGAGGATGCCGAGAATCACGATTACCACTGTAGCGGCCTGACCGATTCTCACGAGTTTCTTAGCTTCGGTGTTGGGTTTGAATCTCTGATAGAAGTCGATGGTGAAGAGTGCTGCCGAAGAGTTGAAGAGCGATGCGAGCGATGACATGAGTGCTGCAAGAATACCGCATACAATCAGACCCTTCACGCCGGCGGGAAGCAGTTTGGCCACCAGAGTGGGGAATGCTGCGTCGGAGTTAGGCGCGCCATTGGGAAGCATCGGCAGGAAATCGCCGAGCTGCTGATGGAGAGCAAAAGCGATCATACCGGGGATAAGGAACAGGAACACAGGGAGGAGTTTCAGGTATGCGCCGAAGATAGTGCCTCGACGTGACTCCTTCTCGTTCTTGCCGGAAAGTACCCTCTGCACGATGAACTGGTCGGTACACCAGTACCAGAATCCGATCACAGCCGAACCAATGAGGGCTCCGAGCCAGGGATACTGAGGGTCGTTGTTGCTGCGGATAAGATTTACCATCGTGTCGCCCTCTTCATTAACCTTAACCTGCGAGCAGATTTCCATCATCTGATCCCAGCCGCCGAGTTCCTTGAGGCCGAGCACAAGAATAATCAGTGAGCCCAGAAGCAGGATCGGGGTCTGAAGCACTGAGGTGTAGAGCACGGATTTCATACCGCCAAACACAGTGTAGAGCGCTGTGATGAGCACGAGGCCGATTGCTGCGATCCAGAAGAAATCGATGCCCCAAAGGGTGTCGATTCCGAACACCTGCTGGAATACGAGGCCACCTGCATACACGGTCACCGCAACTTTGGTGAGCACGTAGGAGATGAGCGAGATTACAGAAAGGATGGTGCGCGATGCCGGATTGAAGCGCTTCTCAAGAAACTCCGGCATTGTGATCACCATCGATCGGCTGTAGAAAGGCACGAACACCCAGCCTAAGAGAAGAATCATCCAGCCCTGGATTTCCCAATGGGCCATAGCCATGCCTGAACTTGCACCAGAACCGGCAAGGCCGATAAGGTGTTCAGAGCCGATGTTTGATGCGAAAATGGATGCGCCTATAGCGATCCAGGTGGCGTCTTTGCCACCGAGGAAGTAGTCGTCTGCATCGTTCTGCTTCTGCTTCATCACCCATACGATGATGCCGATGAGAGCAAGTGCGAATATGGCGACCACAATCCAGTCTAATAATGCCATGTTTTTTATGTTTTTTGTTGTTAGTTGCCAGTGAATTATAAGTCATCTATGACTTATATATTTTATAATTATTTCACGGTGGAGAACTTAAACACGCAGTGGCTGTTGTAGGTCTCTCCGGGCTTCAGGTATGCGCTCGGCCATTCAGCCTTGTTGGGGCTGTCGGGATATTTCTGGGTCTCGAGGCAGATACCGGTGCGCTGCTTGTAGACGATACCTTTCTTGCCGGTCACGGTGCCGTCGAGGAAGTTGCCGGAATAAACCTGAATGCCGGGTTCGTTGGTGTAGACGTCGAGCTTGATGCCTGTGACGGGAGAATAGAGTGAAGCGGCCACCTGAGTGTCATCGCCTGCTGTGTCGAGAACCCAGTTGTGGTCGTAGCCGTTGCCGTTTTTCAGCTGCACGAAGTCGAACTTGTCGATGTCTTCGCCCACAACTTTAGCCACTGTAAAGTCCATCGGAGTGTCTTTCACTTCGAGAATCTCGCCGGTGGTCATGTAGGTGGAGTCTACCGGAGTGTAGCGCGATGCGTTGATCGTCAGCACGTTGTTGGTGATGGGCTCTTCAGGATTTCCGTTGAGGTTGAAATATGAGTGGTTGGTCATGTTGATGACGGTGGTCTTGTCGGTAGTTGCCTCGTAAGCAATGTCGATGGCATTGTCGGCGAGCAGTGTGTAAGTCACCTTAGCCTTGACATTTCCGGGGAAATTGTTGTCGCCGTCGGGGCTGTCGATAGTCAGCACGAGGGTGGAGTCGTTGAGCTGTTCGGCATCATACACCTTATATTGCCATCCGCACGGTCCGCCATGCAGGCAGTGTCCGAAATTGTTTGTCGGCAACTGGATTGTGTCTCCGTCAACCACGATACGTCCCTTGTTGAGGCGGTTGGCATAGCGGCCGATGGCAGCGCCGAAATCCGTCTGATTGTTTGTGGGGAAATAAGCCTGCACGCTGTCGAGGCCGAGCACCACGTCCTTGAAGTCGCCGTTTTTGTCGGGCACCATCACTGAGACAATGCGGGCGCCGAAGTTGGTGACGCACACTTCCATACCTTTTTCATTCTTGAGGGTGTAGAGCGCGGTGGCCTTCCCTTCATACTCCGATTTGAAGTTCTCAGGATCCAGACCTGACAGAGTAGTGGTGGGCGCCTCTTTCTGGCTGCACGATGCAAGAGCCAGCATGGTGGCGCCTGTCGCCATTAAAATTTTGATATTCTTCATGATATATAATGTTGGTTGTGATCTCTTAGCAGGTTCCCTAAGGGGAAGTTTTTGATAAGTGTGATTTTTACACTTAATCACGCCCCAAAATTAACAAAATTTCACGGTGTCTGCAAATTTCAAAATATGTTTTACAGCATGTTTTCGTCAGGCCGGCAAGTTTCGGAGCCTGCAGGATGCCCGTTTCGCAGTTCGGCGCATAATCTGCAGCAATCTACTTTTGTGGTTGTGCAACTTTTCCAAACGTGGATTGTTCACACAATATACTATATCTTCGCCATATCATGCAAGAAACCGATACCACTCCCAAGGCTGCCGGGGAAGCACCCTCTTCCGAGGCCTCGCCCAAGCCGAAAAAACGACATAGGTGGCTCCGGCGTATACTAATAGCCGTCGGCGCCCTTATACTCTTCATAATACTCCTGCCAGTACTGCTCTATCTGCCGCCGGTGCAGGATTTTGCCGTGAAGACAGCCACCCGGATTGTGGCGGAAAAGACCGGCATGAAGATAGGTATAGAAAAACTGCGGTTGAAATTCCCGCTCGATCTGTCGCTTCAGGGAGTAAGCGTGATCGAGGCGTCGGGCGACACTATGGTGATGGCGAAAGAGGTGCTGGCCGACGTGAAAATGCGTCCTCTGATAAATCTTGACGTTCAGATCAATCGTCTCCGGCTCATCGATGGATACTACAGGATGCTGTCGCCTGACTCTTCGATGCTTATGAAAATCAGGGCCGGGCTGCTTGATGTGGATTCCAAATCTTCGGCCGATCTGCGCACAAATACCATTAATCTGAACGAGGCTACTCTCAAAAACGGCGACATTACACTTTCGATGGATGTATGGAAACAGACCCCTACACCGAAAGACACCACTTCCGCTCCTTTTTATATCACTGCCGAGCGTCTTAATATTGAAGGGCTCAACTTCACCATGATGATGCTCCCCACCATCGACACCCTCAATTTCCAAACGAGAAATCTTGTGCTTGACAAGGGCATCATCGACCTGCGCACCAATAACATATCGATCGGAAGCGTTGCGGCCTCCGACGGCTCCGCCCTGATGCTCGCCCCGTCGCTCGAATATGTGAAGGAGCATCCAGCTCCCGCTCCCGACACCACGTCTACATCTGAACCCACCACCGTCAAGGCCGGTAAGATTTCGCTGAAGGGATTCAGCGCCCGCTACGCCGTGAAGGATGCTCCTCCGGTAGAGGGGTTTGATGCAAGCAATATTCGGGTCAGTGCTCTTGACCTCTCGCTGGAAAATTTCTTCAACCGCGCCACCGACCTGACGCTCCCGATCACATCGATGCGGGGCATGGAGCAGTGTGGCCTCACCATCACGGAGGGCAGCGGTGTCTTCTCTATGGACTCGACCGGAATGATGCTGAAAGATTTCCGCATCCTCACTCCATATTCTTCGATAGCGGCCACCGCCGCCATTCCCAACGCGCTTCTCGAGATGAAGCCCTCCGCACTTCTCGATGTTGACATCGACGCGCAGCTCGGCATTGCCGATATCAACAGTTTCATGCCGGCAGTGAGCACATTCACTTCGGCTCTTCCCAAAGGCACGTCGCTCAATGCGAAGGTGATTGCCGCCGGCGAACTTGGAGATGCCGAGATAAGCCGGCTTGATGCGGCGTTGCCCGGTGTGATATCGCTCAGGGCCACTGGTAAGGTCAGGAACGCGCTCGACATGAAGAACATGGTGGCCAATGTCACTTTCGACGGTGAACTTTCCAATCCCGGTGTCATCACGAGCATAGTGCCGGTGCAGGGTGTGAGGATTCCTAAGCTCAGCATATCCGGCCATGCCTCGGCCGACAGGGAGAACTATGCCGCTGATTTCAAGCTACTAACTCCGAAAGGCCAGGTTGCCGCCAATGGAAAAGTCGGGCTCAATTCTGAACGCTACGATGCTTCGGTAGCCGTCAGAAACCTTAATGTGGGGTATTTCATAGATAATCCTGAGATAGGCCCGGTATCGGCCAACCTCACGGCTTCGGGTGCGGGATTCAATCCCGAAAAACACACCACGCACACCGATGTGAAGCTCGATCTGGCGAGCGCCATCTATAACAAGCATGAATTGAAAGACATAAAGGTGCTGGCCACCCTTAGCGACGGAGGCTTCACCTTCAAAGCCAATTCGCCGTCTCCGCTGCTGAGTTTTGACGTCTCAGGCTCCGGAAATATCTCTGAAAACGACTATAAGGGAGACATCACTGCCATATTGCGTAATGTAGACCTTCAGGCTCTCGGCATGTCGGAGACGCCCAATGCCGGAAGCGCCACTATCCATCTTGCCGGATCTGCTGCCCCACACACGTGGATTTATGACGTAGGACTCGACCTCTCGAAGATAGACTGGGTGATGGGTGCCGACCGCTATGTGGTGCCCGACTCTCTCTCGCTGAAACTCAATTCAGGAGCATCTGAAACGAGTGTGCTTCTTAACGCAAGAGGCGCTGATGCCGAACTTCACGCCAATTCCGGACTTCAGAATCTTATCGAGCGGTTCAGTTCGCTTGGTGCGCTATTGCCTCAGATGATAGCCGCAAGGCGACTTGATGTGCCGGCTCTTGAGAAGAATCTTCCGGAGTTTACACTCACGGCAGATGCCTCCGGCTCAGGAATAGCCTCTGATTTTCTCGGCCCCACAGGGATGTCATTTCAGGATTTCTCATTGCGACTTGAGAAGGATTCCCTTATCTCGGGCGACATGATGCTGCAGCGGCTCAGCACCGGATCGATGAATCTCGACACCATAACGCTCGGCCTGAAATCGCGCGGTAATCTCCTCGATTACAAGATTCACCTCGGCAACCGGCCCGGCACTCTCGACGAATTTGCTCAGGTCAGCATGAGCGGATATGCCGGCGAGAATCGTCTCTCCGCTTTCCTGAACCAGCACAATATCAAGGGGAAAAACGGATATCGCCTCGGTTTCACGGCTTCGCTCGCCGATTCCATAATGTCGGTGCGCTTCACTCCCCTCAAAGCTACGATAGCATATTTGCCCTGGAATTTCAACATGGACAACTATGTGGATGTAAATATGAACAACTTCCACCTCAATGCCAACCTGCTCGCTCAAAGCGACAACAGCAGCATCCTGCTGAAGACCGAGCCCGGCACCGACGGGAAGGAGAGTCTGCACATGAATCTCAAGAATATCCATGTGGAAGACTTCCTACAGATGGCCCTGAATGCACCTCCGGTGAAGGCCAATATCAATTCAGACATGATGGTGCGCTATACCGGCAGGGCACTCGTGGGCAAGGGAAATCTCGATATTGCCGATCTTTACTACGACAGGCAGCGCGTGGGCGACTTCAACTTCACGCTTCAGGCCGGAATGGGCAAGTCGGGCAAGAGTGCGGGCAAGGTAGGCTTGCTTGTAGATAATAAGGAAGCGGCAGCCGTGCAGTTTGTGCTCGCTCCCGATTCTGTGGCTCCCGATAAGGGATTGATAGCCGAGCGGCTTAAACTTGTGCTAACGGAATTCCCGCTGTCTATAGCGAATCCATTCTTCCCACCGCGCACGATGAAACTCTCCGGTGCCCTCAATGGCGACATGAGCCTCTCGGGAAGTTTCACTAATCCGAAACTGAACGGAAATCTCGCCTGCCACGACGTGGGCCTCTTCTTCAACATGCTCGGCACAAACTTCAAGTTTGGCGGCGAACCTATCACCGTTGTTGACAATGTGCTTGACTTCAACAACTTCGATATAAAGGCTGTAAACGACAATCCTCTCACCATAAGGGGCACTGTCGACGCCCGGAAACTCTCCGACATCAAGTTCGACCTTTCTGCCGGAGCGCGCAATATGCAGCTTGTGGGCGGTAAGAACACAAACAGCGATATGACCGGCAAACTCTTCGTGGACCTCGATGCCTCGGTCAAGGGCCCGATGTCGATGATGGATGTGAACGCCTATGTGAATGTGCTTCCGACCACTGATGTGACTTACACCATGGAGATGGCGTCTGATGCTCTCTCTGCTCAGAAGAGGGCCGACGGCATGGTGGAATTCGTGAATTTCAACGACACCACACAGGTGGTGAAGGCCGACACTGTGAGCTCGACGCTTGCCATGAGAATCGTGGCCAAAGCCGTCATATCGCAGGGTGCGCAGGTATGCGTCAATCTCGGCGACGATGGCAAAGTCGAGTGCAACCCGTCGGGCACGCTCAATTATTTCCAGAACTTCCTGGGCGACATGAAGCTCAACGGAACTCTATACACCGGCAGCGGATTGGTGAACTACACAATCCCATACGTGCAGAAGAAATTCACGTTTGATTTCGACCGCAACAGCCATATCACGTGGAGCGGCGACATCATGAATCCTCTCCTCGATGTGGATGCCTCGAACACGGTCAAGGCAAATATTCAGATGGGTGGCAATACGCGTCTTGTAAATTTCCTCGTGAGCCTTGCCA
Source organism: uncultured Sangeribacter sp. (assembly GCA_964410515.1). Lineage (GTDB taxonomy): Bacteria > Bacteroidota > Bacteroidia > Bacteroidales > Muribaculaceae > Lepagella. Next base: position 15,003 of record CAYPGW010000037.1, on the reverse strand, counting down.
TCACCAATACTCTTTCCGCACCATCGGTAGTGTTCAACCTCTCCACCGACGATGACGTGAGCATCAGCAACGAACTCCAGGCCATGACCGCCGACCAGCGTCAGCAGCAGGCCATCAGTCTGCTGCTCACAGGAATGTATTCCGGCCCGAGCGCGAAGACAGTGGGCGGCAATCTTGTCAGCAACAGCCTCTACGGAGTGCTGACCTCGACACTCAACACTTTGGCCGCCAACGCCATAAAGGGTGTGGATATCAACTTCGGAGTAGACCAGTATCAGACCGGAAGCAACGGCAACACTTCAACCGCGACATCTTATTCCTATCAGGTGTCGAAATCGCTTATCAACAACCGCTTCAAGATTGTGGTTGGCGGTAACTATACCACCGGGTCGGCCGACGAGAACTTTGAGCAGAACCTCATAAGCGACATCGCTTTCGAGTATATCCTGAAGCAGACAAACAATATGAGCCTCAACGCCCGCCTCTACCGCCACACCGGTTTTGAAAGCGTTCTCGAGGGAGAAATAACCGAGACGGGTGTAGGTCTTTCACTGAGGCGGCGTCTGGCCTACTTCACCGAGATCACTCACTTCGGCCTAAGCAAACTCTGGAAAAAGAAGAAACCCGTCGTGCCCGATTCAGTGCAGCCCGCAGGTAATGAAATCTCGATTCCTGCCGACAGCCTAAAGTCCACAATGAGAAAGGATGATGAAAATGAACAGTAATACCCTCCGCGTATGGCAGCGCCTGGCGCTTGCCTCCCTTATAGTGATTGCCGTGTCAATATGTTCTTGCAATGTAAGCAAATATATCGAAGATGGCGAGACGCTCTATACCGGAGTGAAGAAAATCACGTTCAACCCTACAGGCGACGAAAAACTCCCCGACGAACTTGTGTCGGAACTTCAGTCGGCAGTAGACGTGAAGCCGAACGGCCCTGTGCCTTTTCTCAGGCCATACCGCCAGATGCCGGTGCAGCCCGGCCTATGGCTCTACTATAACTGGCCCGACACCGTGAAGGGCATCAAGGGCTGGATTTATAAGAAGGTGGCTTCCCGCCCCGTCTACCTTTACGATGTTCGCCCCGAAATGCGATCAAAACTGGCTGAGGAAATTCTTTCGAACAACGGTTATTTCGGAAGCACTGTCTCATTTGAGGAGGTGCCCGACAAGAAAGATGCAAAGAAAGCAGGGCTGGCATACACTTTTGATGTGTCGGCACCTTACCGGATAGACAGCATCATCTATCTTGAAGCGAAAAAAAAGAACGGCATCGACAACTTCATAGACTCAGTGGCAAAAAAGAGCCGCTGGTTTCAGACGGGATCTGTCTTCAATATCGACTCCCTGTCAAAACTGCGTGTGGATCTCACCAACAGTCTCCGCAACAGAGGATATTACTATTTCCGCCCGGAATATATAGAGTTTAAGGCTGACACGTTTATCACTCCCCATGCCGTGGCTATGAAACTCGGATATGCCGACAATGTGCCTTCGCTGGCACGTCTGCAATACAGAACACGCAATATCGTGACCCTGCTCGAGCGTAACGAGACTTTTGGCCCGGGCACCCCCGACACTCTCCACACCGACAGGGGGGAACTCATCATCATGCGCCCGCAGCGGGTGAGGAAGAATCTGATTCCCGGCTGCATCACTTTCCGCAAGGGAAAGATTTTCTCTGTCAGGGATATGGACAGGACGCAGACAAGGCTCTCCCGTTTGGGCATCTTCTCCAATATCCAGATTCAGCCGATGCTCGTGGACACAGCGGCTGCCGACCCGCTCATGGATGTCTTCATCACATGCCGCTACGACAGGCCGATGGAGGCCACGATAGAACTCAACGGCAGTTCAAAGTCAAATTCGTATATAGGGCCCGGACTCGGGGCTTCGTTCACCCACCATAACATTTTCGGAGGTGCTGAAAAACTCTCTGTCTCCCTCACGGCCGACTATGAATGGCAGACAGGTCACGACCGGTCGAGCCTCTTCAATTCATACGAGTTCGGCCTTCAGACCTCGCTTGCATTTCCGAGGTTGCTGGCTCCGAAATTTATTCCGCGCTCGAAGCGCGACCTTAACTGGACCACCATCTCTCTCGGCGGGTCTGTGCTCAATCGTCCCCGCTATTTCATGATGGCGGAATACAATATGGGAATCACCTACGACTGGCGAGCCAACAGATATGCCACAAACTCGCTGACTCTGTTTAAATTATCTTACAATAAACTGATACGCACCACTGAGGCGTTCGACTCCGTGATGGCCCAGAACCCGGCGGTGGCGCTGAGTTTCGAGAGCCGCTTCATCCCGCAGCTGAGCTATACATACACTTACGACAGATGGCTTGAGCGGGAACAGAACAACGAATTCAACTTCACAGGCACATTCATCGAGGCCGGCAATCTTTTCGATGTCATCTACGATCTGGCTAAGGTTAAGGGAAAGAAGATGCTCTTCAAGACGCCTTTCTCGCAGTTTGTGAAAGGTCAGGTGCAACTTGTATGGAACCATCGCCTCGTTCCGAAAGGGCGGCAGTGGCTTGTATCGAGAATTCTCGTGGGCGCAGCGCATGCTTACGGCAATGCGCGTGAGGTGCCGTATTCCGAGCAGTTCTATATCGGAGGTGCGAATTCAATCCGCGCTTTCACAGTGCGCAGCATAGGCCCCGGAAGCTACCGCGCTCCTAAAGATTTGATCAACGGATATTTTGACCAGACCGGTACTTTCAAGTTTGAGTTCAATACGGAGTATCGCTTCCCCATCATCGGCGATCTGCATGGAGCGGCATTTATCGACACCGGTAATATTTGGCTTCTGAAAAATGACCCGCTCCGTCCGGGTGGAAAACTTACGGGGCGCACATTCTTCCGCGATCTGGCGCTGGGCACAGGTGCCGGTCTGCGATACGACCTCGGTATGCTCGTGGTGCGTGTGGATGTGGGCTATGGTCTTCACACACCTTACTCCAACGGGACGCCGCACTATTTCAACGTGGCTTTCAAAGATGCCTTTGCAGTGCATCTCGCACTCGGCTATCCGTTCTGAGCATCGCTCGCCTAAGTCCGGAGATAGACAACGAGGGCCTGAATCGAAAGATTCAGGCCCTCGGCATACATCGGATATTTTTATCGTAATTGAGGTTTTCTTGTGCCCCATCTGCTGACAGGCATCGCACCTGTGGAGATGGCGGCCTCCGGAAAGTATCCTTCTTCTTGTCTTTATAACGCCTAAATTGTTGTTTTTGTTGCCTGTTATGTGTATTTTTCATTGCATTGTGAATTGTGGGTTTGCGTTTTTCGTTTTTTTTAACTAATTTTGCGCCGTTATTGGCGAATTCTCCCTTCGACGTCAATATTTTTTCTTCTCGTCCGCAAGACAACTCTTCCGGCTCCGGCCGGAAAGATGTCAGATAAAATACTGAACTAAATGAAAATAGCCCTCTTCGACAATCAGGAAGACCATCTCGACCTCCTTCCCCTCTCCTTTACGCGTCCGATATGCGACTTCCGCGTGGGAATCACCACAATCCGCGAGAAATGGCAGACATTCCTTCCGGATGCCGAGATCAGCGCTGTTCCGGTGGAGTTCCTGAGAGATCGCTTCGGAAAAGTTGATGACCCGGATGAGGAGATTCTGTATATATCGGGCACATTGGTTCCGGATGCTGAAATGGCGGCAGTCATTGTCGCCCTCAAGCCGGGAGCCGCAATAGTCTGCGATGACCGCCCGCTCGCCTTCAGGGGCTCATGGAGCAATATGCAGGCCCGAAAGTTTGACGATGTCTTTCCCCGCGAACTGCGCAGGCTCAAATATGTCTACGACGTATTCTTGCTCAATCCGGCGCTGATTGTGGAAGATTATCTGCGCATCACAACCGGACGCACCTCGGCGCCGCTCCCGGAAAGCAACAGGGTAATCGGCCCGCTGCTCGATGCCGACGGTGGCCCCATGCTCTTCATAGAAGAGGGAGCGGAAGTGGAGGGGGCCACATTCAATCTCACCGGTGGCCCTATATATATAGGTAAGGATGCCGCAGTGATGGAGGGTTGCTGTCTGCGTGGCCCTATCGCGCTTTGCGATCATTCAAAGGCCCGGATGGGAAGCAAGCTCTATGGCGGCTCCACTTTCGGCCCATACGTGAAGGTGGGTGGAGAAATCGACAATTCGGTGATTTTCGGTTACTCCAACAAGGCGCACGACGGATATCTCGGCAACGCCGTGGTAGGGGAGTGGTGCAATATCGGGGCAGGCGTGAACTGCTCCAACCTCAAGAATGACTATTCAAAGATAAGGCTCTGGAACTACAGGCTCCATTCCTTCGCCCGCACCGAACTGCAGTTTTGCGGCCCGATCATAGGCGACCATACAAAACTCGGAGTGAACGTGATGCTTAACACTGCTACGGTGATCGGGGTGGGGGTTAACATCTACGGATCGGGATTCCCGAGAGTCTTCGTGCCCAGTTTTCTCGAAGGAAGCCCCAACAGCGGCTTTGCCGATGTGCCGGTGAAGCGGTTTCTCACCATCGCCGAGCGTGTTATGGCACGCCGGGGCATAGCGCTCACCGAGCGCGACAGAATCATCTTCGACAAGATCTTCGAATACGCTTCTCATCTTAAATAAGACATATTCAGCCTGTCCGGGCGGTGACCCTGCCGGGACGGGTGTGCTAACATTTTCTACAGGTAAACTATGAACTTATTGTCTACTATCGATTTCCACCCGAAATCTTTTTCGATGTGGAAAGGTTATGATTTTGCTCGCTTCAAGAATGATCTCGTAGCCGGACTTGTGGTCGGCATCGTGGCGCTTCCGCTCGCCATCGCGTTTGCCATCGCGTCCGGAGTGTCGCCGGCCGTAGGCCTTGTCACGGCGATAATCGGCGGTTTCCTCGTGTCTGCTCTCGGTGGTAATTCTGTGCAGATAGGTGGCCCGACGGGTGCATTCATCGTGATCGTCTACAACATCATCCAGCAGTTCGGCATCTCGGGCCTCTGCATAGCCACGATAATGGCCGGGCTCATTCTGGTGCTGATGGGCCTCTTCAGGCTTGGCACCATAATCAAATTCATACCATACCCTATTGTGGTGGGTTTCACGGCCGGTATCGCCGTCACGATCTTCTCCACGCAGATCAATGATTTCTTCGGGCTGGGACTGAAAAACCTCCCCGGCGATTTCATTACCAAATGGGGTGTCTATATCCGGAACTTCGATCATACTCACTGGCTGACTCTCGCTGTGGGTCTGGTGTCGCTGCTGATCATCACCCTCACACCGAAAATATCGAAGAAATTGCCGGGAGCGTTGATTGCGATTGTACTGGTGACGCTCGGCTGCTGGCTGATAGACTGTTTTGTGCCGGGCTTCCATGTGGAGACCATCGGCGACCGGTTCGGCTCGATGAAGGCTGAGATCCCTTCTCCTCATGGCTTCGACGTGAGCATGGCAACGATCAATGCGCTGCTGCCCTCGGCGTTCACCATAGCCATGCTCGGCGCCATAGAGTCGCTGCTGTCGGCTACGGTGGCCGATGGCATCACAGGATCACGCACCGATTCCAATACGGAGCTTTTCGGACAGGGAATAGCCAATATAGTTGTGCCTCTATTCGGTGGCATACCCGTCACCGGCGCCATTGCCCGCACCATGACCAATATCACGAATGGCGGACGTACGCCGGTGGCCGGCATGATTCACTCAGTTGTGCTTCTTCTCATCTACCTCTTCTTCATGCCGCTCATCAATCTCGTGCCGATGGCATGCCTGGCGGCGGTGCTGATGGTGGTGGCTTACAATATGAGCGGCTGGCGCTCGGTGAGGGCGATATTCCACAATCCCAAAGGCGACTTCTCAGTGCTTGTGGTCACGATGATTCTTACCATTGTCTTTGACCTTACGATTGCCATCGAGATAGGTCTGCTTCTCGCCATGGTGCTCTTCCTGCGCCGCGTCACGGAGAATGCCGAGATTCGTGTCTACGGCGAGCAGCTTGACGTGGCGGAGGGCACGGAAGTGCACTCTCACGAGGTGCTTCACGTGGAAAAGGGAGTTTCAGTCTATGAGATCGACGGCCCGTTCTTCTTCGGTATAGCCACGAAGTTTGACGAGATGATGCGTTCTTCGATGAATCTTAAACCACTCGTGCGCATCATCCGCATGCGTAAGGTGCCATTCATCGATTCCACCGCTATCCACAATCTGGAGACTCTTATACGGTCGTCGCAGGCCGAGGGAATCAAGATTGTGCTGTCTGGTGTGCAGCCGCGTGTGCGTGAGGCGCTGGAGAAGTCAGACATCGTGAACCTCATAGGCGAACGCAACATCTGCGACCACATCTCGAAAGCGGTGAATCTCGCCAATACCATAGTGCGCGACCATAACGCCCTTCCCGAATGGCGGAGAAAGGGATATGAACCGGTATGATGATGAGCCCGGCGCCTGAGCCCTGATCAGGGTGGCGCTTCGTTGGGGGCGATGCTTTTTTTGACATGTAACTATAAATGGTTGAAAAAATATTTGCATAATTCGTTGAAATTTTGTAATTTTGTATCGTCTTAGGGCTAAAAACGCCTCGATATCCCGCTAACAAATTGCCGGTCAATTCGTTAGCGAGGTTTTGGCGCATGGCCCTGACATTGCTCCGCAATGCTTTCGGCCTCCGTGCCGGCGCTTCGGAGATGAAAAATGATAACAACAAAGTAAGATTTAGATATTTTTTAATTTTAACAAACTAAAATGCCTACAATTCAGCAATTAGTAAGAAAGGGACGCGTTGCGCTCGTAGACAAGAGCAAATCGCCGGCATTGGATTCATGTCCGCAGCGTCGCGGTGTGTGCGTGCGTGTATACACCACGACCCCGAAAAAGCCTAACTCGGCTATGCGTAAGGTGGCTCGTGTGCGCCTTACCAACGGAAAGGAAGTGAACTCCTACATCCCCGGTGAAGGCCACAACCTCCAGGAGCACTCTATCGTTATGGTGCGCGGCGGTCGTGTCAAAGACCTCCCGGGCGTACGTTACCACATCGTACGCGGCACACTCGATACAGCAGGTGTGCAGGGCCGCACTCAGCGCCGCTCCAAATATGGTGCTAAGCGTCCTAAGGCAGCTAAAGGTAAGAAATAATAGCTGTCAGTAAGAAATCATTTATCTTTAACCGGTTTTTGATTTTTTGACAGCTATATGGTTGAGTAAACGCCCATCCGGCGCTCCGAGAGGAGTTCCCAAAGTGCGTTGAAGTTTTCATCAAAGCAGCCAAAATCAAAACTTAAACATCAAGCAATGAGAAAAGCTAAACCGAAAAAGCGTGTGATCCTTCCCGATCCCGTTTTTCACGACGTGAGAGTGACAAAGTTTGTCAATCATCTCATGTACGACGGAAAGAAGAACACTTCCTACACTATCTTCTATTCCGCACTTGAAATCGTGAAGTCTAAACTCCCCAACGAGGAGAAGAGCGCTCTCGAAATCTGGAAGAAAGCTCTCGAAAATGTAACTCCTCAGGTAGAGGTCAAGTCTCGCCGCGTGGGTGGTGCCACTTTCCAGGTGCCTACCGAGATCCGCGCTGACCGCAAGGAGTCTATCTCCATGAAGAATCTCATCATCTATGCCCGCAAGCGCGGAGGCAAGACTATGGCAGACAAGCTCGCTGCCGAAATCGTCGACGCCTTCAACGACCAGGGTGGCGCTTTCAAGCGTAAGGAAGATATGCACCGTATGGCTGAGGCCAACCGCGCATTCGCTCATTTCAGATTCTAATTCGGATTTAACAAATGGCTAAACACGACAATCTCGAACTTACCCGTAATATCGGTATCATGGCTCACATCGACGCCGGTAAGACGACGACTTCAGAGCGTATCCTCTTCTACACCGGTCTTACCCACAAGATTGGTGAGGTGCACGATGGCGCAGCTACCATGGACTGGATGGAGCAGGAGCAGGAACGCGGCATCACTATCACATCAGCCGCTACCACAACGTTCTGGAACTACAAAGACAAAAAATATAAGATCAACCTTATCGACACTCCGGGACACGTTGACTTCACCGTTGAGGTGGAGCGTTCTCTGCGTGTGCTCGACGGTGCTGTCGCAACTTTCTGTGCGGTAGGCGGCGTAGAGCCCCAGTCTGAGACCGTATGGCGTCAGGCCGACAAGTACAATGTGCCCCGTATCGGTTATGTCAATAAGATGGACCGCTGCGGCGCCAACTTCCTCGAGGTATGCCGCCAGGTGAAAGACGTGCTCGGCGCAAATCCCCTCCCCATTCAGCTGCCTATCGGCGCTGAGGAGACTTTCAAGGGCGTGATCGATCTCGTGCTGATGAAGGCTATCTTCTGGCACGACGAGAGCATGGGTGCCGAATACAGCGTGGAGGAAATTCCCGCCAACCTGCTCCCCGAGGCTGAGCAGTATCGTGACCAGATGCTCGAGACCCTCGCCGGCCTCGACGACGCTCTGATGGAGAAATATTTCGACGATCCCGCTTCGATCACAGTTGATGAAATCAAGGCAGCTATCCGCAAGGGTACACTTGCCATGGAGATCAACCCGATGATCTGCGGCTCTTCATTCAAGAACAAAGGCGTTCAGACTCTTCTCGACGCTGTGTGCGCTTATCTTCCTTCACCTGAGGATAGCGGTGCAGTAGAAGGCCATGCAGTAGACGATCCCGACGAGATCCTCACCCGCGAGCCCTCTCCCGAGGCTCCGATGTGTGCTCTCGCGTTCAAGATCGCTACCGACCCCTATGTAGGCCGTCTCGTATTCTTCCGCGTTTATTCAGGCAATGTTGATGCCGGTTCCTACTGCCTCAACTCACGCAGCGGCAAGAAGGAACGCATCTCCCGTCTTTTCCAGATGCACTCCAACAAGCAGAACCCGATGGAACGTATCGGTTGCGGCGATATCGGCGCAGGCGTGGGCTTCAAGGATATCCGCACCGGCGACACTCTCTGCGACGAGAATGCTCCCATCGTACTCGAAGCTATGGAATTCCCCGATCCCGTTATCGGTATCGCAGTTGAGCCCAAGACTCAGAAAGACCTCGACAAACTCGGCGTTGGCCTTCAGAAACTTGCTGAGGAAGACCCCACATTCCGCGTAGAGACCAACGAGGAAACCGGCCAGACCGTGATCTCCGGTATGGGCGAGCTTCACCTCGACATCATCATCGACCGTCTCCGCCGCGAATTCAAGGTGGAATGTAACCAGGGCCGTCCGCAGGTTACTTATAAGGAAGCTATCACCAAGCCCTACGAGGGCCGTGAGGTATTCAAGAAGCAGACCGGTGGTCGCGGTAAGTTTGCCGACATCATCTTCCGTATGGAGCCGGCCGACGAGGATTTCCAGGGTTCACTCCAGTTTGTAGACGAAGTGAAGGGCGGCAACGTGCCTAAGGAATACATCCCCTCTGTTCAGAAGGGCTTCCAGACAGCTATGAAGAACGGTGTCCTTGCCGGATACCCTGTAGAGCGTCTGAAGGTGACTCTGCTCGACGGATCTTTCCACCCTGTGGACTCCGACCAGCTTTCGTTTGAGCTCGTGGCTATCCAGGCCTTCAAGAAAGGTTCTGAAAAGGCCGGCCCCGTTCTTATGGAGCCTATCATGAGCGTGGAAGTAGTGACTCCCGAAGAGTCGATGGGCGACGTGATCGGCGACCTCAACAAGCGTCGCGGTCAGGTGGAAGGCATGGAGACAAGCCGCAGCGGTGCCCGCATTGTAAAGGCAAAGACTCCGCTTGCAGAAATGTTCGGCTATGTGACCGCGCTCCGCACCATCACTTCAGGACGCGCCACCTCTACCATGACTTTCAGCCACTATGCCGAAGTCTCCAACTCAATCGCTAAGGCTGTGCTCACTGAGTGCAACGGCCGTGTAGACCTCATCAAGTAATTAAAGTATCTTCAAAAATATGAGCCAAAAAATTAGAATCAAACTGAAGAGCTACGATCACAACCTCGTCGACAAGTCGGCAGAAAAGATCGTAAAGACAGTGAAGTCTACCGGCGCTGTAGTGAAGGGCCCGATTCCCCTGCCTACTCACAAACGCATCTTCACCGTCAACCGCTCTACTTTCGTCAATAAGAAATCGCGCGAGCAGTTCCAGCTTAGCAGCTATCAGCGCCTCATCGACATCGACGGCAGCACATCGAAGACCGTCGACGCTCTCATGAAGCTCGAACTCCCCAGCGGTGTAGACGTAAGCATCAAGGTCTGATATAGGAATTCTTTCCATTCAACAAGCAAATATGCCCCGGGAGCGGCATAAATCCACTCCCGGGGAAACAATCAATAACTTTTCAAAGAAATGCCAGGATTATTAGGAAAAAAAATCGGAATGACATCCGTTTTCAGTGCCGACGGCAAAAACGTGCCGTGCACTGTTATCGAAGTTGGTCCCTGCGTTGTCACTCAGGTGAAGACTCTTGAGAACGACGGTTACGAGGCTGTCCAGGTGGGTTTCCAGGAAAAGAAGGACAAACACACCAACAAGCCCGAGGCCGGTCACTTCAAGAAAGCCGGTGTGGCTCCCCAGAGACACTTGGCCGAGTTCAAGTCTTTCGAAACTCTTCCAGAATTAGGTCAGACTCTCACTGTCGACCTCTTCCAGGAAGGTGGTTTCGTAGATGTTGTTGGTACATCTAAGGGTAAAGGTTTCCAAGGCGTTGTTAAGCGCCATGGTTTCGGCGGAGTCGGCCAGTCTACTCACGGTCAGCACAACCGTCTCCGTGCGCCAGGTTCTATCGGTGCTTGTTCTTACCCTGCTAAGGTTTTCAAAGGTCTACGCATGGCTGGTCAGATGGGCAACGAACGCGTGACTGTTCAGAATCTTCAGGTCATCAAAGTGCTTCCGGAGCACAACCTGTTAGTCATCAAAGGCTCTATCCCAGGAGCTAAAGGTTCAATCGTTATAGTAGAGAAATAATGGAATTAGCAGTTTTTAATATCAAAGGTGAAGATACCGGACGTAAAGTCGTCCTCAACGACGAAGTGTTTGGTCGCGACCTGACTTTGGGAAACGCTGATCACACTCTCTATCTCGATGTAAAGCAGTATCTTGCTAACCAGCGTCAGGGTACTCACAAGTCTAAGGAACGTAGCGAGGTTTCGGGTTCTACCCGTAAGCTTGGTCGCCAGAAAGGTGGCGGCGGCGCTCGCCGTGGTGATATCAATTCTCCACTCCTTCGTGGTGGTGGCACAGTGTTCGGTCCGCGTCCTCGCGACTACCGCACTAAGCTCAACAAGAAGCAGAAGGCTCTCGCTCGCCGCATTGCCCTCACTTCTCGCGCCAACGACCAGAAGCTTATCGTAGTGGAAAACTTCACTTTCGACGCTCCAAAGACTAAGAGCTACATGGCCCTCGCCAAGAGCTTCAAGCTCGAAGACAAGAAGGTGCTTCTCGTTTTCGCTGACTACGATAAGAACGTGCTTCTCTCCGTACGTAACGTGCCCAACGCTCTTATGGCTCAGGCTAAGGACCTCAACGCTTTCACAGTGCTCAACAACGACGCTATCATCCTCACTGAGGACAGCGTAAATGTCTGCAACGAATTCTAAACTTAAGGAGAACGAAAAATGGATATCAATATCAAACCTCTCATGACTGAAAAGGCTACCGCCCTCAGCGAAAAGGAGAATTGCTACGTATTTGCCGTATCTCCCGAAGCCAACAAGTTTCAGATCAAGGATATCGTAGAGAAGCTCTACAATGTCCGCGTCACTAACGTGAGCACTTGCGTTTACGCAGGAAAGCGCAAACAGCGCTACACCCGCACAGGTATCATCCGTGGCCAGAAACCCGCATATAAGAAAGCTTATGTGACTGTGGCCGACGGTCAGACTATTGACTACTACAGCAACATCTAAAAGAAATGGCAGTTAAAAAATTCAAGCCCACTACCCCGGGCCAAAGGCACAAGATTATCGGTGTGTTCAAGCGCGAAGAGTTCCTCGGCGTTGATGCTGATGGAAAGAAGATCGTGCGCAAGTCTACTGCTAACGCACCGGAAAAGTCTCTTACCGTTGGAAAGCGTTCCACCGGTGGCCGCAACTCAAGCGGCGCTCTCAGCACCCGCTATCGCGGTGGTGGCCACAAGAGAAAATTGCGTCTCATCGATTTCAAGAGAAACTACGACAACGTCGAGGCTGTGGTGAAGAGCATCGAATACGATCCCAACCGCTCGGCCAACATCGCACTTCTTTACTACGTAGACGGCTCCAAGGCCTATATCATCGCCCCCAACGGCCTCGAAGTAGGACAGAAAGTGGTCAGCGGTGAAGATGTGGCTCCCGAAGTGGGCAACGCGCTTCCCCTCGCCAAGATACCCGTAGGTACTCTTATCCATTGTATTGAACTGCGTCCCGGCCAGGGAGCCTCAATGGCCCGCTCTGCCGGCGCATTCGCTCAGCTGACTTCTCGTGAAGGAAATTACGCTATCATCAAGCTTCCTTCAGGTGAAACTCGCAAAGTGCTTCTTTCATGCCGCGCTACCGTAGGCGTTGTCGGCAACTCCGACCACGCCCTCGAGCAGTCAGGCAAGGCCGGCCGCTCACGCTGGCTGGGCCGTCGCCCGCACAACCGTGGTGTCGTTATGAACCCTGTAGACCACCCGATGGGTGGTGGTGAAGGTCGCCAGTCTGGTGGTCATCCCCGTAGCCGCACAGGTCTTTACGCTAAGGGTCTCAAGACTCGCAACAAGAAGAAACACTCTTCGAAGTACATCATTGAAAGACGTAAGAAGTAATCTCCTAAATCAAGACATCAACTATGAGTCGTTCATTAAAGAAAGGACCGTTCATCAGCGTCAAACTCGAGAAGAAGGTTGCCGCTATGGAGGAATCCGGCAAGAAATCGGTCATCAAGACTTGGAGCCGCGCTTCAATGATCTCCCCCGATTTCGTAGGCCATACCTTCGCCGTTCACAACGGCAACAAGTTTATCCCCGTCTATGTCACTGAAAACATGGTGGGCCACAAACTTGGAGAGTTCGCTCTGACCCGCACCTTCCGCGGCCACGCAGGCAATAAGAAGAAATAAGGCCACTCACCAATAAAGTTATTTATATACAATGGGTTTAAGAAAAAGAGAAGCAGCCGACGCAATGAAGGCTGCACGCAAAACTGAATATTTCGCTAAGCTGCGCAATGTTCCTTCTTCTCCCCGCAAGATGCGTCTCGTCGTAGACATGGTGCGTGGTCAGGAAGCGTTCAAGGCGCTCGGCATACTGAAATTTTCCAATAAGGAAGCATCCCGCCGCGTGGAGAAACTCCTCCGCTCGGCCATCGCAAACTGGGAAGAGAAAAACGGCCGCAAGGCCGAGGCCGGAGAGCTCTACGTCAAGACTATCTTCGTAGACTGCGCTCCCATGATCAAGCGCCTGCGTCCAGCTCCCCAGGGCCGTGGTTACAGAATTCGGAAACGTTCAAACCACGTCACTGTGTTCGTGGATACTTTAAACAACGATAAATAATACGCAAGATGGGACAGAAAGTTAATCCGATCAGCAACCGTCTCGGTGTAATCCGCGGTTGGGACTCAAACTGGTTTGGAGGTAAAAAATACGGCGAGACCCTCCTCGAGGACTCTAAGATCCGCAAATACCTTCACACTCGTCTTGCTAAGGCAAGCGTATCCAAAATCATCATTGAGCGCACTCTCAAGATGGTGACCGTCACTGTCTGCACCTCACGCCCCGGCATGATCATCGGCAAGGGTGGCAAAGACGTGGATGCTCTCAAGGAAGAGCTGAAGAAGATCACCGACAAAGACGTGCAGATCAATATCTACGAGATCAAGCGTCCGGAACTCGACGCTGAGATCGTGGCTACCAACATCGCACGCCAGATCGAGGGCAAGGTGGCTTATCGCCGTGCCGTGAAGATGGCCATCGCTTCCACCATGCGCATGGGTGCCGAAGGCATCAAGGTGCAGGTGTCAGGCCGCCTCAACGGTGCTGAAATGGCCCGCTCAGAGATGTTTAAGGAAGGACGCACACCTCTCCATACTCTTCGTGCCGATATCGACTACGCTCTCGTGGAAGCACTCACCAAGGTGGGTATCATCGGCATCAAGGTGTGGATCTGCCGCGGTGAGGTTTATGGAAAGAAGGAGCTCACTCCCTCTTACGCCGTAGGACAGAAGGAAGCCGGCCGCCCCGCACGTGAGGATCGCCGTCGCGGCGGTTTCCGCAATAAGAAAAACTCCAATCGTTAATAAAGTAGACTCAGAATATGTTACAACCTAAGAAAACCAAATTCCGCCGCTCGCAAAAAGGCAGAATGAAGGGCGAGGCTCAGCGCGGCAATCAGCTCGCTTTCGGCTCGTTCGGCATCAAGACACTCGAGTCGAAATGGATCACCGGCCGCCAGATCGAGGCCGCACGTATCGCCGTGACACGCTACATGCAGCGTCAAGGTCAGATCTGGATCCGCATCTTCCCCGACAAGCCCATCACTAAGAAGCCTGCCGAAGTCCGAATGGGTAAAGGTAAAGGTAACCCCGAAGGGTTCGTGGCGCCTGTCACTCCCGGACGTATCCTTATCGAAGTGGAGGGTGTGCCCTACGACGTAGCTAAGGAAGCTCTCCGTCTGGCTGCTCAGAAGCTCCCCGTCACCACGAAATTCATCGTTCGTCGCGACTACGACGCTTCTCAGGCCATCTGATAAGCTGCGGCAACCGACACAGAACATAATCACCTCAGGCGTGGCCCGGACACGCTTCCGGGCAAGCGCCTGAGGCATCAGATTCTTCTCTCGTGAAATCGCTGAATTCCGGAACTTTTCCGGGCAAGTAGGCAATATTTCCGGATCTGTGTCGTTAATACTATTTGGATATGCAAGCGAAAGCATACCTATAAATAATAATAATCACCTATGAAAAAGGAAGAAATCAAGGAATTAAGCATTCAGGAACTGAAAGCCCAGATCGAGGCTTCAGAGAAGGCTTATCGTGAATTGAAAGTAGCGCACGCGATCTCTCCCATCGACAATC
>CAYPGW010000036.1:0-27513 GCA_964410515.1 uncultured Sangeribacter sp. | reverse complement strand
TCCGTCAGCTCTACAACGAGCAGGGTGGTTCCGGCAACTGTATCATCCGCAACGGCGACTACTATCAGATCGCTTCTGTTAAGGGCTTCGAGACATTCAACTATAATGATTTCGGCGCAGGTGCTAAGCCTAAAGCTCTTGCACAGTACGCAGCAGCCAACTTCGATCCCGCAGGTGAATCTGCAACAGGCCGTCAGACCGGTAAGCACATCGCTACCGACGGTAGCAAGGTTGTTATGCTCACCCTTATCAACCGCGACAACGAAGCCAACACAGCAACTGCATCTATCAAAGTATTTGATGCAACTGATGTAAACTACGAAAATGTAATTGCATCTTACGTAATTGCAGACGCAGTTCTTTCACCGGTTGATGGTAAGGACGTGGTTGCAATCCAGGGCAATGACATCTGGGTATGTCTCGGCCAGGGTGGCGTTCAGCACCTCAAACTCGCCGGCAACTCCATCTCTAAGGCTTCTGAGTTCGTTCTCAACAACTACTCTAAAGAAGAACTCAAAGCGCTCGGCATCAGCACTAAGGAAGCAGCTTCTTATTGCGCTAACGGTCTCGCAGTTGATGGCAAGTATGTATACGTAGCTCACGGTGGCGCAGGTCTCGTAGTCCTCAACAAGGAAGACCTCTCATTCGTAACACGTACTCGCTACAACGGTGGCAACTCCGCTAACTACGTAAACCTCAATCCTGACGGTTACATCTACGTAGCTTACGGTAAGAGCAACGTTCAGGTATTCGCTTGGAAGAAATAATCCAATCCCCCTATATTATAAGAAAAGCATCGGCTTCACGGCCGATGCTTTTTTATATATCAATATATGATCATATATATTACATAATTATTAAAAAAATTCATAAAAAAACCTCTCCGCTTCTTGCAATTATATATAAAAATTACTATCTTTGTGAGTTAAATCATACCCGGACACGAAAATATGCTGAATCGATATATAATATTAGCGCTAACCATCATCATTTCCATCACTGCAACTGCTCAAGACAACGTTGCAATGATGCAGAAATCCGACTCCATACTCTCTGATTTCGACCGGCGTTTTCAACTGCTCGATTCACTGATTTTCTCTCCGGTCACAGCCGGAAGATATGCCGGAAGAAACATTTTCGAGGAGGCATCTCAGAAATATGGCGACACACAGATTGCTGACTCCCTCTATGACGAAGCGCTCCGCAAATCGGTAGAGGCTCAGGCAAAATATATCAAGTCGCCCACAGGCCTGCAGATCACCGGCCAGACATACTACAGACTTGACGACGACCTCGGCATAATTGAAGACGACGAGTCTGTGTCGAGATACAACGCAAAGATGCAGGTGGAAATACGCTGGAATTTTTTCAATTCCGGACTTTTCAAGCCCAACGGCAAGATACGCGAGGCTCAGATCCAGGCCGACATCGACCGCATTGCCTACCAGAAGGAGACACGCGGCACAGAATATGCACGCCAGCGTGAATACTACCGCACACGTCAGGATTCGGCGCTCTGCGCGGTACTCACCCATCGCGTGAAGAACCTCAATATGCTGAGCGACGCATATATGTTTCTTCTCTCTTACGAAAACATCTCAAGCGACGACATCATGCTCACCCTGAGCGAACGCGCCGAGGCTGAACGCAAACTGGGCGGCCTCACCGTAGGAAATATCTATTCTTCCGATCTCGCCACTCCTGATGCGTTCATAGTGAGACTTGACACGGCAGCCTTCCTGAAATATGTGGATCTCAACCAGGCTGACTTCAAGATAGCGCGCAAGCGCCTCGAGCTCTTTGAGCAGCGCGCCAAGAACGTGAGCTACTGGGATCAGGTAGATGCATCTCCTTTCGTGCGCTACAGCTACTACACACGCCCCACACTCTCTAACTCAAGCAATGTGGACGCAGGCATCTACTTCAAGTTTCCCCTCACCAACGAGGCTTCAAAGCAGCGCTCGGCCCTGAAAGCGCAGGGTGCAGCCTACGAGGCGGAGCAATACCTGAGAATGCGCCAGATAGCCGACGAGGTTGGCTACGTGGCCACTGAAGTGGAAAGACTCAACAATTCGATTATAGGAGAATACAACCGCAGCCTTCAGCTGCGCCAATATATCAAGATGCGTAAGGATGCCTATGAAAACCGCGAGGGGGAATACAACCGCCTTGCGCGCATGAAGGAGTATAACGCTTACCTGCTCTCGCTCGAGCGGCTGCTTGAATTTCAATATAGCCGCGACCAGCAGATAGCAGGACTCGCCAAGTTTCTCTGCGGCGAGAACGTATCTGATTTCTGCACTATCGAATTGCTTTCAACACTTGCCAATAAAGACAGCAAATGAAAAATTTCACATATCGCTCGCTCGACGAGAAGGACAATATTGAAGCCGTCTTAAAACAACGGAAAAAGAAGATCAACCGCCAGCAGATCATAGCCGGTATCATTATCTTCTTCATTGTCTCGATTGCAACACTCTATGCCATCGACCGATCTTTCTATACCCAATATGACGCATACATCCACATCGAGACAAATAAGGTGCGCGCGCCTTACGACATCTATCTCGACAGCGTCTATGTGCAGCCGGGCGATATCGTGCATGTGGGCGACACCTTATATTCATATTACGTTCTCGACTGGCTCGTGCTCGAGGTGAACCCCAACGATGAGCCCTCGGTGCTTCAGAACAGGCGAACCCTTACCCTACAGCTGAGCGATATCGAGCAGAAGATCCGTGTGCTCGAGGTGCGTATAGCCGAACTCCGCAAGCAGATAGCACTGGAGAGCCACAACATTTCGTTCGGCCTTTCGGACAATAGCCACAAGATGGATCTCGAGCGCGAGCTCAAAGAGTCGGAAGCGCTGCTGCGCGCACTCCGCGCCCAGCTCGCCGTGATAGCAGGACTCAAAAACGATGCTGAATTCGGCCCCAGAGGTACTAACCGCGCACGCAAGGGCGGAACACAGATATATGAAAACCCCTATTCGAAGAGCGATTCATATCAGATACGCTACAATATCTCGAACAAAGACGGATTCATCACAAACGTGTATGCCCCTATTGGCATGATTTTCTTCGAGAAAGAGGAGATCATCGACATGCAGCACCTCGACCTGAAAGACAACAACCTCATGATCGTGGCATACGTGCCGGTGAACCTCACCTCGCGCATAAAAGACAATATGCCGGCCAAGGTGTATGTGAACGACGAACTTAACTTCGATGCCCACGTGGTGATGACCGGCGTACGCTCGGAAGACATTCCCGAGAGCCTGCGCAGCTACTTCACAAAGGCTAATGTGGCCCTAATAGCCGTCCTCACGATTGATGAGGGACAGACCATCCCATTCTGGAGTGCAACCTCGGGACTTCCGGTGCAGGTGAAAATACGCAATCTCTTCCCGTGGGAGGAGGAGCCGGTGGTGCAGCGCACAATGCTCTACGAAGTGGGCAAAGGTCTGCTGATCAAGGATGCCGACGGCACCGTGATCTCGGCTGAGGATCTTGGCAAGGCAAAGAAAGCACACGCCGACAGCGTGAAGAAAGCCGACATGCGCAACCGCATGTATGACAACAACTCTCCAGCTGCCCCAGAAGCCGACAAGGCCAACGGCAACGCTACAGCAAAAAACCAGGCCACCGCGCAAGATAAGAAGCAACCTGCTAAGACTTCAGATAAGCAGTCGGCTGCCACAACAAAAGAGCAGAACAAGACTACTCAGAAAAATCAGGACAAGGCAAACTCAGCGACCAACGGAAAGAAAGCAGCCAAAGCCGACATGCCGGCAGTGACCCCCTCCACAAAGGCCAAAGGGCGCTTCATAGTGGTGGCAGGTGTCTTCAGCTCTGAAGACAGGGCCCAGGCCTACGCGAAGGAAATAAAGGCAGACGGACACAAGAACACCGCCATGCTCTCTCACGGAAACTCACGCTACGTGTATCTCTCAGCCTTCGACCTGGAGAAAGACGCCAATGCCGAGGCTGCACGAATCAAGAAAACGGGCACCAAATATAATGGTGTATGGGTGTTTGACACCAATAAATTGAAAAAGAAATGAGCGACGTTAAAGATACCAGATACGAAATAGTCACCAACCACAACAAGAGGCGCATACTCGTGATAAACGAGGTGGTGGATGTGGACATCACCCCCGAACTCCAGTTTGAGGATTTTGACGCTGTCTATATCAACATCATGTCGCCCGTCATGGACCGCAACCTGCTGGCGATCCGCTATGCGTCGCCGCTGTGGTCGGAGAAATGCCGATTCAAGCCTTGCTACGTGACCGAACGCTTCAAGGGATGGCTCGGCAATGCCGACGTGACAGTCGACGGCTATGCCACCCACCCGCAAGACCATAGTATGGCGCAGGGTATCGAGGAGATCTACAACAATATGCGGAGCCTCAACTTTATGCTCGGCACCGAGCCCGTGGTGACTCACGCGGAAGAGATCTTCCGAATCTGCCGCTATGCCATCTCGCGGCGCCAGTTCACATTCAGCAGCGAGCCGACGCCGGGCCTGAGTTCGGGATATATCGCCATCTACTACCACACCATCTGGAACGAGAACCAGGAATACATGCAGATGCACGAGAGGCACTTCTTCCACGCGCAGCTGATCCGACTGGGCTACATACGCCGCACCCGATTCATACATAAGATATATGTGTGCCCCTTCTGCTCGCGCAGCCATCTGCTCTTCCTCGAGCGATGCCCGAAATGCGCCAGCACCAACCTGCACGAAGAGGCGGTGATTCATCACTTCCGCTGCGCAAACGTCTCTCCGGAGTCATCATACCAGTGGGACGACGAGTTGCGCTGCCCCAAGTGCAAGCACTTCCTCCGCCACATCGGTGTGGACTACGACAAGCCTTCATCGGTCTACACCTGCAAAGACTGCGGCAACTCTTTCATGTATCCTGACATGAACGTATATTGCACGAGCTGCAAGCGCACCAGCAACACCGACCAGCTCCGTGAGGTGGACATCGAGGAGTTTGAGTTCACACCCGAAGGAATTCGCGCCTTCGCTTCTACCGACCATAAGTTCGTGGTGAGTCAGGTGGGATTCTACGGATACTCCTCAATGCGTGACTTTCAGGAATATATCCGGCTCTTCGGCTCGAGCAAGGAAGAGACCGAAGACCTCATCATCGTGTCGCGCTTCTACGTGTTCGACCCGACGGCCGACGAGTATGAGAGCCTTTACGTCGTGCCCCCTCTGGTGCAGGCCATGAGCCGCTTCTTCAACTACAAGAGCACACTCTGGGGTAACTATTTCTACTTCCTGCGTCGTGTGAGCCCTGGCGAAATTGCCCCGGCTCAGACCCAGATGGAGTATGAGCTCAAGGAGCAGTTTGAAGACTACAAAAAGCTTCACAAGGGATTCCAGTTCGACCTCGTGGGCCACTACACATTCTCGATGGGCGACGACGTGGACACATTCCTTCAGCGCCTCGAAGACAGGAGGCAGTAATATCCTAATCAAGTCCTTTATCCATGTTTTACTATCTATTCGAATTCATAGACGCAATCTGGGACGTGCTCTCGGTCAATTTCGTGGGAACGGGAATGATCTCCACGTTCTGGTTTCTGCTCTTCATAGAGTTTCCGCGATATTACGCCACCGACTTCGCGGTGGCGGCATACCACGGACTCACCTTCAACAGCCGCCGCAAGAAGCGCGACGCCGCCCGCTACGAGCTCTATCTTGAGCGGCCACTGGTGACCATACTCGCTCCGGGAAAGAACGAGGGGGCCCAGATCTATAAGCTCGTCACCTCGCTCAGCGAGCAGACATATCAGAACTTCGAGATCATAATAGTCGATGACGGTTCTGACGATACCACACCGCAGATTTGCCGCGACCTGCTGAAACGTGGCTTCATCCACAAGTATTTCCGCATGGTGGAGCGCGGAGGAAAAGCCTCGGCCGCCAACTGCGGAGTGGATCACGCCACAGGCAAATATATAGTGCACCTCGACTGCGACAGCTCGCTCGACCGCGACGCGATTGAGAAAATCCTCCTCCCCTTCTACATGGATCGCCGCATAAAGGCCGTGGGAGGCTGCGTGAAAGTGAGAAACAGCGATGCCACACTCTGCACCTCGATGCAGGCGCTCGAATATCTGCGCTCGATTCAGGTAGGACGTATGGTGACGTCGCGTCTCGGCATCTATCACATCATATCGGGTGCCTTCGGCGCCTTCGACGCAGAGGCTCTGCGCGAGGTGGGAAGCTGGGACATAGGCCCCGGTCTTGACGGCGACCTCACTCAGAAATTCCGTAAGGCCGGACACAAGGTATGGTTTGCCGAAGACGCCATCTGCATGACCAACGTGCCCGAGAAATGGCGTGTGCTCTTCAAACAGCGCAAGAGATGGTCGAAGTCGCTTATCCGCTTCCGCGTGAGGAAGCACAAGGATATCATGTGGAGCAACAGGAACTTCTCTTTCTCCAACCTGATCTCCAACATGGACAACATCCTCTTCGACTGCGTCTTCAACTACGTATGGCTCTTCTATATGTTTCAGCTCATCTTCGCCAATACCGACCGTCTGGTGGAGATCATCATCGTGGGCTTCATCCTGCGCTCGGCGTTCTCGATATGCGCTTTCGTAGTGATGATGTGCATCACCGAGCGATGGAGGGAAGAGCGGCATCTGGGAGCGTTCCTGCTTCTCTACACCTTCTATATGGGATACTTCATGCGTATAGTGCGACTCGTGGGCCACACTGAGGAGCTCCTGATGCGAACCTCTTACAACGACCCGTGGAACCCGAAGAAGACCTCAGACATAGCAAGGGTCGAAAACATGTAGGAGGCACTCAACATTTAAAATCTAATTTCATGAAATATGGACCGATTATTTAGAGACACCTTATCACGCAGACGTCGGACATGGCTGGCGATGCTGCTTGCGGCCATCTTCTCGCTCTCTGCCACGGCAGCCAACGAGAAGAGCAAAGACCGCCAGCATGTGCTGATCATCAACTCTCAGGATGAGTCTTCGCCCTACGTGCAGGAATACATCAACGGCCTGATGTATTATATCGTCAATGAAAAAGGCGCCACTTGCACGGTGCGGCACATGAACGCCGCGGAAATCACCAACGACAGCAGCTATAATGATGCCATAGGCAGAATTCTTGCCAATCCGGGCCACTCCAAGCCGAGCGGCGTGATCATAGTGGGGCGTCAGGCTTTCACTGCCCGCGAGGAGATCAACGACCGCTGGAAAAACATACCAATGCTTTATCTCGGAGATATCAAGACCATATATCCGAAGGAATACGAGTATGCCAACACTGACATCAGCGACGCTCCCTCGGTGACACTCAATGACATACGCGACCGCTTCAACTTCACATTCGTGCGTATTCCCAACCACTACCGCAAGACTGTGGACATGATGATGCAGATGCAGCCAAACATGAAGAAGCTCGTGCTGGCCACCAACACCCAATCTTCATCGCAGCAGGTGCGCGACAGCGTCAAGTCCTATCTGAAGAGTAAATATCCGGGAGTCACATTTGAATGGCTCTATCCCGACTCAGCCAATCAGGCACATTTCGATAAGCTGCTTAGCCAGCAGAACATGGAGACCGGCATACTGCTCGGCAACTGGTATCACTGTTATTTGGACGATGACGGACAGCCTGTCTATTCCGTCGGCAAGATCAACCTCATCGACTCCACTTCTCAGCCTATCTTCACCCTGAAGGAGAACTACTACAA
Organism: uncultured Sangeribacter sp.; assembly: GCA_964410515.1. Classification (GTDB taxonomy): domain Bacteria; phylum Bacteroidota; class Bacteroidia; order Bacteroidales; family Muribaculaceae; genus Lepagella. The sequence goes on along the minus strand of CAYPGW010000036.1, from coordinate 19,766 downwards.
GAGCGGCGTAGTGGGCGGCGTGCTGCCCGTGCGTGCCGACATCATGCAGAAGAGCAAAGACGCCATCGACGTGATGCTCAAAGGGGAAGACATGCGCAAGATTCCGCTCGACGACGGCGACAAAGGTGGCGCCTGCATCGACTTCCCGCAGCTCAAGAGGAAAGGTCTGGAAAACGCAGACATCCCAAAGAATGTGAAATACGTGGGCAAGCCCAACTCACTGCTTGAGAAAGACCCGCTCATCTTCGCAGTGATCCTGCTCGTGGCCATCACACTCATGCAGATAGGCATGTATTATCTCTTCTTCAAGGGAAAGACCGAAAGCTTCATGAAGAAGAGGGCAATCAAGATCAATCATCTCCCGGTGAACTATTTCACCGGCAAGATATTATATGATGCCGACGGCGACCCCGAAAGCGTGGAAATCACTCCGGGCAATAAGAAGGCCACCGCGCTGGTGGAGAAACATAATGATGCCGAGAATGGTAACTGCATCTTCAATCAGAAAGAACTTCTGAAGGCGATCAACACCATCAACGAAACCGGCCACGGCACAACCTACACCGAACACTTCAAGCATACCGACACATACTTTGAAGTGACTGTGCACAAAGGATTTGAACCCGACACGATAGAGCTCTTCTGCTTCAACGTCACCCAGCGCATCAAGAGTCAGAAATCGCTGCAATACACATCTGCCATGCTTGAGATGACCCTCGATCTGGCTCAGATCGTGCCCTGGCATTGGAATCTCGTCACCCACCGTTTCCAATTCAAATATAATGATGCGCTGCAACGCCTCAACAGCACTCTTGAATCTGACGCCAACAATGAAGTTCTCATTCCCGAGCGTCTGATCTTCAACCTGATAGATCCGGAAGACAGCATGAAGGTGCGCAAGCTCGTCAATGAAGTTTTCTCAGGGGCCCGCCAATATGTGCAGACCGAGTTCAAGGTTGAGGTGAAGCGCAACGGCGTGAAGGAGATAGAGTGGATAGAGGTGAACGCCAGTGTCGAGAAATATGACGAAGCGGGAACGCCCGAGATTCTGATCGGATCATTCGGCATCATCACCGACCGTAAGGATCAGATGCAAAAACTCATAGAGGCCCGCGAGGTGGCGAAGGAATCAGACAGGCTGAAATCGGCCTTCCTCGCCAATATGAGCCACGAGATTCGCACTCCGCTCAACGCCATTGTCGGCTTCTCAAACATGCTCGCCATCACCACCGACGAAGAGAAGAAGAAGAAATTCGTAGATGTGATAGAGACCAACAATGAGATGCTGCTCCAGCTCATTAGCGACATTCTCGACCTCTCGAAGACAGAGGCCGGCACTATGGAATTCAACATGCGCCCGACCAATGTCAACACAATGCTCAACACCATCGGCTCATCCGTGGCCGACAGGATGCAGCCGGGTGTAGACCTCCTCTGCTATTATGGCGCCGAAACTTGCTGGATCGACACCGATCCTACACGCCTCTCGCAAGTGATTATCAATTTCCTCACTAATGCAGCGAAATTCACATCGGAAGGCAATATATCGTTCGGCTACGAGGTGCGCGGAGATTCGCTCTACTTCTTCTGCAAGGATACCGGCGCGGGCATCTCAGCCGAAAACCAGAAGAAAGTATTCGACCGCTTCATCAAGCTCAACAGTTTCGTTAAGGGAACCGGCCTCGGTCTTGCCATCTCGAAAGCTATCATCGAGCATCTTGGAGGCACAATCGGAGTCTCATCGGAAGGAGAAGGATTCGGTAGCACATTCTGGGCTGAGATTCCTTATCGCCACGTGGAGCCGGCAGCCGACGCGGAAGATAACCAACCGGCTCCGAAAATGAGGAATTTCACTGCTGACCGCAGGAAAATGGAAGCAGAGACAAGTGCCGAGGCAGCCGAGCATGAACTCGAGATGCAGCATGCCTCTCATAATGCCGACAACCCGGCAGGAGAAATGCCGACCGAAAATAACCCTGAAGGCGGCTATCCCGGCGAGGCTTACCCTGCAGATGGATATTACCCGCAGGAAGGTTATCCCCAGGAAGGAGCCTATCCTCAGGAAGGTTATTACCCGCCGGAAGGTGGTTATCCGCAGGAAGGTTATTATCCCCAAGAGGGAGGTTACCCGCAGGACGGCTATTATCAGCAACCCGGATTCTATCCTCCTGAGGGATATTACCCCCAGGGAGGCTTTTATCCTCAGGGCGGTTATGATCCGTATTACGGACAGCCCTACCCTCCTCAAGGCGTAGCTCCCACAGAATATGAGGAAATACCGGATGAAGCCTTTGCCCCGGATGAGGAAATGCCGGAAGAAGCATTTATTCCCGCAGAGGCAGATAGGCCTGCTGAAGAGGAAATCGCAGCCGAGGTCGAAGCAACAGAGGGAGTTGTAGCAGAAGCCGAAGCAACAGAAGGAGTTGTAGCCGAGGTAGAAGCAACAGAAGGAGTTGTAGCCGAGGCTGACACAGAAGCAACCGAGGAGGTTGAAGCCGAGCCTGTAATTCCTGCCGACGAGACGGAAACTTCAGAATCTGACGAATCAGACTCAGAAGAGATAGAACTTGACGATTCCGAAGAAGTAGATGACTACGAAGGCGACTACAACGATGAGCTGGCAGATACCGACGAGGTAGAAGAGGCTGACGACGCCGAGGAATCCGACGATTCAGACGAGACCGAAGAGGCTGACGACGCCGAGGAATCCGACGATTCAGACGAGATCGAAGAATCAGAAGAAACTGAGGAATCCGACGATTCAGACGAGACCGAAAAGTCAGAAGAAACCGAGGAATCTGAGGTTTCAGACGAAACCGAAAAGTCAGAAGAAACCGAGGAATCTGAAGTTTCAGACGAGACCGAAGAGTCAGAAGAAACCGAGAAATCTGAAGTTTCAGACGAGACCGAACAGAAAGAAGAGTCAGACCAATCTGACGAACAAGAAAACATTGAAAATATAGAAAACGAAGAAGATATGCAAAGACCAATTAATCCCCAAGCACCACAAATCGGCCCGGATGGCCGTCCTATTCAAAATCCTAATTTTGGCGAAAGACCTAATGGTCAGACTAATCCCCAGCAACCCTACGCACAGGGTTATCCGCAACATCCCTACGGGCAGCAATACGGTCAGCCGCATAATCCTCAGCAGATGCCTCCGCAAGGCAATGGCCAGCAATATCCCCCGCAGGGCTATGGCCAGCAGTATCCCCAGCAGGGTTACGGTCAGCAGTATCCCCAGCAGGGTTATGGTCAGCAGTATCCTCCCCAGGGCTACGGACATCAGTATCCCCCACAGGGATACGGCCAGCAATATCCTCCCCAGGGCTACGGACATCAGTATCCCCCGCAGGGCTACGGTCAGCAATATCCTCCGCAGGGTTACGGTCAGCAGTATCCCCCGCAGGGCTATGGCCAGCAGTATCCTCCTCAGGGTTACGGTCAGCAGTATCCCCCGCAAGGTTATGGCCAGCAACCTCAACAGCGTCCCGCACAGCCGATGAATCCTCAGATGCAGCAGCATCAGGGAGCACAGCCCCAGCAGAATGCACCGCAGAATGCTCAGGCTGCCCCGGCAAGATCTCCTCAGGAAAATCAGGCACGGCAGGAAGCAGCCGTAGGAGGCGGAGCGGCCTCAGGACATGAAGCCCAGCAGAAGCCTCACAACGTGACCAAGATGAAAGTGCTCATCGCCGAAGACAACGAGAGCAACTATATGCTCTACGAAAACATGCTTGAAGGCAACTATGAGCTCATCCACGCCTGGAACGGTGAAGAAGCTGTAGAACTATTCGAGCAGACCAAACCCGACATCATCCTCATGGACATCAGCATGCCAAAGATGGACGGATATGAGGCTACGAGCGAAATCAAACGTAAAGACTCACTCGTGCCCATCATAGCGGTGACAGCCTATGCTTTCGCCACCGACAAGGAGCGAATGCTCGAAAGCGGCTTCAACGGCTATGTGTCAAAGCCCATCAACCACAACCGTCTCAAAGAAGAGATGGCTCATGTGCTGAAGAATAAATAAATCGCATCACAGAAACAAAACGTTCCGAATGAAGAGGATAATCTTAGCTCTGACGCTGATCTTTGCCCTCATCCCTATGAGCGGCTATGCTCAGGAGGCGCCGGACACCACACAGAAAACTAAAAAGCTCCTCGCTGTCATCAACGCATACAGCGAGGTGGCTCCCTGGCCGCGCAATTTCATCAATTCTGTGGTACAGGAAGTATCCAACTATCCCGACTTTGAGCCGGTACGCGTTGAGCACCTCTGCAACATCCTGATTCATAACCAGGAAGAATACGACCGAATGAGTGAGAACCTGTTCGAGTCGTTTGGTGATGACGTTCCCGACTATCTTGTATTGATCGGTAACTTCACGATTACACTGCGCGATCAGATCAAGGCGCACTGGGGCGATGTGCCCATGCTGCTTGTGACCATGACCACAAACTACGGGCCTACTGAATTCTACTTCACGGGCTTACCGAGCGACACCGAGTTACCGACTCTCAGGCCTCTTGAGGAACTGCGGGATGACTTCAACTTTTCTATCATATACACCCCGACCCGCTATCGTGAGACTATAGACATGATGCTCGAGATATTTCCACAGATGCGTAAACTGGTGTTTCTCGGCGACAGCATGTATCTCAACAGGCTTTATACGAGGCTAATCAAAGATTATGTGGAACTGAAGTATCCCAATATCGAATATGAATGGCTGACCGCAGCAAATGAAGGAGACATCTTGCCATACCTCAACAATGATGATCCTTCCATAGGGCTGCTCCTCTCCACATGGAATTATGAGGACAAGAGCGTACTGGGTTATCCCACTGTGAGTTCCACAGACTCGTATATGATCAAGAACGCGCACCGCCCCGTATTCGGACTGCGCCTCGCCTATATGACCTTCGGAACATTCGGCGGCTATTTCGACGATGGAGATGAAGTGGAGCAACTCATGCTCGGCGGCCTTCACGATCTTCTCTCTGACAAGGAGATGAGAAGTGTACCTTTCAGAGGCCCGGCCACCCCAAAGCCATACATCAACTACCTTCAGCTCGACAAGCTGCACCTCTCGCCCTCAATATGCCCTCCAGGCACGGAATTTTTCTATCATACAGAGTCAAACTGGGAGCGCTACAAGTATTATGTATGGATCGTAATAGCAGTACTGATACTCATCATACTCATACTTGTCATCGCAAGACTCTCTAACAGAGGCCCGCGCTTCCGCCACACCATGGACGGCCTTGTAGACTCCATGCCGATCGGCTACATGCAGGTAATGATAAGCCTCGACAAGAAGGGCAAGGTCAAACATGTGGAATATGGCGAACAGAACATGATGCTGAAGGAATTTGTGGCTGAACACAACCTGAAGCAGATGTATTCCGACCATCAGCTCGAATACTGGCAGGAAGCCGCTGACCACGTAAGACACAAAGACACACCCCAGACCGTAATAGCGAAATCGCCCACCGACGACACTTATATCGAATTCATCGTCAAGGCAGATCCCCTTTCCACAGACACAAAACTTCTTGTGGATGAATTCGCCATCGACGTCACCGACAAGATGAAGATGGAGCAGGTGCTGAGGGAAGCGGCAGACAACGCAATCGAGGCCGACAACATGAAGTCGGCGTTCCTGGCAAACATGAGCCACGAAATCCGCACTCCCCTCAACGCAATCGTGGGCTTCGCCAATCTGCTGTGCAAGACCACAGATCCGGAAAAGAAGAAGCGTTTCATCGAAATTATCGAGACCAACAATCAGCTGCTGCTCAAGCTTATAGGTGATATCCTCGACATCTCGAAGGCCGACAGCGACAAACTTGTGATGAACATGCACAAAGTGGACGTGAACAAACTCATCACAACCGTTTGCGCCGGCATCGACATGTCATCGCGTCCGAACGTCAGACTCGAGAAGAAGTTCGCGCTTGACCAGTGCTATATCACTTCTGACTCATATCGCATCACCCAGGTGCTCAACAACCTGATCACCAATGCAGTGAAATTCACCGAGCGCGGGTCAATAACTGTGGGCTACGAAGTACATGGCGGAATGCTCAAATTCTACGTCAAGGATACCGGTATCGGCATCACGGAGTCTGACATGAAGAAACTCTTCACCCGCTTCACGAAACTCAACTCATTCGTGCAGGGAACCGGACTCGGACTGTCGATAAGCAAAGCCATTGTTGAAAAACTCGGCGGCTCAATCAAAGGTGAATCTGCCGGAAAATCGAAGGGCGCTACATTCTACTTCACGCTCCCGATGGTGATCAATGAAGCAGCTGAACAAGAGACTCAACCACAGCAAGATGATGAGAGACGTCTCGAAGAACTGAAACTTAAAGCCAATGCCGAACGCCGCCGCAAACAGCTTGAAGCTGCTTCTTACGACGAGAGGGCTACCAAACCCTCTTATAAAATGGAAAAGAAGAAAATTCTTGTAGTTGAAGACAACCCCAGCAATGCAGAGCTGTTTGACGCACTGCTCGCAGACCGCTATGAAATTGTGCATGCCACTGACGGCAAGGAGGCCGTTCAGGTGTATGTGAAGGAGACCCCGGATCTTGTGCTTATGGATCTCAATCTTCCGATCAAGGACGGATATGAGGCCACTGCGGAAATCCGTACGCTCTCGAATGCGGTGCCCATCATCGCTGTGACGGCATACGCCCAGAACTCCGACAGGGTGAAAGTGCTCAATAGCGGCTTCGACGATTATCTGTCGAAACCGGTAGATGAAAATATGCTCATCGATACTATCAGGAAATTCCTGGGATAATAACCCTAATAAAAATTAAACGGGAGACCCGGCAATCCGGATCTCCCGTTTTCCTTTCATAAGGATATGTGTCTTGGACTTTACTTCATCTGAGCCGCTGAAAGACATTGCATCACTTATGCAAGGCAGGCATCGAGTTTCCTGATAATTTCCTCTTTGTCCATATTGCGTCCGATGAAGACAAGTTTGTCCATACGGTCGCCATACTCCTCGTCCCAGTCACGCATCAGTCCCGGCTCCCTTTCCATAAACATTTTCAGTTCCTCTTCAGGAGCAGTTGCATACCACTGCCCGCACTCCGACAGGCGTTTCTGCACACCTGCCTGCTCAAAGAGATAACTCATGTCGCGGTTATTGCTGAAATAGCATATACCTTTGCAGCGTATCACGCTTCGCGGCCACTCCTTATGGCAGAACCAATCGAACTTATTCAGATCGAACGGACGACGACGGAAATATACGAAAGTGGAAATGCCATACTCCTCAGCCTCCCCTTCGTCGTGATGGTGATGGTGGTGATGATGATGTCCATGATGCTCTCCGTCATGATCTTCATGGTCATGGTCGTGATCATGGTCATGATGGTCGTGGTCGTCATCGTGGTCGTGGTCGTCATCGTGATCATGATGATGTCCGTGATGCTCTTCATCATGATCCTCATGGTCGTGGTCATGGTGATCATGACCTTTGTGATCGTGATGGTTACGTTCTTCCGCTTCAATTTCCTCAGGAGACTTTTCAATTTCCCTGATCCATGTGGCCGAGGTTGCAGTCTGCCCGAAGTCGAAGAGATGAGTATTCAGAAGGCTGTCGATGTCCACGTCGCAATAGTCACACTCAATGATCTCAGCCTTGGGCTGAATGGCACGAATGGCGCTCCTTATGAGGGCGGCATCCTCTTTCGTAACCTCAGAAATCTTATTCAGAATCACCATGTTGCAGAACTCTATCTGCTGCACCACGAGATTTTCAAGATCTTCCTCACCATAATTCTTCACCGTGAGAGCAGTGCCTGATCCAAACTCGCTCTGCAGACGCAGCGCGTCTACTACAGTTGCGATACAGTCGAGGCGGGGTATGCCGTTTCTGGTGATGACGGGGCTCATACCGGCCATTGAGCAGATGGTCTGAGCAATCGGCTCGGGCTCGCAGATACCGCTGGCTTCAATCACTATATAGTCGAAGCGGTCGCCTTCCATCAGTTCGGTGATCTGATTGATAAGATCGGTGGAGAGAGTGCAGCAGATGCACCCATTTTGCAGCGCTACGAGAGAATCGTCGCTACCGCTTACCACTCCGCCGCGCGCTATCATGTCGGCGTCGATATTCACCTCGCCGATATCATTCACGATTACGGCGAAACGTATTCCTTCCTTATTGTGGAGAATTCTGTTGAGAAGCGTAGTCTTGCCGCTTCCCAGATAGCCCGTAAGCAGCAGCACGGGCATCACTTTTGCATTAGCCATTTCAAATGATTGTTGGATTGGGAGCGATAGACGGGGTTCGAACCCGCGACCCTCAGCTTGGGAAGCTGATGCTCTACCAACTGAGCTACTATCGCATATCTTTCGGTTGACACTGCAAATTTAGGAATTATTTTTGATTCTGCCAAATTTATTGGCTTCATAATGCTCTAAGACCGAATTTTTTTGCTAATTTTGCAGAATAATACGAAAGTGTCATGAACAGGATAATACCCATTTTGATGATGACCGCCCTGATGCTTACCGCAGCATGCGGCGGAAAAGGAGGAGATTCCAACGGTTTTCCCGAAAACTTCAGTAGCCTTACCGACGAGCAGAAAGTGACGTATATGATGCAGCATGTCTCTTCAGACTCCGTAGCACGCTTCATAATCTACGCCGCTCTCGACAAGATGCCGGGAATACGCATAGATTCACTCAACATCGCCACTCTCAAAGCATACGAGACCTACACCGACACCGCCCTTCAGACATTCAGCTGGGAATTTGACAGAATCTCGGAAGAACTGCCGCTCCACGACAAGATGAGACTGCGCGCCCTGATTGGCTCAGAAGACCCGCAGGGACTCGGACTGACGTTGGGGCTCGAATACCTCAACCAGATACGTATGAAAGGGATGACGGCCGACGAGGTTGAAGCCGAACTCAAATCGCTGAAGACTGCATGCAAGGACTCTCCCGACGAATATGCGAGATTCCTGATAGGCTTCCGCACTGTGCTGCGCTACGATCGCAACACCGACATGCCCAAGGATATCTACGACCGCTTCCTTTCATTCGGCGAGGAAGAAGTGCAGGCTTACTACTCGCGCAATAAATCCACTCCGGCCCCGGTTGTCACGGCGCCCGCCGACACAACTGCAACGGAGGATGAGATTGATCCGGAAACCGACACTTTACTCTAATCAAGCATAAACGCTGCAGGCCGGCATACGCCGCCATGCCACATTGACACATCACGATGAAAAGAATATCAGACTTTAGCGCCATGGCGGAGGCTGAAATCCGCTCACTCGCTTTCCATTCAGACAAGCCCGAAGGACTTTACGCCCCCATCACCTACGGAATGCAGGCCGGAGGGAAACGACTTAGGCCCACATTGCTGCTGATGGCCGCCGACGCATTCGGAGGCGACCCCGACAAAGCCCTGAAGGCTGCTGCGGGCATCGAGATGTTTCACAACTTCACGCTTCTGCACGACGACGTGATGGACAAGTCTGAACTGCGCAGAGGACGCCCTACGGTTCACTCCAAATGGGACGCCAACACTGCAATACTCAGCGGCGACACCATGCTCACGCTCGCCACAATGCTTGTGGCGCAGGTAGACGACTCCATTCTGCGCGAAGTACTCGACACCTTCAATTCGCAGGCCCTGAAGGTGTATGAGGGGCAGCGTCTCGACATGGATTTTGAAGCGATGGAGAGTGTAGACCTCGACGAATACATCGAGATGATAAAGAGCAAGACCGGTGCGCTGCTGGGAGCCGCAGCCAAAATCGGAGCCCTTATCGGCGGAGCCTCACGCGAGGATGCCGAAAAGATGTATGAGTTCGGACTGATGCTCGGAGTCGCATTCCAGATTGAGGATGACTATCTCGACACCTTCGGCAACGCCGAGACGTTCGGCAAACCCATAGGCGGCGACATAAACAACAATAAGAAAACCTTCCTGATGGTGAAAGGCCTTTCTGCAGCCGATGCCAACTCTTCGGCTCTCAAGGCAGCCCTGTCAATGCCCGCAGGCCCGACTAAAGTGAAGACTGTGACCAGGATATATGAGATGATGGACATGCCGGCCATCAGCAGAGCGGAAGTGGCCGCCTACAGCAGCAAGGCTCTCTCTGCAGTGAAGGCTACATCGCTCTCAGACGAGAAGAGGGAGATCTTCCGCAAACTCATCGACAAACTGATCGGCAGAAGCAAATGATCGACACCCACACGCATATCTACATGGACAAGTTCGCCGCCGATGCCCTCGACGGCTGCGCCCTTGCCGTAGATCGTGCCGTGGCAGCAGGGGTGGACATGATGGTGCTTCCGTGCGTCGACCTTGAAGCCGCCTCCGAGATAGAGGCCCTGCAACGGGTGCGTCCCGACAGAGTCCGCACTGCAGTCGGGCTTCATCCCACCGAAGTGGGAGAAGACTGGCGCGAGGAATTGGCCGAGATATGCCGCATCATTGATCAGACAGGCCCGGTGGCAGTGGGCGAGACAGGCATCGACCTCTATTGGGACGATTCAAATATCGAGCTTCAGAAAGAAGCCTTCATCGCGCATCTGCTTCTGGCTGCCGAAAGGGAGCTGCCGGTGATCATTCACAGCCGCGACGGCCTCGACGTCTGCCTCGAGTGCATACGCAAGGCCGCTGAGACTATCGAAGGAAAACCTTTGAGCACACTGATATTTCACAGTTTCACTGGCTCACCCGCTGACGTGAGGCGTATCCGCGAAGTGTGCGATCCATATTTCGGCATCAACGGAGTGGTGACGTTCAAAAATTCAAAAGAGTTGCCTGCCGCCGTGAAGGAAATAGGTCAGGATCGCCTTCTTCTCGAGACAGACTCGCCCTATCTTGCTCCGGTGCCCATGCGCGGGAAGCGGAACGAAAGCAGTTATCTACCTCTCATCAACGACAAGATTGCGGAGATTCTTTCCATCTCACCGGGAGAAGCGGAAGAAGCTACCGACCGCAACGCAAAACAAGTATTCAAGATTTGAACGATCTTTTCAGCCTACCATTCCATCAGCCGGTCGTGATCTTCACGCTCGTACTAATGCTGATTCTTGCGGCGCCCGTCATCTTCCGGCGCCTCAAGATTCCTGACGTGGTGGGCCTTATCCTTGCCGGCGTTGCGGTTGGGCCTTACGGATTCAATCTGCTTGAGCGCGACGCTTCGTTTCAGATCTTCGGAGAGGTGGGCATCCTCTATCTGATGTTTCTCGCTGCTGTGGAGATCGACATGTATCATCTCAAGAAGAATCTCAGGCTCGGTCTGGTGTTCGGACTCATCACGTTTATTGTGCCGGCACTGGCTGGTATAGCCACATCGCGGTTCGCATTCGGCTCAGGCATGGCCACTTGCTTGCTCCTTGCCAGCATGTATGCCTCACACACCCTCATTTCCTATCCGGTGGTGAGCAGGTTCGGACTCCAGAACTCGAAAGGGGCCATCATCGCCGTCAGCGGCACAGTAGTGGCGGTGCTTCTCTCCCTGATTCTTCTCGCCTCTGTGGTCAGGCTCCGCATCACCGGAGCCTTCGACCTCACCGACATCCTGCTTCTGCTGCTCTACACTGCAGTCTACGCCGCAGTGGTGGCTTACGTATTTCCGCGCATCACTCGATTTGCTTTCAGAAAGATGGCCGACGCCGTGGGGCAATACATCTTCATAATGATGATGGTCTTCATAGGCGCCATGCTTGCGAGGATGATCGGACTTGAGGCAATCCTCGGCGCATTCTTCGCGGGCCTTGTGCTCAATCCGCTCATACCGGGTCGCTCCTCGCTGATGCACCACATAAAGTTTATCGGCAACGCCATTTTCATCCCCTATTTCCTTATAGGGGTGGGCATGCTGATTAATGTTCACGTCATTTTCCGCTCATGGAAGGTGGCATGGGTGGCAGCCATAATGATTCTGACGGGACTCACCACCAAGTGGCTCTCGGCCTGGATATCGCAGAAGGCTTTCCGGCTCTCCGCCCCTGACCGACGCATGATGTTCGGGCTCACAAGCGGAAAGGCTGCCGCCACCATCGCGGCCACCATGGTGGGCTATCAGTACGGCCTCATAAACGAAGACATAATGAACGGTGCTGTGCTCATGATACTCGCCTGCTGCCTCGTGGCCTCGGTGATGACGGAGCGCACCGCCATCAAGATGAGGATAGAACTGACCGCCTCGGAGATGGAGACCAGCGGAGTGGAAAGCCCGGTATTCGCCCGGCAGATAGTGGGAGTTTCCAATCCCATCACCGCGGAGGGCCTCATGAGGCTTGCCGTCTTCATGCGTTCGCCAAAAAACACTGAGCCTGTGACAGCACTGTTCGTGCGCAATTCCGACGATCCGCGCAGCACATCATCGGGCAGATTCTCGCTGCGCACCGCCGCCCAGGCTGCCGAGGAGATGGGAGTGCGCGCCAAAGAAGAGGAGCGCTTCGACCTCAACGTGGTGTCGGGACTGACCAACATGATCAAGCAGACCCACGCCACGGATATCGTGATCGGCTTTCACAGAAAGACAAATATTGTAGATTCATTCTACGGGCAGATGACCGACACTCTGCTCAAGAACACCCTGAAGATGGTGATCATGTCGCGCTGCTTCATACCCGTCTCCACAGTGCACCGCATTGTGGTGGCTGCCGGTAAGAACGCACAGTATGAGACGGGATTCCACGGATGGGTGGCAAGAATAGGCAATCTCGCCCATCAACTGGCGTGCAAGGTGATTTTCTTCGCCTCGACCGAGACGTCACGTTTCATTGAAGACGTAATCGAATCAGACGGCTACGGAATCAGACGCTCATATCAGGACATGACCGGATGGGACGATTTCATACTCCTTTCGGGAAATGTGGAACCTGACGACCTTCTCGTCATCATAGGGGCCCGCAAAGGCTCGATCTCTTACAGTCAGGTGCAGGAAGAAATGCCTGAGTTCCTGTCAAAGAATTTCGCCGGACACAACCTCATGGTGATATATCCGGAACAATTCAACGGCTAAAATAATTTTCAAGCAATACAGACATCAAAAATATCTTACATACACTTTGGAACACGTGATAGAATACATAGAGCAACACCTTGCCACGATCGACGTGAACTGGCTCAATTCCTCGTTCCGGCTCCTGCTGGCGCTCCTGCTCGGGGCCTGCGTTGGCGCCGAACGCAAACATAAAGGCCAGGTGGCCGGCATCCGCACATTCGCACTTATCTCGATGGGCGCGTGTCTGGCCATGATCCTATCCATCTACGTGCCGCAAGAATATATGGGCCTGAAGAACGGCGACCCGGGGCGTATAGCGGCACAGGTGATTACCGGAATAGGCTTCCTCGGTGGCGGAGCCATGATTCAGCAGCGGGGTGCGGTGAGGGGACTCACCACTGCCGCAGGAATATGGATGACGGCAATAATCGGAATGGCTGTGGGCGTGGGTATGTATACAGCTTCAGTTGTCTGCACGCTTTTTATCCTCATGGTGATAGTGGGCTTCAACCGCTTCGAGCACCGTGTGGGCATAGGGCAGGAAATGAAGGTGATCTCGGTGAAATGCGACGGCATATTGAAAGACATCTCCGTCTATGAGGAAATCCTGAAGAAGGAAGACGTGCACCTCTCGACATTCTTCATAGAGCAGAACTACCAGCATAACTTCACCGAAGTAAACCTCGTGGTGCTCGTGCGCACCTCAACAAAACTGATGGACGCAATCAACAGCCTCAGTTTGGCGCGTCCGACACTTTCCATCACTTTATCTAACCAGATCGACTTATGATACCACAGATGATTCAGGAGACAGTCAGCGATATCCAGCAGACGGTCTATACGGAACTCAACCCGGAAGCCGGCAAAGAGTCGCACGGCGAGGAAAGCCACACCAACGGGCTCATTCTTGACCTCGCATGGATTCTCGTGCTTGCGGCCATCGCCACGCTCGTATTCAAGAAACTGAAGCAGCCCGTGGTGCTCGGCTACATACTTGCAGGATTTTTGGCCTCGCCCAATTTCACATATCTTCCGTCAATCTCAAATCTCGACAATATCCACGTTTGGGCCGATCTGGGCATCGTGGTGCTCATGTTCTCGCTGGGCCTCGAGTTCTCGTTCAAGAAACTACTCAATTCCGGCTCGTCGGCCATCATAACGGCCCTGATCATTATATCGGGAATGACGCTCGCCGGATTCGGCGTGGGATATCTGCTGCATCTCAATCCCATCAACTGCATATTCCTGGGAGGTATGATATCGATGTCGTCTACCACCATAATTCTGAAGGCCTTCACCGATCTCGGACTTAAACAGCAGAAGTTCGCATCGATGGTGCTTGCCGTGCTCATTATAGAAGACCTCTTCGCGGTGTTGATGCTCGTGCTTCTGTCTTCTATCGCCATGGGCGACGTGCACGGATCGGAACTCGTCTTCAGCGTGGCAAAACTCAGTTTCTTCCTGATAATATGGTTCTTGGTGGGAGTATATCTTCTCCCCTCTTTCCTGGTGAAGGTGCATTCCTATCTCAATTCGGAGACGCTGCTGGTGGTGGCAATGTCGCTATGCTTCATGATGGCGGCCTTCTCCGTGATGTGCGGGTTCTCGCTCGAACTCGGAGCCTTCGTGATGGGCTCTATACTTGCCGGCACAATCTTCGCCGAGCGCATGGAGCACGTCATAGCGCCTGTGAAAGACCTTTTCGGCGCCGTCTTCTTCATCTCGGTGGGCATGATGGTGCAGCCCTCGGTCATAGCCCAGTATGCGCCGCAGATTCTTCTGCTGGCAGCGGTAGTGATTGTGGGAATGATACTCTTCGGCACCATGGGCATGCTCGTCACTGGGCAGACTCTGAGAGTTGCGATTCAGAGCGGCTTCTCGCTTACCCAGATAGGTGAGTTCTCTTTCATCATCGCCTCGCTCGGCATGGGGCTGGGTGTGCTCGACGCCTCGCTTTATCCAATCATAGTGGCAGTGTCGGTGATCACCATATTCACAACTCCCTATTTCATCAAGATGTCGGAGCCGGCCTACACTTTCGTGGAGAAGCATCTTCCGAAAAACCTCAATTTCCTCATCACGAGATATTCCACACAAGTGGTTGACACGAATGAGACCGCACGCCTATGGCGAGATATTCTCGGCCGCTATCTCTGGCGCATCGTGCTCTTCTCTGTGATCCTGATAGGCATCATCATAGCCTGCCGCAGCATGCTCTTCCCCATCATTGAGGGAATCTTGCCGAAATGGGGCCATCTCGTGGCCACACTGAGCACGCTCGTGATCATGTCGCCGTTTCTTACGGCCCTGTCGTTCACTTCGCTGAAGAAAGACCATAAGATGCGGCTGCACTCCACGGCCTCGTTCTATGAAGTGCCGCTGATTGCTATGAACATCATACGCTATATCATAGCGCTGCTTTTCATTGTATATTTTCTCTCCGTGTGCTATTCGCCGCTCGTGGGCTGGCTCGGAGGCATTGTGGCCTTCGTGGTGATAATTCTCTTCGCATCCTCACGCCTCATGAAGAGATTCAGGAGAATGGAGAAGAAATTCATCAACAACCTCAACAACCGGGAGAATGCCCGCAGCGGAGCCGACAACAATCTGGTGAGCGACCTGCACCAGGCCTATATCGACATCAAGCCTCAATGCCGGTTTGCGGGCGATAGACTTAAAAATTCAGGTCTCCGCACAGAATTCGGGGTGAGCGTGTCGAGCATCAGGCGCGGCGACGACTTCATGCCTCTTCCCACCGGCGACACCCGGATATTCCCCGGCGACACACTCGGCATCATAGGCACCGACAGCCAAATAAAGCGGCTTAACGAGGAGATAGACAATCTCGACCAGAAAAAGGAGCCTGCCAAGCATCCCGACATAGAACTCAAGAGCATACTCCTCACGGAGAACTCACCCATCATTGACAAGCCGCTCTACGAGACAGACCTCAGAAAAGACTATTTCTGCATGGTGGTGTCGGTGCAGAGAGGCGACAATGAGTTTGTGAACCCCTCTCCCACCACGATTCTCAGGGCCGGCGACCTGCTCTGGATAGTGGGCGATCCGAAACTATTCGACAAAATGAAATGATCCTGATATGACTCGCAGACCCTACACCTTCGACCGAGTGGTGAGAATTATCTTCTCACTCTGCGGACTCTTCGCAACTCTCTATCTGCTCAATATGCTCAGCGACGTGCTGCTTCCTTTCATAGTGGCATGCCTGATAGCCTACATACTCGAGCCGATAGTAGGGTTCAACATGAAATGGACACGCTGCCGGCGCCGTTTCTTCCCGGTGATGCTGACGCTGCTCGAGGCTGTGGCGCTTGCGGCTCTGCTATGCTGGATATTCATTCCATATCTGGTGCAGGAATGCTCGGCCATGGGAGTGCTGATCAGAGACTATGCCACGAGCAAGATTCAGATTCCCTATATCTCGACCGAGATACACAGTTTCATCCGTGAGAATGTTGATTTCGACAAGATCAGCAGGCTATTGAGTCGGGAGCAATGGGTGGATCTGATCAAGAACAGCCTTATGAAAAGCTGGTCGTTCATAGGCTCGTCGCTGAGCTTCATAATAGGTCTGGTAAGCTGGCTTATAGTAGTGCTTTATGTGATATTCATAATGCTCGACTATGAACGGTTCATACTCTCGATGAGGCAACTCATACCTTACGGGCAGCGCGATCAGGTGTTTCACATCATGAACGACATCAAGAATGCAATGAACCGCTACTTCCGTGGACAGTTTTTCATCGCGTTGCTTGTAGGCATTCTTTTCTCCATCGGATTTCTCATCATCGGGCTTCCGATGGCAGTGGTGTTCGGGCTCTTTATCGGAGCGCTCAATATGGTGCCATATCTCCAGCTTGTGTCGCTTCCGATAGCCGCTATCCTCTGCCTGGCGGGGTCTATATCCGGAGGGCCGGGGTTCTGGATGCTGTTCTGGGAGACTATGGCGGTCTACTTAGTGGTGCAGTGCATACAGGATATGGTTCTCACCCCGAGAATCATGGGCAAGGCGCTTGGACTCAATCCGGCCATCATCCTTCTCTCATTATCGATATGGGGAGCGCTTCTCGGCATTCTCGGCATGATAGTGGCCCTGCCGCTCACGACCCTGCTGCTGTCATACTACGACATGTATATCGTGCGCCGTTCGCTTCCACCCTCGAAGCTCGAGAACTCTGAAGCCGACGAAGTCAAGGCTCCGGAAAAACATCCATGAGAAGCTGCGCTGCGGCTTTGCGGGCAGCGGCACGTGGCCCTATGTCGTTCATTATTATCACTATGAGATGCGTGGGGGCGAATTGCTCGTCGAGCTTATAGCCGGCATAGCACTGTATTCCCTTCATGCTTCCCGTCTTCATGGCCACGTATGCGTCGAGATGGGTGTCTTTAAGGAAATCCTGAAGCGTACCCTCCTGCCCTGCAAGGGGCATGAATGAGGCGTACTCCTCATCGTCGGCCATTCGCCCGAGTATGCCGCCGATGAAGTCGGCAGTGACACGATTGGCGCGCGAAAGGCCGCTGCCGTCGATGAGCGTGACACCTTTCGCGGGCACTCCCTCCTTCTTCCAGTAGGAAAGCATCTCTGAAGCGCCTTCGGCAGTGGCCCCTTCCTTGCCCCGGGCGAGTGCGAAAGCGCGGAGCAGTGTCTCGGCAAAAAGATTGTCGCTGCGCATCATGCAGCTGCGCATCACTTCGGCATATCGGTCGCTCGTATGGTCTACGAGCAAATCCGACTCCTGCAGATGTCCGCGGGCCTCTGATTCAATCTTCATATTGCCGTCAAGACTGATGCCGGCATCACGCAGCGCGGATGCAAGATAAGAGAAAAAAACGCGTTCCGGATTGCTCACGGCCCGGCTGCCTGATGCATTGCGCCTGAAATTGAGAGCATGGCTCCCCGTGCCGTAAGCCTCGCCGAGGTCGCCGGCCGCCCAGCTTGGCGGACATGCCGGACCACTGTAAAGTGAGACATCAGCCACGATGTCGCCTTTCACCTCACATACGCCTCTCCCCCGCAGAGAGGCTACGATCTCTTCGGCTATATCGGCAGAAGCCGGTGCACAATTAGCCCCGAGAGTAGGATCGCCGCCACCCTTCACCACCAGATCGCCCTCAAAGACCTTGCCGTTCACCTTGCCATCGGCATAGACGCGGGTGTGAAACCTCTCGTCAGGCCCCGATTCGCGCAGCAGTCCGGCGATGGTGACAGTCTTCATTATCGACGCCGGCAGAAGTGGTTTGTCGGCATTATGACTCACAAGCACCTCGCCCGAGGCGAGATCCTTTATCAATACGGCAGTGGCGGGTGCCGACACGGCACGGGCGTCAAGAAAAGTGGTGAGAGGTGAGAGTGCGTATGCAGTAGATGCCACAATAGCGAGCAGCATCAGCGAGATGTAGCGTTTCATACTGCAAAATTACAAAAAATGACGGCTCCGAGCAAAACTTTAACCCTTATTGAGTGTTTTAATTCTGAAAATAAGAATAAATCCGATCCTGCTTATCCATACGATAATCTTCAGTGACAACCGATTTATACTGATAAAAAATAGTTTAATACTTAATCATAATCACACAAAACAGAAAAAGACATGAAAAAGTTAATCTATCTTCTACTGGTTCTCCCGTTTGCACTTGCATTCTCATCATGCAGCAACGACGACAACCTTCCCGATGTGAACGTGACATTGACCTTTGACAATGCAGTGGCCAGCGATGGCGCGATCTACGTGGTTAAAGATGCAACCCTGAAGCTAACCGGAATCGAGACCACACCGGTCGACAATTCGAAAGCAGCGACACTTGCCAACGTGCGTTTCTACTGGAACTACAGGCCGGCTCCCTACATGACTTGGAGCGAATTCCCCATTGAAATTCCGATGGCCGAAATGCCCCTCGTAGACAAAGGCGCCAACCTTCTCGGCATCAACGCAGCACTGCTTCAGGTAGACAAGTCAATCGCCTACACAAGTTTCAACATTCCTATTGTGACAGTCGATTCCGAATCAGACCTTCCTGACGGACTTCAGCCCGGAGTGGCCACATTCACACTTCGCATCGGTCAATCAAAGACTGAGAAATAACACTCAGGACTTGACAAATCTTATCGGCGCATCCATCGAATAGGGTGCGCCGATCTGTTTTTTTTCACAGATTTACTCTGAAAAATTTGCATAACCCGAAAAATATGACTAATTTTGCATCCGCTATCAGAAACAACTCCTTTGGAAAGATGCCGGAGTGGTCGATCGGGACGGTCTCGAAAACCGTTGTACCCTTACGGGTACCCAGGGTTCGAATCCCTGTCTTTCCGCAACGCAGTCGCAAGTCCACCACTTGCGGCTGATTTTTTATATAGACGGATGTGAGCCCCCAAACATTTATTATCTCTTTATCCTTTTCAGTCACAAGCTGTATTTTCGGTGCATTGTGTCTTCATTTAATGCAGACGTGGTACGCCACACACTCACTTTAAGATTGATCCACAGATATATACATAGGAACATCGCATGCGATGTCTGCTGAAGGATGTAGGGCGTGCACCATTCTCCCGGTTTGAACCGGAGTTTTCAAGAGAGCCGATTATGTAATTTGAGTTGGAATTTTCAACGGCAGATATACTTTAAGTATATACATCGGTATATTTTTCAACAATACATTTGCAAGATTGAGTATTATTTTGGCACAAGCCGAATTTACGGTGCATATAAGAAAATGAGCAGATTGAAATG
>CAYPGW010000035.1:0-31493 GCA_964410515.1 uncultured Sangeribacter sp. | reverse complement strand
CTCATTTCTTTTGATAAAAATCTCAATAAAGTAGTAATAATTGTTGTATTTGTAATACATTTATATTATCTTTGCATCATAAAATAATATATATGGACATTGCTTTAAAAAAGAACCAGAGTTTTAGGCTTTCTGTCGATCTTATTGATAGACTAAAACAACTCGCTAAACGACAAAATAGAAGCCTTAACAATTATGTTGAAACGCTGCTTCTTGATGCAGCTTATCGTGAGCCTAATGCTATTACCTTAGCTGCCATGAAAGAGGCACAAAGTGATATGATGGATAAAATCGAGCCCCTTGACATGACTTCAATAGAAGCGATGGAAAAATCAATGGGGTTATGAAAAAACAGATACAATCAGCTTAGTCAGACTTGACTCTCATTCAGAATTATTTTGAAGATTGATATAAATATTCATCCGCAGGAAGATAATCCTGTCGGATCTTTTTTGTATAATTTTGCTTGTGTGTATGAAAATCATACAGAAAAGTGTATGATTTTAACACAATCTGTTTTTGAGAGGGTGGAAAAGCTTTGTGATTAGGTCTTATTGACTTATCTTTGCATCATAAATCAAAGATAATCAAAATTATGATAAAGTTAGAAAACGTAAAGAAAGTATTCCGCACCGAAGAAGTGGAGACCTGGGCCCTCAGGGAAATCACTCTTGAAGTGCAAGAAGGAGAATTCGTAGCCATTATGGGCCCCTCGGGATGCGGCAAATCGACGCTGCTCAATATCCTCGGTCTGCTTGATAATCCCACCGAAGGCACCTACATGCTCAACGGAAAGGATGTGGGCAAGCTGAAGGAAAACGACCGCACAGACATACGCAAGGGTATGATCGGATTCGTATTTCAGAGTTTCAACCTCATCGATGAACTCAACGTCTACGAGAATATCGAACTTCCCCTGCTCTACATGAAGACGCCTTCAAAAGAACGCAAGAATCGCGTGGAAGCCGTGATGGACCGCATGGCCATCTCCCACCGACGCAAGCATTTTCCAAACCAGCTGTCAGGCGGCCAGCAGCAGCGTGTGGCCATAGCACGCGCCGTGCTCCCCAATCCGAAGATAATCCTTGCAGACGAACCTACCGGAAATCTCGACTCTAAGAACGGCAAGGAAGTGATGAACCTGCTGAGCGAACTACATAAGGAGGGAGCCACCATCATAATGGTGACACACTCGCAGCATGACGCCTCATACGCCGACCGAATCATCAATCTATACGACGGACAAATCGTAGATCAGGTTGAACTATAAATCAGAGAGGGCGCTTCAGGGCGCCCTCTTAATATCTAAATCATATCAGATCATAACTCATCTTTCAGGAATCTCGATGTGGGGGTGTCGAGACTTGCAAGTTGTTCCGGAGTGCCTGCAGCAACCATTCGGCCTCCGGCTTTTCCCCCTTCCGGACCCATCTCTATGAGCCAGTCGGCCGATTTGATCACATCGAGATTATGCTCGATCACAACCATGGTGTTGCCTTTGTCCACAAGTTTGTTGATTACGCCGAGAAGAACCTTGATGTCTTGAAAGTGCAGTCCTGTGGTAGGTTCGTCGAGTATGAAGAGAGTGCGACCGGTATCTTTCTTAGCCAGTTCGGTGGCAAGTTTCACACGCTGGTTCTCGCCTCCGCTCAGTGTGCTTGATGGCTGACCAAGTTTTATATAGCCGAGCCCTATCTCCTGAAGCACCTTGATTTTCTTGAGGATCGACGGCACATTCCCGAAAAACTCCACAGCCTGATTCACGGTCATCTCCAGAACATCGGCGATGGATTTTCCTTTATATCGCACCTCGAGAGTCTCGCGGTTGTAGCGCTTTCCATGGCAGTCTTCACAAGGAACGAGCACATCGGGAAGGAAATTCATCTCAATCGTTCGATATCCATTCCCTTTGCAGGTCTCGCAGCGTCCGCCACCTACATTGAAAGAAAAACGACCAGGCTTATAGCCACGGATCTTAGACTCAGGGAGTTCCATGAAGAGTTTGCGGATATCCGTGAAGACGCCGGTATATGTAGCCGGATTTGAACGTGGCGAGCGTCCGAGGGGCGACTGATCCACTGTGACGACCTTATCGATATTCTCTATCCCCTCCACATCCTTGTAAGGAAGCGGCTGGGTGAGCGATCGATAAAACTTCTGACTGAGTATCGGCTGAAGCGTACCATTCACAAGACTTGACTTCCCTGAGCCCGACACACCCGTGACGCATATAAACTTGCCAAGCGGAAACTCAACATCCACGTCTTTAAGGTTATGCCCCGAAGCGCCTTTGATTTTCAAAGATTTGCCATTCCCTTCCCTACGGACGGAAGGAACCTCTATGGCATTCTCACCGTTCAGATATGTGGCCGTGAGGGTATGTGTATGCTTCATGTCGGCCGGAGTGCCCTGAAACACCACGTTGCCACCCTTACGTCCTGCGCCTGGCCCGATATCGATGATGTAGTCGGCCTCGTTCATGATATCCTTGTCGTGCTCCACCACTATGATGGAGTTTCCATTATCACGAAGTTGCTTCAGGCTGTTGATGAGGCGCTCATTGTCACGCTGGTGAAGCCCGATTGAGGGCTCATCAAGAATATATAGCACATTCACGAGTTGGCTTCCGATCTGCGTGGCAAGCCTTATGCGCTGACTCTCACCTCCGGAGAGAGATGAACTCGGACGGTTGAGCGAAAGATAGTCGAGTCCTACGTCAAGCAGAAATTTAAGTCTCGAACGGATCTCCTTCAGAATCTCCACCGCCACGAGCCTGCGCTGGCTATCAACCCGATCTTCGAGCCCGATAGTCCACTGATACAGCTCGTTAATATCCATCGAGGCCACATCAGCAATGTTCTTCCCGTCGATGAAATAATGCAGCGATATCTTGTTGAGCCGGCTTCCACCACACTCCGGACAGACTGTGCGCGAATAGAACTGTTCGCTCCATTTCTTTGCCTCGCCGCCGAATTCGTCTGACTGCTGCGCTTCGATATATTTCACCAGTCCGTCAAAATCAGAAGTATAGGAATAAGTCTGCAAAGATGAGCCTGAGATAGCAAGTCGCGCGTCGGTGCCGTTCATAATGTCGTTGAGCGCTTCTTCTGGTAAGTCCTTAACCGGAGTCTTGAGCGTGGCGCCATACATCTTGCATATAGCCTCTATCTGCAGGAATATCAGACTTGTCTTGTATTTCCCGAGTGGCACTATCCCGCCGTCGTATATGGATTTGGAGCGGTCGGGAATCAATTTCTCCATATCCACGATATTAACCTCTCCGAGCCCTTTGCATCGCCGGCAAGCACCCTGCGGTGAATTGAAAGAGAAATTGTGGGGAGCCGGTTCGGGATAGGAAAGGCCGCTTTCAGAGTCCATCAGCATAAGCGAGAACTGATGCACCTTTCCCGACTCCATATCAATCACCATCATCTGGCGGTCGCCCTGCCTCAGTGCTTCTTCCACGGCATTCTTTAGGCGGTCGTTGTCGTCGTCGCGCACTTTCATCCTGTCTACCACAAGCTCTATGTCATGATTGCGGTAGCGGTCGGTCTTCATGCCGAAGTTCAACTCTTTAAGCTCGCCATCTACACGCACATTGATATAGCCTTTCTTGCGTAGATTCTCAAACAATTCCTTATAATGGCCCTTGCGGTTCTTGACAAGAGGGGCAAGCACATATATCTTGCGCCCGGCGAAAGTCTGCTTCACCATATCCACGATCTTTTCGCGGGTATATTTCACCATTGGTCTGCCTGTGATGTAGCTGCGAGCCTCACCGAGTCTGGAAAAGAGAAGACGGAAGAAATCATATATCTCGGTAGTCGTACCGATGGTAGAGCGCGGATTATTGTTTACTGTCTTCTGCTCTATGCTGATGACAGGGTTCAGACCGGTAATCTTGTCCACGTCAGGACGCTCCATGTTTCCGAGCAGATTTCGTGCGTAGGCAGAAAATGTCTCTATATAGCGCCTCTGGCCTTCGGCAAAGATAGTGTCGAAAGCGAGCGAAGACTTTCCGCAGCCGCTGAGTCCTGTGATCACAGTGAGAGCGTTGTGGGGAATAGTTACGTCTATATTTTTAAGGTTATGGACTCTCGCACCTGAAACCTCGATGCAGTCCGTTTCCTTCTGTATGTCGTTCATATTATTAAAATGCGTTTTCCGGGATAATAACAAATATCATGCCATTAATTTGATGTGGTGCCTTTCACACCCACATATTTCACAACATTTATATCCCCGCTTTTCTTATACTTCTTTCCATCGGTTCCTGTAGCCTCGATCACATAGTAGAAAACACCGGAATCAACAGTCTTCCCGCCAATCTTTCCATCCCAGCCCTGATCTGGCGAAGTGAGGTGGCAGATCTGATGCCCCTGCCGGTCGAAAATCCAGCAATTGAATGTCAGAAGCGAGCGGTAGGCCACTTTCCACTCATCGTTCACTCCGTCATCATTGGGAGAAAAGGCATTGGGCACAAGGAGCCGGCTCTCTCCTATCGAAATCTCGTAGGTATCGCCCGTATATTCGCAACTTCCGTCGGCATTGCTCCCTATGTAGCGCGCATAATGAGTGCCCTCCTCAAGAAATGTATAGTCAAGATCCTGCGTAGTGAAGCGATAATCGATGTTTTCAAAAGAAGGATCGCGCGACAACTGCCACTCGTTGTGGATCACGCCATCGGTGATGTAAGCCTGAAAGGAAATGTCGCATGGAGCAGATCCTCCGAGACCTTCACCACCTCCGCTCCCGATCTGGTTGCTTCCGGAATCCTGTGCGGAATCGTCCGGTGTATGCTGCACGGCGAAAGTGCGGGCATCTACAGATGTGGGCTGCACCGTAGCGGTGGAGACAGACTCGAGCCAATTCCAGGCCTTTAGAAACCTATCGCCGGATATCTGGAATTTTGTGGCGCAATAATTCGGAGGTGTAAGCCTGTATTGCGGCTGAAGGCTCTCAAACGTCTGCGACAACTGCACCTCGACAAAATTCTCATCCTTATCCGACCACTCCTGAGAGGAATACTCCACGGTTATGGCCTGATCCAGAGTCTTCTGCATACCGTTTACAGTGAAATACCTGATAGGATCGCCGGAGCCCTCAACATTAATGATGCTCACACCGCACTCGTTCTGATCAGAAATAGACGCCGATTTCAGCGAGAGCCGATGAGGAAGATAATTAGTAATCCAGAAGCAATAACGCCGGTCGCCATCTTCAACAATATACCCCTTGTCGCCTTCAAGCCGGGCCAATGTGCTGGTATTTCCGTTTTGAGAGGAAGCTACCGCTTCGGCGTGTCCGCCACCAAGATTGCCATATTGAAGCCAGTTGATATGATTGCCTGAAGCTGACGTATATGACGCCGACACGCCCTCAGTGGAATATAGCACATAAATCTTCTCAAGTCCTGTCGATTTCTCAGGAGTCTCCTCAAGCACCTTCAGCGAATTGCCGCTGAAGTTCAGAGACTGGGAAAAAGATGACAGCGGCATTATTCCAAGCAGGAACGCACTTAGTGTTATTCTACGTATCATATCATTAATAACGTGAAAATGACATTTAAATTTTGGATAAATATGAAAAATACGCCTCAGCGGAAGGAGCAGGATCATGTCAGGCCTTCATTTTACTGCCCGAGACTATTTCATGTGTTGGAAATATTTCTTAATTTTGCAGCATGCACAGGATATTAATGATAATCATAATTGCGTCGGCACTCATTGCCTCTTGCTCGAGGCCGATGTCGCGCAGCAATAAGGATCTGGATAAGGCCGAGAAGATAATGGATGTCAATGCCGACAGCGCTCTGACAATGCTTGATGCAATAGAGCTGTCAGATCTTGATATCGATTCCGTCAGGGCTAAGTATATCTATCTGAAAGCATACGGACACATCAAGAGGAATCGCTCCATGATAGCCGATTCGCTTATCTCATTTGCCCACAATTATTACCGTGGCAAAGATATTGTAAGGGATATAAGAAGCGGCATATCATGGGCATGGTATAAGTTCTGGGTGGGTGACACCTACGGGGCCATGGCCATGCTTGATTCGATCGGGACTCTCAGGAACGTGCCAGATTCACTTATGATACAGGCACTGCGTGTCCGGGCACTGCTCGGTGCCTCGGAATATCAGGGACAGCAACTTATTCCGGTGGCAAGAAGGATTCTCGATATGGAAACTGACTCCATGCGTAAAATCGAGGCAAAATATCTGCTTCTGTCAGGTTATGAATATGCAGGAGAAATTGATTCCGCTCTTTATCTCACCGATCAACTTATCGACTATGCCCGATCCCATAAATGGGGTGACAAGCATTTCCAATTTGAACTTGAGCGTGCCCAATTGCTCACCGAGGCAGGACGCAACGCAGAGAGCAACCGGGTTCTCGATGACATATTCCGTAAGGCCGGCCCGGAAAACGGCGCTGCTGATTACCTTCATTTTCAATATGCGATAAACGCCTTGAACACAGGCGACATTAATCGTGCGGCCAGACACCTCGCCATGGCCGATAGCCTGGCTTTGAAATTGAGGAAAGACGACGACTCTTATTTCCGCAGCTACAGCAATCTTCTCAACGCAATAATCGACTTCAAGCAGACCGGCAAAATAAAACTGACTCATATCAGCGGACTGAACAACCGCCAGAGAGAGCGTTACAACCGGATGGAAGCGTCGCAATGGGAGTCGGAACGCGGAGCCCTGCAGCAGGAAAGCCGGGCACAAGCCCATAAAGCCGAAAGCCGGCAAAAGACTGTGATTATCCTTATAAATGGCATAATAGCTCTATTGATCGCTGCCGGAGCTGCCTGGATCATCATAATGCGGAGGCAGCGTGAACGCGAGAACGAAGAACGCATTGAAGCGCTCCAGAAAATGGTAGAGGAATATAAGTCAGCACCGGCACCCAGGGCTGAAGAGTCGCCCGTCAAAGTCTCATCGGCACTGCGCTCGGCCATGCTAAAGCAACTCGGCATCATAAGGATGGTAGCTGAGTCTCCCACCGAACAGAACCGCGAGATGCTTCTGAAAATATCGTCGCTCAACGGCGAGACAAACGGAGAACTGGTGGATTGGAATAATGTGTTCGAGATTATCGACAGCCTCTATTCCGGATTCTACAGTAAGGTGCATCAGAGATTCGGAGATTTGCTCAGCCTGAAGGAAGAACAGATTATTGCGCTGATGGTAGCCGGTTTCTCTACGAAAGAGATTAGCGTGATCACCGGACAGACCACCGCCTCGATCTACGTTCGCAAGACCTCGATACGCAAGAAACTCGGGGCGCCCGAGAAAGAAGACATCATTACCTTCTTACGCAATATGGAATAACTTTAAGCATACATTAAGGGCAAAAACAGCCATATTAAGACTTTTAAGAGATGCAACTGCTGACAATCAGCGAGTTGCATCTCTTGTTTTTAGACTTTTATATTTGGAGTTAAAATCAGTTCAGACGTAATTTTGCACCAGGAAAATCATTAAAACCTGATGTGAAAAATGAAAAAGAAACTTATCCTGCTCGCCGTAGCATCGGCAATCGCCGCCCTGATTATTCAATCGTGCAATATGGGCACAGGCGATCTTAGAGACCGGAATATCCGGCGCACACTTAATGCTTATCTTGATTCCGTTCCGGAGTTCGAATACATAGGAATGTCAGATACGCATGACCTCGACGATGACAGATTTCAAGCCGTAGTGATGTTGTATGTCACCGACTCAGCGGGAAACAGGGTGGAACGTGACGTGCGCGTCACCACCAATCATGACTGCACGGAAATCTACCTATGGGAAGACCTTGAATCTACCGTAGTGGAGGATGCTAAAATGAAGGTCAGTGAAAAAATGCAAGAGAAGGGAATAGATCTCGACGGCAGCATAATCGACACGCTTCTGAAACTAAAAAACAGATAACTTGAAAATTCACTTTTAAGGATACATATATGAAACAGACTCTCATCTTAATCATCGCTTCTATCGGCGCAATATCTTCTTTCGCTGATTCAGAAATACCTGACACTATCTCGACGCAAGAACTGGAAGAAATCGTAATCGCAGCACCTAAAGTTATCCACAAGGCAGACATGGACGTCTACCATCCTTCGCATAATGCGGTAGACAACGCAAAAAACGGTGTGCAGCTGCTCGCTAACCTTATGATACCCACACTCTCGGTCAGCGATGCCCTCGGAACAATCACCTCCGCAGGTCAAGCTGTGCAGGTACGCATCAACGGACGCGAGGCAACCGTTGATCAGGTAAGGAATCTTCTTCCGTCTACCATAAAGCGTGTGGAATGGATCGAGAATCCGGGACTCAGATATAATGGAGCCACTTCTGTGCTGAATTTCATAGTGACAAATCCGACTGTAGGCGGATCTCTAATGCTTGATGCAACTCAGGCACTCAATGTGGCATGGGGCCAATACAATCCGAGCGTAAAGTTCAATTTCAACCACTCACAACTTGAAGTGGGCGGAGGCTACAAACTGACAGAAAACATCAAGGCACGCCGCGAATATAAGGAGACAGTCACATACACAGACGGTAAGCGCCTGACCCGCAATGAGCAATCTCTTGGCGGAGAACTTGACAATTCAATCGGAAACATCTGGGCCACCTATAATTATATAAAACCGGACACCACTATCATAGTGGTGGATGCAAGGGGCTTTATCAAGCCCACCAACAAGGAGGCTTATTACGGACTGATGTCGTCGAGTGCAGGCACAAGAGATGTACTTCTCACAGATATAAACGGCAGCAAAGGATCACGCCCCTCTCTGTCGGCATATTGGGAACAGCACTTTTCGCGCAATCAGCTCTTGGTGATAGACGTAAAGAGCCAATATTACACGGGGCGGACTTTCTCAGACTATATCGAACAGGCAACTGATTCCCCGGAACATCTCGAAGATATCCACACAAACATCAAGGATCGCAACCAACTCTATGCCATCGAAGCCGATTACATCAGAAACTGGCGCAAATCGCGGTTCACGGCAGGAGCATCCTACACAG
Organism: uncultured Sangeribacter sp.; assembly: GCA_964410515.1. Lineage (GTDB taxonomy): Bacteria > Bacteroidota > Bacteroidia > Bacteroidales > Muribaculaceae > Lepagella. The sequence goes on along the minus strand of CAYPGW010000035.1, from coordinate 22,456 downwards.
CAAACCGCAACAAGTCAATATATGAGAACCTTGGCGGCGCGGTATTTCATCAGCGTCAGGACAAGGTGTATTTCTTCGCGGAATATTTTCAAAGGGTCAATAAGTTTACCTTCACAGCCGGATTGGGCGCACAATACACCGACTTCCTTTTCCGGGAAACAGGACTCGGGAGCAGTTCATGGAACATCAGACCACAGGTGGCCGTAACATATTCTCTCAACCGGGGCCATCAGTTACGATTGAACTTCGAGTCGTGGCAATCCACGCCATCGCTTGCCGAGACCAATCCGACTCCGCAGCAGATCGATGCTTTCCAGTGGCGTGTCGGGAATCCCGGTCTCAAAACCTCAAACAGCTATATGCTGACACTACGTTACAATTTCGGGCTGCCCCACGTGTATGGTCAGTTCGGTGTAAGGGCTTACTCATCGCCCGATGCCATCACTCCATTGATAGAATGGGAAGGAAACAGGCTTATCACGACATACGAAAACAGTCGCGGACTGCGAAATCTATCAATTTTTCTGGCTCCGCAGATAGAAGTAATACCAGACTGGCTGATGATAAGCGGCTACCTGCAGTGGCGCACCGAGCGAATGCGAGGCTCCGGATATGACCTCACCAACAGCGCCTGGAGCGGAAGCGCTTCCTTGCAGCTGAGTCATTGGGGATTCACACTGTCGGCACAATACATCAGGGCTCAGCGCGACCTGTGGGGCGAGAGCATATCATGGGGAGAAGACATGAATATGATCGATCTTTCTTACAACCTGAAGCAATGGAGATTCTCAGTAGGCTGCCTGCTCCCGTTCGGAAGGTATGATCAGGGATCAATCAACATGAGCCGATGGAACACCAACGAGCGCCATATACGCACTGATTTCCGAGTGCCCTATATCAGCAGTAACTACAATCTGCAGTGGGGGCGCCAGAAACACAAGGCCAACAAACTGATCAACGTCAGCGGCGACACTGACCAATCTACCGCCGGAGGAAGATAACACAATACGTTTTTCATGCAAACAGCCGAAGTCTCCCGACAGTGATGCCGGGGACTTTTTTTTGCCAAAATTTTTTACTCCGAATAAACCTTAAATTTTTTTTGTTAATTTTGCACTGCGAAAAAACAATCCACTTGCTTCATTGTCAACTCAGGATGAACCATCATGCACAGGAAACTGCTCTTCAATATTCTCGCTCTGATCACCGTAGCTATCTGGGGATCCACCTTCGTATCAACAAAAATACTGATACTCAACGGCATCTCCCCCACGTGGATATTTATAGCGCGATTCCTTATAGCATATATCTGCGTGCTCGCCATATCTCACAATAAACTTTGGAGCGATTCGCTGAAAGATGAACTGTATCTGCTTGCGGGAGGGGTAACGGGCGGCTCGCTCTATTTCATAGCCGAAAATACGGCGCTGGAATACACTTTCGCATCGAATGTATCGCTGATAATATGCACCACTCCCGTACTGACACTTTTCCTGTGCGCGATTTTCTACGGGCAAAAGAGAACTTTCAGGTCGATAGTGGGCTCATTACTAGCATTGATGGGCGTGGCGACTGTAATTCTCAACGGTTCGATCAATTTCGGCATCAATCCCGTCGGCGACTTGCTCACACTCCTTGCAGCCCTCTGCTGGGCAGTGTATTGCCTGCTTCTCAAAAAACTCAACAGCCGCTACCCCAACCTCTTCATAACCCGCAAGATATTTTTCTATGGCTTAGTCACCGCGCTGCCGGTGGCGATGCTTCAGCCCCTTCCCGTCCTTCCCTCGCCTGAAGCGCTCCCTGCCGTAGCGGGCAATCTCGCCTTTCTCAGCCTGTTCGCTTCCTTCCTCTGCTACATAATTTGGAACAACACCGTCAAGGTACTCGGGCCGGAGAAATCTGCCAATTACATCTATTTCAACCCTATAATGACCATAATCGTATCGTCGGCAATCCTGAGTGAACCCATCACTCCCTGGCTTATCGCCGGCACAGTCATTATTATTACAGGTGTCTACCTCTGTTCAAAATAAAAAAATCAATATATCATGGCCAACGAAATACTGAAATTTCTAAAGCGACTCAGCAAAAACAACAGCCGCGAATGGATGAGCGCTCATCAGCAGGAATACAAAAAAGTTATGGCTCTGCGCGATGAGACTGCGCAGCGATTCATAGATATGATTGCTACAATCCAGCCGGAGGCAGCCGGTTTTCCGGTGAAGCAATGTGTCTACCGTATCATGCGCGACACGAGATTTTCTGAAGACAAGACTCCTTACAAGACACACATCGGAATCTTCGTGTGTCCGCCATTGGGCAAGAAGTCGCTCATGTCGGGTTATTATCTGCATCTCGAACCGGGCGAAAGCTTCATCTGCGGAGGAAATTATGAACTACCCACCAAATATCTCACTGCCATACGCAATGATATCCGCGACAACATAGACGAATATCTCGAGATAGTGGAGTCGCCGGAATTCAAGGAGTTTTTCCCGGTTGTGGGAAGCAATCTGCTCAAGACAGCCCCGAAAGGTTTCAGCCGCGATTGGGAATATATCGACTATGTGCGTCCGAAAGACTTCGGAGTGATGAAGTCGCTTCCCGATTCATTTTTCGATGAGCCGGACTTCATTGAGCGTCTTCTGCCGATGCTGATACAGATAAAGCGGCTTAACGACTTCATCAATTTCACACTCGAGGAGTCGGGACTGCCTCTGATGCGCCCGGAGCGGTGATCATTCAGAAAAGGCTTGCAATCTTGTAAGCCAGAAAAGCCATGATCCAGGCAAGGCCGGTGTTATAGAATAGTGAGAAGAGTCCGTATTTCCATTTGCCCGTTTCCCTCACTATAGCCACGAGAGTGGCTATGCAGGGGAAATAGAGCAATACGAACACAAGGAAGGCTATTGCGGATGCCGGATTGAAGGGAGCCTCTCCTGTGAGTGGCGAAGGAGTCTTCAGCCGCTCGCTTAGAGCGTGGGCATCGTCGTCGCCAACGTAAAGGACTCCGAGTGTGGAAACTACGACTTCCTTAGCCGGCATTCCCGCAATCAGGGCCACACAAGCCTTCCAGCCGAGATCGAGCGGACGCACCACCGGCTCACTAAACTTTCCTATCGCACCGAGCACCGAATGCTCCTGCTGATATGATTCAAGGGCAAGCGTTCTCAGTTCCTCAGGAGAATGACCGTCGCGGAATTCCTGCGGCATCTCTGCTACAGCGGTCTCCATATAGCCCGCAGGCACGTCGTCGAAATCGTATCTCGGGAAATAAGAGAGCGCCCAGATTATGATTGAAGCCACAAGGATGAGGCCACCCATCTTATGCAGATACTGTTTGGCTTTGCTCCACATGCTCCGCACCACTGACTTGAAGGCCGGCACTCGATAGGGAGGGAGTTCCATCACAAACGGAGTCTCATCTGCCTTAAACCAGAAACGACGCAGAAGTTTGGCCGTGAGTATTGCCACAATGATTCCAAGCAGATACAGGCTGAAGAATACGAGCGCGCCATGCGCCGGGAAAAACGCACCCACCAGAAGCACATAGATCGGGAGTCGGGCCGAGCAAGACATGAACGGGAGAATGAGAATTGTGATTATGCGGCTTGAACGGCTCTCGATGATGCGCGTGGCCATCACGGCCGGCACATTACAGCCGAATCCTGCCACAAGAGGAATGAAGCTCTTGCCGTGCAGCCCCATCTTGTGCATCATCCTGTCCATTATGAAAGCAACTCGTGCCATATAGCCCGAATCTTCCATAAACGAAATAAAGAAATAGAGTATCAGGATATTAGGGAGGAACACTATCACGCCTCCCACTCCCCCTATGATGCCGTCGAGCAGCAGGTCTTTGAGAGGCCCTTCCGGCATATTGCCCGACACAGCCCGCGACAGCCACGACACAAGATCCTCTATCCACTCCATGGGATAGGAACCAAGCTGGAAAGTGCACCAGAACATAAGGAACATGGCGGCGAGGAATATGGGGAATCCAAAAAGGCGGTTTGTGACAAGCGCATCGATTATCTTTGTGGTTTTCTCCTCATGAATAAGATTGCCCTCAAGAGTCTCGGCAAGAGCGCCCTGTATGAATCCGTATTTGTTTGCCGCTATGGCTGTCTGCACATCCTCATTGGTCTCTTTTTCCACTTTCGCGGCCATCTGATCCCTGTCGAGCAAGATCTTTTCCCTATTCTCCGCTCCCTCTATCAACGACTCCGCCTCCGGATCACCCTCAAGAAGCTTGATGGCGAGATATCTCGTAGCGAAGTGCGGAGTCAGTTTTTTCTCCTCCTTTATATCTGCCCTGAGCACATCGACAGCCGACTCTATCTCCGGACTCATGCGCACATGTATATGCCGGATATCAGGCTGCCGCATCTCATAGACTTCGATTACGGTGTCAAGAAGTTCTGTCACGCCCTTTCCTGCGGAAGCCACCGTAGGCACTACCGGAACGCCGAGCATAGCGCCCAATTCCTTATAGCGGAGAGTAGCGCCTGACTTCTGAAGTTCGTCATACATATTGAGCGCTATCACCATCGGACGGTTCATATCGATCAGTTCGGTGGTGAGATAAAGATTGCGCTCGAGGTTAGAGGCCACAACCACATTGATCATCACGTCGGGAGTCTCGTTCCTGAGATATCTGACCACATACTTCTCTTCAGGGCTATAAGCCGATAGCGAGTAAGTGCCCGGCAGATCCACCACATTGATGCGGTATCCCTTATAGTTGAGATGGCCTGACTTGGCGTCGACAGTCACTCCCGCGTAATTACCTACGTGCTCGTTGGCGCCGCTCACGATATTGAATAGCGAAGTCTTTCCGCAATTAGGATTTCCGAGAAGAGCCACATTTATGATCTTGTCATGGCGCACTGCATGCGACGTGTCCTCGTCGTGCCTCGCAGTAGCATTCCTCTCTGCTTTCTCCGCATCCTGCTCGTGTTCGTGCCATTCATTTTCAGGCATTATCTCGATCATGGCGGCTTCATTGCGACGGAGGGAAATTTCATAATCCATCAGTGCGTATTTCACCGGATCCATGAGTGGAGCGTTGAGGATGCAAGTCACTTCCCTCCCCCTCACGAAGCCTATCTCCATCACGCGCTTGCGGAAGGCTCCGTGTCCGAGTATTTTTGTAATTACACCGGTCTGACCCGGCTGCAGTTCTACTAATCTCATCTCTTATTAAGTCAGAATCCTACATGTTAAATAGAATGATTCTAAATTATCTGCAAAATTACTAAAATTTGCGTTGCAAGTCAATACTTGATTCAGACTATTTTTTCATGCTTCATCCATTCCGATTGCAGCCGGCCCTGACACCGATTAATTGCTCTTTGAAAGTTCTATGACCTCGCAGTCGCGCATATCCTCGCCATCAATCACAAGTTTCACAAGGGTGCGCACCGAGTGCCAGCCAAACTGTCCGGCAGCCCCGGGATTGATGTGCAGCAGATTAAGCTGAGGGTCGTAGATCACCTTCAATATATGGCTGTGTCCGTCTACCATCAGCCCGATCTCATTGTCGATAAGAAGCTGCTTTATTCCCTTGCTCCATTTTCCCGGATATCCGCCGATATGGGTGAGAAGCACCTTAATGCCCTCTACCTGAAAGATTTCAAGTTCCTTACACTTGCGGCGCACCATGCCATGATCAATATTTCCCGATACGGCCCTGACCACGGGCACAATATCCTGAAGGCGCTCTATTATAGCATAATCACCTATGTCGCCGGCATGCCAGATTTCGTCGCAGTCGCTGAAGTGCGCGGCATAGCGGTCGTCCCAGCAGCCGTGGGTGTCACTAAGTATTCCTATTCTTTTCATATTATCCCTGCCTGACTAAGCATATTGATGTTGTCAAGCCATGCAAAAGTAATAAATTTTATACCCTTCCGAAAAAATTTTTGAAAAAAAATTGATAGAAATTTGGGAGTTTCAAATTTTTATTATAATTTTGCGGTGTATTACTACACCAATACACCACTACAGTAAAAATAAATTGTTGTTGTTAAAAGATAAAGATTATGATTACACTTAAAAATGTTTATTACCGCTACTCCGGAAGCAAGAGCGATTCCATCGCTGACTTCAGCATGGAGCTCTCATCGGGCAAGATAGTGGGTCTTCTCGGAGCCAATGGCGCAGGCAAAAGCACATTGCTCTATCTCATCTCCGGCCTTCTGAAGGCCACATCAGGGCAAGTGGACGTGAACGGCTTCAATCCGTGGGACAGAAATCCGGAATTTCTCAGCCGCATATTTCTCGTGCCTGAAGAGATCGACGTCCCGGCCATACCGCTGAAGGCATTCGTGAAGGCATACTCCCCCTTCTATCCCAACTTCTCGGAAGAATCAATGCAAGAAGCCCTACTGCACTTCAACCTCTCACCCGACATTCATCTCGGATCGCTCTCGATGGGACAGCGGAAAAAGGCTTATCTCGCTTTCGCACTCGCGTGCCACACTCCGGTGCTGCTCATGGATGAGCCCACCAACGGACTTGACATTCCGGGCAAGAGCGAGTTCAGGAAGGCAGTGGTGAAGACAATGAACGATGATCGCACAATCATCATCTCCACCCATCAGGTGAGGGATCTCGACCAGCTTCTCGACCACGTTACCATCATGGACAACAAAGGCATACAACTTGACGAGTCAATAGTCTCACTTCAGGACAAGTTCATTTTCGGAATGGCACCGGTTCTTCCCGAAAACGGAGTGATCTGGAGCGAACCCATAATGGGAGGATACGCTTATATGATGTTCCGCACGCCCGATAAGCCCGAGACAGAAGTGAATCTCGAGGCCCTTTTCAACTATATTTATTCCCGACGGGAAAATCCTTATAAATTCAACCTCTGACTTTTGACGCGATATGGAAACGAAAGACATTATTTCCGGCAACATCTTCGATGGCCAACGCTTCTTGAAGTTAGTCAAGACCGAGTTCACCGTAAACAAAGGGTCATATCTGAAATTTGTGATTTCCACTGTCGGCGTGTTCCTGGCAGTCGCTATTCTCGCATGCCTGTGCATCTACGACAACCGACCGGTAGAGGCTGCCGAAAGCATCAGCAGGATACAGGCCCACAACATTATATATCTTTCCATCTCGGGATGGCTCATCTGTCTTGGTCTGACCATTTTCGGCTCGCTTACATTCAGCAGCATGAGCAGCAAGAAAGGACGTATTTCCACACTCATGCAACCGGCTTCCATGCTGGAGAAATACCTTCTGCGCATGATCACCTATCTTTTCTGCGGAACGCTACTTCTGATAGCGGGATTTATGACAGGTGTGCTCGTATGCCAACTGGTGTATGGCGGCGGAAAGCTTATGATGGAGAATATAGCTTTCTTCTTCACAGCTGACGATACAACCGGACAACTGATCATCTGTGGAGTCATCCTGTTTGTATTATTTGGCAACTCCCTGTATACGCTCGGAAGCTCGCTATGGCCGAAACTGTCATGGATAAAGACTTGGGTGATAGTGGTTGCAATACAATGGATACTCGGTCTTTTCCTGATTTCCGGAATGATGACGTCTGTCAGCGGAATCATAAGAATATTGGAATCATCAGGCCAACAGCTGGGATGGTGCATTGTCTGCATTCTGATATTGATGAACCTGGGATGCTGGATCCTCGCCTGGTGGAGATTCCGGAATACGCAGATAGTGCAACGTTTCATGATGAAATAACGGCAACCGACGAATATGGAAAAAACAATAAATCAATCAGCCGGAACATTTTCCTTAGAAAGATTCTTCCGATTGGTGAAGGCTGATTTCACAGTAAATAAAAGCAATTACCTCAAGTTATTGCTCGCCACGACCGGGGTGTTTGTCGCGGTTGCCGTCATGATAAGCATAAATGCCGCAAACTACGTTAATGAGATGGTTACTCTTAATTCATTAACAGATGGAGACTTCAGTTCCGACCTGAGTTTCAGACTTCGGAATTATACCAAGACATATTGTGCCATAGGATTATGGATCTTATGTTTGGGTATGACCATTTTCGGATCACTGACATTCAGCAACCTCAGCAATAAGCGACATCGAATCTCCGCCCTAATGCTTCCGTCTTCCCCTCTTGAGAAATTCACTTTGAGAATGATGATATACTTGTTCGGTGGCATCACTACTCTCGTCGTAGGGTATCTGATCGGCATTCTTATCTTGCAATTCACCATCGGAGGCTTTGACGTATTGAAAGGGTGCATCCACGAACTTGCGGAAAGTATCAATATGGTCGGAATAAAGATAGGGCATAAACACTTCGCAGGCGTTATTGCAGCACTCCTGACCGTGATGTTTCTCTTCTACAACTCCATCTACACCCTCGGGAGTGCATTATGGCCCCACCTGTCGTGGCTGAAGACCTGGATTGTGCTGACAGTGGTGCAATGGATAGCAGCTATTGTGCTGATAACTGTAGTGTTATCAGGATTTGATTTTGAAAAGTTCATAAATTTTGATCTTGAGCACTACGTAGTCTCTTTTATATATACGCTGATCGCAACATTCTCAGTGCTCAACATAATCTGCTGGGTGCTTGCGTGGATAAGGTATAAGAATACCCAGATAATTCAGCGGTTCATGAAAAAATAACGATATGATACAGACAGACAACAGACCAATATATGTGAGGCTCGCCGATCAGATATGCGACCGGATACTGCTTGATGAATACCGGAAGCAGGAACGCATTCCCAGCGTGAGGGAATATGCAGTGTCGCAGCAGGTGAATCCGGCCACGGCAGCCCGCGCATTCGAGATTCTCGAGCGGCAGGGTGTGATATTCAATAAGCGCGGACTGGGATTTTTCGTCACGGAAGGTGCGGTTGATATCATAAGGAAGATCAGACTTGATACCTTGCTCGGAGAAGAGAGCGCACTGTTTTTCTCCCGCCTCTCGGTGCTTGGCGTGACTCCCGATCAGCTGAGGGAAATGTATGCCGAGTATCTGAATAAGCCAACCGACGGTTGAGTGATACTCACATACAGAAATCTCCAATTAGTCAAACAATTACAATAAATGGAAATGTTTAAGTTAGTTTTACCTGCATTGCTGATAGCGGTGTCTTCGTTTGCGACAAAACCTGTCATTATTATAGACAGGAGCGAGAAGACACCGGTGGAAGGTGCCACTGTGATGTCTGACCGAGGCTTGATTCTGGGCATTACCGCTCAAGACGGATCTATTAATGTAGATCAGGAAAAGGATTATCCTCTGACAATAAGATGCATCGGATTCGAGCCCCTCACGATATCTTCTTCGCATGACACGATACAGCTTCAACCGGCTATATATGAACTGTCAGAAATAGCTGTCAATGCAGATGAGCGCCCCATAATGAAAGCACTGTATTACGTGCGTGAATATTGCACCGGCGCCACAAAAACGGATACGATGCAACTCTATGCTGACTACATGCTGGAGAATTATTTTCCGGTCGGAGACAAGAAGGTGAAGGGATATAAGAATCTGGATGCTTATTTCAACCCGGTTGCCACCCGCCGGGCCGCAAGATTCGCCAATTCATCTGGCAAAGACAGCATAGCCGTCCCTGATAAGTTTGATAATGTCTCTGAACTCTCGTTTTATAAGTTCGTTCTGAGTTTTCCATCACATACCGTTTTCGAAACAGAGGCAATGCAAAAAGGGGCAACCTCCGATTCAATAATGGGGAAATACTCCCTTTTCCATCAGTTTAGAAAGTGGGGGGACAAGTATTCAATTTTTATCGACGCTCTCGGAAATCATAAAGACCATAAATGGTCGCCCAATTTATTCAAGTTGTTTGGAATGACCATGGATTTTGATAAGTTGCAGACTACATATTTATATCATAGTTCTTCAGATAGCATACATTCGATTCATGATTTCATCTATAATGCCGGAACTATGCACGGAATCGCAAAAGGAAAGATGTTTAAATATATATTTGGTAAAAGAAACGTGGACATTGACTGCTGGGCTGAACTATATCCGGTAGATATACAATATCTCACAGTCGAAGAGTATAAAGAAGAGAGAAAAGAAAAGAAGAATCGCGGAAAAATTCCTTTTAGAGAACCTAAGAACCTACAGCCTCTTCCTCCGGCTGTGCAGAGGTTAATTGATCGAGTGAAAACAATTAATAATAAATAAGAAACATGATGAAAAAACAACTTTTGCTATTGGCGCCTGTATTGATGCTGCTGACAGGCTGCTTCGCAGTGACTTCGGGAAATTATAATATCTCGATAAACAATGGTAGTGACGCTGACGCAACAATCAAGAAAGAACTGAAGCTGCCCGCTTTCAACGAAATCAGTGTGCAACAGGGCATCAAGGTGATAGTGGAGCAAGGTGCCTACAAGGGTAGCATCGCAGTTGCCACTACTCCCTCGGCTGAGAAATACCTCGATGTGAGCGTGGAAAACGGAACATTGACAGCCCGCTATCACAATCTGGACAAAGGCAATAAAAAGATAAAGGGGCCTTCCATCATCACCGTTGTGATTCCGGAACTGAATGAAGCCGAACTCTCATCGGGATCATATCTCGAACTGAAGAATAATTTCACATCTAACTCTAACATGGAGTTTGAAATCAGCAGCGGCTCGGCACTCTGCATTGAGAACCTATCCGCCCCGGCGGTCTCCATTGAGGCCTCGAGTGGTGCCTCGGCTGATATAAGCAATCTGAAATGCAATCTTGACGCTGAGAGTTCAAGCGGATCGTCGATCAGTGTGAAGCAAGTGTCGGGAGGTGCCATCTCACTTGAAGCCTCAAGCGGCTCGAGTGTCACAGTGAACGCCGTCACTTCCACATCTATCAAGGCCGAGGCTTCAAGCGGAGGCAGCATCAACGTCTCGGGAAAAACACAAAAATTCAAGAAGTCAGCAACTTCAGGAGGCAGTGTCAACCATTCGGGTCTCTCCTACTGATTAATTTAGGGCCTCTCCTATCGAAAAATTACAGCACTCTGCTATTGATTATGATACCGATAAAAGCGGGGAAACACTATTTTAACGAGTGTTTTCCCGCTTCATATCAGCACTTCTAACGGGCCTCATCGCTTGCTTTATTGGAAAAATAAAAATATTTGAAAATTTTCTCGTGAAAATTTTGCAGATTCAATTATTCTTTGTAATTTTGCAACGAAGAAAAACTTCTGACGGGGCATTAGCTCATCTGGCTAGAGCGTTTGACTGGCAGTCAAGAGGTGACCAGTTCGAGTCTGGTATGCTCCACACTACTGCTAATTTGGATATTCCAGATTAGCAGTATTTTTTATATCATATTTCAACATTTTCCAATTTGGATTTCAAGAGGAATGAATTACGAATGATCGAATCAATTATTGAAGAGAATAAAGATGTAATAATCGAACGTTGGAACGAGTATTTTAAGAAAGGGGGTATCAAATGAATAGGAATCAAGTGAAAAATGTATGGTTGACCGATACAGGCATCTGGATTGAATTGACGGATGGGAGAAAGGCACAAGAACTATTTTCGGACTATTCACGATTAAATAATGCAGATAAATCTCAGCGAGAAAACTATAGGCTATCTCATTTTGGTATCCACTGGCCTGACATTGATGAGGATTTATCGTATGAAGGTTTCTTCAAATTTTAATAATCAAATTAGTGAGTACTCCTATTAATGGCTCAAGCCGAATTTCCGGTGCATTGAATCTTCATTTACTGCAGATGTGGCACGCCTAGACTCTTCTTTTTGATTGATTCACAGATATAAACGTAGGGGCATCGCGTGCGATGTCTGCTGAAGGATGTAGGGGATGCACCATTCTTCCGGTTTGAACCCTTATTTCTTGATAAGGCGGATGGCGGCCCAGTGGTCGCCTTCTTCAGTCTGCTTGTCGAGGATGAAGCCAAAAGGCTCAGCCGCTTTCATCACTACAGGGATATCAGCAGTATAAAACCCGCTAAGAAGGAGAATTCCTCCGTGTTTTATCTTATCGGCATATCGATTAATGTCGGAAGTGATAACATTGCGGTTGATATTGGCGAGGAAGATATCTGCCGGCTCCACAGCCTCGAGAGCGGAAGCGTCTCCGAGCAGAAAGTCTATGGCCTGATGATTGAGTGCGGCATTCTCCAGAGCATTTTCAAATGCACCCGGATCAATCTCGATACCGGTAACCTTTCCGGCTCCTCGCATCTTGGCGAGAATAGCGAGAATCCCTGTGCCGGTGCCCATATCTATGACGCTTTTTCCCTCTATATCGCTCAGATCGAGAAGATAGCGCATCATCTGAGAGGTTGTGGCATGATGACCTGTGCCGAAAGCCATCTTCGGATCTATGAGTATGTCGAATTTTGCCTCCGGCACGTCTTTATGAAATGAGGAATGCACCACGCACTCCCCCGCTATCACGATGGGTTGGAAATAATGTTTCTCCCACTCTTCGTTCCAGTTACGGGTCTGCACCTCCTCGGCCTGCCATGTGATCCGGCATTCAATAGGAAAATCTTCAGCTATCTCGGCAAGCGTCGATTCAGAAAATAAGGAATCCTGAACGTAGGCCGTGAGCCCATCCTCATCGGGCACGAAACTCTCATATCCCGCATCAGCGAGAAACCCTGCAAGAAGATCGGTTATATCTTCGGTGCAGGGTGTGCATTGGAATGATACTTTAACGTAGTTCATTTCTTTTTCCGTCTGAAAAATGAAAATATTTTCTTGACTGTGCTGAAGGCTGAGAAGCCGAGCATAATATAGTCTGTATAGCTTAGCCCCCTCACTATTTTCTGCGGAATGGAGCCGAGCCGTGCTGCAGCCTTGAGAGAGCCGTCAGAAGCAAACGGATTGTAATCTCTCAATACTTCCGCATCTTCAAGCATCTTGGCTTTGGCAAACTCTTTCCTCACTGCAAACAATGCCCTGCGATGACGAATCTCGTCGAGAGTGTAACCCTCGAATTCAGCAGGCTCGTCGATCGTGGTCAAGACCTTATCTTTACCCTCAATTCGCTTAACATTCTCCATTGTCCGGTGTTCATTTTAAAAGTATCTTGGTAATTATCCTTGCTATTGGATTAATGATAATCTTCTCTCTCAGGCAATAGATTATGGCCAGCAATACAAGCACGCATCCTCCGGCCGCAAGAAACGAGAGAGCGAAACCCAGAATTTCCTTGAAGAGGAAAGCAAGAGAAATACCAAACATAATCAGCGCCGTGATACCGAAAAGAAGGCAGACAGCCCCGGTGCATGCCAGACCGGCAAGCAACGTAAGTTTCTCGGCTGCGGTGAGTTTAGCATACTCCAATTCAAGAGTAGCCCAGTCTTTCGACTGGGCTAATAATTTCTTGAGTTGATCCAAGAGGGTGTTGTTGCTCATTAGATCTTACGCGTTGTCGGCACGATTACTCTTCGCCGGTGAGTTCTGCAACGAGGGCGTCAACCTCCTCATCGCTAATCTTGATACCTTTTCTCTTGAGAATCTTCACGATGCGACCGCGCAGTTCCTCACCCTTCTCGGGAGCGAAAAGAATTGCCGCGCTGCAGCCTACGATAGCGCCGCCAAGAAACGCATAAAGAATATTAAGTGCTTTCATATTACAACCTTATTTATGGAGTGAAATATTAAAGTTTGCTTTCGATCTGGTCTTCGATTTCCTCAGCAAGCTCCTCAAGCTGGCTTTTCTTGAGATTGATGCCTTTTTCCTTGAGCACCTTGAGGATTTTCTTACGTGTGTTCTCACCTTTCTCGGGAGCCACGAGCAGACCTACTGCCGCTCCTGCAATTGCACCGCCAACTACGGCGCTAATAATGTGTAATGCTTTCATAATTATCTGTTTTGTTTGTGTTCGTTTATAATAATGTTACTTTCTCACACTTTCTTTAAAAGATAAACAAACGAAACGCGATTTGGATTAATCCGATGCGAATTTTATCTGCTTGCAAGCATGGAGGGCATGGCAGCCTCACGATAGGCAAGCACTCCGCACTGAGAAAGTTCCACGGTCTGCCAACCGCCGTCGGGCAGGGGCATTCCCACATGAGTATCGTCGATGAAGGTCATGAGCGGATACTCTTTCCCGTCGAACTGCAGACTCCATGTCTGAGAATCGGGTGCGAAATCAAGACGGTAAGATTCGCCCGAAGTCTCCGATTTCACATCATATCCCTTACCATCGCACTTCACGAGATATCTTCCATTTTCGGTGTCGATCACTTTCACGGAGGCAGTCAGCGGATTGTCGCCGCTCCAGAATTCGATGGAATTGATCACGAGCACGTCTGCCAGACCGCACACTTCATAGACAGGAAGAATCCAGAAGGCAAGAAACACAAGTTCGTTGACAAATTTATTGGATATCTGCTTATTCCATGAATAAAGATTCTTAGTGAGTGCAAACTGGCCCATGCATGAACTCATCGATGTGCACAATATGGCTGCCAAAGCAACAGGAATTATAACTTTTTTCATATTCTTGCGTCAGGTTCTGTTTAAGCTGAATAGTTATAAATATTATAATAGAGGTATGTCTTTTATTTTGTAACGCAATCTCAGCGTTCATTGTTTTGCGCCTGCGGCTTTTTAGCATAAAAAAAGACAACCCGGGTCGGAGCTACATCCTTTTGCAAATATTATCTATGCAGTATGCCCTTAGGGGGTATAATAGGGAGTGGATGTTATGCACCGGCCCGGAGCCGTCTTTCTTTGGATCAATACAATCTGTTATTTCTATAATGATGAGTTACATACAAAAGTTATTTCTATCGCAAAATCCTTATCATGTATCTTTGCTCATTCGATAATAAAACCGATGGAAAGACGTTTCTGTTCAGCAGCGGGGCCACAATTCACAATAATTAACTATTCACAGATTATAACATCCGTAATAAACTCCACGACTAAACAGATCGACGGCATCACACTCACACTCGCATTATATAAGCCCGACGTTACGGATTAATTGGTCGAAATGAGAAATATATTGTCATTTTCCGCCGTAAACGATTTTTCGTAAAAAATATTTTATTAATTTTGCAGTTTGAAATGGCATCGGATGCCCTTTTGGGGCAAATGCAGACCAATCTTAATTCACACGAATAATAATGACTTCGATCCGACTCTACATATCTGTCATTCTCATAAGTATTGCCCTCTCGGTCTCGCTTCCGGTCTCGGCGGCCGGAAAAGAAGAAGACAAGACGGTAATCGTCATTGATCCGGGCCACGGAGGGAAAGACTTCGGTGCAATCGACAACGGAGCCTGCGAGAAAGATATCAATCTCGCAGTGGCTAAGAAACTTGAAGCGCAGATCATGAAGCATCTGAAAAAGGATGTGAAAGTTGTGATGACACGCTCCTCAGACAAGTACCTGACCCTGCAGGAAAGAGCCGACATAGCAAACAATGCAGGAGGAGACCTCTTCATGTCGATACATGTGAACTCGCTCGACAAAAAGAATCCCTACCGCAAGCAGGTGCGCGGAAGCTCGGTCTATGTGCTCGGTCTGCATAAAGACCAGGACAACATGAAAGTGGCAATGCGCGAGAATTCCGTAATAGAACTTGAAAGCGACTACAAGGAGAAATACAGCGGATTCGACCCATCAAAAGATGAGAGTTACATCATATTCGAGATGGCACAGAAGCGAAATCTCGGAGAAAGCATCAGAGTGGCGGCCGATGCTCAGAAAGGGCTTACCACCACTGCCGGACGCTCCAACAGAGGAGTGCGTCAGGCGGGATTCTGGGTGCTATGGGCAACTTCGATGCCAGCCGTCCTGGTAGAGCTCGACTTCATCTGCAATCCACAATCGGTGGCATTCATGACTTCTGAAGAAGGTGAAAATCAACTCGCGGAATCGCTGTTTGAGTCGATCAAAAAATTTGTTGAACGCCGTAAATAATGGTTAAATCAAAATCCTCTCTTGATTGTTATAACTAAAAAATGTAGTAACCACCTTATCTGACAAAACAATATGAAGAAAATATTCAACAAGGAATTCGCAATCGGTCTGTCTGTGATAGTGGCCATCCTTATACTGATATTCGGAATTGATTATCTCAAAGGTATCAATCTCTTTCGTCCGGCCCACTATTATATAGCTTACTATGAGAACGTAGACGAGCTGACAGTCTCCTCTCCGGTGATGATCAACGGTTATAAGGTAGGTCAGGTAAGGGAAGTGAATTTTGACTACAAGACTCCCGGCAAGATAGAAGTGGTAATGGCCCTCGACAAGAACATTCAGCTTCCCGAAGGCACCGTGGCCAATCTGGGCCAGACGCTTCTCAATGGAGCCCGCATAGAACTTCAGATGGGCAAAGGCCCGGCTCTGATACCCTCGGGCGGCGAAGTGCCCACAGAAGCCAAGCCCGGACTGATGGAAAGCGTGCAGAAAGAGATGCTTCCCGCAGTGGCAGGCGTGCTTCCAAAGGTAGACTCCCTGCTCCTGAATCTCAACAAGCTCGTAGCCGACCCGGCCCTCACAGCATCGATAGCCCGGCTCGACGGCATAACCGCCAATCTGCTTACTACAACTTCCGGACTCAACACCACTATGAACACTCAGGTGCCCCGCATCGCCGGCAATGCAGCCCGCATCACCCAGAGCCTTGACACAGTGGTGGGAAATCTCGGTGCGCTCTCCTATTCGCTGAAAAATCTGCCGCTAAACGCCACGGTAGACAACGTGAACACCCTGACAGCAAATCTCTCGCGCTTCTCAGCCCAACTCAACGACAAGAACTCAACGCTCGGACTTCTCACTTCCGACCCGGAACTTTACAACCGGCTCAACAGGGTTTCTGCCGATATAGACTCGCTGATTGTAGACATCAAGAAGAATCCCAAGCGCTACATCTCGATAAAGGTGTTCTGATTATAATGTAAGTCAGATGTGAAGCAGTTCCTATACAGATATAATCCCGACACAGACAACTTTGAACGCCACTACCCTACACTCAGAACAAGGCTGACCTCTTTGGGCCGGTATCTTCTCGTAGGCGTAGCGATCGGTATCGGTCTGTGTCTGCTTTTCATCTATTCCGGCCCCTCGGAGCGCAATCTGAAGGAGGAGAACGCCAAACTCAAATCGCAGTATGCCATACTTGAAAAGCGACTTGACAATTCACTCAAAGTGATGGAAGACATACGCAACCGCGACGATAACTTTTATCGCGTGATGATGCAGATGGATCCACTCAGCAGCAATCAGCGCTATTCAGGCATAAACGGCAACGACCGCCTCGAAAGCATCGGGAAACTCAACGATGCCCAACTCGTGGGGCGTATGAATCAGTCGATAGAACTTCTCGAGCATCAGATTTATTCCCAGTCAGTCTCTTTCGATCAATTAAGAGAAATGGCCGGAGAGCAGAAAGAAAAAATCGCCTGCATTCCCTCCATCCTTCCTATCCACATCAACGACTACACTATGTCGTCAGGCTACGGATACCGTAGGGATCCGATCTACGGAACAGCAAAATTCCACGAGGGACTCGATTTCGCAGCTCCTACCGGAACTCCCGTATTCGCAACGGCCGATGCCACGGTGGAATCGGCTGAACGCAAATCCAACTACGGAAACTGCATAGACCTTGATCACGGATTCAACTACACCACACGCTACGCCCATCTCAGCCAAATACTCGTGAAGCCCGGACAGAAAGTGAAGCGTGGCGAGATGATAGGCAAGGTCGGCTCTACGGGAAAGTCGGTGGGCAGTCACCTTCACTATGAGGTGCGCTTCAAAGGAGAGCCGCAGAATCCGGTAAACTATTATTTCATGGATCTCACACCTGACCAGTATGCCAACATGATACGCATGGCAGACAACGCCGGGCACGTGATGGACTGAACACCGTATGCTTGACCTCGACAAAAAATATTATAAGATAAAGGATGTGGCTGAGTTTCTCGACGTGACCCAGTCCACACTGCGCTATTGGGAGAGTGAATTTCCGGAGATCACACCCCGGCGCACGGCTTCGGGGCAACGTCAATACACCCCCGAGGATGTGGAAAGCCTGCGCATCATCCACTATCTGCTCAAGACAAAGGGACTGAAACTTGACGCAGCAAAGTTTCAGATGCAGCAAAACAGAAAGAATATCACCAAAAGGTTGAAGGTGCTTGACGAGCTTGCAGAAGTCCGCTCAGAACTGGACTCCATGCTCAAGACCCTGACAAAGAGGAAGTGAGATTGGAATTGTAGTAAGCCGGATTTCCCGTCACATCTTCTCCCACGAAATCAGGAATTTCAAATTTCTCATCGGGCGACTTCAATTCTATTTCGGCAGTGACGAGACCTTCCCTCTCGCCCGTAAATTCATCCACTTCCCAAATATGGCCGGTATATTCCACCATATATCTCACTTTCTCAAGCACCGGTGGAACGCACAGACATAGAAGCCGACGGGCGTCGGCCACAGGAATCTCATATTCAAACTCCTCACGCACGGCTCCCGAATTAATACCTTTGACAGTGAGGAACCCCTTGTCGCCTTTAATTCTGACCCTGACAGTGCGCAGGGGATCACGGTTCAGATATCCCTGCCGGATGCATTCCGAGGAGAATGCTAAAGTCCGATAAGCGTCATTTTTCACCAAATACTTATACTCTATTTCCAGCCCCATAATATTATCGAAATTTTTTATTAATTTTGTAGTCTGATTCACCCCTCAGTCACGGCCTTTACCACACCAAGAGGGAATAGAATGCAAAATTAATGAAATTCCGCTCCATTTGCAATATATATTGTTCGTTATTCCTCCGGCTGCTGGCCACCACTCTTGCGATGGCTGTAGTTCCCGAGGTAACGGCATCCTGCATCGGGGAGGATCCTCAGATTGCGGTAGACACGGCAGTCTTCATGCGCGAAGCAAAACAACTGCAGGAAATCATAGTCAATCCGGAAAAGAGAAAATATACGAAGAAAAATAATCCTGCCGTAATGCTGATGAAGCGAGTGCGGGCCGCCCAATCATCGGGAGATCCGCGTAATGCGCCACATTACAGTTATGACAAATATTCCAAAACCACGCTCGGGCTTCTTGAAGTAGACGAAGCTGTGCTGAGCAAACACCCGTTTCTCACAACCTATCTTGACACTACGGGCTACGGAAAGAGGCAGGTGCTCGATATCCTTCTGAAAGAGCAAGCCTCCACGATGCTCCACACCTCAGGCTCGAAGTCGGCCAATGAAGCTGTCTGGGACTCCCGGGCTGTAGGCGTGGCCACATCTGCCGACACCGGAGGATTGGACATTCTCATCGATGATCTTCTGAGAGAGACGGACATTTTTGACGATGATGTCACACTCATGTCCAAGAGATTTCCAAGTCCGCTATCATCTATCGGTGAAGATTACTATAAGTATTACATCACTGACACTCTTGACGTGGACGGAACTCGCTGCGTCCGACTAAGTTTCTCACCCCGCAACCCCGAGAGCTTCTCTTTCATGGGCGATCTTTACGTAGCCCTCGACGACACTACCGGGTTCGTGAAGAAGGTGCACCTGAAGGTGCCAAGAACAATCAATCTCAACTATGTGGATAATCTCTATATTGACCAGACATTTGAAAAAGACGCTACAGACAGACGACACAAGACATCTGATCGCATTAATCTCGACCTGTGCATCATCACCGGCACGCAAAAATTTCATGCCGCGCGCACCACAGCCTACTCCAATTTCAGCTACGACCCTCGCCCCGATCTTGTAAAGGGATATATGACTCCCCGCGGAGCATGGGCTATCAATGAAAATGCGGAAGCCAACAGATCGTTTGATCCGACACTCAGACTCGTGCCCCTCTCTAAAGCAGAGGAGTCGATGGGCACTTTCATGGCAAGGCTGAGGGAAATTCCTTTTTTTTACGGGGCTGAGAAAGTGCTGATGATACTTGTCGGAGGATATATCAAGACCGGCAATCCGAGTTTCTTTGACATTGGCCCCATCAACACCCTCATCAGTTCCAACACTGTGGAGGGTATCAGACTCAGGCTCGGAGGAGTCACCACCACTGCCCTCTCTCAACACTGGTTTGCAGGGGGATATGTGGCCTACGGCACGCGCGACAGAAAATTTAAATATCAGGGAGAACTCCAGTATTCCTTCATCCCGAAAAAGCATCACAGCGGAGATTTCCCCCTGAATTCAGTGAAAGCCACATACGGTTATGACGTGGATATGATAGGCCAGCATTACCTCTTCACCAACGCCGACAATGTCTTTCTAAGCTGGAAAAGACGCCGCTCCAACCTGATGACCTACCGCAGGCTCGCCCGAATGGAGTATAATCTTGAACTGCGCAATCAATTATCATTCCGCGTCAGGGCAGAACACACCAAGCAGATAGCGACGCCATGGCTGCCTTTCATTGATGCCGCCGGACATAATTTCTCTTCATATTCCCGCACAACGCTCGGCCTGCAAGTGCGTTATGCTCCCGGAGAGAAGTATATTCAGCACACTTCGGGGCGCCTTGAAGTAAACAGAGACGCTCCGGTCTTCATTCTTTCTCATGAATGGGGGCCAAAGAACTTATTGGGTTCAGATTTCGCCATCTCACACACAGAATTATCAGTGCGAAAGCGATTCTGGTTTTCCGCTTTCGGCTCTCTCGATGCACTTCTCAAAGGGGGAATTATATGGACTCAGGTGCCATATCCGGAACTTCTGTGGCCTAATGCCAACCTGAGCTACACTATTCAACCCGAATCTTTCTCCCTTATGAATCCGATGGAGTTCGCTATCGACCGATATGCGTCTCTCGACCTTACTTATCAGGGCAACGGTGTGCTGTTTAATAGAATTCCGGTCGTAAAACGCGCTCATCTGCGGGAGGTGATCGGATTCAAGGGACTTGCCGGAGGGCTCTCCTCACGCAATAACCCGACACTTCATCCTTCACTCTTCAGTTTCCCGACCGACAGCCGGACACGCCTTATGAATTCCACACCCTATATGGAAATCAGCGCGGGAATCGACAATATCTTCACAATCCTGCGCATCGACTACGTCTGGCGACTAACCTACCGTGACACTCCTTATGCCGACCGATCCGGCCTGAGGGTGGCACTTCATTTCAATTTCTGATCATTGACAGCAACTATGAATATTATCGATACCGGACTGACCGATTACTCCGAAATGCTCGCCCGGCAGCGACACCTCTTCACCACAATGGTGAATTTGAAGAAAGAAGGAAAAGATATCGGTGACGAATATCTTTTCCTCACCGAGCACCGCCCGGTGGTCACACTCGGTAAACATGCCAAAAGTGAGAATCTGCTTCTTTCCGAGGAATCGTTGGCACGGAAGGGTATCGGAGTTTTCCACATCGAACGCGGAGGAGACGTCACTTATCATGGCCCCGGGCAACTCGTGGTTTATCCTCTCATTGATCTTGAACGCCATCGGCTCGGCGTGAGAGATTATGTAGAGCTGCTTGAAGAAGCGGTGATCCAAACTATAGCACATTTCGGCATAGTTGGGGAGCGAGTAGCGGGGGCGAGCGGTGTATGGATTGGTGCCGGCACCACCGGGGAGCGCAAGATATGCGCCTTAGGAGTGAAATGCAGCCGATTCATCACCATGCACGGACTTGCGCTTAATGTCAATACAGATCTTTCCGGCTTCCGCATCATAAATCCATGTGGTTTTACAGACAAGGGAGTGACATCATTAATGGCAGAGACAGGACAACAAATTGACATACAACAAGTAAAGTTATTGATATCAAACCATTTATGCAGCCTTCTCAATGTCTCTCAGATAGAATACGATCTTGAGGGGCAACCGGAGCCAACTCTATGATTTGACACAGAAAAGGCAACTGCTAAATCTGTCATGGAAAAATTTCTTAATTTACATCTCTAAAATAATAACTCACAAAATCTTATACTCAAAGAGAGAAGCCGCACGGACTGATCTACTTCTTAATGAAGATATAGAAATACAGCCCATTCAGATTGAGCACAAATAAAAATTTCCATTTTTTCTCTGAAAAATTTTGTTATATGGAAATTTTATTGTAATTTTGCATCGTCAAAACGGGGAAGAGCCCCCTACGACAGAAAAACTGCCTTGTGGTGTAATGGTAGCACACCGGATTTCGGTTCCGCCATTGATAGACTTCGGAAGAGTTCGAGTCTTTCCACAATGCAACACTGAATTGAAAACTGCCTTGTGGTGTAATGGTAGCACACCGGATTTCGGTTCCGCCATTGATAGACTTCGGAAGAGTTCGAGTCTTTCCCGGGCAACATTTTTGAAAGTTTGATTATTCTGCCTTGTGGTGTAATGGTAGCACACCGGATTCCGGTTCCGCCATTGATAGACTTCGGAAGAGTTCGAGTCTTTCCCGGGCAACATTTTTGAAAGTTTGATTATTCTGCCTTGTGGTGTAATGGTAGCACACCGGATTCTGGTTCCGTTTGTGAG
>CAYPGW010000034.1:0-31888 GCA_964410515.1 uncultured Sangeribacter sp. | reverse complement strand
CCTCCGACGGATTTCTAACCGTTAACGGTGTGAAGCAGACGGCCAAGAACCTCGTAGGGCCGCAAGGCCCTCAGGGGGCCACAGGAGCAACCGGGGCAACAGGCCCGCAAGGGCCAAAGGGCGCGACTGGAAACACCGGGGCAACAGGCCCACAGGGCCCCAAAGGTGATACCGGGGCGACAGGGCCAACTGGCCCGCAGGGGCCTAAAGGCGCTACAGGCAACACCGGAGCAACCGGGCCGCAGGGACCGAAAGGTGACACCGGAGCTACAGGGCCAACTGGCCCGCAGGGGCCCAAAGGCGCTACAGGCAATACCGGGGCAACAGGGCCACAGGGCCCAAAAGGTGACACCGGAGCTGCCGGAGCAAGAGGTAAGTCGATTGTTGTTGTGAATCGTAATGGCTACAATTCCTATTTTGATCTGCCGACACGCATAACGTGCGCATCCTGGAGTTCCGACACGTGGAGCTGCGGCAATCCCGGAGATTTTATAGTCGGTGACGTAGCTGTCATCCACGGCTACCTGTCGGACTACAACAACACGCCGTTCACAGTCAACGGAGTGGTCACCGGCATCAATGTCAGCGGCAAGCAGATTACCATGACCAATATGTGGCTGGAGTATTCCCTTCCCGGCAAGACGCCGGTGTTGGGCACTGATGGAAAATGGAAGTTCACGTATACGCCGACATCTGCGGAGATAGACAAGACAAGCTCACGACTTGAGACTTACCGCACATCCATTAACAATCTGTCGGCACGCCTTAATGCTGTAGAGACAAAGACAAATGTTGATCCTAACGCCAATGGTGGCCGTCTGGAAGCCCTGCGGCCCTAATGATGACCGTTCTTTTTTAATGAATACCGAATGTTGCTGTTGTTCCTGCAAGCGAGCATCACTCCCGGGTCTGAGGTCGGTGGCAAACTGACGCCTCTGACTTAACCTTCAAATTACTTCTCTCTCCTTCATATTTATTCACAAGGCTGTCGCTCCGATAGGATAGGCGGCCTTGCTTTTTTTCACGCCGACTGCTGCTTTCCCCACCCCACGCCCCAAAGTGCGGAGCATGAGCCTGACGCTTCGCTCCGGCAATCCAACCGCTGCATTCACTCCGAGCATCCTGCGGAACGCGCCACGTAGTGGTCGGCTCTATTATCCATTGGCGTTGAGCCTCCGGCTATGCCAAAGCCTAATACAGCCTGACGCTCCGCTTCTCCACCATGTGGAGCTTGCACAGAGTTCTCTCCACTCTCCGGATTTCCCTACGCTTCGCATTGGCTCCTCTTACCGCACTTTGCCATCGGCCGCCTACCTGTCGCCACCATGCACTCACGCGCATGGCGCCAATACCGCACACCCTTTTCGTGGCAAACCCGCTTCCGCATATTCCGCACCGCTCGGGAGGCTCGGGGGCGCGCCTCTCATAGGAAGTGCGCGGGCTCTTCCGACGGAAAGAGTGGAAAAAATTCCCCTCTTGACCCCTTTTTTATACTGAGTTCTACGTTTTTACGATTTGCAACCTCTGGAAAATCGTAGAAATCCGTAGAAATAGCCCATTTTTGCCTACGAAAACCATACTGGTTTCCAATCCTTTACGCCCCCTGAAAAATCACCGTTTTTCAGGATGTTTTTTGCACAATTCACTGATTGTTGGTATCTTTGCATAAAGTATTATCAATATGAGTCAAGATTACAAGCCATTCGCAATAACGGCAAAAACTTTAGGATACCCAAAATTCCTATATACTAAAATACTCGTTGTGAACCTCACTTCTTCAGATAAACTGGCAGCGGCTTATGTCAATGCACTGTGGGATACAGGTGCACAGGTTTCATTGATGAATCGTAATCTCGCCTCGCGCCTCGGTTTTAAATTTAAGCACACCATTAATAGCGTGGGTGTTACCGGCAATGAAATGGCATCTTATGGCAACGCATATCTTGCGATTGTTAGCAACGGAGGACTTGTGCATACAACTGCTTCAGTTGTGGAAAATCTTCCATGTCCGGATTATTCCTTTATCCTGGGGATGGATTTTATTCGCAAGGGAACACTCGCAATCTCGTTCAATAATTTTGAAACAGTTCTCTCATTCACATCTCCTTCAGTGTCTCCAATAGATTTGTTACAATCACCTGAGACAGAGGGACGTCAGAAGAAATACATCAACCTGAGCAGCGATGTGGAAGACGATGTCGTATATCGTGGATTAGATGTCATCAATCTGGTTCGTCCGAAACCTTAAATCAAAATCTCAGCAAATAATTCACCCCAACTCTTGCGAATTACAAAAATAATTTGTAATTTTGCAGTGCTCATAAATCATGACAGTTTGACTGTTCCGCCGGGCATCGGTTATTGCTCGAATAATCCCGGGCTTTTTTTATGCCCGACCGCAGCCGCTTCTCTCCTGAAACATGCAGACTGCAGACATAATAAAACAGCCATTCCGACGGCTGCCATACCGAAATCTTTTGTACGCTCGGCAACGGGACTGCATCATGGTTTATGAGCAACGGTATCGGCAGCCGTTTTGGTGTTTTTACCACTGCCTTGCTCATAAACCATGATGCAATGAAAGCATTAAGTATTCCGGCCTCACGCCAATCGATGCGTGAGCGCATGCGCTCCATGAGCGCGAAAGTGTCAAATCTCCGGAGCCGCATAGGCGCCCCGCTCTGCCTCACGGCAGCCTCACTATTCACTCTCGGCTTCATCGCAGCGCTCGCCCTCGCATGCGCCCCGGCCATCATCATCACCGCAATGGCGGCCGCAGCAGCCCTCGCTCTCACGCCCACAGCAAAGAAAGGAGGTGAGGCATGACATTTAAAGTATATCCGTATGAAACCGTCATCTGTGTCGATGCTATAGACAGGACACTTCCTGACGGTACGGAGGAATCCCACGGCTACTTCATTCTCAACAATGCAGACGAACTGTTTCTCCTGCGTGATACCATAAACAAAACTATCGAGAAATATAATCTAACTCCAAATATTGAAATGAAAAAGTCCTCACAATCGAAAAACACGAAGCGCAACTCGCAAAACGAAAAAGATTCCGTCTCCGGACATTGCATAATCCTCGAAGGGTATCTCAAGGGTTGGGCTCCGGCCCCGGAACCCGGTCCGGGTGTAATCTACAAGACAACGCGTGAAATCATCGATGATCTCGAGGATATGATAGAGATCGAGCCCCGCGATGTTGCCTCGGTGATGTCTCAGATAGGATTCAGGGCTCATTACGAAATCGATGGAGGTCCACATGGGTGGATGATGCGAAAGGTGCCCGGGACAATCCACATCATCAGCCCGACGCCTCCGGATAATGACGATTAAATTTGCATAATCCGAGATAATTTATTATCTTTGTGGTATAAAATCATCTAAATCTCGATTGTTATGGTTGCTGTCTGTGTCATACTCCTGATACCGCTATCAATTTTGATGGTGGCAATGATAGTGGACTCAATCAAGCACCCGGAATTCTACAAGGTTCCGCCGCGACGAAAGAAACGTAGTGTGGATTACGGTTCAATCCGCAGCAGGCATCCACGGATGCGACGCTACGATGCCGAGCATGGGAGAAGATAGAATAATACAAAATAATCTCAGAAAATACGCATTTTTTAGCATTTTTTTGACATTGGAGCTGCGTCGTGAGGGCGCGGCTCCGTGTCTTTTATTGATTGTTGGCAGCATCTTATATTTGCTCAAAATTAATTAACTTTTCTCAATTTATGCGCACAATAGATGATAAAGCAACCGTTACCTTGCTTGTCAATGGTGAACAGGCTAAGAAAGTTCTCAATGATATAAAGACAGATCTCGATAAGGCAAAAAAGAAAGTCGAAGACCTTCAGAACGCTAAGGCTTCGCCAAAGGATATTGAAAAGGCCAGAAAAGACGTTCGCAAACTACAGAAACAATTTGATGAATGCCGGGCGTCGATTGAGACTGTCAACGATGTCCTCCAAAATCTCGACAAGGTTTCCCTCAAAACTCTTAATAAAACTCTTGGATCTCTGACTAAGCAGTTCAAGAGTGCCGAGCAGGGTTCTGAAGCATATCAGGAACTTGCTGAGAAGATTCGTATTGTCAAGGAACAGATTTCTTCAGTCAAAGAGGAACTGGAGGCGTCTAAATCATTGTGGACCCGTTTTAAAGACTGGGCTTTTGATACACTCCCTGCTCTTACAGTCTTATTTGAAGGCTACGACAGAACCATCACTTATCTCAGAACTTTCGTCGATGCCTACGCGGAGATGGATCAGGAGATGGCTTCCGTCCGTAAATTCACCGGCATGTCGGAAGGTCAGGTCGCAGAACTCAACGAGCAGTTCAAGACCATCGACACCCGATCCTCACGCGAAGAACTTAACAAACTCGCTCAGGATGCAGGGCGTCTCGGCAAGCAGTCGGTGGACGACGTAATGGGTTTCGTCCGCGCCGCCGACAAAATCAATGTGGCCCTCGATGACCTCGGTGACGGTGCAACCCTCACACTGTCTAAACTGACAGGCATCTTCGGGGTGGAAGAACAATATGGCACGGAGCAGTCGCTACTGAAGGTAGGATCCGTAATCAACGAACTCTCTCAGAACTGCTCCGCTTCCGCTCCTTATATAGCCAATTTTACCGAGCGCATGGCCGGTGTAGGTGCTCAGGCGAATATGACCATCCCTCAGATTATGGGGTTTGCTGCCGTGCTCGATTCCAATTCCCAGAAGGTGGAAGCGTCGGCCACGGCCCTCTCTCAGGTGCTGGTGCGCCTCTATCAGGATCCGGCTAAATACGCGCAGGTGGCCGGGCTCGATGTCAAGGAATTCTCTGACCTTCTCAAGAAGGATGCCAACGAGGCCCTGATCCTGTTTCTCGAGACGCTGAACAATGCCGGCGGTATGGACGTCCTCTCTCCGATGTTCAAGGATATGGGCGAGAACGGCAGCCGTGCCATAGCAGCGCTTTCTACTCTCGCAAATAAAATCGAGGATGTGAAGGCTCAGCAGGAAGTGGCCAATGACGCTTTCCGGGAGGGCACATCTATTGACACGGAATTTGACGTGCAGAATAATACAGTGGCTGCCAGTCTCGACAAATGCAGAAATGCGGCTCATGAATATCAGGTGGAACTCGGTGAACATCTATATCCTCTGATGTCACACTTCCTGTCATCGACTGCTGCTGTAGCGCGTGGACTCCTGACTGTGCTCCGATTCTTCTTTGATCATAAGACCGCCGTTATTAGCCTGACAGTCGCCATTGCCGCTTATGTTGCCGTCCTGAAGTTTTCGGCAATCAATACAAAGATCTTGGCGGCCGAAACTGCTCTCTCTAATGTAGTATTCGCTGCATGGACGGCTACAACGAAATTGGCCGCGGCTGCAATGGCTTTATTTACGGGAAATGTAGGACGTGCGAAAGCTGCATGGCGCCTCTTTAACGCGACCATTAAAGCCAGCCCGCTCGGATTGGTTATCGCTGCCGTGGCAATGTTGGCATCATATATTATCCAACTTACATCCCGCACGGATGAATACCGGGAAGCGGCAGAAAAGGCTGACGCTTCGGCTACATCGTTTGTGGAAGCACTCCAGAAAGAAAAGTCTGAAATCGATAAACTCTTCGGTGCCCTGGAGGGAGCCAAGAAAGGCACGAAGGAATACAATGCCGCTAAAGAAGCGATTATTTCCAGATATGGTGTATACTTGCAAGGACTCCTGAATGAGAAGGGAGAAATCACGAATCTCGCCCTCGCCTACGACCGACTGACATGGGCAGCCCGGAAATCCGCACAGGCGCGCGCTATCAGCAACGCAAAGGATCAGCTCAATAATGCCCATGCAAAGGATGTCGATGATTCTACAGAAGCCCTCCGTGAACGTCTGCTCGGTTACGGAATGGATGAACGTAACGTGACCCGAATCGTCACCGAAGTCGCATCAGCAGTCGCCTCCGGACAGAAGGTGCCGATTTCAATAAAGAATGAAGTGAGAGATTTTGAAGGGAAAAACCGTGGCTTTTGGGACTACTTCTCTTCAAAGGATAGCCCTGTGGAAATATTGTCCAAGTTGGATGAGTACTTAGAGGATTTCAACAGGCGGTCGGAGAAACTCGACAAGATGTCTGCACGTCAGTTTCAATATATTCCTGTAGATAATATTGACAAGCAGATTGAAAGCCTTACCAAAGCTATTGCTAATCCTTCCCCTCTCAACGAAGTTAAGGTGTCTTTCCCGGTCGATAGTGAGAATACGGCCCGTCAGGTGGTCACTTCTTTTGGTGAAAATGTGGTGATACCTTCCTCGCAACCGGGAAAAACAGGAACACTGTCTACCGGGCCCATATCTGAAGGCCTGACTAAATACTCTCAATTCTCGGCTCCCGCATCAAAATCTCTTTCATGGTCAACGGACTCTGCCAATAATTACACCGTCTCCGGAAATATGTCGCGCTCCATGGCGGAAAAGATGCTGCGCGAACTCACATACGAGAAGTCGCAACGCTCGAGTACTGAATCCAATTATTACCCGGATGTTCCTGACGACGGATTTTTCCCACCATCGCCAGTTCCGTCGGCTTCATCTTCTGCCAAAGAACGATTCGAGGAAGAGAAAAAATGGCGTGAACGCATGGAGGCAGAAGCGCGCATCGCATACGTCAAGGGTGAAGCCACTCTATCGGAACATAACGAGAATATGGCCGGCATCCTCGCAAATTATTATCAGAAGATTCTCGATAGGGAGGATTTGACTGAGGATGAACGTCTGTCAACTCAGGCTGACTTCTGGGATGCCATCAATAAACTTGACAATGCTGGATTCGCAACTTCAGAGGCGGAAGAAAAAGAACATTATGAAAGCCTCCTTGCTGTTATCAACGCTCAATATCTCGAACAACTTAATGCTGAGAACGTGTCGGCCGAAGAGAGGGCTTCAGCCGAAAAGGTGCATCAGGAAGCACTCGAGCGATTGAATCTCGAACATCTGCGCAGGATCGTCGATATCTACGAATCTGGCTCGGATGATTACCTAAAGGCTCAGAAAAATCTACATGATGCCGAACTCGCTGCCGCAAAACGTCACCGGCAGGAGATGGAGGCGCTGGAATCTGAGTATGCTCGCCTCAAGAAGCAATATTTCGGCAACAATCCTGCCGAAGATAAGGCTCTTTATGATAAACAACTCGCAGCCTTAACTGTGGTATACGATCGGGAACTGCAAGCGGCCGGCAACAATGCCGACGAAAAACTACGTATTGAAAAGGCATTCCTCGAAGCTCAGAAAGCACTCCGTTTGCAATACAACCAGGAGTCGGAATCCGACACTCGCAATTCCATGCAAAAAGCCGTGGAATCGTCTGTGGAATGGCTTGACTCTGACGGAGGAAAGGCTCTCACCGGCTCGCTGTCTACCCTGACTTCCGGGATGTCGGCTATTTTTTCAGGTCTATCCACAATGATTCAGGCCGAACTGTCTATCCAGACAGCAGCCATCGAATCAAGATACAATGAGGAAGTTGCTTACGCAGAAGGGAATTCTTACAGAATAGCGAAACTCGAGAAACAGAAGGAGGCTGAGATTGCCAAGGCAAAAAACGAAGCCAACCGTAAGATGTTTGCCATGCAGGTGATTCAGGCCGTGGCTCAGACCGCTACCAATGCCCTCAACGCTTACGGCTCCGCAGCTGCTGTCCCGGTTGTGGGCTATATACTGGCACCTATCGCCGCCGCTATGGCGGTGGCTGCCGGAGCAATACAGATCGCGTCCATTAAGAAGCAGCAGCAGGCTGCCGAAACTCAGGGATACTCGCAGGGTGGATTCACTCCTAAGGGGCCTGTCGACGAACCTGCCGGTATCGTCCATGCCGGCGAATGGGTGGCAAGTCAGCGTCTTCTCGCTTCTCCTGTAGCACGTCCGATGATAGAGGCGCTCGACTATGCCCAGCGCACCAATACAATCGGATCGCTCCGGAGCGAGGATGTGTCACGCTCAATCACGGCCCCGCAGACAATCTCGCGGATTGCCGACGGCTCTCCATCAGCGGCAGTAGTGGCTTCGGCAATGTCGCAATATTCCGGAGTTATCGACCGTCTTGCCAAACGTCTTGATGAGCCGTTTGTCACTATCGCCACTGTCGCCGGCGATAAGGGTATAAACAAGGCTCAGGATGATTACACCACGCTTATGGATAACAAATCACCTAAATCACGTAGGAAAAATGCAAATAATAATTGAAGGCAAGGAGGCTGTCCTGAAGCAAGGATCTTCTTTTGACTTTATCGCGGAAAATAGCCTTTTCTCAGGGTCTGACTCGTATACTCTCACGATTCCTTTCCCACTCAAGGATTGCCCCGCGAACATCGATATTTTCGGCATGATCAATCGCCCGGAAATTATTCCCCACGATATCGTGTTTGATTGTGAGATCCGTGACAAAGCGGTGTCAAGATCAGGCTCGCTTACTTTGGTAGAGATTTCAGACATCGAGGTTAAAGGTCAATTTCTCGAGGGGCGGGCCGTACAGAACTTCGCCAAGGATTTCGACGATATCTATATCAACGAGTTGCCACTTACCTTAGGGGTCTCCTATAAGCCTTCTTCTATCAATCCTAACGCGGCATGGTTTCCGGAGGCTAACAAACCGGTGGCCATCCCATGGGTCTCGGCCGATTCCGGAATTACCCACAATTTTGCTGATTATGATGATGCGTCAGGATTATATAAGTGGTCAAAAGATACGAAAGACCTGACTTTCTTTCCGTTTCTCGTGGATCTGACGCGGAATTTGTGTTACCTTGCAGGCTATGATTGCGATTTGTCCGATTGGTACTCTCACTCATGGTTGAGCAGGATTCTTGTGTGCAATGTGCTTCCCGGGTCATGGGATATCAAGTATTACTCAAGGGCGCTCCCTCACTGGACACTCGCGGAATATTTTGAGAAACTCGAGCTCTTCCTCAGAGGGCAATTCTCGATCGATCATCAGACGAAGAAAGTTTCTTTCAGCTTCAACACCTCGATCCTGTCTTCAGTCGCCCCCGTATGTCTCGAAAATATTGTGGATTCTTTCTCTACGGCTGTACGGGTGAATGACGGTTGCGACTATCTGGAACAGAAGACTTTCGTCTATAAAGACACGGATCATCAGATGTCAAATTATTATTCCTGCCCCTGGTTTATAAAAACTCTCCAAAAGTCCGATATTTCCGAATTCTCCGATGTGGCAAGCCTTATCGGATACTATACCAACAAGCAGTATCTGACGTCTGGCATCGTGGACTATGCGCCGGGCACAAACGCATATAAAGACCCCGAGCTCGAGAAGGTGTTTTATGTCCCATCAGAGAACCTCCATTTTATGCTCAGACATATCGACAGAATCCCCAACGCGTGGGCCGGGCGTCCGAAAGATTATTATACAATGCAACCGCTCAACTTGTTTGGCCCCTCGGATAATGCCGACGACGAATCTTCTTCCGACTCTAAGGTGGAACTCGAATTCGTACCCGCATGTATTGACTACACGGACAGCAAGCACGGAATGTGCCTCTTTCAGAAATTTTCCTCTTTTTCGGAAGATTTCGACGATGAATCGGAATACAGGAAATCGAAACTGCAGCATACTCTCGAGGAGGGAGAAAAAGCGGACATCGCCGAATATTATAACATGATCTATGTTGCATACTACGATGGAGCCTACCCTCAGGGTCTTCTCCCGCATCCGGAAGTCTTCAATATCAGTCTCAATTATTCCGGTTCTTCTTATGTAGGCCAGCACTTGCCATTTAATTTCCGGCTTAATGATCCTGGCAATCCGCTTATCTCCCCGGTCTATAAAATTGACAACACTCGCAAATTCTCATTTAAGTTCATCTCGGATTCTATCCCTGATCCTCGAGCGTTGTTTTATATCCATGGCCGGCGATATATCTGTGAAAAGATAACCGCGACATTCTCCGAGGATGGAATGTCGCAGTTACTCAAGGGCGAATTTTGGCCGCTGCTCGATGATTAGAGCGCGCCATCAAGATCAAGAATCTCAGGAACGGCTTCCCTGTTCTCTCCTATATAGATCTCAGTTATGGCGAGAGAGGAATGCCGTGCCTGTTCCTTCACATGGACCGGAGCCGTGATGTTGGCTCTGAGCATTGCGGTGATGCCGGTGTCTTTCAGACTGTAGAATTTCCACTCCGGTTTCAGCCTCAGTTTACGTGACACCTTCGCCCAGTGGTCGCGGAAGATCTTTGTGTCGATTTGCTCCTTCCCCGGCCTGAGCTTGCTGGAGAAAACATAGTCGCTCATCGGCGCGCTGAATATTCCGAGTTGCACCCCGAACAGAAGCACTTTTTTCGGAACGGTCACCGTCTGTGTCCGCTTGTTCTTGCTTGCCGTGGCCCTTATGGTGACGGTGCTCTCATGTAGATTGAAGTCAGATATCTTGAGTCGCGTCATCTCTACCGGCCTAATGAAGCAATAATACAGAATCTGACAGGCGAAATGGAAATATGGATCGTGCCTCTCTGTCCATTCTCCTATCTCCTTAACCCTGTCGATAGGTATGCAGCTGCGTTCCTTCGCAAAAAGTCGCTTGCTGATGGGCTGGATGCCGTCTGTCGGTTTTGTTGCTATGATTCCTCGAGCTATCCACCATTCACATAGGGTGCGCAGAAACGACAGATAATTATTGTAGGTCTGAGCACCATTGTTGCGCTCGATGTAGATGTAGTCCAGAAAATCGACACACCATCGTTTGGTGAACTGGAACATATAGCGGATTCTCTCCTTAGGCTTCTGAACATTCTCTACATAGTGCCGGATTATCTTGATCTTTGATTTGTAGTCGTCGTATGTCTGTTTTCGGAAGAGTCCGCTCGTGTGCTGCTTCTGCACGTGCTCCTCGTAACGATCAAGACAGTCCATGAACAGGGCGATATCATCAGGATCGCAATCTATCCATGGATTCCATCCGTCGCTTAACAGATCCGCGAATCTGTTGATAGCCTCTTTCGCATATTGCTTGCGATTTCTCGACCCATTAATATGGTTTACCTTCACTCGCTTCCGTCGCATCTTTCCTATGGCCGGATCATAGGCATAGAATTCGATGTAGCAGCCGGCCTTGTTGGTTTTGTACTGCGGCGGATTGTAGGCAAGGCATTTCGCCACGCCGTTCTTCCTCACCGGGAACAAGTCCTGTTCTTCATTTTTACGCGAGAAGTTTTCGTCAGTGCGCATTTTTTTTGGCATTATTGGGGGATAATGCCGGGTTGCACTTAAAATATCTGTCTGCGGCCGCGTCCCATGCGCGTCCCGCTTTAAAACTTTTAAAACGATGTAACTTATTAAGTCACATCGCTTTAATTAAGTTTTTGTCGGGGTGAGGCGACTCGAACGCCCGACCTCTACGTCCCGAACGTAGCGCGCTAACCAACTGTGCTACACCCCGAGTGCAATATCTCAGCGACGGTAGCCGCTCAATTGCGAGTGCAAAATTAATTCTTTTCTGCGAATTTTCCAAATTTTTCATCGGAAAAATCGAAAAAATACTGCTGATCCAGTTTCCTGATGAAATGTGGCCAACTCAGCTCATTCTCAAAACGGCTTCTGGCAGCTTTACCGAGTGCAAGGCGCAGATTCCTGTCAGCTACAAGCCGCTGCATTTCAATGGCAAGGCCACGTACATCGCCGGGAGCCACCAGTATTCCCTCTCGGCGGTCTGTGATATACTCCGGCTGGGCTCCGTTGCCGGTACAGATTATGGGGCGACCTTCCGACATAAATTCCAGATTGCTCATTCCGAACGCCTCAGGGGCTGTGGAAGGCAACACTCCGAAATGGGAAAGGCGTATGAGGCCATCTGTGTCTTCCCTATGCCGTGGCCAGTCGATCATCTCCATCACTCCGGCATCTTCGGCACGGCGGCGAAGCGAATCGACATAATCGGGATGCCCTGTCCCGACGAGTCTCATCCTCAGTTTGGAACCACGCATCATACCCAGAGCCCCGATTATCTGCTCAAGACCCTTGTCGGGTGCCAGCCGGCCGAGATACATACCCGTGACGGCTCCACGCGCCGGCTCTTCGGCCACGCCTTTAAGCGGGATGTTGATACTGTTATGAATCACCACTCCGCCTACGTTATCGGCAAAGCGGCCTTTATTCCATTGCCAACCCGAGAGAAATCTGCTCCGTGCCGCTTCCGACACGAAGATGAGACGGTCTACGTTTCTATAAGTGTATTTATGGAAAGGGCTCCTGCCGGCGCGCCTCACATAATGACGTGTGAGAACCACCCGAATATCGCGGCGTCCGAGCAGGCTTCTTGCAGTGAGGGCGCAGAAGGCATCACGGGTGTCGTGGCAGTGAATCACAGTGTGGGAGTGATCCTCATTCAAGACTTCGCAGATGGCTTTCACGGCGCCGTATGAAAAGAATCCGCCGAGTGGAGCAAATCTCACCGGCACACCATTGCGGCGAAACACGTCGTCAACGGCGCGCGCATCGCGCGTGATGGCAAGAACATCGTATCCTTCATTGCTATAATGGCGGCAGATATCGAGCGAATAGCGCTCGACGCCTGACCACATTACAGACGAGAGTATATGGATGATACGCATCCCGGAATAAAGTCAGATATCAATTGCTCGACGCAAGCATCATCGAGAGATCGGCCGAAGGAAGACCGGTGTACGATCCGATGAGTTTGTCGACGAGTTTTCCCTTATATGTCACGATTCCCTGCTGCACTCCCTCGTTGGTCTCGATCATGCGGTCGAAGCCTTCCTTAATCTTCATCTCCTCGAGAAATCCCACCAGCACGTTGCTGAGGGCCATCGCTACGGTGCGGGGCACCGACACTGACGGGTGCGACTCCTTGATGTCGAGCACGTATGCACTATCTTTAATGGCCGGCGAGAGATTTTTGGGGAGTTCAAACTGGCGGGTGGTAGTGCCTAACAGAATCACGTCGGCGGTCTTCACCTTGTTGTAGAGAACTCTAGGGTGTATCATTATAGTCTGGATCTGAGGGCCGCATTCCTTGCGCGCTTCGGCCAGCATGGACACGTCATTATTGAGAATGCAGACTTCCGCACCCATGTTGAGTGCAGCCTTCGCGGCGCAGTAGACGTCGGTGCCGCATCCTATGATAAGCACCTCGCAGGGGTTGATGCCGGCCACGCTTGCAAGAAGCACCCCTTTGCCGCCTCCGAGGTAAGAAAGATTTTCCTGCGCATACATAATTGCCGCGCGGCCGTTGATTTCATCTATGATGTCGGCGAAAATCGGAGTGTCGGTGTGGCTATACATATTGTCGAGGCATCCGAGCGTGATGCCACGCTCGAGAAGGGCCTTTATAGCATCTGTATCTATTATGCCCGAGCCCATGACGCAGAGCAGGGTGCTTCCGGGCTGCATCTGCATGATGTCGGTAGCCCGCAGAGGTGCGAACGAGAGCACCATATCGGCAGCGAGCGCTTCTTCACGAGTCTTTATCTGCACACCGAAGTCGGCATAGGCCTCATCAGAAAACGAAATGTCAATTCCTGCACCTTTCTGCATCGCCATCCTGAAACCGGCTGAAGTGAGCAGCCCGCACGCCTCCGGCGTAAGCAGCACACGTGTCTCATCTGTATCAGGATAATTCGCCAGCATCGCAATGTCGATGCCATCGTGTTTTCCTATCATCGCGGCATGCTTCAGCAGGGGCTCTATATCGATGATCTCAGTCTCTTTTTCAGCAACGGTCTGGTTCATGTCTCTATCAGGTTTAGTTAGATCCGGAGTGCAGGCATCTCCCGCACTTCTTCATCGGCAAATATAACAAATTATTTGCATTCCGCCAAATTTTTCATAAAATCGGATACCGTGTCGGCAATCTGCGCCTTCGAGTCGAGCCTATCGCCTGAAATTTCCATAGCGGCCTGCCGATAGAAAGGATCGCGCACAGTCATCTGGCTGCGTAGGCTTGCCAGCACCTCCTCACGCGATTTTCCGGCCATAAGCGGCCTCTTCCCGGCGGCACGGATTATTCTGTCGGCCACGACATCGTCTGAAGCCCTCAGGCATACCGTAAGGCCGAGGCTGTTCATATACTCCATGTTTCCTGAGAAGCAAGGTGTGCCTCCTCCGCACGAGATGACCACATCCTGCATCTCGCCCACCTCGCGCAGCATCGCAGCCTCGATACGGCGAAATTCCTCTTCTCCCTTTGTGGCGAAGATCTGACTTATCGTGGAGTGGAAGCGCTGCTCAATGTAGAAGTCGAGATCGATGTGCTGAAGTCCGGCCCTGCGCGCCAGTGCACGCCCGAATGTGGTCTTGCCGGTAGCCATATATCCTATTATGAAAATTGGTCGCATATTATGCCGTGGTCTTAATGATGTGGAGATGTCAATTCTTACTTCATCGCTGCCGCCTCGACGGGAGCTCTATTCGGAAAGTAGTGCCCTTTCCTATTTCCGATTCCTTCACGAAGATTCTGCCGTCGTGGTATTCCTCCACGATGCGCTTCACGAGTGTAAGCCCCAGACCCCATCCCCGTTCTTTGGTGGTGAAGCCCGGACTGAAGACTTTCGTGAAATTCTTGCGGGGAATGCCCTTGCCGGTGTCGCGGATCTCGATCCAGACGCAGTCTTTTCCCTCGCCTGTGGTGTAATGTATATCACCGGCCCCGGACATGGCATCCACGGCATTCTTGGTGAGGTTTTCCATCACCCATTCAAAGAGGCTACTCGAGAGTAGCACCCCGTAGTCATCCTCACCGAAATGGAAATGAAGCTGCACCTTTCCCGAGATGCGCGCACGCATATATTCGAGCGATTTTTCGATTGTCTGGTTGAGATATTCCAATTCGAGGTCGGGCCGCGAGCCGATCTTCGAGAAGCGGTCGGCGATGGTGCTCAGCCGCTTCACGTCCTTGTCGATCTCCGCGGTCACCTCGCTGTCGGTGCCGCTTGCCTCAAGAAACTGAGTCCAGGCCATGAGCGAGGATATAGGAGTGCCCAACTGATGCGCGGTCTCTTTCGAAAGCCCGACCCAGACCCGGTTCTGCTCCGCTTTCTTAGTATAAACCACAGCCGAATAAATTATGATCACCATCACGATCATGATGCCGAGCACAACGTAGGGATAAAGGCTGAGGCGGCGAAGAAGGATGCTGTCTTCGTAATAGATATACTGATTGATGCCGGGATAGACCTCCACTCGTATGAAATGGGCGTCAGACTCCACTGCCTGTTGCAGCGATCGCGTGCCGATAGCCTTATTGAGCCTCTTCTGCAGGAAGCGGCGGTCGCGCTCCGAAAGGTCTGAAAACGCTACGTGCTCCCCGTCGGCCACGCGGTCGGGGAGCTCGTAGTTCCTGTATTCCAAAATATTGCGCTCGGCGTCAGTCACCATCACGGGGATTGAGTTATTCTGCGCTATTATATTGAGCAGAAACTCAACATCGGTGGAGCCTTCCGACTGAGCCATCTTCTCTGTGGCGGAAGCCCAGATATTCATCCTCTCCCGCTCCTGAGCCGAAAGCTGCTTCACGAG
Organism: uncultured Sangeribacter sp.; assembly: GCA_964410515.1. Lineage (GTDB taxonomy): Bacteria > Bacteroidota > Bacteroidia > Bacteroidales > Muribaculaceae > Lepagella. The sequence goes on along the minus strand of CAYPGW010000034.1, from coordinate 16,344 downwards.
ATTGGTACTTATGACAAGAAAGATTATGACAGCAATGCTGCTGCATATAAGGAAAACAGTCTTGCCATACCTGTCGGTGAGAGAGGACAGTTTCATGAGGGGACTCAGATGAATTTGATACGTGCTTTCTTCACCACCCGACATGAATTGTCGGCGAAGCGGGCCTCGCCTGCCTCAAGAGTCACGATTTCAGCGGCTATATCGGCATCTTCCGGATTCTCAATGATACAGCCGCCTCCGAGCCAATATTCAGGGTCGGCGAGAACCCTGTCGAAGACATCTATGTCGTTGGCTACCATGAATGTGCCGTGTTCTCCGTCGGGAATGTCCATATAGTAGACGCTCGATTCCTGATTAAGACTGCGTGAGGCTTTCACGAAAAGACCTCTCTGATTTACATATCCGAGATACACCACAGGAGGCAGTTTAGTTGTCTTGCCGGCCTGTCTCGGCTTAGCCGGGGCATCTGCGGCAGGTCTGGGCGCCTGCTCGGGCTTAGCCTCAGGCGCGGAATGCCGGGGTTGAGGCGCGGGCTTACGAGACTGTTCGCGCTCCAGCGCTTCGCGGGCATTTTCGAGTTCGGCCTCCAATTCATCCACACGAGCCTTGAGCTGCTTGATCTCATCGTTTTTCACAGCAAGCGAACTTGCATATTGTTCCCTCATCTTGTTGGCTTCCTCCTTGGCGGCCTTTCTCGCCTCCCTTATCTCCTTTTCGGCAGATTTTCCGTCGGCCGTGAAAGCGCCTGACTCCTTCATGCTCTTTGAGGCATACATCACGAGCCACACCACAACGCCTATGAGAACGACAAGAATAGCCACATACCATCCGGTATTGCTCGACTTCTTCGGCTGCTCTTCCGCAACTCCGGCATCAGCAGCCGCCTGGGCCTCGACAGCGGCAAGTTCGGCAGCGGCAGCCTCCTCCGCGGCTATTGCCTCATCTCCTGCTGTTGCGGCAGGGGCAGGCTTATCGGCTGCGGCAGGAGCCTGAGCCTGGGCTTCAGGCTTCGGCTCGGCTTTGGGTTCCTGCTTCGGTTCCTCTTGCGGAGCAGCGGCCGGAGCAGTTGCCGAGACATTTATCTTGTTGAGTTTCTTGGCAAGTATGCCGAGACATTTCTTGCCGTCATCCTTCAGTCCGGGAGACTTGAAGAAAGTCGTGCTCCAGTATTCCACCAGCTTAGCCTTGTCCCACGAAGCATAGTCTTTGGGCACGGCTACTGCGTTGAAAGCCTTCAGGTTTTCCTTCTCCTTGGCCTTCAGCGCGCCCGAGAGCTCGCTCATCGAGGAGGGAGAGATCTTGTCGAGATAATCCGAACCGTTGTTGGCATACCTAAGATAGTGTTTCGCCGCCATAGTGCGGGCAGCCTCCATCTCTTTGTCGCTAACGGCAAATGACGGAATAGCGGTGACGAGAGCCACCGCTATCATGATTGTTTTTAAAAAGTAGTTCATTGGCGGTATGTTACTCGTCAGCTTCCTTCATGTTGTGGAAGACGTTTTGCACATCGTCGTCGTCCTCGAAGCGCTCGAGGAGCTTCTCGATACTCTCGCGTTGTTCCGGGGTCACCTCCTTGTAGTCGGTCGGGATGCGCTCAAATTCCGCGCTCACGATCTCCAGACCGCTGCCTTCGAGAAATTTCTGGATATTGTTAAACTGGTCGAAGGCGCCATATACTATCCATTCCTCCTCGTCGGCCTCCAGTTCGGCATCGAGATCCATCAGTTCAAGCTCGAAGTCCTCGAGGCTTGTGTCTGCATTCGGCTTCACGTGGAATACGCTCTTGTGGTCGAAGAGAAACGAGAGAGAACCCTGAGTGCCGAGCGAGCCACCATGCTTGGTGAAGTAGCTGCGCACGTTGGCCACAGTGCGCTGATTGTTGTCGGTAGCGGTTTCCACCACGATAGCGATACCGAAGGGGCCATATCCTTCATACACAATCTCCTTATAGTCGGAGGCATCCTTGTCGGTGGCTTTCTTGATGGCACGTTCGATAGTGTCTTTGGGCATATTTGCAGCCTTCGCGTTGTGCATGAGCATACGCAGACGCGGGTTCATATCGGGGTCGGGGCCACCGGCCTTCACAGCTATCGTGATTTCCTTGCCGATACGAGTGAATGTTCTTGACATGTTGCCCCAGCGCTTGAGCTTGCGGGCCTTACGGAATTCAAATGCTCTTCCCATATTCTTTCAAAAATTCTTGATGCATGGCAGCGGTTCCGTCTATCGGGTAGACTGCTGAGCCCGCGTCCATGCCGGACGTATACTTTAATTATTATCTGAGTGATGCGTTGAGTTCTTTCTTGAGTGCATTCACGATCTTGTCCATAGTGGCATCGATCTGCTTGTCTTTGAGAGTGTTTTCGGCATCCTGAAGAGTGAATGCGACAGCGTACGACTTCTTTCCCTCCGGGAGGTGCTCGCCCTCATAGACGTCGAAAAGCCAAATGTCGCGGAGGAGTTTTCCTCCGGCCTTGCGCGCAGTGGTCTCTACGGCCGAGAATGGAGTCGCTGCATCGAGCAGCAGCGCGAGGTCGCGTCTTACGGGCTGGGTCTTCTCAAGCGGAGAGAAAAGAACCTCGTATTTTGCCGCGAGCTTGCAGAGCGCGCTCCAGTCTATGCTTGCGAAGAAGACCTCGCGGTCTATGTCGCAAGTCTTCAAGGCCTTGCGGCTCAGAATTCCTGCCACTGCAAGCACCTTGCCACTCCGGTGAGCTATATCGAGTCGGGCACTGAATGTCTCGTCGCTGCCCTGAGTCATCTTGAGAGCGCTCTCCCCTACTCCGGCTTTTGCGAAAATATTGAGCACCGTGGCCTTCAGGTCGAAGAAGCCGGCCTCAAGAGCCTGCCGGTTCCAGTTCGGAGTCTGGAGATTTCCCGTCATCCACAATGCGAGTTCCTGATGCTCCGAGTATTGCGCCAGCGGCTTCTCGTCTGTCTTCTGCTTTGAGGGATCGAAGAAATAGACATTGCCGAATTCATAGAATTTCAGGTCGGCCGCCTTGCGGTTTACATTATGGGCAATGCTTTCGAGGCCTCCGTAGAGAAGCGTCTGCCGCATCACTCCGAGATCGCCCGAGAGCGGATTCATCACCTTCACGGCGTTTTCGAGCGGGAAATCGGCATTGCCGTCGTAGTATTTCACGGCCGACAGCGAATTGTTCATAATCTCGCGGAATCCCTGCCCGGCGAGGTCATTGCTTATGGTCTGCTGCAGGGAGTAGGCTTCATCGGTAGCGGTGCGCTTCGAGAGATTGGCATGCATCTCAGAGCCGAACTCCACATTGTTGTAGCCGTAGATGCGCAGAATCTCCTCCACCACATCACACGGCCGGGTGACGTCCACGCGATAGGTAGGCACCTTGATATGCAGCACGTCAGGATCAGCGGTAGACTCCACATCTATCTCGAGGGCACGGAGAATGCCCGTGATTATCTTCTCGGAAATATTCTTGCCTATGAGATTCCTGCAATAAGTGAGCGAGAAATCCATCTCCACAGGTTTCACCGGCACAGGATAGATGTCTATCATCTCTCCGCAGATTTCGCCTCCGGCTATCTCCCTGATGAGGATAGCAGCAAGTTTGGCAGCGTAGGCACACATATTGGGGTCGGTACCGCGCTCGTAGCGGAAAGATGCGTCGGTGCTCAGTCCGTGGCGACGGGCGGTACGCCTCACGCTCGTGGGATTGAAATAAGCGCTCTCGATAAAGACATCGGTAGTGGCCTCGGTCACTCCGGAATCGAGACCGCCAAACACTCCGGCTATGCACAACGGGCGCTCCTCATCGCAGATCATCAGGTCTTTGTCGCTGAGAGTGCGCTCCACGCCGTCGAGGGTGGTGAATTTTGTGCCTTCAGCACACGTGCCCACAATTATCTTTCCGCCCTTCACCTTAGAGAGGTCGAACGAATGCAAAGGCTGACCTATGCCGAGCAGAATGAAATTGGTGATATCCACCACCGAGTTGATCGGACGCTGGCCGGCGGCCGTGAGCAGGTTGCGGAGCCATTCAGGAGACTCACCTACCTTCACACCGCGGATGGTGATGCCGCAATATCGGGGACAGAGGTCATGATCCGCAACTTCCACAGATGCGGCTCCGTCTTTCCTGTCGATCGAGAAAGAAGATATGTCAGGCACCGAGATTTCGGGCATTTCAACACCTGAATCACCATTTTCGAGGATGCGTGCCCACTGATAGGCCTTCAGGTCGCGGGCGCATCCGTAATGGCTTGCAGCGTCAACGCGGTTGGGTGTCAATTCAACCTCAAGGCGGTAGTCGCTCTCCACATTGAAATATGCGGCAGCCTCAGTGCCGGGCTTGATGCCGTCTTCGAGCACCATGATGCCTGCATGATCCGAACCGATGCCGATTTCGTCTTCTGCACATATCATTCCGTAGGATTCCACACCGCGAAGCTTACCTTTCTTTATGGTGAATTCCTTGTCTCCGTCGTAAAGCACCGTTCCGATAGTGGCCACCACCACGGTCTGACCGGCAGCCACGTTGGGAGCGCCGCATACTATCTGAAGCGGGGCGTCTTCTCCGACGTCGACCGTAGTCACGTGCATGTGATCTGAATCGGGATGCGGCTCGCAGGTAAGGATTTTTCCTATCTTCAGGCCGCGGAGACCTCCACGTATGGATTCCACTTCTTCCACCTGATCGCATTCCAGACCGGTGGAAGTGAATGTCGCCGCCAACTCCCGGGGCGACTCTTCAAAACTGATAAAGCGTTTAAGCCACTTGTATGATATGTCCATAAAGGTATTGTTATCCTGTTGAATTTTGCTCGAGAGGGATAACGCCGGAGCGCACCAATCCCTTTCAACTTGCAAAAGTACAAAATTATTGGCTAATATGCAAAATTTAGTAATTGAAAAATAACATCGCAACCCACCTGACGAGATTTATGTGAGATTATCCGCGCGTCTCAGGTCAGGAGCGCGGTGCAAGAAAGGCACCGCTATTCAGAGCCGAGATAGCAGAATTGCAGCTTTGGTCGCATATTGTTCAATAATCGTATGGTAAGGCTTTTTCCGCTCAACATAAGGGCCATTCCGAGCGTTTTATAATAAAAATGGAACCGCAGAATCGCCTGAAGATGTAAGGCAAGATAACGTAATGTATAATGGAACAAAATGAGCAGCAGCCGTCAGTAATGACAGCCGCTGCTCTTTTTGTGTCTTAAAGTGCCTCAGGCATCTTTCTCACTATCGTTTATGTCGCTGATCAAAGTGTCGTTGGTGCGCTGCATCCTTCGGAAGAGAATGATCATCACCACAACTCCGACCACGCCGCCGAGAATACCCCCCGCAAGGCCTCCCGTTTTGGCCGCCTCCACAACATCGGAGAACTCACCACTGATCAACGATGAACTGTTCGACCCCATCGCATAGAAAAATGCTATCATCCATATCAGGCACAACGGAGACATGATGCACACCTGCCAGAAGCGCCATTTTTTCTGTTTCAGTAAATATTTTTTCAGATCGAGCATCGACAATGTTCCGAAAAACGAAGGGGGGATTCTCACCGTATACCAGTCGATATATGTATCGACAGCCGCCATGATAAGAAACAGCGACGCATACCACTGCGACATGTCATAGAAAACACATATAGCTGCAAACAGGATCCAAGTGATGGGCACACATATAATTTCAGCCTTAACCAGAGTGTTCATCCATGAAGCCTTACCCTTCATCACCTTGCGCATGAGCGATTCGTTGACTATATGCTGAGAACGCAGTTGCTCCTTCATCGATTCAAGTTGCAGGCGCATTATTTCAAGTTCTTCCATAGGTCAGTCGTTAGAAGTTTTAAGTTTATCTTTAATTCTCGTGAGCCGCACGCCGACATTTCGCGGCGACAGGCCGACAATGGCTCCGATCTCGTCGTACGACATATTTTCGAGCCACAACAGCACAATAGCCCTGTCGAAAGGCTGAAGCCGCTGTATACGCTCACGCAGCATCGCGGTCTGACGGCTGCTGTAAGAATCTCCCTCTATCACCTCGGGAGCGATATCGAGGGGTGCGGTGCTGATTTTTTTCTTACGCTTGTAGGAGATGCAGGTATTCATGCTCACCCTGTAGACCCACGATTTCGTGCTTGCGTCACCGCGGAATTTCTCCAATCCGTTCCATAGATTGATCAGCACCTCCTGAAACAGATCGTCGGCATCCTCACGACTCTCTGCAAACATATAGCACACCGAATAGACGGTGGCCTTATGCTGCTCTACGAGAGTCTCAAATTCTGATTGACGGTTGATATTCATTTCTAAAAGGTTGTTTTCATTTTCCTCTCTATCTCTAAGACGCAAGAAAATTGAAAAAACTACATCATCACCAACAAAAAAGAGGCAGGCCCGCAGGTCTGCCGTCATATACACTTGACGCATGGGCGCTTACGCCCTGACTCTCGTATCAACTATCTTGCACACACATGAATCGGACCAGACATTTTCCGAGGTCTCTATCATGTCGATGATGGTGTAGATCGGCAGTATGATGCCCATAATTGAGATATTGGCGCCGATTCCCGACATGAGCGAGAGAGTGAGGAAATAGCATCCCATCGGCACGCCGGCATTGCCAACCGCAGAGATCACCGAGATCAGGAGCCATAGCAGCATCGTCATCAGCGAGAGGGGCATGCCATTGTTCTGCATCACGAACAGCGAGGTGCACAGAATGAAAGCGGCGCATCCGTTCATATTGATAGTGGTGCAAAGGGGCAATACGAAACGCGACACCTTCCTGTCGACTCCGGCACGATTCTCAGCGCTCTCCATGGTGACAGGGAGGGTGGCCGCACTGCTTTTGGTGAAAAGAGCCATTAGCACCGCCGGCATCATGGCGGAGAATGTCTTTATGGGATTGATACGGTTTGACAAGAGGAACACGGGGAGAACCACAAACATCTGTATCAGATTGCCGGCGATGATCACCAGCACATATCTACCGAGCGAGTCAGCCATGACTCCGGCACCCGCCTCGGCCACCAGCTGGGCCGCGAAAGCCACGATGCCTACGGGCAGGATGGCTATGAGCCACCTTATCAGTGTAAAAAGTATCTCCTGAATACCGTTGAGGCCATTCACAATTATTTCTTTCGGACGTGATTCAGGCATCCTTGAGATGGCGATTCCCACTGCAAAACAAAGTATCAGCAAGCCGAGTACGTTTCCGTCAAGAAGAGGCCTCACCACATTGTCGGGCACCACTGAAATCAGATGATCGGCGTATGAAGTGCCCGCCGTTGTCACCTCGGTTGCCTTCTCGTCTGCCACAAGTCCGGCCGGCAGATTTCCGGGTCTCACCACAAGATAGAGACCGAGGGCCACAGCGGCCGCAGAGACAGTGGTCAGCAATGTGAATGCGATGGATGTCTTGAACAGGCGCCCGAGATCTTTGCCCCCGCCGAGCGAAGCGAGCGTGGTGATCACAGCCAGCACTATGGTGGGCACCGCCAGAAGCCTGAAGAGGCGGGTATAGATGGTAGCGATCACATTCATCACCCGGTCGATGGCATCTATGTGCAGCATACCTATGCCCACGCCCAATGCAAGCGCCCCTATCCATATCCATATCTGTTTTTTATCCATATTGGTTTCGTGATTGAGAGTTATTCCGGAAGTCACATCCTATCTATCACAACAAATCCGGGGCCGAATCGGATATGCCCACCTCCGCCGGAATCGGACTATAGAATGGGGCCGGGTGGTACTATATTGACTTTTAATTGTCAATATCCGACATACATATCGCATATTTGACTTTTTTTGCTAAATTTGTAGTCAGAAATCTATTACTGACCAATCATGACACTCAACACCCTATCATCGCGGCTACTCAGGGGAGCGCTATGCCTTGCGGCACTCAGCGTCCTGACTGCAGCCTCGGCCGAACGCCTGAACTTCGACCGCGACTGGAAGTTCGCATTCGGCAACGCCTCCGACCCGGCGAAAGATTTCGGCTGCGGCACGGAATATTTCAATTATCTCACAAAGGCGGCCTCCATCCACAACGAAGGGCCATACGCTCCGAAATTCGACGACTCGGAGTGGCTGCCGGTGACGCTGCCGCACGACTTCGTGGTGGATCTGCCCTTTTCCAAAGAGGCGAGCCACAGCCACGGCTACAAGACCGTAGGATGGAAATATCCGGAGACAAGTGTGGGATGGTATCGCAAGACTTTCACCATTCCGGAAGAAGACCTCGGCAAGCATATCTCGCTGCAATTTGACGGAGCATTCCGCGACTCGAAGGTTTGGGTCAACGGTTTCTATCTGGGAGGAGAGCCAAGCGGATACGCCACTAAGGTTTACGACATCTCGGAATATCTGAACTATGGAGGAGACAATGTAGTGACCGTGCGCACCGATGCATCGCTCGAAGAGGGCTGGTTTTACGAGGGCGCCGGCATCTACCGCCATGTATGGCTCGATAAGAAAGACCCCCTGCATGTGGCACCCTTCGGCATCTTCATCCACGCCGACATGAGCCAGCCATACGGCAGCGCGGAGGTGACAGTGGAAACAAGTGTAGACAACCGGTCGCTTGAATCGAAAGACTATCAGGTGCGACACACTCTCGTGGCACCCGACGGCTCACGCACCCGGCTCCCGGTAATCACTGAGACTGCTCTCCTGCCTCAGGAAAACCGCCTCTCGAAAGCGGGCATCACCCTGCGGAATCCGCAGCTGTGGGACTTAGAAAATCCCCGGCTCTACACGTTGGAGACTGAAATTATCGCCGATGGGAAAGTCATAGACCGCCGCACCACCAAAACCGGACTGCGCGATGCAAGATTTGACGCCGACAAGGGGTTCACGCTCAACGGCAAGACCATTAAGCTCAAGGGCTTCAACATGCACCAGGATCATGCCGGAGTGGGAGCGGCCATTCCCGACGCGCTGCAGGCCTATCGCCTGCGCCGCCTTAAAGATATGGGAGCAAACGCCTACCGCGCGAGCCACAATCCCATGACCCCGGCAATGCTCGACGCCTGCGACTCGATCGGCATTCTCGTGATTGAGGAAAACCGCCTCACCGGAATCAACGATGAGCATGTGCGCCTTCTGCGGGGTATGATAGAACGCGACCGCAATCATCCCTCAATAATACTCTGGAGCATCGGCAATGAGGAATGGGGCACGGAATGGAACGATTTCGGACCCCGCATCACTGCCACAATGCGTGAGCACTGCCACCGCGCCGACCCCACACGACTAATGACTGTGGCAACTTCGAGCGGGCCCCGCATTGTGGAGACGGCAGACGTGGCCGGTTACAACTACATACTCCAGAACCCCGTAGACGAACACCGCGCCAACTACCCGAAGCGGATAGCATTGGGCTCGGAAGAGACCACCGGCTGCGGTGCCCGAGGCGTGTATTTCGACAATCACGAGGCCGGCTATATGCAAGCCATCAACCGCGGACGCAGCGGCAGCGACTCCCTCTTCAACGCCATCGAGAGGGGTTGGAAATTTTACGATGAGCGGCCCTGGCTCGCAGGGCTCTTCTACTGGACAGGTTTTGACTATCGTGGAGAAGCCAACCCGATGGTGTATCCATCCACCGGCTCGCAGTTCGGTGTGCTCGACTATTGCGGATTTCCCAAAGACGAGGCATTCTATCTGAAATCGGTTTGGACCGACGAGCCCGTGCTGCACATCTTACCGCACTGGAACCTGAGCGGGCATGAGGGAGAGAAAGTCGATGTCTGGGCTTACAGCAATATGGACGAAGTGGAACTCTTTCTCAACGGCCGAAGCCTCGGCAGGAAAGAGATGCCCCGCGGCGGCCACCTCAGCTGGGAAGCCGAGTATCGGCCCGGCACTCTCAAGGCCATAGGATATAAAGACGGAAAGAAGATGCTGACCAAAACAGTGGAGACCACCGGAGCCCCTGCAGCAATCTCCCTTTCAGCTGACAGGCCGGCAATCGCAGCCGACGGCGCTGATGTGGCTGTCATCACGGTGAGCGTGCTCGATAAGAAACGCCGCATGGTGCCTGATGCCTGCGTGCCTCTTGAAATCACGCTCGAAGGCGAAGGCACGATACTCGGCGCGGGCAACGGCGACCCGGCATTCCTCATAGCCGAGCGCCCGGCCCCGGGAGCGGACAGGAAGGTATTCTCACTTCCCACATTCAACGGTCTGGCACAGATACTTGTGCAGTCGTCAGACACTCCCGGCAATGTAACCCTGACCGTGGAAAGCCCCGGACTCGTAAAAAACTCGATCAACATAACCACACAACATCATAACCCATGAAAAAAATCAGCACACTGATGATGACGCTTGCTGCGACCTTATCCCTCCCGGGTGCAGTCGCGCAGGCCGAAGTGATCAATTTGGCCACTCCCGGCACATCGCTCGTGATCGACGCCGTGAAAGGAGAACCCCTGCGCATTCTCTACTACGGCGACCGTCTTGAAGAAAAAGATCTTACTGCGCTGCAGGCATCTCCCCTGCTCCACCATGAGGCTTATCCGGCCTACGGCATATACCCGCAGGGAGAAGCGGCCCTGAGCGTGACACACGCCGACGGTAACCGCACCACTCTGCTTGAGGTGACAGATGTCAGCACCACGCAGCAGGATGGCGCTGAAGTGACATCGGTCACCATGCGCGACCGCGCATATCCGCTCGAAGTGAAGGTGAACTATCGCGTCCGCCCCGGATATGACGTGATTGAGACCTGGACGGATATCACAAACGGCGAAAAACAGCCGGTGACGCTCAACCGGTTCATGTCGGGCTATCTGCCCATACGCTACGGCAACGTATGGCTCTCCAGCCTCTACGGCACATGGGCCAACGAAAGCGAGCTCACTGAGGAGCCCCTGAAGCACGGAGTGAGAATGATCAAGAATAAAGACGGCGCGCGCAACAGCCACACCGCCCACGGCGAAGTGATGTTCTCGCTCGACGGCAAGCCGCAGGAAAACACAGGCCGCATCATCGGCGCGGCCCTCTGCTATCCGGGCAACTACAAACTCTTCGTAGACACCGACGACACCGACTTCCACCACTTCTTCGCCGGCATCAACGAGGAGAATTCCGAATATCACCTTGCCAAAGGCGAGACATTCACCACCCCCGAACTGGCCCTCACCTACAGCGGAGAGGGACTTTCAGGCGCAAGCCGCAACTTCCACAAATGGGGCCGCGACAACCGCCTCCATGCCGGCAACAAGGAGCGTAAAGTGCTACTGAATTCGTGGGAAGGCGTCTATTTCGACATCAATGAGCCCGTGATGGAGGGAATGATGGCTGACATTGCCGCACTCGGCGGAGAACTCTTCGTGATGGACGACGGATGGTTTGGCACCAAATATCCGAGAGCCGTAGACAATGCCGCACTCGGCGACTGGACAGTGGACACCCGCAAACTGCCCAACGGCATCGACGGCCTCCTGAAGACGGCTGAGAAACACGGTGTCAGCTTCGGAATCTGGATCGAACCCGAAATGACCAACACCACGAGCCTCCTCTATGAGCAGCACCCCGAATATGTGATACACGCACAGAAACGCGACACCGTGAAAGGACGAGGAGGCACACAGCTGATACTCGACATGGCAAACCCGAAAGTGCAGGATATTGTCTTCACAATCGTAGACACGCTCATGACCAAATATCCGGCCATCGACTATATAAAGTGGGATGCCAACGCCCCCATTATGGAGCATGGCTCGCAATATCTCACCGCCGACAAGCAGAGCCATCTCTACATCGACTATCACAGAGGCCTCATGAAAACCCTCGACCGCATACGCGCCGCTCACCCCGACGTCACCATTCAGGCTTGTGCCAGTGGCGGAGGACGCGCCAACTGGGGTATGCTCCCATGGTTTGACGAGTTCTGGACCTCAGACAACAACGACGCCCTCCAGCGCATCTACATGCAGTGGGGCACGAGTTATTTCTTCCCTGCAATCGCTATGGCAAGCCATATCTCGGCCTCGCCCAATCATCAGACATTCCGCCGAATCCCGACAAAGTTCCGTGCAGATGTGGCTATGAGCGGACGCCTCGGCCTTGAGATGCAGCCGAAAGACATGAACGATGATGACCGGGCCGTATGCGAGCGCGCCATCGCCGACTACAAGAAAATCCGTCCTATCGTGCAGATGGGCGACCTCTACCGCCTGCACTCCCCGTTTGAGAAAGACGGAGTGGCATCGCTAATGTACGTGACACCCGAGAAAGACGATGCAGTATTCTTCTGGTGGAAGACAGAGACCTTCATGAATCAGCAACTGCCGCGTATTCCAATGGCAGGTCTTGATCCCGACAAGATGTATCGGGTTACGGAACTGAACCCCATCGACAACAAGCCCCTCGACATAGAAGGCAAGGTATTCTCAGGAAAGTTCCTCATGGCTAACGGTCTTGACCTTCCGCTCACATATAAGGTGGACTATCACAAGAATACAGACTTCGCCTCCAGAGTGCTCAGGCTTACTGCCGAGTGATTCATCACCGCTCAAGCTCAATAATAATAGTGGCGAGACTGCCGATCGGTCTCGCCACTATTTTATTATGTATTATGCAGAGGTCATCTTCGGCTCTCAAGCCAGTCCGAAAGCATTCTTTATGGCATCGACCGAGTCAAGTTTCTCCCACGAGAAGAGTTCCACTTCCTTCTCAATCGGCGCGGCATCGTAGCGCGATGCAAATTTCTTGGTTACCTTGCGCGGCTGGCGCCCGAGATGCCCGTAGGCGGCCGTCTCCAGATATATGGGTTCGCGCAAGCCGAAGCGCTTCTCTATGGCGAGCGGGCGCATGTCGAAGAGTTTCTCCACGCGGGCCGCGATCTCGGCATCCGAGAGAGGCACGCGGGCCGTGCCGTAGGTATTGACACAGAAGCTGACAGGACTTGCCTCGCCGATGGCGTATGCCACCTGCACAAGCACCTCGTCGGCAACACCGGCAGCCACCATATTCTTCGCTATGTGGCGGCAGGCGTAGGCTGCCGAGCGGTCTACTTTCGAGGGATCTTTTCCCGAGAAGGCGCCGCCGCCGTGGGCGCCGCGGCCACCGTAGGTGTCTACAATTATCTTGCGTCCGGTCAGGCCCGCATCGGCATGAGGGCCTCCGAGCACGAATTTTCCGGTCGGGTTCACATGCAGAATCAGATCCTTGTCGAAAAGTTTCTGAATCTTCTCCGGAAGTTTGGCCAGCACGCGGGGCAGAAGCACCTCGCGCACATCTTTGCGAATCACGTCGAGCATCTCCTTCTCGGCGGCTTTCTCAGCCTCGGGCGAGGCATCGGCCGGCATCACGAACTCATCATGCTGAGTCGAGATCACGAGGGTGTGCACTCTCAGGGGCTTGCCGTTGTCGTCATATTCCACCGTCACCTGGCTTTTGGAGTCAGGACGCAGATAAGTCACGCGTTTTCCCTTCCTATCGTAGACCATCTTCTCTCCCTCGCGGCGGATATCGGCGAGTTCGGCCACGAAGCGATGGGCGAGATCGAGAGTGAGCGGCATGAAATTGTCAGTCTCGTTCACCGCATAACCGAACATCATGCCCTGGTCGCCGGCGCCCTGCGCCTCCGCCTCCTCACGATTCACACCGCGCGCTATGTCGGCGCTCTGCTCGTGGATGGTGGAAAGGATGCCGCAGCTGTCGCCGTCGAAGCGGTAGGCGCCGCGGTTATAGCCTATGCGGTCGATCACTCCGCGCACCACGGAATGAATGTCGATGTAGGCCTCTGATGTCACCTCGCCGGCTATCACCACCTGCCCCGTGGTCACCAGTGTCTCAATACCTGTATGGCTCTTCGGGTCGCGGGCGAGAAACTCGTCGAGAAGGGCGTCAGAGATCTGATCTGCGACTTTGTCGGGATGTCCTTCAGAGACGGACTCCGATGTGAATAAATAGCTCATTGATATATATGAATTAAATGTTTATATATAAAAATAACGGGCATTCCGGGCTTGCGCTCAAAATGCCTTGTTGCCGCTCTTCCGCCTGCCCCGCAGCCGGGGCATCGAAAGAAAACAGATGCAGTTTTAGCATTTTTTTAGGTGGTTGCAAGCAGCCAAATTTTTCCACCTTTTCTCAGGAATAAAGCCTCAGATGAGGCATCCACTCCGCGATTGACGATGCAAAATTAGTAAAAAATTCCGCATCGTCCAAAATTTATGTCACTTTTTTATTGAAACAAATTCACCGAGACTCCGCTCACCGTGCCGACCACTACTGCCATCATGACCAGAATCAGCAATATATACTGGGCTTTGGTCACCTTGATGAGGATAGCCGACCATGTGAGTGGATCGGTCTTCATGCGCGAGAACACCCAGATGGATGAGATGAGCAGGAACGCCGCAATGCTGATTCCTCCCCAGATGCTTACGTAGTCGCTGACACACTGACGCGCCACGAGCAGAAGGCACACTATGAAAGTATCGAGCATGAAGAGCGACCGCGTGAAGGTGGCACCCTCTGTCACGAGCAGCGTCTGCTTCTCCTGCATTATGTCGATCTGATAAGTGGCATACATCACGGCTATGTGGGCGTTGACAGCCATCAGGCCGTTGATGACGGAATATGTGACGAGTGGCATCCACTCCGGGCTATGGAGATTCTGCACCAGTGCAGTGCCGGTCACTCCGATAGGGCCGAAAAGCACGAATGTCACGAGCAGGGCCCAGGGAGTCCGCACGAGGGGCTTCGTCCCCTTGAAGTTGAAATGAAGAATGGCGAGTATCACCACAAGATAGACTATTCCGAGCCAGCCGATATATGTCAGCAGCGGAAGGCCCGCGGTGACGGTGAGAATCATGAAGGCATCCGTGATCACCTTCATCAGCTTGGTCTGCATGAAGTCGGCCCTCCGCATCGTGGACTCGTCAGGATTCTTCGCGTAGACCCCGGCATACATTCGGTAGCCATTGTAGAGATTGACCGTGATCTGCAGCAGAGCGGCAAAAATCAGGGTCATCAGGGCCGGAAATAAGTCGATCGAACCGCGTATTACGGAAGCCGTCAGGCCGGCCATGACTGATCCGCAACCCAACACCAGCGATGCCGGATGCGCCTGATTGATAATCAAACGTGTAAGGGAGTTCATGGGCTTATCTCTATTGATTTTGAAGATACTGCATTATAATGTAAAGATTTCACACTCCAAGATAGACGATAGCCGCCAGCGAGCCCACGCCTATCACGATCCACAACACCACGGCCTGCACGAGGGGCCTAACGCCCACCTGCTTTATCACGTTAAGGCTCAGGCCGGCACCAATCGTGAAGAGGACGGCTATAAGAGCCTGCCGCGCTATGACCACGAGCACATCGTAGAGCGGCCTGAGGGTCTCGCTCCCTACGTAGGTGTTGAAAATCATCGCTACCACGAAGAGCAGGATAAACCAGGGAATCGACACCTTGCCCTTTCCCTCCTCGCGCCGGCTGCCACGCGAATAGAACCACATGGTGAAGAAAGCGAGCGGAATTATCCAGAGCGCGCGTGTGCATTTGATAAGCGTGGCGAGATCGCAGGCCTCAGCGCCGTAGGCAGCCCCGGCGCCCACCACGCTGCTCGTGTCGTGGATGGCGATGGCCGCCCACGTGCCGAACTGGTGCTGCGTCAGTCCGAAATAGTGTCCGAGAGGGGGGAAGATGAAGAGAGCTATGGCATTGAGAATGAAAATCACACCTAATGAGACGGCCATCTCGTTCTGGTCGGCCTTGAGCACGGGCCCCACGGCTGCGATGGCGCTGCCTCCGCAGATAGCTGTGCCTGACGATATGAGATAAGCCGTCTTGTCGTTGATTTTAAGCAGACGCCCGAGAAGCACACCCGCCGTCATCACGATAATCACAGACGCGATGGTGAAAATCATACCCTCCGCTCCGCTCGCAAGCGACTTCTCTATGTTCATGCCGAAGCCAAGGCCCACTACCGATGCCTGAAGAAGATATTTCGAGATGAATTTGTTGAATTTCGGATATGGAGTGCCGAAAAAGAGCGCAAATACGAGCCCGGTGAAGAGTGCTACAGGGGCCGTGATGAAATCGAAACCGAAAAGAGCCTTTGTCGGAATGCACATCAGCACAAGAAGCACCCAGTAGAGTATTTTTTGCATAGTTAACAGCGGAATTATGATTACTGAGTGCAAATTTAACACTTTTGGCGCAATCGGCAAAATTTTTACAATACTTTCGTGAGAGATAATTTTAATTTAGAACAGAATGGGAATGCACCCCCCTCAGGCGCATCCCCACTTCTTCATGAAAACAGTTTTTATTGAGTGTTATAGCAGAAATCCTGCACTTATCTCAGCGACACCTTCTTCTTGCCGTCCT
>CAYPGW010000033.1:0-32283 GCA_964410515.1 uncultured Sangeribacter sp. | reverse complement strand
CGCGGTCGAGACCCTTCTCTTTCTTGAAGTTGCGGATGTCTTCGCGGATCTGCTCAGCCATCTCCCAGCGGGTCTTGCCTTCCATCACGTTGTTGCCTTCAAGACGCTTAGCATAGTTCTTGTCGAAAGCGGCCTTCATGGGCTTGATGGCCTCGAGTTCCTCCTTCACGGGGTTGATGTCCTTCTCCTTCAGCACTTCTGCATTGAGAGCGGCCTCGTAAGCGTTTGCGGGATATACGTCCCATGTAGCGAATTCGATATCGTTAAGGTCTGCGAGGGGCACGATGTCCTTATAGTGGAGATATTTCTTGTCCTCTCCCTTGCCAACGCGGATCTTGTCGTACATACACATTGATCCTACGGGCTTTGTAAGGCCTTTGCGGGCCATAAGAACGCCGGTCATGAAAGTAGTGGCCACGGCACCGTTGCCGACCACCATCACACCCAATTTACCATTGGGCTTTTCTGCCTTTTTTGCCATAATTGTCTTTGTTTTGATATTCTCCCCGCTACGCCGAGGGGAAGAGTTTCTGTTGATATTGTTTTTCTATCTGATAATTAGGTTTTGCCCTGACCGCATGAGTCAAGCATGCCGAAAGGGGGGAAAACGTCGGCAAAATTACATCTAATTTTTCACATCACAAAAATATTTATCACTTTTTTAATGTCTGCAAATGTTAATTTTTGTTTATATTTTTATATTTTGTTAATATATATAAATTTTATAATATTTATAAGATTATATGTTAAAATATATTAAGACTCGCAAAACTCTCGTGCAGGCATCTTTGACATAATGCCCGCGATTTTGTTATTAAATAAAAAAGAAAAAACATCATAAGCATGACACACGCTATACAAAAGGTGACGCCCGACATATATTATATAGGCGTAGACGACCGGACACTCGATCTTTTTGAAAACCAATATCCCGTTCCCGACGGCATATCATACAACTCATACGTGGTGAAAGGCGAGAAAATCGCCGTGGTAGACACCACCGACGACCGCACAGCTGATGAATGGCTTGCCAACCTGCGGAGCGTCCTCGACGGGAAGACTCCCGACTATCTCGTGATAGAGCATCTGGAACCGGACCACTCGTCACTCATTCAGACATTCGCCGAACTTTATCCCGAGGCGAAGCTCGTGATGACGGCAAAAGCCGCCTCGATGCTGCCTCACTATGTTGAGCCGATGGTGGAGCAAGAGCGCATCATTCAGGTGAAAGAGGGTGAAACTCTCGATCTGGGCGGCGTCACGATGCAGTTCTACATGACTCCTATGGTGCACTGGCCCGAGGTGATGATGATATATGTGCCGGAAGAAAAGCTGCTCTTCTCGGCCGATGCCTTCGGCACATTCGCTACCTTCGGCACTCCGGCTGAAGAGTGGGAGAAAGAGGCGCGCCGCTACTACATCAACATCGTGGGCAAATACGGCGCTCAGGTGCAGGCAGCGCTAAAGAAACTGAGCGGACTCGATATAACTACGATCTGTCCGCTTCACGGCCCTGTGCTGCGCGAGAACATAGCCGAGGCTTTGGCAAGCTACAACACTTGGAGTTCATATAAGGAAGAAAAAGACGGCGTTTTCATCGCCTGCGCCTCCATTCACGGCAACACCCTCGAGGCAGCCCGCTATCTTGCCGGGGCACTGAGTGAGCTTGGTGTGGAAAAGGTACACCTCACAGACCTCACCCACGAGCCTGTGTCGGTAGCGGTGGCCGACGCATTCCGCTATCCTAAAGCGATATTCTGCGCTTCAAGTTACGATGCCGGCCTCTTTACACCGATGCACACATTCCTGCACACGCTCTCAATAAAAGGCTATTCCAACAAGAAAGTTGCACTCGTGGAAAACGGCTCATGGGCTCCTTCGGCCGGAAGGGTCATGAGATCAATGCTTGAGGGAATGAAGAATGTCGAGGTTCTGCCGGACATGGTCACCATAAAAGGCAAATTCAAGGCTGCCGACCATGCCGCAATGCTTGATCTTGCGAAGAAGGTGATTGAGATGTAGCGAAATACTCATTGTAGATCAGCCCTACCACTATCAGCGCCAGGCCGATGTAGGTGGAAGCCACCACCCGCTCGCCGAGAACGGCGGCTATCAGGAAGAGCGACAGGAACGGAGACAGGTAACACATCTGATTGATCAGAGCCGGATTCCGCGTGATGCGCAGGGCCATGCCGAATGCGATGAAGGGAATTCCCATCTCGAAGCATCCTATATATATGCCCGAGAGGACACCGGCTTGCGATGAAAGTTCGAAGCCTACCACGCACCCTGCCGCGGCAAGCACCACTGTGCCGGTCAGAAATCCGAGAAAGAGAGTCACCGTCGTGTCTATCTTATCTTTCAGGATATTATTTAGCAGCCAGTAGGCCGCCCATAGCGATGCACTTGTGAGAGCCAGCACCACCCCGCCGGCCGACACGCTGCCGTTCAGCCCTCCCCCACCGAGCGAGATACAAACCACGCCTCCGATGGAGAGGGCCATGCCTATGAATTTCTTAACAGGAATACGCTTATGGCCGAACACCGCCATAAGCACGAGCAGCATTATGGGCCACGCATAGTTGAGCGGCTGCGCCACCTGGGCGGGCAGCAGGTCGTAGGCACGGAAAAGCATCAGATAATAGGCCACCGGATTGAGCACCCCGAGCAAAGCGGCAAAGACAAGAGTTTTCGGCTGAATGCACCGCAGGCTCCCCCATTTCTTCTCGACCGTCATCATGATGGAAAATATGACGAGAGCTGTCGATGATGCCACAAAAAGCATATCGAAGACAGGGAGATGAGAGAGGGCTATCTTAAATGCCGTGGCTACCGTGGCCCAGCACACCACTGCGACGGAAGCGAGCAGTACAGATTTCGAATCGGCGGTCATTAGTCGAAAGATTGGATTCCGACTGCAAAATTAGCCATTTTCTCTGCCTCCGCATAATTTTTTCAAAAAAATTTTTTGAATGATTCGTGCCGTTACGATATAATGTGTTATATTTGCGAATATAAAAAAGACAGATAAGATATGATAGACAAGAAAGAACTTCAGGCCTTCATCGAGGGCCAACTGAAAGACTCGGAATATTTCCTTACCGACCTGAAGGTGTCGCCTTCAAATGAGATTGTAGTGGAGATCGACTCAATGACTCCGGGCGACATCGACGCGTGCGTGTCGCTCACCAGGGCTATCGAGGAGGCTTTTGACCGCGATGTGGAAGACTACGAGCTCGAGGTGGGCACAGCCGGACTCACTTCGCCCCTGAAGGTGCGCCGCCAATACGACAAGTATGTGGGTCAGGATCTCGATGTGCTTACTTCCGACGGCAGAAAACTCCGGGGAATGCTGCGCAGCGTCAGCGATGAGGGGATAATACTCGTCAGCGAGCAGAAAGTGAAGAAAGAGGGCAGCAAGAAGCCGGTGACAGAACAGGTGGAGACCGAAGTCCCATTCTCGCTGATCAAGAAAGCCGTATATGACCTGAAATTCTGACCAACACCTACACTCAATCTATAAAATGCACATCATGAAACTTTTGCCCGCAGCGCTCGTTGCTGCTGTGGCACTTCAGGCATCGGCCGCTTTCAAGACGTTTCCCGACGGGTCGCCGGTTCCCGGATGGTTTAACGAGACCAAAGCGCCCTCGCTGAAGGAATTGGGACGCCAATACATGATAACCGACCACGGAGTGGTCAACGACAGCACACTCCTTCAAACCGAGTCGCTGCAGCGGGTGATTGATCTCGCCGCCTCAGAGGGAGGTGGCGTGGTGGTGATTCCGGAAGGCACTTTCCTCTCCGGTTCACTCTTTTTCAAGCCCGGCACCCATCTTCATCTCATGAAGGGCGCGCGCCTCAAAGGATCTGATGCCATCACCCACTATAAGATTATCTCCACCCGCCTCGAGGGGCAGACCATTGACTACTTCGCGGCTCTTGTGAATGCCGACCATTGCGATGGTTTCTCCATTACCGGCGAGGGCACTATCGACGGCAACGGACACCGGTTTTACGACGAGTTCTGGCTTCGCCGCAAGGTTAATCCCAAGTGCACCAACCTTGAGGCGTTGCGTCCGCGCATGGCCTACATCTCTAACAGCGACGACGTCACCATCTCGGGCATAAGCATGGTCAATTCCGGCTTCTGGACCAATCACCTCTATCGCTGCAACAGGGTGAAATATCTCGGCGTCACCATCCTGGCGCCCACCGAAGGATATCCGAAAGGCCCATCGACCGACGGCATCGACCTTGACGTCTGCAATGATGTTCTGATCTCGAAGTGCCACATCAATGTAAATGACGACGGGGTATGCCTCAAAGGCGGCAAAGGCACATGGGTAGACACGATTCCGGGCAACGGCCCCACCGGACGAGTAATAGTTGACCGCTGCAGTTTCGGCAAGACCAACGCCGGCGTCACCTTTGGAAGCGAGGCCTGGGACTGCTCCGATGTCATAATGAAAGACTGCGTCTTCGACGGCACATATCACGTGCTGCTGTTCAAAATGCGCCCCGACACCCCGCAGCAATACCGCAACGTGCTTGTGGATGGCGCCAAGGGCACAGTCCGAAATGCCGTGGAAGTGCAGACGTGGACCCAGTTTTTCAATAAGGTGGAGCGAGACCCTATGCCGGTCTCCATTGTGGACAATGTGACATTCCGAAACGCACGGCTCGAATGCACACGCAATTTCTATAAAGACCGCAAGACTCCCGACTACATTCTCAGCAACTTCAACTTTACCGACATCTACGCCACGGCTCCCGATCCGGCTTTCGACACCTCAAATATTGAGGGCGTGACAGTGGAGAACGTGGAAGTAATCAATCTTAATAAATGATAATTTAAGTTAATTTTTATTAATTATTAAGCGATATTCTGACTTCAGGCCGCTGATATTAGTGAAATTGCCGATATTTTAGTAACTTTGCAAAGAATTCCAGAGGGAACGTCCGCGTTCTCTCTGTTTTCTTTACCCGAGGAGGCCCTCCGGCCTCTTCAGGGATTGTTTTATATAATCATCCGCATTCCGAACTCCCGGAAGGAAGCGAGGACATCCGGATTGACCACATACCGGAATAAAAAAACACTCAATATAATGGCAAAGAAAGTTGAAGTAACCAACAACATGGTTGACCAGTTCGCAGAATTCAAGGCGAGCAAGAACATCGACAAGACGACGATGATCAGTGTGCTTGAAGAATCGTTCCGCAACGTGATCGAGAAAATGTTCAAGACCGACAAGAACTTCGACGTGATCGTGAATCCCGACAAGGGCGACTGCGAGATCTACCAGAACCTGGAGGTCGTGGCCGACGGATCGGTCAGCGACAACGTGACGCAGATCGGCCTCACAGATGCACGCGAGATCGACCCTGAATGCGAGATCGGCGAAGAAGTCACCAAACGCATCTATTTCGAGAATTTCGGTCGCCGTGCGATCCTCAACCTGCGACAGACACTGCAGACCAAGATCCTCGATCTCCAGAAGAATGCCATATATTCCAAATATAAGGAACTCGAAGGGGAGGTCATCACCGGCGAAGTGCATCAGATATGGAAGAAAGAGATGCTGCTCGTAGACGCTGACGGCCAGACCGAGCTCATCATGCCGAAGGAAGAGCAGATTCCCGGCGACTTCTTCCACAAGGGCGACGTGGTTCGCGCCGTGGTGAAACGCGTAGATGACAACAACAACAATCCGAAGGTGATCGTGAGCCGCACCGACGAGCGATTCCTCCGTCGCCTCTTCGAGCAGGAAGTGCCCGAGGTGCACGACGGACTCATCACCATAAAGGCTGTGGCCCGCATCCCGGGTAAGCGCGCCAAGATTGCGGTGGAGAGCTACGACGACCGCATCGACCCCGTAGGCGCCTGCGTGGGCATCAAGGGCAGCCGCATCCACGGCATAGTGCGCGAGCTGCGCAACGAGAATATCGACGTGCTCAACTACACGTCTTCGCCCGCACTCTTCATACAGCGCGCACTCTCTCCCGCCAAAGTAAGCTCAATCCGACTGAATTCCAACGATAAGAAAGCCGAAGTCTTCCTGCATCCCGATGAAGTCTCGCTCGCCATCGGAAAGGAAGGCCTCAACATACGCCTGGCCTCAATGATAACGGGCTATTCGATCGACGTCTACCGCGACATTCAGGAAGGAGAGGAGGATATTTACCTCGACGAATTCCGCGACGAGATAGACGGCTGGGTAATCGAGGCCCTGAAAGACCTCGGACTCGGCACCGCGAAAGCAGTACTAAACGCTCCCGCCTCGGTGCTTGCCCAGGCCGATCTCGAGGAAGAGACAATCGAGCACGTACTCAAGGTGCTTCGAGAGGAATTCGAAGACTGATCCATTTCTTTACCACACCCTAAACTGATTGCGAATGCGTACAAAACTCAGCAAAATAGCGAAAGATCTCAATGTCGGCATAGGCACGGCCGCAGAGCTTCTTCGTAAACACAACATCGACGTGCCCGACGATCCCAACGCACGTGTTGACCAGGAAGCGGTGAATATTCTCACACGCGCCTTCAGCACCGACAAGAATGCAAAAGATCAGGCAAAAGGCCAGAGCGTGCAGCGTATCGAAGACAAGAAGGCTGCCCGCCAGGAGCGCGACAAGGTAGCCGAGCAGAAAAAGGCCGGACTCAAGATTCTCGGAAAAATAGATCTGAAGACCGGGCATCCGCTCAATGAGGCCAAGCCGGAGCGCAAGGAGACTCCTGCACCCGTGCAGCAGCCTGAGCAGAAAGCGGCTCAGCAGCCTACACAGCCGTCTGCCCCCGCCCCTGCCGCTCCCCGCCCGGAGAAGACAGAGCCTGCGGCAAAGCCGGTAAGCACACCCGCACCCGAGAAAAAGCCCGAGGTGAAGACTGAGCCGAAACCACGCACGGAGCCTGAACAGAAACCGAAGGAGGAGCCTAAGAAGCATACAGGCCCTGAAGTGACCGAGACCGACGGCATTTTCCGCATCAAAGGCTCGACCGAGGCTCCCAAACTCAAGGTGCTCGGCACTATAGATCTCGACACCCTAAACCAGACCACACGCCCCAAAAAGAAAAGTCGCGGCGAAAGAAACCGCGGAGGTCAGGGCGCGTCGGGGGCGCAGGGTGGCAACGCATCGTCGGGAGGAGCCGACAAGCGCCGACGCAACAGAATCGGCAAGGAAAAGGTAGATATCGACAAGGCTGCCGCACATGGCATAAACCAGCGCCCCGAGAAGCAGGGCGGTAAAGGTGGAAACGGCGCTCCCCAGCAGGGAGGCGGTCATGGCGACCGCAACCGAGGAAAAGGAAGCAAGAACTCCGGACGCCGCGAACCTCAGCGTCAGGAAGTCAGCGCCGAAGACGTGCAGAAGCAGGTGAAGGAGACGCTCGCGCGCCTCACCAATAAACCTGCCAAGAAGGCCGTGAAGTGGCGCAAGGAAAAACGAGAGGAAATCCACAACCGTGAGGAGGCTGCCGCTGCTGCTGCCGCTGCAGAAAGCAAGGTACTCAAGCTCACCGAGTTCGTAACAGCCAACGACCTTGCGCAGATGATGGATGTGCCTGTCAATAATGTCATCGCCACATGTATGAACCTCGGCGTGATGGTTTCGATCAACCAGCGCCTCGATGCCGAGACTATCAATATCGTGGCCGAGGAATTCGGCTTCACTACCGAATATGTGAGCGCCGAAGTCACCAACGCCATCGCCACTGAAGAAGATGCAGAGGAAGACCTCGTGCCGCGTCCGCCGATCGTCACCGTAATGGGACACGTAGACCACGGCAAGACTTCTCTGCTCGACTATATTCGCAATGCCAACGTCATCGCGGGTGAGGCCGGCGGAATCACGCAGCACATCGGTGCCTACAACGTGAAACTGTCTGACGGACGACACATAACCTTCCTCGACACCCCGGGCCATGAGGCCTTCACGGCGATGCGTGCGCGCGGTGCCAAGATCACCGACCTCGCCATCATCATTGTGGCTGCCGACGACGACGTGATGCCCCAGACCATCGAGGCTATCAATCACGCCACAGCAGCGGGAGTGCCGATGGTGTTTGCCATCAATAAGATCGACAAGCCTACGGCTAACCCCGACAAGATTAAGGAGCAGCTGGCCGGAATGAACTATCTCGTGGAAGACTGGGGTGGCAAATACCAGAGCCAGGACATCTCCGCCAAGAAGGGTATCGGCGTTGACGAACTGATGGAGAAGGTGCTCCTCGAGGCCGAGATGCTCGACCTCAAGGCCAACCCCAACCGGCGCGCGGTGGGCTCAATCATCGAGTCATCGCTCGACAAGGGACGCGGCTATGTAGCCACCGTCATGGTGCAGAACGGCACGCTCCGTGTAGGTGACGTGCTTCTGGCAGGAACACACCACGGCAAGATAAAGGCTATGTTCAACGAGCGCAACCAGCGCGTTAAGGAAGCAGGCCCCTCCACTCCGGTACTGATACTCGGCCTCAACGGAGCGCCGGCCGCAGGCGACACATTCAACGTGCTCGAAACCGAACAGGAAGCACGCGAGATAGCATCGAAGCGCGAGCAGCTGCAGCGCGAACTCGGCCTCCGCACCACCAAGCGACTGGGACTCGAGGAACTCGGACGCCGTCAGGCACTCGGAGACTTCCACGAACTCAACCTCGTGGTGAAGGGCGACGTAGACGGCTCGATCGAGGCGCTCTCCGACTCGCTCATCAAGCTGTCTACTCCCGAAATTCAGGTCAATGTGCTGCATAAGGGAGTGGGCGCCATCTCAGAGAGCGATGTGACGCTGGCAGCAGCCTCAGACGCCATCATCATCGGCTTCCAGGTGCGCCCGTCGGGTGCAGCCCGCAAGGAAGCAGAGAAAGAGGGCGTTGAGATCAGGCTCTATTCCGTGATCTACAAAGCAATCGAGGAAGTGAAGCAGGCTATGGAAGGCCTTCTCTCGCCCGAGATCAAGGAGGAGATCACCGGCACCGCCGAAGTGCTTCAGACATATCACATATCGAAAGTGGGCACTATCGCCGGAGCAATCGTGCGCGACGGACGCATCAAGAGCCGCAGCAAGATACGCGTGATACGCGACGGCATCGTGGTCTACACCGGCGATCTCGGCTCGCTCAAGCGATTCAAGGACGATGTGAAGGAAGTGGTCAGCGGCTATGACTGCGGCCTCTCGGTGGCCGGCTACAACGACATCCGCGAAGGAGACCTCATCGAGGGCTACGAAGAAGTGGAAGTGAAGAAAAAATTATGAAGTATTATCTGAACCTCGGCAGCAATCTGGGCAACCGAAAGCTGCATCTCGCGCGCGCCATCAAAGCCATCAGCGAGGAGTTCGGATCATACGAGGCAAGCGATATGGTGGAGTCGGCCCCATGGGGGTTCGGCTCCACCAATCATTTTGTCAACATCGGGCTGACGATATGCTCAGAGGAAGCTCCTGAAGACGTGCTCCGCAGGCTACAGAGCATTGAGAGGTCGCTCTCTGACATGGCCCACCGCCATAGCGACGGCTCATACGCCGACAGGGAGATAGACATAGACATAATGGCTACCGACGGGCCTCCATACGAATCGGACACTCTGTGCATACCTCACCGACACCTTGCGCGGAGAGACTTCTTCCTGCGCCCGCTGGCGCAACTGGCACCCGACTGGAAAGATCCCGTTTCGGGCAAATCGGCCATGCAGATGGCTCAAGATCTGGAAAATGAAAATGGATAGGATATTATTACGCGACGGCCTTATCGCTCTTGATGGCAATGATTTCGCCAGGACTGAGGATCATGCTGAATGGATAGGGCTGCGAGAGGCATGGCAACGCCTCGGCGACTCGAAATGGGCGCTCGCAGCGCGGAAGCAGGAACTGCTCAATTTCAGGAAGGCCAACCGGTTTTGCGGCTTTTGCGGAGGCGAAATGAGCGAAGCCTCCGAAATCTCGCTGAAATGCAGCGTCTGCAAGCGTGAGATATGGCCACGGTTATCGCCGGCTATCGTAGTGCTCGTCACCCGCAACGACGGAAATGAGGCGCTTCTCGTGCATGCCGCAAATTTCCGCCATGCCGATGTGCATGCTCTTGTGGCAGGATTCGTGGAGACCGGCGAAACACTGGAGGAATGCGTGGCCCGGGAGGTGAAGGAAGAGACATCGCTTGAAGTCTCCGACATCCGCTATGCCGGAAGCCAGTCATGGCCTTTCCCGGGGCAGATGATGGTTGGCTTCACAGCTCGATACAGAAGCGGAGAACTGCGACTCGCCGACGGCGAACTGACCTCGGCAGGATGGTTCACGCGTACAACTCACCCGCCGCTGCCTTCACTACCGTCTTTATCGCGCAGAATTATCGATCGTTGGCTTGAAAATAGTCTCCCCTTATGATGAGGTCTGACACGCGTCGGGCTCGCGCAAGCGAAGCGTTGTCTACGCCGGCTTCATCGCTTAATGCCGATGGCGCCACACCCGCGTAGCCCTCGCCTATGCCAAGCAGATCGAGGGCGGCAGGAAACAGATTCACCTGGCCTACTCGCCTGCTCACGCGCCGAGTGATGGGAGTGTGAAGGGCCATCATCATCGCCGCAGGCGGGCAATCAGGCTCCGAGGCTATCGTCTGGTGATGATCTGAAGCGATGAAAACCATCGTGTTCGCAGGCAAAGCCCTGAGAAATTCCGCAATATACATATCGGTGTGCAGACAGGTATTGGCGTAGTCCTTCTCCATGCGGCTCAGATGCTCGGCATTCTCTATCCACTCCGGCACATCCCAACCCTTTTCCCTGAAGGGGATATGCATTGAGATGGTCATGAGCGTCATGAAAAAAGGTTGCTTCAGAGTCTTCACCATCTCGGCAGCCTGCCTGAACATGGCGCCGTCTCTGCCATAGATCTCTATCTCCTTCTCATCCCTGTCGAGAGTGGTGATCGGCTCGCCAAGCCCGAAATTGCGAAGCGTATTTCCCTCGTTCCAGCACACTCCGTCGTCGGCAAGCAGCAGGCGCTTCTCATGCCGGGGAAACCTGTCGGCAAGCGAGGGGAATTTGTTTCTCGACCCGAATGTGATGGAATAGGATATCTTCTCAGGCGGAAGAAGTCCGGTGAGCAGCAGCAGATGTCCGTCTGACGAACTGGATGCGCGTATCTGACTCTCAACATTGCTAACCCAGACGGTGCCATCCAGACGTGCGAGGGAATCGAGAGCAGGCATCACCTTTCGGCCGCTGATCTCTTTCTCCACCATGTCGCTATTGAGCGATTCCACTATTATATAGACCACATTGACTGAATCAGCCACTTCCGACGCTCCTCCGCTTCGCTCATATTCAGCCAACAGCGACCTGATCTCATTCTTCTCATCATCACTGAGGCTGACACTGCTGAAGAGCACCTGATATATGTCGGCAAGATAGCGAATGCCATACCACACAGGGCCTGAGTAGGAATAAAGCCGACGATATTCGCTGAATTCACCCGTATAATGCTCCTGCAACGCCGCGCTGAAACTTCTTTCGCGGATATCATTGCGCCAGCCCCACGAACTCTTGAAATATGAAAACTGACCCGCCACTCCGAGCAGACAGGAAGCCGCGATCATCCACATCTTCATTTTCAAGCCGAATGAGGGTGCACGCGTAGGCCCGATCAACCGAAAAACGATCGTGACTACGGCGGGAACTAAGAAAAACCACAAGTCGCTCCATCTCAGCAGAGACAGACCATATTCCATAAGGTTGCCGTCTACGTTGCCTCCCATTGTGACCGATGCCGCCGGTATCAGTTCTCCCCAGAAGCGGAAATAGGCAAGATTGCACACTCCCCACAATGCGAAAATCCATACCGGCACGAGAGCAAGCCAGCGCCATCGTGGTGCAAGAAGCCAATACCCGAGCAGAATCACCGCCGTGTCGCCCACAGCCTTCATGAGTGTGGCCGCCGCTTTGCTATACTCCACCCCGAGCCCAGACTTTATCAGCACCCAGACGCATAAAATTCCGGCCGCCGACACGGCATATCCAAGAAAACCCCGTGTGCAATTCATCACAGATCAAAAAATGTATGTGAAAACAGAAATATCAACATAATATTGACTTATCGCGCACCCCTGATGCACCTGACAAGTTCAACCCAAAATAAAAACGGCTTAACTCATTGAGCCAAACCGTTTTAATATTCTTGTCGGGGTGAGGCGAGAAATCCGACATGCTTTTAGGCTCAACTCGGCAATAACCACATGACTTATATATTTATTTCAATCTCCTTTTTGGCCCGAATTTGACCCGACATTTAGGCCGGATGCCGCCATCAGGATTTGAATAGTCCTTTCTTTTTCCTCAATCCTCTTGTCCTTTTCCATCAACAGCTTTTCCTTTTCCTTGATGATCCTATCGGCAGTTTTGGCACCAATGTGTACGGCAGTGTTACCAACATTTGATGACCCTGTTACGTCTTTGACATCGGCATATATCACCACGCTGCCTTCATCGTCACCCATCTCGAAAAATGTCATGGGACTCAACTTGATGGCGCGACATATTTTTTCCAATTTTTCTGCATCCATCGAAGTCTTAGACAACAAAGTCGACAAGTTTCCAGGTGCCATTCCTATTTTTTCGGCAAGCTCATTCTGTTTTATCTGATTCTCTTCAAGATATCTCTTGATCGTCGGGCCTATGGGTTTCATAAATAAGTTAATATTTGTTAATTTATATATTTATATAATTGTATGTTTTGATATTATTAAAATATTTTTGTACTTTTGTGCTGTAAAATTACATAAAATTGACGAAATTTCAAAATAATTATGACTGCAAACGAGGCTCTAAACAAACACTACAAGTCTCTCTCATCAAAAGAGAGGGCTAAGCTGACGCTAAGCCTTATGACGCAACTCGATGTTACCTATTTCGTAATTGAGAACTGGCGTTACGCCCGGACTGCTATAAAGCCTGTTTACCGGCGTGAAATTAGCAGAATAATCGGAGAAGACATATTTTCGGAAGTGATAGATTTATAAAATACCACAATTATGGTATTATCAAACTGCGAATTCTTCTGTCACGAGGATGAAGTGCTAATCCGATATGCAGATGGCCGCACATCGAGGGTGACGGAATCCGATGTGGAAGTCGTCCGCGAGATGGACGAACTAATCTCCACTTTCTACCCTGAGGCATATTCCGCTCTGTGTGATATCTATAAGGCGTCTTCCGCGAATATCATGTATTACCGGTTCCGGATCGTCTCTCGATTCATCCGCTGCAATCTCGCCAATCTCGACCATGTCCCGGATGTCACGTCCGACGGACATATCAATCTGGAGTCTGTTCCGTGTCCCATGCGGGGTGAATGCAAATGGGACGGGATCATCTGTCGTCCGTCTTTTAAACACACCATGACTCCAACCGAACTTCGTGTGATGGAACTGCTCTATCATGGTTCCTCTGAGTCTGATATCGCAGGGATATTATTCCTGTCAATCCTTACAGTCCGCACCCACATCCGCAATGCACTCCGTCGTACAGGGCTGCACTCAAGAGCGGAATTCATGAGATATGCGGCACAAAACAAACTGTTCGATGGCAAAATATAGTGAACTGACCGTCAAATCCGTCAATGACGCAGCCGACATCCGAGACATAATCCCCGGAGCAGATTCCTCCAAGGCAAAGCAATATCTCGATTGCCCCTTCTGCGGAGGGAAAAAGAAGTTTGGAGTCACCCGTAATACGCGTTCTAACTCAGCGCGCTGTTTCGCCTGCAAGGCCGGATTTTCCAACCCCATAGCCGCATGGATGTATTATCAAGGCTATGGCAAGGAAAAATATCCTCTCGCTATCGAGGAAGTGGCGAAAATGGCCGGCATCCACATTCAGACGGAGGATGAGCGGCGCGATGACATGATCCGACGAGCGGGCGCCTCACAAAAGGATTCTTTCTGCGCACGTCAGTTAGAGGAGTCCGGCCTGAATATTGACGATGTCATGGCTACTGTCATTACCGATGGCAAGCACGAATCTCTCGTGAGTCCTTTCCAACCCGGTTCGTTCGGCACGGGATTCAGGATAGATCCCAAAGGAACCGATATGGTGATCAGATACTTTGATCTTCATGGCCGCCCGATGACTTACACCGCAAAAGGATCGTCAACCGCATTCATGTATGTCCGCGTCAGGTTTCTCAATCCGGATCTCCACATCGTGAGAGATAAACCAATGAAATATCAGACGCCGGCCGGAGCTCCATCTCGCGCTTACATCCCCCAATATATACGCTCTCGTTTTCAGGCGAAGGAACACATCGAGACCCTTTTCATACAGGAGGGCGAAAAGAAAGCTGAAAAGGCCTGCAAGCACGGAATGCCCTCGATCGGAATACAGGGCATAAATAATATCGGAACGTATTCCTCCGGTCTTCTACAGGACATTCAGGACGTAATAAAGACCTGTAAGGTCCGGAATGTAGTGCTGATGATGGATAGCGACTGGGACGATCTGCACCGCAACATCACCGTCGGCGATCGCGTGGATAAACGTCCGAATTCCTTCGCGGCAGCCGTCGTCAAATTCAATCAGTTTATGAAGAGCCTCCGCAACATAGATATCGAGGTCGAAGCCTGGTGGGGACATGTAAACGATAACGATTTCTGCGACAAAGGTATCGATGATCTTCTTACAAATACGCTCCGGGCTCGGGAATCGGAACTGATGCCGGATGCTACAAAAGCCATGAACTCCACCAACGGTTTAGGAGAATTTGTCACGATCCTCAAGATTTCTACCAAAACCGACATGGCCATACGCGACTTTTGGTGTCTGTCAGACCATCAGGCATTCTACACCCGCCATCGCAAACGTCTCGAAGACATATCTTCTTTCCGAATCGGAGGTGTACGTTACAAGGTTGAAGACGGCAAAATGTCGGTCGTTTCGAAATACTCTTCCGAGTCGGATATCTTCTCGGTCACGGAAAACAATAAGGGCACACGCAAGGTATCGCTCAATTACGAGGAGACAATGCAGTTTCTCGGGGATTCAGGATTCAATATCATGCTCGACCCCGACCCCGACTCCTCAAACTATGAAATTATCCATATCGATGATGGGATAGTGTCTCGCAGCTCACCTTTCAAGGTGCGTGCTTTCGTGCGTAGTTTTATACTTGCAAACGTAAAGGATCCTTTAGTCAGGGAATTTTTCTATGAGAAACTGGACGCAGTTCTGGCTGACAAAAAACTCGAAGGACTGCCAATGATCTGTGATGAATTCTCCAATATAGAGCCTCTGATTCAGCGCACATATTACAATAACGGACAAGTGGAAATTACCTCCGGTTCCATTACTCCCGGAAAATCCATCAACAATGTCTGGAGATCTCGCATCGTTCCGAGAAATTTCGAGAGAGTTCCCGTCATAGAGAGTATACAGAAAACCGGTGATGGTTATACGATCAAATATACTGACGCAGGAATGAGAAGCGATTTCCTGCGATATATAATCAACACCTCCAATAATTATTATTCACATAACTCACCCAGACAAGTTACCCCAGAAGAACTCAAGGAATGGAATCAACAGATCGTGAACAAGATCACGGCCATTGGATATTTGCTCGCGGAATGGAAGCCGTCTGCTGAGCGAAAGGTTGTTGTGGTTCAGGATCATCAGATGTCGGAGGTCGGACAAAGCAACGGTGGCGCCGGGAAATCACTGCTCGGAAACGCTATCTCGAAAATTATACCGCAGATTCCGATTGCAGGATCTACATTCAAGAAAGACGATCCTTTCGTATTCTCCTCAGTCTCCAAGTCCACGCGCAACATCTTCATAGATGACATCCGTCCAAACTTCGACTTCAAGCACATTTATCCCATGGTCACAGGCGACATGGAGATAAATCCAAAAGGCAAGGACAGATATCTCATCCCGGTCGACAAGTCTCCGAAGATGCTCATTACCACCAACCACACCATCAACGGTGCCACGGAAGGCTCGACGCGCCGCCGTATAATCTACACGGAGTACTCTGCCTGGTATAATCCGGACCATACGCCTGTCAATGATTTCCACCACATGCTCTTCGACGACTGGGATGAAGAACAGTGGACCCTTTTTGATAATTTTATGGCTGAGTGCGTTATGTATTACTTCCGCTCATACGAGTTCGGATGGCATGAGGACGGGATGGGAGCCATACCGCCTCCGATGGAGCAGATCGAACTGCGATCGCTGCGCCAACAGATGTCTGAGACCTTCCTCCAATGGGCGGAAGAATACTATGATCCTTCAGGCTCTCATCTCAACGAGCGCGAGCAGCGCAGCGAAGTATTCAGGTCGTTTCTGGACTTCGCCGGCCCGTCAGGCCACGGTGTCACTCGCTCAAACATATTGAAGCGGGTGCAAGCATTCTGTAAATACAAAGGATTTGACCTGAACATCAACAAGCCCGACGAGAAAGGGAAATATTACAATGAATTCAAGCGGAATCATCCCGATGATTCATTCATTGGAGTAAACGATAAATCCGGAGGAAAGGAATATTTCACGGTATATTCTCCCGACAAGCCACCCACACAGACATCCATTCACCCTATATAACACTATCTTATGGACTATAACAACCCCTACGAATCACTCAAGATTCCTTACCTTGACGACTCCGCGGAGTATCAACCCTTGTCGGAGACCCGCATATCCGCATCCTCGCACGAGTCAATCTTTATCTTCACGGCTCAGGCTGACGGATATTGGATCTATGGCTATCAGGTGTACTGGGCTAATGGCCAGACATCTTTGCGCAAACCGTCAAAAACCTTCGGACTTTTTAAGTCCGAGCGCGACGCCCGGCTGCATTGCATCGGCTTCATGAAGGCATACATTGATCATTTCCTGCCTGAAACCGCCGTTAATCTCCGGACCGCAGAACGCCAGTATCTCAAACCGATACTCCCATTCGATTAACCATGAGCATCGACAAAAATATTGAGCAGCGTCTCGAGGACATGTTCCCCGGAGTGACTCTTGATCCGGATATCGATGGAATGCTGCATATCCGGACTGACAACTGGCAGATCACAGCTGAAGATCTTTCTGCACTCAAGCAAATGAATCTTGAACTCGATCATATATATACTGAGGGCGGATGCACAATAACATTGGTAATAACTACCGAAAACCCTCCCAAATACTACTGATACCATCAACAATACCGATATGAAAGCTACAGCGACAAAATGGCCGATCACAGTGACAATCGAATTGGCCGACGACTATTTCGACGGACTCCCGGAGGAAGCCCTCGACAAAGAAGCGTTCAAAAACACTTTTGAAATCCAAGAATTGGCTGACTCCTGGTCTGATTTATTCATTCGAGTCAAAGGTCAGCTCCTGGCCCAACTGGAGGCTAATGCCAAAGCCTCATCCGACAAGAAATGAGGCAGAGTCACCGTAAGGCTATCTGGCATATATTGACAGGCATACTTGTAGTTGCCTCATGCCCGCTATGGATGGTTGCGTTTGCGGCCGCATGGATAAGTAATAAACTCGCGGATGTATGCGACATTCTGGGATATTTGCTGCGCATCGACGATGTTGATATAACCCCCGAAAACGAGAAGAAATGAACAGTCTGAAGGCAATTCTGCTCACTGGGGATTCGCCTTAACGTCAGTCCCGCTCTCATTGTCCTTTCATACTGATTTATGTCCTTTCTGACATATTTGTAAATTATTCTGTAAAATAAATAATTATTTTGCGGAATAATTTTGTTATTTCAGAAAATAATATTAACTTTGCGATATCAAAATCAAAACAACAATAACTCCAGAGCAGGAGGGTAAAGTCTGCAACAAAAAGATGAAGGCATACCACGGCACAAACAACGATTTCCGCAAGTTCTCTCTCTCTTTCCTCGGTACCAATACCGACGACAACGCTTCAAGCGATGCCCTTCGAGAAACTGCCCATCTCGGCGTCTGGTTTACGGACAATAAGGAATTCGCTTCGTCTGTCTACGATCGTGTTATGGAATGCGAACTTGACATTGAAAATCCCATTATGGTGGATTCCCTCGAGTATCTCGAGTTCTGGGTGGCGGTACACGGTCTTCCCGGCGAGGAAATTCGTGAAAAACTCCTCGATGATGGCTACGATTCTATTGTGGTAGGATATGATGAGGAGTTTGAGGGTAGAAGCGTGGTGATGCTCACGGTTGAAAAAATAACAGTCCTCTCGTAATAAAGCACATCATAGTTTCATGTCTATTAACGAATACTTAGTATATGATTACAAAAGAACAGAAGTCGGCTATGGCTGCTGATCTCGCCGCAGATCTCGGGCTACAGCTGAAACTCCGCCGCACCGAGATGCGGCTTACCATTAAGCAGCTATCGGAGCTTACAGGTATCACACCGGCCGCGATATCCCTAATAGAGCAAGGCAAGACAGATGTTAAGATGTCTACTCTCGCGGTACTTCGCTCAGCTCTCGCATGCGAGATATCGATCACCAAAGTTTCGTTGGATGCGTCGGAATACGAGCCGATGCAGTATGAGCCTGATTGATCCTCTGACTTTAAGAGTAAATTCATATTCCACATACAGCCCCTTCCCGCTGAACGGCTACGTCGACCGTAGTTCCTTGTGTCAGCGGCGGGGGCTTTTTAATTTGCGAATTTCCAAAATTATGTATAATTTTGCGGTGTAATTTTACACATAATTATGCCATGAACACCTCATTCACATTATTACATACTGAAAGCGTCAATATGGACAAAGACGCCGTATGTCACATTATCCTTGTTCCCGTTGTCAACGGAGTCCGTCAGGCTCCAAAAGAGTTCATTGTAAATCCAAAGGCTCAATTTGATTTTGTCATGTCCGACATTACGAAACAGCAAGTGGAAGAATCTCCATTCTTTGAAGATGTGTGGCCGGAGATCCGGCAAATGCTTGTCGATGCTCCGTTTGTCGTATGCTCGGCCGAAGGGAATTCAGTCCACACTCTCGCCGGAACCGTTATGCGTCTTGACCAATACTGCCCTCCCATTGATTTCATAAATGCCAAGGCCATCTGTAGACGCACTCTGAATCAAATATCATATAGCCTTGAGTATCTATCCGCGGAATACTACAACGACTATATCGAGGACTCTGACCCAATAGGAATCGCAAACCGCTGGACAGATCTGGCACTGATAGGGCTTGAGACTGCAGACGCTGCAGACCTAAGGGATTTTGCGGATAAGAATAAGATTCGAATTGGATCTTTTTCATCTGAAGAAGTTCATCCCTCATTGTCGATCTCCACGAAAAAATACATTCCGCACCATGGATTCGACGCTGGATCAGTCGATGTCAACGCTAATCCGGATCATCCTTTCTATGGTCGCACCATAGTGTTCACCGGAAAAATGGAATCCATGACCAGAAACGAAGCTCGGACAGCAGTTGTAGCCATTGGCGGCATTTCTCCGGATAATCTTACCAAAGACACCAACATTCTTGTTGTAGGCAAACAGGATCTCCGTGTAGTCGGAGAAAAAGGCCTTAGTGGCAAGATGAAGAAAGCCGCTCTATACAAGGAAAAAGGTGGTGACATCGAGATTATCGATGAGACTGACTTCATCGAGGCGCTCGGACAGGAAAACATTTACAAAAATCCACAGCCTTTAAAACCATCGTCATACATTGATGATGATGGCCGTTTTCACATACGCATTCCCATCCGGTAATTAATATAATTCCAATATTCGCAGTATATGAAGAATTTGTTTTTTATTCCCATGCTTGTGCTAATATTAGCAGCATGCTCTCCGTCAAATAAGACTAACAATGCTGGATCAGAAAAGGATATTAGCCCAAGCATAGAAAAGAGAGAATATACTTTTGTGGAAACAGTAACGCAGGAAAATTCGGACTATAGCAGTACTGAAGTCGAAAGGAATCCGGTGAAAATCGTGGCGACATCAGACACTGCAGCGTTCTTGATAGCATATCGCAATCATTGTATAACAGAGGCTTGGCATCGTAAAGATCGTCTAAGACCAGCCCCGGGCTCATTTAGAATTTATGATGATACGGGGGTAGACATTATGCCTTCGATCCTGGCGCTTGACAAAGTGGATCAAGATAAAATTAAGCAAAGGATAAAAGCTGTCAGAGCAGAAGTATTTAAAATTTATGAAGTGAAGGAAGAATATTAAAAATAATTCATCCATATCATTGCACATTCCAAAATTATTTCCTAATTTTGCAGTGCTTAACCCTCTAACAGTGATTGACTGTTCCGCCGGGCATCGGTTATTGCTCGAATACTACGGGCTTTTTTTATGCCCGCCCCGCAGTCGCCTCTCTCCGGAGGCATGCACACTGCAGACATAATAAAACAGCCATTCCGACGGCTGCCATACCGAATTTCTTTTAGTGCTCGGCAACGGGACACTGTTAGGGGTTTAAGCAACGGTATCGGCAGCCGTTTTGGTGTTTTTACCACTGCCTTGCTTAAACCCCTAAATGCAATGAAAGCATTAAGTATCCCCGCCTCACGCCAATCGATGCGTGAACGCATGCGCTCCATCAGCGCGACAGTATCCAACCTCCGGAGCCGCATAGGCGCCCCGCTCTGCCTCACGGCAGCCTCCCTTTTCACCCTCGGCTTCATCGCGGCGCTCGCCCTCGCATGCGCCCCGGCCATCATCATCACCGCAATGGCGGCCGCAGCAGCCCTCGCTATCACACCCACAGCAAAGGAAGGAGGTGAGGCATGATGCATTTTATAGAGTCCGTGACTACCTTCTCGGTAAACACGGCGAAAGCCCAACCTATTCAGGCGGCCGCTTCTCAGTTCGAACACACCCTTCTCGATGAATCAGTGCTGCACGAACTCATCTCAACACTCAAGAAGCTTGTCGATGTATGCAACCGCTCATATCGAGGGAACACGCTCGAGTTCCATCACACTCCGGGTTATGTTAGCGTCCGATATCCGTCGAGCGGATCTGAGCAAAAGGTGGTCACGATATCCTACGCTCCCGTGCTATGCCACATCAGAAACTGCAATCAGATACACTCTGAAATCAGACGGAGGCTGGAGAGGGAATTGCCAATCGATTGCGAACGCAATATCTCAGACTTCATCAAGAAAGGAGGTGAGGCATGAAATCAAAACGCAGCACTCAGAAAGAGCCTAAACCCGGCTACTTCACCATTCTTGAGGGATATCTACGTGGTTGGGCTCCGGAAAAGACCTACGGACCGGGCGTGATACTCAAGACCACTCAGGACATCGTCAACGATCTCGAGGATATGGTGGATGTTGAGCCCCGCGCCGTTGCCTCGGTGATGTCTCAGGTAGGATTCAGGGCTCATTACGAAATCGATGGAGGCCCGCATGGGTGGATGATGCGCAAGTCGCCCGGGACAACCTACATCATCAGTCCGCCTACTCCCGAAGAAGATCCGGAAGATGAATGATCAGGCGGTGGTAACATCCTGACACCGGGCTATGGTAACTAAAACGAAATGCACTATGTCTCACGACACGGTGCATTCTCTTTACGTCGACGTAGATAAACCATTAATATGTATTTACCTTTGGACTAGCATTCGAACCATTTGGAAATATCTTTTTACGCATACTTATACGCGTATCTGCTGCCAATATATATGCAAAGTTACTAAAATTCTATCTATTTAGCAAATAAATTCTTCGCGTTTTCTATAATTCTGTTATTCTGTAATTTTATAGTCATCAGCAGTAAAACCCCCGCACCCCCAAATTAATCGAATCCGGGATGGTACCCTCGTGCGAAAGTGTCAGATATTAGGAAAAACTGACCAATTGCTCATGCGCACAAAAAATCGTACGCTTCGGAGGGGGTTCGGGGGAGTCTCAGCCTCACACGGCCATGATCCAAAGTTCGGCCGGCATTGCTCTTTATATTCAAAAACCACATTCACACACACATACCATAAGCAATAACTTTTTCCGCGAATTACAATTTTAATTATTTCTTTTTCTTGTGTATATTAAGGAGAAAATAAGAGTACAATCGTACATAAAGAGATATTATATTGAAAAACAATATACTTATGGCGTACAATTTTGGCACTTTTCCGTTCGTACGCACACTTGTTCAATTTTTGGTTTCCCGGCGTACAATTCCGACAAAGAGAATAATCGCATTTAGTACATGTTAATTGTTTGATATATAGCATAATTTAAAAAGGCCGTACAATTTTCACCGAAAATTACCACTTATTGATTAATCTTACGAAAAAAATACGAAATCAAATTATGAAATACATCATTTCATAATCTCGATATAATTTCGTAAATTTGAATATTATTAATCCTAAAGCGCCCTTATCATAAAAAATGTCGCAGCTATCCATCTACATCTCCCTGCCCCAATATCTCGATCAGTGGCTCCGTAGCGAATACTGGAACCCTGATACCCGACGCGTCGAATTCCCCCGAGGATCCGCTCCCAGGGCCATCCTGCAGTCTTGCCTTACGAAAATCCCATCGGGTGCATTGACGCATATCCCCTCAAAAGGCGAGATCCCGATAGAGGTTCCCACCTTCAGGGGGATTAACCCACACGTATTCTGCCACCTTCCCGATCGGGGAAGGAAGGCTCTCGTGTCATGCCTCAAGAAATATTTCGCGGCTGTAGTATGGCAGGAACTACACCCGCTGCTCTCTCACGATGTCCAGATCACGGATGTGGTCTATGCATTTCTCGATCGCCACGGCATAGAGCCGACGCCTCAGAACTGGGAAACCGTCAGACAGATGTATTACCGCATGAGGAAGAAAACAGCCAATTCTGATGTTAAATAATGTTAAATTACATTTACCTGACAAGCTGAAATTTACAAACAGCACAAACGACACAAAACGCACATCATGTTAGCACAATCACTTCCCGGAGTCCGTCGCATATATAGCATCCCATGCGCCTCCCTCTCTCCATACCTCATGCTGACTGCCATCTGCGGAGGCGCATGCGCCTTGTTCCGCCCGAATCTTCAGGAGGTGCCTTTTGCCGGCACGCCTTCGTTCACTCGAGAAGGCTCAATCGTCAAAGGCTCACGCGCACAACAGTCCACTCTCGAGTTCCGCTCTGACTACATCATGCCCGAAGGTGTACGGATGGCTTTTGTGGTCGAGCTCGTCAATGGCAATACATGGCTCATCGGAACAAGAGAGCCGAACTACCCCGTAGTGGAGTATAAGGATTATTCGGGAGATCCCTCGGGAGATCCTGCAGTCAGAACCTACAGGATAAAGCATACAGACATCAGATCAGGCATTCCTGTCATACTCTGAAAGGCCCGCGGTCTTTTACCGAGCGGATGTTTTATCCTATCTTCGCTGTCGGATTTTCGACATCTTGTCTGATTTCCACGTCTCAATCAACCTCTCTCCATGCCAAGAAACTATCATCTGCACCTGCGCGGATATGTAGGCGGGTGGAATTTCGACTCCGAATATACCTCCTACATCCTTGACAAGTATAAGGACCGCGAAGTCAACGTGCTTATAAACTCGCTCGGAGGCGACGCCAATTCCGGCCTCGTCATTAACTCGCTTTTCAAGATCCATGGCAACGTTCATGTCCATTTGGTGGCAATGAACGCCTCGGCTGCCACTATCGCCGCAATGGGAGCAAAGAGAGTCACCATTGACTCCGGCGCCCCATTCCTCGTGCATAAATGTCTCAATGCCGTTTGCGATTGGGACTGGAAAAACGCCGATCAGCTCGAGGCCCGCATAGAAGAACTCAGGAAACTCAAGGATGATCTCAATGCTCTCGATTCTGTCGTAGCCGGAATCTATGCCCGGCGTTGCAAGAAGACAAAGGACGAGATGTTGGCCCTCATGAAGACCGGTGGCTGGCTAACGCCGCAGCAGGCTCTCGAGTGGGGTTTCGTCGATGAGATCACTGATTACGAGGAAGACGAAAAGCCGAACCTCACCGAGGCTGTCGCCTCAGCCATCTGCGCCGCCGGAATGCCGCTGCCTCCCCTGAAGGTGGAGAAAGTCTCCGTCTTCGATCGTCTGCGACGCTTCTTTCAGTCGGAATATCCAACGGACGCCGACGTTCAGGCTTTTTCACCCGAAAACATCACTATGCCGACGGCTGAGCCTGAGGCTCCCGAAAATTCCATATCCATGAAAAAATTCCCACTTCTGGCCGCCCTGCTCGGCGTGGCCACAGCAGCTGAAGGCAATACGGCCTTCTCTCCTACTGAGGAAGATCTTCAGAAAATCGAGGACACCCTCGCTTCCAAAGATCAGGAAATCACCAATCTGCAGGCTGATTCTGACGCTAAACAGGCAAAAATCGATGAGCTCGAGAATACTGTTGCCGACCTCAGGAAAGCCCCGGCAGACACATCCGGTGCTGTCAATGAGGTTTCCCCGAAGCAGGACTCTGACGGCCCCGGCGACGATATCGATGCTGTGGTGGCCGATTTAGCCAAAGCTTTCATGGCATAACTCTCAAACCGCAACTATTAACTCTTACTCCCTCTCTCCACTATGGCTGACGCTAAAATCCTTATTTCGGACGACGAAGTCCAGAAATACAAAGACACCTGTACCCAGTGGTCTGATGTATTCCTCCGTCTCCCTATCGCCACTGCAAATGATGTGCTGAAGTTTTTCACTCCGGTGACAAAACTTCGCGGCGACAAGAAAATGCCATCTATTTATGGCACATCCCAGTTCTCGCCCTTCAAAAAAGACAAGTCCTCTGACGCTGAAGTCAAGATTGACTGGCGCACACTCACCACACGCCACGCAAATGTGGTTGAATCTTTCGCCCCTGTAGATTACGCGGATATGCCTCTCGGCGTTGCTTCCGATTATCTCGGCGAGCGCCTCAAGAAGGCTCCTCAGGCTGCCCTCATTATGGCCGAACTTTCCGCTTCGCGCGGTGAGCCTCTCGCTCAGGCTGTCATCACCGGCAAGTATGACCCCGACGGCGATACTTCCGAAGATATCTGCGACGGTATTGTTACCATCGCTGAAAAAGAAATCGAGGCAGGAAACATCTCCGAGGAAAAGGGCAACCTCTATGTGATGAAGAATGCCCTCACCATGGAGAACTGCTGCGACGAGATCAAGCAGTTCGTTTTCTCCATGGATCCATTCCTGCGCAAGCAGAGCAATTTCCTTTTCTGCGCCCCGGAGGTGGTCGACATGTATAACGAGTCTTATATGCTCACCCACCAGTCTGTGCCTTACAACAAGGAGTATGACCAGCCTTTCGTGGAAGGATCGGCAAAGAAACTGACTCTTATCGGCCTTCCGCAGCTTGCAGGCACCGACATCATGTTCGCTACCTGCAAGAAAAATCTCCTTTACGGCACCTATCTCGAGTCTGATCAGAGCTTCGTGGATATCATGCGCAAGAACCACTACGAGATGTCTATGGCATCCGATATGTGGATCGGTGTCGATTTCCGCACTCTCGACAAGCGCGTGATCAAGTTCATCCGGCTCGCTCCCGCTGCCGATGAGAAGAATCCCGTGAAGACTCC
Source organism: uncultured Sangeribacter sp. (assembly GCA_964410515.1). Classification (GTDB taxonomy): domain Bacteria; phylum Bacteroidota; class Bacteroidia; order Bacteroidales; family Muribaculaceae; genus Lepagella. Next base: position 6,746 of record CAYPGW010000033.1, on the reverse strand, counting down.
GGAAAAGGATCCTGAGCAGGGTGACGACAACAACGAGTAACCTTAATCTGATTTATCATGTCTACATCTACCAATACCTGCCAACTCATCGTCAAGTCGATGAAATGGTGTCAGGGCAAGACCGTCAAACCCGGCATCCGACGCCGTGCGTTTGCCATCTCTCTTGATCAGGTGATCAAATTCCCCTCATACACACGTGATCAGCTTGGACGTGTAAAATCCGCAATGCTTCAGGGCAACTTCCAACTCGTTGAAGATGCCAAATGGGCGGTCATTGAGCATTTGCCGGCAAAGGCTGAATTCAAGTCCGAAGTTCAGGGCGAATATCCGTCGCAGACCTTCAAGGTCAATGCAACGCTCGTGCATCCCGGAGTGGGAAAGGAAGCTGCCGAAGCAACAGCCTCTTTCCTGAACTCCAACTGCATCTTCCTTGTCGAAGATATGGACGGAAATTTCAGACTCATAGGCTCGGAAGACTATGATTCGGTGACCACTTCAAGCCGCGACAACGGCCAGGGCCCCACCGGCACTGCAGGAACCACCATAAACATCGAGGCTTCCATGGAGTTTGACGCTCCGATTTACACCGGCAAGATAGTCACGGAGGATGGCACCATCAATGAGGATTCCGACATCTTTCAGGAGGCTGAGAGAAACGATGCCGTAATGAACTAAGCCCGATCGGAATTCCTGATGTTATGATTGACGGCATCGCGGAAATCCTCGCTGACTTCACCATCGCTGATGCCTCTCCGGATTTAGATCATGTATCACCGGCACGCGACATCTTCGCCGTGCATGACCGCAAGGCATGGGATAAATCCACCGAGGCAAGATGCAACTTCGACTACCGGCCACGCCTGACAAGGCGTGCCGGAGTCTGGTTTCTGTCACTATGGCAAAAGTCCCTTATGGGTCGTACGCTCACGGAAATAAAGTCCGACCCGGCTGAAATCCCGCACTTCGCGGCTGCCGTGTCCGACTTTATCCGTGAGTTTATCGGTCAATCACTGGGTTCCGGGCTCTGGTGTATCTGCACCACTCCCAAGCGCCGACACAAGGAGCGCAATTTCGCCACACTCGTGAGCATCGAGATTGCCCGAAGGCTGAAGATCCCATTTTACGAGGACGTGGCGCTCTGCCGATCTCGCCAGCGTGTCAATGCGGTCTTCACCCTCAATGTGCTGCCTCCGGAGCCTAACGTGATAGTTTTTGATGATTTTGTCACTACAGGATCCACCCTCGGAGCAATGCAACGGTTGTTGGCTCCACTCGCCAAAAATATATTGTTTGTCACCGGAATAAACAATAAGTTATGATCAATCTCGAACTCACCCCGAAAATTAAGGAATGGCTCGACACTCCGCCTGAGCAGCGCAACTATGAGGAAGGTGCCCTGCTTGTAGGCCGTGTGTCGCGCAACCGTATTCTGTTCCAAAACCTGAGCCGCAATCCCAAAGGTCAGGCAAAGGCTATCACCTACCATCTTGAGAAGATCTACAGGCAGCGGCTTATAGACACTACGCATGAGGAAGTGAAGGAGATGATGCAGGAATGCGACCGTATCGCTAAGGCTCACGGTCTGCAGCATCCGGCATCTTCAAAATCGGATTTTCAGAAGGGTAAACGTGCCGATCATGACGAACTTCCCACGGAGGTGCAACGCCTATGGCAGGAAAATCAGGATATCCGTCAGCGGATGCGTGATTGCCATACGCATTTGCGCCTGATAAATCCGACAAATTCCACCTGTCCCGACAACGACCGATATCCATGGGCGAAGCAGCTCATTGATTATGACAAGCGATATCGGGACAATTGGAATCTCTATGATCACTACATCAAGGGCTCAAAACTGCTTGACACGAAAAAGGCGGTTGATCCTCGCACTTTATCCCGCAACGCTGCCAAAACAGCAAATCTCCTGCTTGGCAAATACAGCAAATCTCAGGACAATAAGACTGCAGAGCGCATCCGTGAGGCATACGTAAAAGTGATTTCTCCTACGCCCAATCTGACTGCGAAGATGCGAAAAGCAGGGCTGCTCTGATGAAAAGATCCTCCAACATATCAGATATCCTCCTTCCGCTTGCTGACACTCCGTATCAGGCTTATCTCAACGATATACTCCAGGTTGCGGACGTGCTCCAGTGGATACTGGATCAGATAGGCCCTGCAGATATACGGATTTCCTCTTTCTCGATTTCCGAGGAGTTCCTGCGGCGCATCTATTTCATCGAGAAAAAAGGATTGGTCAGATCTCTTGACATCGTGCTCGACCATAAGGCCACGAACAAGACCCTGATTCTATGGCCGTTCATCGCTCAGACTGTCCGCAACTGCTATCTCTCGAACAACCACTCCAAAATGCTGCTTGTCTCCAACGAGCAATGGAATGTGGTGATGGTCACGAGTCAGAACCTGACTCGAGGAAATCGTTTTGAGTCAGGCTTTATCACCACGGATCCTGAGATATTCCGTTCGCTACAGACGCAGTTTGATTATATAACCACACGCCAATCAGTACCATTCCATGAAGTATTCGCCAGAACAGTTGAAGGCAGTTGAGCAGCTCGCCGCTATATGCACGACGCCCACCGAGATCGCCATAACTCTCGATGTGCCGGAGGAACAATTCAAGTCAGATATATCCATAGCCGGCAATCCCGCCCGCAATGCCTATATCAAGGGTAAGCTCGCCACCAAGACCGAGATCCGGAAACAGATGGTGATGCTCGCCCGGGTAGGATCTCCGGCAGCTGTCAACATGCTCAACGATGCCATCCTCGATATGGAAGACGACGAATAGTATCTATTCTCAATCCTCAATTTGCCATGCCTCTCCCCTCTATTCTTGAATCCTGTAAGCTCGAGCTTTTCTCTGACGAGCCCGAGATCCGGGAAAAATACCCTCTCGCTATGGCGGAAAGGATTCTGCGCATCCGGGAGATGTATAATTACTGGCTCTCAAATCCCTCGATTAGAGACCGGCAGCTGCGTGACACTATCATGTCGCGTTTTGAGGTCTCGCAATCCACAGCATATTCCGATATCGTCATCATCCATCAGCTGGCTCCGATGCTATCCCAAAAATCAAGGGAGTTCCACCGTATCAGGGCAAATGAAATGTTTCTTGAGACCTATGCAAAGGCAAAGGCCCGAAATGATACGCGCACCATGTCGGCCACAGCTGCCTTTTATGCAAAATACAACCGTGTGGATCTCGAGGACGAGATGTCTATGCCTTACGAGGATATAGTCTTCCAACCGTTCTGCCCGACTCTCGACCCGACAGTGCTCGGAATCAAGCCTATCCCCGATATCGATAACCATATACGGCGTCTGGAGAAAGAGCTTTCGCGTGATTTTGCAGACATCGAGGATGTGGAATACGAGGAAGCGGACATTGAGATTGATAAACTTTTCACACCTCTCTCCGATGATCCTGACAAATCCTAAGGCTAAGCTCACATATTTCAACCGTCCGCAGCTCCTCACACAATGGATAGGGGCGCGAACTACCGTAGTGGTTGCGGGGCGCCGTACCGGCAAGACCGACTCCATAGCTGCTCCTTACGTCTACAAGATGATGCAGCGCATGGCCGGATCCACAGGGGGAATCGTGGTGCCTACTTTCAAGCACGGCCTCACGAATACCATTCCCGGACTGCTTGCCGCATGGCAGCGGTGGGGGCTGAAGAAAGGAATCCACTACGTTGTGGGCCGGCGTCCTCCAAAGACATTCGCTCCACCTATTACCGAACCCAGATGCTGGGAAAACGTCATATCCTTTTTCAACGGATCGGTGGCCATCATCCTCTCACAGGATCGCCCGGGCGCTGCCAACTCACTGACCCTGTCGTGGATCCTTGTCGACGAAGCAAAATTTATTGATCCAACAAAGCTTACTCAGGAGACAATCCCTGCCAATGGCGGCATCAAGACCCATTTCTCACGGCATTCTTTCAATCATGCCATGATGATACTCTCCGATATGCCCCAGAGCAAGAAAGGCTCATGGTTTCTCGAATATGAGAAAGATATGAAGCCGGAGGTCATTGATGCCATTGGCGGCGGCCTATACGAGATATGGAGGATAAAACAGAAGATCCTCGAGATGCGGCAGAAAGGAATAGAGCCGCCGGAATATCTGAAGGGATATCTAAAGCGGCTCGATCGCAAGGTTAACCGACTCCGCTCCGTGGCTACATATTACAGAGAATATTCCTCGGTCGAAAACGTGCAGCTGCTCGGTGAGCAATACCTTCGGGACATGAAGCGCGACCTCACTCCGCTCACATTCCAGTCATCGATCATGTGTCGGAAAATAGGTATTGCCCGCGATGGTTTCTATAGCTCGATGCAGGAGGATAACAAATATAATGCCTCGGATTTTGAGTATCTTGACAACCTTGGTTGGGACGGTTTCCTCCCGGAAGCTATGGACTCTCGCGCTGACCGCGACCTGAATCCCTTTGCCCCTATCTGCATCGGGATGGACTACAATGCCAATATCAACTGGATTGTGGCCGGACAGCCTGACGAACATGCCGGACGTCTTAACGTCCTGAAGTCATTTTTTGTGAAGTTTGAACGTAAGATCCCGGCCCTCGTGGATGATTTTTGCCGGTACTATGCCCATCATCAGACTAAGGTCGTGGTGTTTTATTACGATGCCACTGCGCTCGGATCAAACTACGCTGTAAATGATATTGACTTCCGCCGGACTATTATGCGCGAGTTTGAGATTCATGGCTGGACAGTGGTACCTATCTATCTCGGCAATCCCATGCGTCATGATGAAAAATACAACCTCATAAACCTCGGATTCAAGGGCCGCAACCGCCTGACTCCTTATTTCAACCGTCAGAACAATGATGATCTGATACTCGCCATCCAGTCTGCCGGAGTGGAGCGAGGACGCCTCGGTTTCCGGAAAAACAAGGCCGGCGAGAAACTGGCCGAGACCGAGGAAGATCTGCTCGAGCACCGCACCGACGGCACTGATGCCTTTGATACACTTTATATCGGATGCGAGCGGAAACCATACTCCGGTGCCTCGCTGCTGGATGTATCGGGTATATTGTAGTGTCTTTTATCCCTTACTTGATACTATCTATATTCGCACTGAGAACGCTTCATTATTCTCAATTATCAATACTCCTCATGAACTGCCCCTCTTTCAAAACTAACCGTCAGATTCTCGGCATTGTGCTCATCATCGTTGCAGTGGCCATGCTCATATATGACTTTTTTCGGCCGCCCGTAGGCGAACTGTCTAATTTCACGCTGATCGTTTTCGCAAAGCTCATTGCCATAGCAGGTTCTCTGCTTAATCTCAAAATAAATATCAACCAACCCAAATCTCTCTCCAAAGATGAAGAAATTTGAAATCAGGCTTGCGGAGCAGCAGCGTCGCAACCGCGCACATCTCGTAAATTTCGACCGATTTTTCAGGACAGAGCGTTTCGCTCTGCTCCCTCCGGAACAGCAGGAACTCATGATCGAGGAGTTCCGCGCGATGGAACGTCTCGACGAAATCCTTGTCCGCAGAATGGAGCTGCTCGGTATACCATGCCACTGACATGCCTCAAGCGCGGAGACCGCGGTACTGACGTAAAAGTGCTTCAGACTGCCCTGTGCCTTATCCCTGACGGCATTTTCGGCTCAATTACTGAAGAAGCTGTCAAGACATTCCAAGCCGATCATGGACTGACTGTAGACGGTATCGCCGGCCCGAAGACCTTAGCCGCGCTCGGACATTCAGGCTCCCCGATGATGTCTAAGCCTTGCACCCGCCGCATTGATAAGATCATCTTGCACTGCACGGCCACCAGGCAAGGGAAAGACTACACGGTGGATCAAGTGCGCTCATGGCACGTGCACGATCGCAACTTCGCCGATATCGGATATCACTATCTGATTCGCCTTGATGGTACGGTAGAAGAAGGTCGTCCTCTCGACAAAATCGGTGCCCATTGCAAAGGGCAGAACGCCCACTCAATCGGCATCGTATACGTCGGCGGACTCGATGCTGACGGCAACCCGACAGATACGCGCACTCCATCTCAGCGCAACGCGCTCAGATCTCTTGTCACGTATCTCAAGCGCAAGTACAATGCCACTGTGCATTGCCACAACGAATTCGCAAACAAGGCATGTCCATCATTCACCATAGATCAATTATGAAATATTTACTCACAATCTGCCTCGCATTGCTGCTCAGCCTATGCTCGTGCCGGGCATCTCATCCCGTCATGACGGAGACGGCAGCCACCGAGTCTGTGGCCGCTCTCGAGACGGCAAAAGACTCCGTAGGCTCCGGCCTCGAATTGACAACCTCCAAATCGGGATATCTCGACATATCCGATCTGACAATCACATTCCTTCCTCCGGACTCAACGGCCACCGATACCATTACCACCGGGAACAGCGTGAATCCGATATCTGTCAGGCCATATCCCGCTGTTGTCAAGATAGGACGCCTATCGGCCGGATCTGTTACCGATGCATCTCTTAAACAAACCGCAGATTCCGTCGGCAATCATTCCGCTGCCATCAAAAATGAGGTGACTGCCACAAATTCTGAAATCCGTATCCGCAACCCCACTTCCACCCGATGGCCCGTCATCATCATACTCGGCTGCGCCGTGGCGATGATAGCCTTTACCGTTTACAGACTATATCGCTCCGACAAGTCCTGACCTGCTCATCCTCTCTCTCCGCTCAAACCTATATAGGTATAG
>CAYPGW010000032.1:0-33051 GCA_964410515.1 uncultured Sangeribacter sp. | reverse complement strand
TTTACTCTGTTTTCGATATCAGACATAATCTTGATAGTTTTGAGTTAGAAATTATTATTGTGGTTTATTTGTTTCCGGGTGCAAAACTAATATAAAAATTTGACATACCGAAATTTTTCGGCGATTTTTGCACAACTTTTTAATGGTTGTGCAAAAAATTGGGCACTTTTTACCGTTTTTTTCGCCGAATCGGATATTTTTAAGCTTTTTTATTCCACTTTCCAGGTTTCCTGAGTGGAAAGCACCATGTCGCGGAGTGATGAGAAATTCTTGCGGCCTTTCACTTCCTTCACCTGAGCCTCAACCTCGGCCTCGTAGGTGGGAGCCTGAAAGTCGCGTATCACTCCGAGTGCGAGCGGAAGTGAGACTCCATCCATCATGGCGAGCTGCTGATGCAGGAAGTTGCTCTCGCAGTGTGCGTCGTGCACCAGCACATCGTCGAGCGTGTAGCCATCTTCGCCTATGGTGACTGCCTTGATGCTGAAGCCGTCTTGCACCAGACCTTTCTGAAGATCTTTCCCGAAGAGCATCTTCTCGCCGTGTCGCAGATAGATGGTGTGGTCGTCGCGCACCTCTTTGTCCACTATGTTGGCATGGATGCCGTTGTTGAATATTACGCAGTTCTGCAGTATCTCCACCACCGAAGTTCCTTTGTGTCGGGCGGCCGCCTCCATCACGTCGACGCTGATGTCGAGTCCGACGTCAAACGAGCGGGCGAAGAAGTTGCCGCGGGCCCCGAAGCAGAGTTCGGCAGGGATGAAGGGGTCTTCGGTGGTGCCGTAGGGGCTCGACTTGGTGACTGAGCCGCGGGCCGATGTAGGGCTGTATTGCCCCTTGGTGAGACCGTAGATCTTATTATTAAGGAGCAGCATGTTGATGTCCACGTTGCGGCGCACGGCATGGATGAAGTGGTTGCCTCCGATGGCGAGGCCGTCGCCGTCGCCCGATATCTGCCACACCGTGAGGTCGGGACGCGAGGTCTTCACTCCGGTGGCGATGGCGGCAGCGCGTCCGTGGATGGTGTGCATGCCGTAGGTGTTCATATAATAAGGTAGGCGCGAGGAGCATCCTATGCCCGACACCACAACGGTGTCTTTCGGGGCTACTCCGAGGCGTGACATTGCCTTGTGGAGGGTGTTGAGTATGGCGTGGTCGCCGCAGCCGGGACACCAGCGCACGCTTGCGCCGTTCTTGTAGTCGCCGGGGGCGAATTGGCACTGATTCGTTTCCATAACTTGATGTCGCGGGCTTTTAGTTATTGTTGATGTGTCGCTTTACTCCGTCTACGATTTCCGACACCATGAAGGGCTGACCTTCTATCTTGTTGATGCGCTTGATGTCGACGGCCGGAAGTTTCTGCTGCAGATAGTCGGCAAACATGCCTGTGTTGAGCTCGGCCACTATCACGTTGCGATATTTCCTGATTTCCTCCAAAGCGTTGGCGGGGAGGGGATTGATGTAGCGGAAGTGGGCCAGAGCCACCGGGGTGCCTCCTTCGCAAAGCTGCTCGGTGGCGGTGAGCAGGTGTCCGTAAGTGCCTCCCCAGCCTATGAGGAGAGTGTCGGCCTGCTTGTCGCCCTGAATCTGAAGCAGGGGTATGTCGGTGGCTATGTTCTGCACTTTGCGCAGGCGTGTCATCACCATCTTCTCATGGTTGGCACCGTCAGTTGAGATCACGCTCGTGACGGCGTCCTTCTCCAGACCGCCCACACGGTGCATGGCACCCTCCATGCCGGGGATGGCCAGATAGCGCGCAAGTGTCTCCGGGTTGCGCATATATGGAGTCCAGCCACTTTCGATCATCTCCTTGCTCACAAACGGGGGCTTTATCTCGGGGAAATCCTTCTCCTCGGGAACTCGCCATGCGCTCGAGCCGTTGGCTATGAAGGCATCGGTGAGCAGTATCACGGGGGTGACATGCTCGAGCGCGATGCGCGCGGCCTCGAAAGCCATGGTGAAGCAATCGGTGGGGCTCGCCGCAGCCAGCACGCACACGGGCGATTCACCGTTGCGTCCGTAGAGTGCCTGCATCAGGTCGGTCTGCTCGGTCTTTGTGGGCAGACCTGTCGATGGGCCTCCGCGCTGCACGTCGATCACCACCAGGGGGAGTTCGGCCATCACCGCGAGGCCTATGCCCTCGCTCTTCAGCGCCAGGCCCGGGCCCGAGGTGGAAGTGACGGCGAGGTTGCCGGCGTAGGAAGCTCCGATGGCCGAGCACACGCCGGCGATTTCGTCTTCCATCTGGCATGCCTTCACGCCCAGATCCTTGCGCTTGGCCAGTTCATGAAGTATGTCGGTGGCCGGAGTGATGGGGTAACTTCCGAGGAAGAGTGGCAGGCCGCTCTTCTCCGAAGCCAGAATGAGTCCCCATGCAGTGGCAGTGTTGCCGTTTACGTCGGTGTAGATGCCGGGCTGAGTGGGCTCGGTCTCGATGCGGTAGGTTGGCATCGAGGCGTGAGTGTTGTGGCCGTAGTTCCATCCGGCCTCCACTACCTTTGCATTGGCCTCATAGACGGCGGGCTTCTTTGCGAACTTTGCCTTCAGCTTGGCCAGCACGCTCTCCACGGGGCGGTCGAAAAGCCAGCACACGATGCCGAGCGCGAGCATATTCTTGCATTTGAGCATCGCCTTCTGATCCATTCCGCTATCGGCGAGCGTGGCCTTCAGGATGGTGGTCATCGGCACGAGCATTATGTGATCCGGATCTATGCCCAATTCCGCCACAGGGTCGTCGGTGGCGAATTCCGCCTTCTTCAGGTCGGCGGGGCGGAAGGTGTCGCTGTCGCAGATCACGATTCCCCCCTTCTTCAGATAGCGGAGGTTGGTCTTCAGGGCCGCCGGATTCATGGCCACGAGCACATCGGCGCTATCGCCCGGGGTGTGCACACCCTTGCCGATATGCACCTGAAATCCGCTCACGCCGCTGAGCGAGCCTTGCGGGGCGCGGATCTCGGCCGGATAATCGGGGAAAGTGGAGATGGCATTCCCTTCCCCGGCGCTGACGTTCGAGAAAATGTTGCCGGCGAGCTGCATGCCGTCGCCGGAATCACCGGAAAATCTTACCACCACGCTGTCTTTCGTGATGACATTTGTGTTTGGCAACATATATGGTTGTATTAAAAATAGTTTTATACTACAAGGGTGAGAAACCTGTCACCATGCAGATTGGGACTGCAAAGTTAATCACTATTTTCAAGACGGCAAAAAAAAACGCCGAAAAGATGCTCCCCCGGCCGGAGAAGCATCTTTTTTAACGTTGGTTGTTGCAAAAAAATCAGAAATATTTCACTTCCTCACCCTCGAGGCTGGAGAGCACGGCGTTGGCAAGCGAGCTTGCGCCGATGCGGAAGAGGTCGTGGCAGAGCCATTCGTCGCCCAGCACCTCTTTCACAACTGCATAGTAGGCGAGCGCTTCCTCGGTGGAGCGCACTCCTCCCGAGCATTTGAAGCCTACCTTGCGGCCTGTGTTCTCATAATACTCCTTAATGCAGCGGCACATCACGTAGGCCGCCTCGAGGCTCGCGCCGGGATAGATCTTGCCCGTCGAGGTCTTCAGGAAGTCAGCCTCGCTGTAGAGGGCCAGCAACGATGCGCGGCGTATGTCTTCGGCGGTCTTGAGCAGGCCGGTCTCGAGTATCACCTTCAGGCGTGCTCCGCGCGCGGCCCGCTTCATCTCGATTATCTCGTCGCAGAGGCCTTCATAGTCGCCGTCCTTATACAACCCTACCGGAAAGACGATATCCACCTCGTCGGCACCGCCGAGCACGGCCATGGCCACGTCTGCCACCTTCACCTCGATGAAGGTCTGTGCGCTGGGGAAGCAGCCGGCCACCACAGCCACGTCTACGCCCGGAACGTCGAGAGTGTTGCGCACCACTTCGGCAAAGTTGGAATAGACGCAGATTGCGGCCACGTTGGGATACTGAGGATAATCGCTGTCGAAATTATTGACTTTCTCGGTGAAGGCTACCACGCTCTTCACGCTGTCGTCGGTAGAGAGTGTGGTGAGGTCGATGCTGTGGAGGAGGAATTCATACACCTCTTTCGAGGCGTATTTCGAGGCGCCTTCAGCAATCTTCTTCACTTCAGCCTTAACTTCCTCATCATTGCCGCTCACTTTCGAGGCGGCTATCACTTCCTGGTATCTATCCATGTTTTTTATGTTTTTATTACTGTTTTGAATATTTTCTGATATTTATTAAACCATCGGGGAGGTGAAATGGTTATGCTTATAAACTTTAAATTTTACAAACTATGAAGAAATACAGATGTGAAGTATGCGACTGGATCTATGATCCGGCAGTGGGAGACCCCGAAAGCGGCATAGCTCCCGGAACAGCGTTTGAAGATATTCCCTCAGACTGGGTATGCCCTGTCTGCGGCGTAGGCAAAGACGATTTCGTGGAAGAACCGGACTGATGTCCGTTGAATCCAAAGTTATCGGCGGGTCATCTCTTTCCTGAGATGGCCCGTCGCCTTTGTCGTAATAAGAGTGGCCGCGTGCAACATCGGGAGGGGAGCGGCCGTTTTATATTCGTATGCAGGAGTTCTGGAGCAATTGGAAGATAGCGGCCGCGTTTCTCGCCGGAATCGTCACGGTGGCGTTGCCTCTGTTCGTAGCGCTATGGTGGCGTAGGGGCAGGGCGGCGAGAAAAGGCCGGCAGGGCGAGCGGAAAGTGAGCCGCGAGCTTTCGCGCCTGCGCAAGCGTGACTTCATCGTTCTCAACGATGTGATGCTGCCTGCCGCCGGGGGCCGTACTTCGCAGATAGATCACATAGTGGTGTCTACGCGAGGCATCTTCGTGATCGAGACCAAAAGCCATGCAGGGCGCATATCAGGGCATGAGACGGCACAATACTGGCAGCAGCACCTTTCGTCGCAATCCCGGTCATTCTTCAATCCGATATTGCAGAATAGGTCGCACATCCGTGCGTTGCGGCGGCTTCTGCCGAAAGTCGATGGTCAATTTTTCTTCTCGGCCATCATCTTCACCGATGCCTGGCGTCTCGACATCAAGGCCGATGATATCGTGGTGGAGCGCACTCTCCTGCCCGACAAGCATATCCGGCGCACCCTTATTCCAAGCGAGCGGCGCAAGCGGCGCTGGTGGAATCCCAAGCGCGAGGTGCGCCTCGACGGGCATGTCTTCGTCAGTTTACTCTCCGGCCTCAATGATGAACTGCGGCGCCGCCCGAGGGTGATCGGGCGTGACTCCATGCGTCAGGTGGCCGAAGCCATCCGCGCTGCCAACATCTCCGACCCGGCCGCCCGCCGGGCGCATAATGGCCTGGTAGCTGCTGCTTCGCGGGCTGCTTCAGAGCGTATGGAGAGCGGTGTCTGTCCGCGTTGCGGTGCGCCGCTTACAGTGCGCAAGGGGGATCGCGGCGAGTTTGTGGCATGCACCCGGTTTCCGGCATGCCGCTTCACATGCTCCATCGACAGGCTGAGACACTGATTGATTTGAATATGACGGGTCAGAGGGGGAACGAAATCCAGTCTATTTCGGCCGCTGATCCGTCGCTGAGCGTCACGGTCAGGTCGGCTACTCCGGCGGGAGAGTACACCAGCGGCGTCGTTATCTCCATCCACTCTTCGCCGGTGGCGGGAACGGCTATGGTCGCCATCTCCCGGGCAGAGCCGCTTCCGGTCACTTTCAGCGTTCCTCCTTCGCGGCTTCGCACCCTGGCCACAATGTTGCCTGCAGGCTCGTTGCCGAAGTCCACACGGTCATATCTCACCCATGCGCCTTTATCTCCGAGCATGGTTTTCCATCCCTCAAACTTATTGTCCGGATTCACGAAGTCGATGGCTGCGCTCTCCGGGCTGATGGCTGAGTATCGGTCAAGTTCAATGTGGCGGCGGGCGTTGGTAGTGCCCACGCCCCTAAGCGTAGGCGTTACTTTGTTGATAGTGCCGTCGGCATTGAATGTGATGCGGTCTATTCGTGCCGAGCGCCGTTTGTCCATCTCCGGCGAATAGTCGTTGTGGTGATAGAATAGATACCAGTCGCCTTCATATTCAACTATGGAATGGTGATTGGTCCAGCATCCAGTGGGAGACTCTTCCATGATCAATCCCTTGAACACGTAGGGCCCCAAAGGGTTGTCAGACATGGCGTATGCCAATGTCTCGGTGCCCTCTTTCTCCCTTACCCAGGGGAAGGTGAAATAATATCGTCCATCGCGTTTGAAAGCGAACGGGCCCTCCTTGAATCCTTCGGGAAGTCCTTCAATCTTCACCGGTGCGTCTGCCAGATGCGTCATGTCATCGGCGAGTGGTGCACCCGACAATCCCATTCCGCTCCAGAATATGTAGCTCCGGCCGTCATCGTCGATAAGCACGCAGGGATCGATGCCCCTGACTCCCTCGATAGGCTCGTCAAGAGGAGTGAAGGGGCCGGCGGGTGAGTCGGCGGTGGCCACTCCTATGGCGAAACCCTTTGCCGGAGCTTTGGGGGCTGCGGGGAAATAAAAGTAATACTTTCCGTTCTTGCTCACGCAGTCGGGCGCCCACATGGCATACGACCCCGGCTCCACCCAGGGAATGCTGTCTTGGGTGAGTATGACGCCATGATCTTCCCAGTCGGTGAGGTCGGCTGAAGAGAACACATGATAATCCTCCATGCAGAACCAGTCGTTGAGCCGCTCCACGGGGCTCGGAATGTCGTGCGAGGGATAGAGATACATCTTCCCCTCAAACACTCGCGCCGTGGGGTCGGCGGTAAACTGGTTGTGGATTATCGGATTCTGTGCGCTTGCGGCTGATGTGCCCGCGATGACTATGGCGGCTGCGATGCGGCTGCCGCGCCATACGATATTACTGTCTCTTTTCACTCTTTATAATTGATATGATGTAGCGGTCGGGCCGGCTGTTTTTAAAATGATGAACTCAACGCTTTCTGAAATTCCACTTTGAGTTGTCGCTGTTCATGTCAAATTCTCCGAGCGATGGCGTGCTGTCGGCAATTGATATGAGTGCGAGCTGAGTGTCGCATCCGGGCACTTTCTTGGGCATGATGCGATAGGTGCCGTCGGTGAGCTGTTCTATTCTCCACAGCTGCTCGTCGGCGCCGGTGAAGGAGGGTAGGCTTGTCACCTCCCTGTCGGCGGTGGCGGTCAGCGCCCGGTCGGTGCCGTCGATAAGGATCTTGTAGTAAGGAGCGCCCAGATAGCCTCCGGCCTCGGGCACAGCCACCACGGCCCACTTCTGGTGAGGGCGGAACATATAGTCGCCGATGCGCACCTCTATCTCGCCGTCGCTCCAACCGTCCTGAACGTCGGCCAGGGTCTGCGACTCGATGGGAACCACCGGCTCCTCGGTCTTTTCCCAGAAGCGGAACATCTTGTGGGGTATTCTCACGAAGTCTACAGCAAGTTCCAGCGCGTAGCCTCGGCGTTCAGATTCAATCTCGTAGACCCCTTCCTCAAAAGGCTCTCCTGCTACGGGCCAGTCGTTTTTCCAGAGCAGTGGCAACACTGCCAGCACGCTTCTTCCGCCCCGGTCGAAATCCGCCTCGAAATGGCACGACATTTTCTCCACGCCGTCTTCCTCTATGAATCGGCCGAAATGTCCGGGCCCTGTCCGGCGCTTACCGGCCGCCACAACCATCCTGCCGCCGCCGGCGAGCATGTCGCGCCCCACATTGTCGAGATATGGGCCGGTGACGTTGCGCGAACGGCCCACCACGATATTATAGGTGGAGTTGGGGCCGTCGCAGCAGGTGCCGTGGGTGCCGAGCAGATAATACCATCCGTTGCGGTAGATTAGATCCGTGGCCTCGCAGTCTATAGCCACGTCGATAGGCTCATTCCCTTCCACGCGGGCTCCGGTGGCAGGGTTGAGCTCCACCATGCGGATAAATCCGAAGTATGTGCCGTAGGTGCACCAGAGTCGTCCCGTGACGGGGTCGAGCAGCAGTCCTGCATCGATAGCGTCGCAGTCGTCACCGTCGAGCGAGGATGCCACTTCTATAGGTTCGGAATATTCAAAGTCGGGCGATTCGGGATCAAGCGTCTTGTTCCACATTGTGAGCACGCTTCCCTTGTGGCTTCCTCCCAGGCCGCCGCCTGTGGCGCTGTATGCGATCAGGTAACGGTCGCCTATCTTGACGGCATCAGGGGCAGCTCCTCCTCCCGGACGCACCCCGCCGCCGTGCCAGGTGTAGCCGTCTTCCGATATCAGGCCACCGCCGCCGGTGCCGAAAGTGTAATATTTGCCGTCGCATTTCATAATGGTCGACGGGTCGTGGATGTATGGCTCGCCGGTCTGGGCGAAGCAGTTTCCGGCAATGCCCGAGGCAGCAAGCAGGCAGCCGGTGAGAATTATGCTGTGTTTCATCTTATGTGCAAACGAAAAAATCCGGTTTATTTAGTGCTGACGGTGAAGTTGTCTACAGGTTCACCTTTTTCATTGAGAAATCTGACGCAGAAGTCGCTCATTCCCGGGCCGTTGATGATGGCTCCTCTGATGATGTTGCGACCCTTGTGCAGCGTCAGGCGGCGGCTCATGCAGTCGTCCTGCACCATTCGCCTGTCGCCAGAGAGCAGCAGTGCTTCCTCGCCGTCGATCCACCACATTGAGGCGGAGTTGGAACCCACAGACAAACGTACGTCAGGAATATCTTCCTCGCAGTCGATGGCCGTGGCCACCAGGAATATAACTCCGTAGTGCGGCTTCTCGAGCAGAGTGGCGAAGCGGAAAAGTTTTACGTTAAACTTCTCGCTGTCGAGCGAATGCCACCTGAGGGTCTCCTTGTCGAATTTCACTTTCTCCCCGTCGCGGGGCAAGGTGGCTCCGGAAAAAGCCTTGTTGTTGAATACTTCGCGCAGATAGCTGTCGGTGAAGACAGTGTTTGAGCGGTTGGGCTTCTCTATAGGTTCAAGTATCAGCCAGCGCCTGATGAAGCCTTCGCTGTCGGGGGTGGCGGCAGTGGTTGTGCTTGCGGTGAAATAGGGGTTAAGGTCGGGCTGAGCCTTTTTCCGGGCCATGCCGTCGGCCGTGATGCCCAGCGTCAGGGCTGTGGCCGTAAGAAATGTTAGGGTTGTGCGTAGCATATCCGGTCGGTGATCATTTGTCGTTGAAAAGCATCGGGAGGAATTCCTTCAGACAGCGGCGCCAGGTCAGGAACTCGTGGGCTGTGCCCGGCGAGAGGTAGAAGACGTTGTTGATTCCCGCCGCATTGAGTCCGTCGCTGAGATTCTTCACCCTTTCCGGGCCCTCTTCCGAACCTATGCCCATGAAGAAGGCATGCACCTGGTCGTTGAATGCTTTAGGGTCTTTGAATGCTCCGTTGTAGACGGTGTCAAGATTGTTGAGATCTATGTGGCCCATTCCGCTGAATGCTCCGATATGCGAGAACTTGTCGAGATTGTTGAGAGCCGTGTTGAAGGTGAGCAGGCCGCCCCACGAGAGCCCGGCCATGGCGCGGTGGTCGCGGTCGGTGAGAGTGCGGTATTTGCTGTCGATATGCGGGATTATCTCGTTCACGAGTATTCCCGGGAAGTCTCCTCCGAAGCGCTTCATGGCATCGGGCATGCTTTCGCCCGGCTCCGGACGGAACACTTCGATATTTGCATTGTCCATCACCACGATCATCGGCTTCGCCTTTCCTTCGGCAATCAGGTTGTCCATGATGAGGTTCATCTTTCCCTGGGCTGCCCAGCTCGATTCGTTCTCACCCATGCCGTGCTGCAGATAAAGCACCGGATACCGCTTGTCGGGATTGCTGTCGTATTCAGCAGGGGTGTAGACCACGCAGTCGCGCCATTCCTTTCTGATGTCGGAATAATATTTGCTGCGGGACACATTTCCGTGGGGCACGTCTTTCACTGCGTAATAGTCGCCGGCTTCCCCTTCGGGAATCTCGATGCCGCTAACCCATTTTCCCATTCCGAAGAAAGGTTTACCGTTGGGGTCGGCCGAGGCAACGCCGTCTACTATCACCTGATAATAATGAAAGCCCTCCACTTCCGGCTCTTTCGAGACGAGAGTCCAGTTGCCGTCATCGCCTTTGGTCATCTCTCCGCGGAAAGAGATCTCCACTTTCTGCGCGTCGGGGGCATACACCTTGAAGTGGACGCGCTTGTCGGCGCCGATGCGCGGATAGTCGGCACCTGATATGTTGTGTTCGTTGGGTGTGGTGCCCTCGGGATAGGCGTCTGACTGTGCCGTAAGCGTCAGCGGCGCCGAGAGAAGGGTGAGTGAGAGGAGTGCATGGAGTTTTTTCATGTTGTTCGGGTTATATTGATTATTTCAGATTGGCATATTCACGAGTATGGCCAGCGCCAAGTCTTCTTTAATTGCAAAGTTAATAAAAAGTATTCGGATATGGTTGAAAATACTCCTCATTTAGATGCTATTTCCGATCTTGCGATGATTTCGTCCTCTCATTTTTATTAAAATTCGTATCATTCGCCCCTTCCGCCCTCCCGCAACCCTTGTGTGACACCTGAATATTTTATTTTTTCTATCGGGGTCGTGTTTTAACACGGCCTCTTTTTTTGTTTCGACTGGCAGTCTGATTTTCGAGTGGCAGTGCGCTGCGAGAGGATGATTGATTGGATTTTTATGAAAATCGGCGGGTTAATTGTCGGGTAAAATAAAAATTAGTATATTTGTAGTCTGAAATTAAGAGTGTGTATATATTATATATATGATATATATTATATATAAGTGGGTAATAACTGAACATGATATGAAAAGAGCGTTGGTTGCAATATGGTGCCTGTCGCTGGCCATTATGGTCTGGGGTGCACCTGAGAGAAAAATAATTGATGAAGGCGGCAGCGGCCCCATGAAGGCGGTGGCAGTCGCTGAAAAGAGTCTGCCGGGATTCACTCTGTATAGGCCTGCAGATATGGACAGCGCCGTGACGGCCTCCGGACCGCTGCCGCTGATAGTGTTTGCCAACGGTGGCTGTCAAGACACGTCGCTGCCCTTTGAAAGGTTGCTCAACGATGTGGCCTCCTACGGGTATCTCGTGATCGCCCTCGGCGAGATGCAAGACAGTATCTCCGACCGTCAGCTCCGTACATCGCCAACCGGCGATATGGTGAGGGCTATCGACTGGGCGCAGGAAAGCAACAGCGATCCTTCGAGCGAATACTTCAGGAAAATAGATATGGAGTATGTAGGTCTGGCCGGACAAAGTTGTGGTGGAGCGCAGGTGATGGCAAATTGCGGCGATCCTCGTGTGAAGACGTGCATCATGTTCAATTCCGGCATGGGCGATCTGGAAATGGCCGGCGCTACGAAAGAGTCGCTCGATGCCCTGCATTGCCCCGTACTTTACATTGTGGGCGGTGAGGGCGATATGGCATATCTGAATGCCCTTGCCGACTATGCCAGGATTGATAACGTTCCCGTGGCGCTTGCCAATCAGCTGCGGGCGGGACACGGAGGCACTTTTCATGAGAAATTCGGCGGTTCCTTTTCGCGCCTCGCCAGGGCATGGCTCGGCTGTCAGTTTAAAGACCGCCGTGGCGATCTCGCGGTGTTCCTGCGCAATCGTCTGCAGGATTTTCCTGACTATACGATGAAGGCCAAGAACTTTCCGGATGTGAATGATCCATTCCACACTAAGGAGATACATTGCACCACCCGCGACGGAAAGGATATCTGGGGAAAACTATACATGCCGAATGGCGCGGCAGGGAAACTGCCTGTCGTGATAATGGCTCACGGCTACAACAGTTCACATCTTGAGCCGAAAGATTTTGCCGAAAGTCTGGCCATGAGGGGAGTGGCAAGTTATATCTTCGACTTCTGCGGGGGCGGCAACCGGTCAAAGAGCGAGGGAGCCACCACCGACATGACTGTCTTCACCGAGAAGGAAAATCTTGAGGATGTCACGGCTATGGCGCGATCGTGGGATTTCATCGATCCTGAGCGTGTGGCGCTTTTGGGATGCAGTCAGGGAGGGCTCGTAGCCTCGCTTACTGCCGCTGCTAACGCTGACCTTTACAGGTCGCTCGTGCTTGTATATCCCGCCTTCACCATCCCGGCCACGGCTCCGGCCATGCTCGAAAAGTTTGACGCCGACGGCGGCCGTCCGCAAGAGGTGATGGGGATGAAGCTCGGACGCAATTATTATGAGAAGATCAACGGTCTGGATGTGTTCGGCACCATAGGAGGCTACGAAGGAGATGTATTCATGGTCTACGGCGATAAAGACTTCATAGTGGCCGGAGGCGTGGATAAGGCTGCCGAGAAGTATGATAAATGCCGGCAGCTCGTGATTGAAGGGGGCAATCACGGATTTTCCGACTATCGCCATCATGAGGAGGCCACGGCGGGAGTGGTGGATTTCGTTCTCTCCACATTGGCGCCAACACGCAGGCGGGGACAATATGAGTTCGACCCTCAATATCCCGATGTCCACGACCCCGTGATAGCACGTGAGAACGGAAAATATTATATGTTCACCACCGGATGGGGGATAAGCATGATGTCGTCTTCCGACATGAAGACGTGGAACAGGGAGAAGTCGCCCCTCGATCCGGTGCCGGAATGGGCTAAGGCTCCGGTGCCTGAATATAAGGGGCATACATGGGCTCCTGATGTGATCAGGGTAGGCGACAGATGGTGGCTCTACTACAGTTGCTCCACATTCGGCAAGAATATCTCGGCGATAGGCGTGGCCACCAACGCTACGCTCGATCCCGCTTCTCCCGACTATAAGTGGGAGGATCAGGGAATGGTGATAATGTCTGAGCCGGGGGTGACAGACTGGAACGCTATTGATCCGAATGTGATAATCGACGTAGACGGGAATCCCTGGCTCACATTCGGCTCTTTCTGGGACGGCATTCAGCTCGTGGCGCTTGAAAAAGATTTGAAGACTCCTAAAGGTAAGCCCACGACCATAGCCCGCCGCCGGCTTCCCGAATCGGTGGCCCATCTCCAGCCGCATGCCAATACCAACGCTATCGAAGCTCCGTTTATAGTCTATCACGATGGATATTACTATCTTTTCGTGAGTTATGACTACTGCTGCAAGGGGCTCGACAGCAACTATAAGACTGCAGTGGGGCGAAGCCGGAATGTGGAAGGCCCTTATCTTGACAGAGACGGAAACGATATGGCTGCCGCCGGGGGAACTGTGCTCGTGGCCGAAAGCCCGGAATATAGCGGCGTGGGGCATTGCAGCGTATATGACTTCGACGGCAAATGGTATTTCGCCGCCCACGGCTACGATAAACGCCTCAACGGAGCGAGCCGGCTCTATCTGAGGGAACTGGTATGGGAAGACGGCTGGCCGAAGCTGAGATAATGGTTGAGGATTTGTCTCGTAGATCTCATTAATTTTAAACAAAATCCTCCTCTCAGACATTTAACCACTAACCTGCGAACTTTAAAATATTCCAATCAATCATGTATAAACACGACGACAGAACAGTCATCACGCTCGATGCCGGAGGCACGAATTTCGTATTCGGCGCCATGCGCGGATGCAAATATATCACGGAGCCGATCACCTATCCTTCAAATGCCGGCGATCTTGACCTTTGCCTCGACACAATGGTGAAGGGCTTCAGGGAGGTGATAGATTCGCTCGATGAGAAACCCGTGGCGATAAGTTTCGCATTTCCGGGCCCGGCTGACTATCCCAATGGTATCATAGGCGGATATCTGCCGAATTTTCCTTCGTTTCGTGACGGGGTGGCACTGGGGCCTATGCTTGAGAATGAGTTCGGGATTCCGGTCTTCATCAACAACGACGGCGATCTCTTCGCCTACGGCGAGGCTCTGTGCGGAGCACTCCCCGAGGTGAATCACCGTCTGGCCGAGGCCGGAAGCTCAAAACGTTTCCGCAATCTGCTCGGCTACACTTTCGGCACTGGTTTCGGCGTCGGAATAGTGGTGAACGGGCAGCTCAACCGGGGAGACAACTCATGCGTGGAGACATTTAGCCTTCCGCACAAGATGAAGCAAGGCATCATAGTGGAGGAAGGCGTGGCCGTGCGTGCCATCAAGCGGGTGTATGCCGAGGCTTCGGGCGACTACGGACATAACTTCGAGCCGAAGGAGATTTGCGAGATTGCCGACGGCAAGCGGGCAGGAAACGCCGAGGCGGCAAGAAAGGCATTCGCGGAGTTTGGCGAGGTGGCCGGCAGCGCCATGGCGGTAGCGGCGCAGCTTGTGGATGGCCTTATTGTCATAGGCGGAGGAATCACGGCTGCCGCACACTGGATAATGCCGTCGCTCATGAAGGAACTGCGGTCTGAACTCTCCACGCTCGGCGGCGACAGGGTGCGCCGGGTGCAGATGGAGGTCTTCGATCTCGACGATCCGGCTGAGTTCGAGAAATTTGCAAGGGGCAACACGAAGAGGTTGCCGGTCAGAGGCACCAGCCTGACGGTGGAATATGACGACATGAAGCGTATCGGGGTGATGATCTCTCGATTGGGAGCCAGCCAAGCCATCTCGGCCGGGGCATATTCCTTCGCGCTAGCCATGATAGACAGAAAGGAGGCGCTCGATGATTAAGAAAGAGCCTATCAGATTCGTGCCTTATCTAAAGAGCGTGATATGGGGCGGCGAGAAGATCTGCCGCTTAAAGGGAGTGGTGCAGTCCGAGCCGAATATTGGCGAGAGCTGGGAGATATCGGCTTTGCCGGGGCATGAGTCGGTGGTTGCGGAGGGCCCTTACAGGGGCATGAAGATTTCGGAACTAATCGAATGCTTTGGTCCGGAACTGCTCGGCAAGTCGGTTTTTGCCCGCTACGACGGGAAGTTTCCGCTTCTTGTCAAGATTATAGATGCCGCCGACAATCTTTCGGTGCAGGTGCATCCCGACGATGCGTTAGCTAAGGAGCGCCACGACTCACTGGGAAAGACCGAGATGTGGTATATCATCGATGCTGACAAGGGCGCAAGGATTTATTCCGGGCTCAATCGTGAACTCACTCCTGAGGAATACGTAGAGATGGTGGCCGACAATACGATAGAGGATGCTCTCGCCGTGCATGACTCTCACGCCGGAGATGTCTTTTTTCTTCCTGCGGGAAGGGTTCATGCCATAGGCGCCGGCAATCTGCTGGCTGAGATTCAGGAATCGAGCGACATCACATATCGCATCTACGACTACGATCGTCGCGACGCCCACGGAAATGCCCGCGAACTGCATACGGAGCAGGCCTGCGATGCCATAGACTATACGGTTTATGATGACTATAAGACCACACCTCCCGACGATTCGGTTGCTGATGCCTTGATAGCGGAATGTGGGCATTTCACGGTGAGCCGTCTGCTTCTCGAGGGAGCGATGAGTTTTGAATATGGCGAGGATTCATTCACGGTGCTGATGTGTCTTGCCGGAGAGGCAACGTTGGATTATGAAGATGGAGAAATGGGGCTGAAAGCGGGTGAGACAGTGCTGCTGCCGGCGGTTCTCGGCAAGTTCAGGCTCAGTGGTAGCGCTACGTTTCTCACGGCACGATCCTGAAGGACCCCGGAGCAGAGTGATATTGATTTGATGAAAAAAATTATATATGGAAATGTCATTGTTTGAAAATAATGCGGCTTATCAGAACATTCTGACCCGCACGAGCATAAGGCGGTTTTCCGACCGCGCTGTAGACGATTCAGTTAAGGAGGCTGTGGTGCGTGCCGGAATGAGTGCACCCTCGGGGGTGAATATGCAGCCCTGGGAGTTTATTCTGATCGACGATGCGGAGATTCTGCGGGCTCTCGCCGATGCTCTCCCATACGCCAAGATGACGGCCGGCGCTGCTTTTGCAATCGCTGTTTGCGGCAATGCCGCGCGCTTTCTTGAGGGCGATGATTCCACCCTATGGGTGCAGGACGTGGCGGCGGCATCAGAAAACATTCTTCTGGCAGCCCACGCTCTGGGGCTGGGATCCGTATGGACGTGCCTTTATCCTCATGCCGACAGGATGGAGGCGGCATCCGCTGTGTTGAGGCTTCCTGAAGGAGTCATTCCGTTCTCTCTCATTCCGATAGGCTATCCGGAAAAGGAGCATGCTCCCGTCAACAAATGGCGTCCCGAGAGGGTGCACCGCAACAGATTTCAATAATCCCGATTGTTGTGCTATGTCGTTCTTCATTTTTAAAGCAATGAAAGGAATAGGCCCGATGGGAATAGGGCCTATCCTACTATATCTCGCCGGATCATTGTTGTTAGGCAGGAAAAAGCACCGCGCGTCAGCGTCAAGTGCCCTATCGCAGGATAGGAAGCGAAGAGAGCGCGAGAATACTGAGAGAATGAAGAATGTGATAGCGCGCTTTGAAGGATATACTGCCGAAGTGCTGTCATTGTGTGTGAACGGGCTAAAAGAAGTGGCTGCCTGTCGGAAACTAAATCCCGGCGATAAGGTTGATATCCGCCTTGTGGCCGACGAGGTCAAGGTGTATGCAGGTGGAGAATATATCGGATGGCTCTATCCCAAGTCAGATTCGAGACTTATGCAGTTGCTCAAGGAAGGGGTTGGCTTCTCGGCGTTTCTCGGCGGGCGTGATCAGGACAATCTGTGGAATCAGGAGATTGATTTCTGCTCGCTGATAATTTTTTATAAACTTCCCGGTGTGCCTCCTACAAAAGTGAATCTCGAATAGTAAACATACATGCGGCGCCATGCCATGCCGCAGCATAGAAAATAACGTTATAAATTTGTGATAATGAAGAAATTAATTCCAATCGCAGCGATAGCCCTCTTTATGGCCTCCTGCTCAGGCGACAAGGGAAGCGTCACGATTCAGCTTCCTTCGGGTTTTCAGGAGAAAACTCTGGTGGTCACTCACATCATGATTGACAATATCTATAATGCAAAGCAGCAGGAAGATCTGAAAGAGGTGTATGACACGCTCGAGGTGAAGAACGGCGTGGCTACTCTGAGGCTTGATCCGGCCGGTGCGGCATACTACAATATCGAGCCGCCGACGCTTTCGAGCATGCAGCCTGAGTTCTACGCTTCGCCTGAAGACGTGCTGAAGGTAGACATCCGGAGTTTCGATCCTCTTGATTTCTCGGTGTCGGGATCGTCTTTGATGGAAGACATCACAGAAGTCACCGCCCTGACCCGACCTATACAGCAGGAATACATAAATATGGTGATGTCTGATGACTCGGCCTCGGAAGAGCAGCTGAAGGAGATCAACGACCGCTACGACAACGCGATAAAGAAGTTTGTGGCCGATAATCCCAATAGCCATGCCGTGCCGTTCATCATCCGTGAGCTTAGCGGAGACGATTTCAAGGTTTTATACGACAAGATGACCCCCGAGGCCAAGAAATCGATACTTATGCCCTTCGCCGAACTCTACAATCAGGAAGTGGAGAAGATGCTGCAGATGCGCGCCGACGAGGATGCGAGAAAGGCCGAGGTGGCTTCAGGCAAACTCGAGGCTCCGGGATTCACGCTGCCCGATCTCGCAGGGAAGATGGTGAGCCTCTCCGACTTCCGTGGCAAATGGGTGGTGCTCGATTTCTGGGGCAGCTGGTGCGGATGGTGCATAAAAGGTTTTCCGGCCCTGAAGGAGGCTTATCAGAAATATGGCGACCGTCTTGTGGTGATAGGCATTGATTGCAACGAGACTGAGGAGGAATGGCGCGAGGGAGTGAAGAAGCATGATCTTCCCTGGCTGAACGTCTACAACGGGCATGATGGAGCCCTCTACGAGGCTTACGGCATCACCGGCTTCCCGACGAAGGCCATTATCAATCCCGAGGGACGCCTCGTAGATCTTACCACGGGCGAGGATCCTTCATTCTTCACCCGTCTGGCCGACTTCATGAAGTGACCTACCGGCACTGCCGGCTTCACTGCGCTCCCCTGTGACCCGCCGGGTCGCGGGGGAGTTTGCGCTTGTGTAGCAGTCTGCTGGCACTATGACTCTTTTTTGCAATAAAATTCTTAATAAATTATAAAAAAGGCGCTTATGACAAAACCGGCAGCCTTATCCGCACGTTTTGGTTTCAAAGTTAAATCCTAATCCCCATACAGCTATGAAAACACCAAACGAAACCCCGTCTTCAGGCAACCCTTTGCCGACGGATAAGGAATTTTACGACAGAGAGTTCAATACTACGTTGGAGGCCGAAATGTTTGACAATGGCCCCGAGACCGAAAGCGAGCGCCTCGGCGACAGGGCTCTGAAGGGAGTGGCCTGGCTTGCAGGCATCGTGGCAGTCTTTGCTTTGGCCATAATCGTAGCTGCGGCGTTCCATCTGGGCCCGACTCCATCTCCCGCCAAGCCATCGGGCAAAAATGCAGTTGCGCTCAGATCGGATATAGGAGTTCCCGATGCCTCGGCTGCCGCTAAGTTCTCAGGCAAATATGCGGCGGTGGCGGCAAATACAGACAATAGGCCGGTGGCTCTCCGTTCCATCACTATCATCGCGCAGGAGCCTGCAGAGGCCTTCAGGCCGGCTGCGTCAGAGGCTTCCAAAGCGGTTCCCGCATCAAAGAAAGTTAATTCTTCTGCAGCTTCCATGTCTCAGGCCGACAAGGATCGCATCGAGCGCGAGGCTCTTGAAGTGATACATGGCGACTACGGCAACAATCCCGGCCGTGCGGCAAAGTTAGGCGCCGACTATGAACTGGTTCAGGCACGTGTGAACCAGATGCTGCACAGCTGACAATATATAAAATATTTGTTCCATCCGGGGATGCACAAACGTGTATCCCCCATTTTTTATACTCCGCTACGTAGCGCTCATGCCGGCATAAGCTGTATTTTCGGTGCATCATATCTTCATTTACAGCAGACGTGGCACGCCACGTCGCAATTTTAAGACTGATCCACAGATATATACGTAGGGACATCGCGTGCGATGTCTGCTGAAGGATGAAGGGTGTGCACCATTATCCGGTTTGAACCCCCAAAAGCCATTTTGACCCTATTTTTTCTTTTTCTCAGGAACTTGCGAATTTTTATGGCGCAGAATTTTTGTGTTCCAACTCTTTTGTGTAATTTTGTGTTTGGATTGACTATTGACGGTCCAAGACATTTTTGTAAAAATTAGAAACGTTATGCTTATCTTGTAGGTGAAAACGTAGGAAATTTTCAGTCAGGACAAGGGTTAGCATAGTGGTTCTCACGCATATAGCGTGGGCTGCTATTGTTACATCTGTCCTAATGGTTTCCTACGACCATCACTTACGACGTGGCATAGTTGGCTCACGTTTTCTTTTAACACAAAATCCTTCTTTGAGCCAGCAGGAGTTTGAGACCATATATATGAAGAAGATTCTTTTATTTATTGCAATTACAGCATTATCAAAGCATTTGGCAAGGTAGGGAGAAATAAGGAATACACTGCCATAAATATATTATAATTAATTACCACATGTCAATAATATTCTTATTACTATGCTGAAAAGAATTTTGTTTTTCGTCAGTTTAATCTTCGTAGTGGTTTGCTCCTCATGCGAAACGGAAGAAGATTTCGGTTTTCCCTCCAGTATTAAAATATCAAGTAAGGGGGAAACGGTAGATATAAAAGGAAGTAATGACTTGCCTACGGGGATCACTCATATACAGGTGCTAGATTATGACGGTAACGGGAATGATAGTGGCCTTTTGACAGAGGGAAAAGACTATATTGAAACTACTACCGACTGGTTAACTGTTAAATACATTTTTGCCGAGAATAAACTTGTACTTAACGCTGCTCGTAATGAGACAAAGAAAAATAGAAAGCTATATCTATATCTTTTAGATGGAAGATCCCGGCAAGAAATAACAGTGACTCAATCTAAATAAACATATCAAGCATAATATAATGAAAATGCTTCGTCTTATATGTTTCGTATTGCCGTTTTTATTCATTTCGTGCGATAAAAACGATGAACCTTATGCTGACTTGTTTTCAATTGAAGTTAAATTGGATGAACAAGGAGGTGAAGTCAAAATCATCAAACACGAGTGTGAAGTCACTATCAACGGAGAACAGCAATATATTCATGTCACACTATCCGGTGATTTCGATAATTTATCCCTTCGTCCTCCATACAGTTCTCACGATTGGTCTATGGTCACATTTGGAGAAAATGACTTGAGTATCCTTGTTCTTCAGAACAATACGGGTGCTGTGCGAAACGACAATGTTGATTTTGTCGTATCAAAAGGATCTATTAAAAATGAAGGCACAGTTTCCATTGTGCAATATCCCAATTAAATCAATGCAATATTATTTTGATTATTGCATTTGACAAAACTAAACCCGATAGCTTGAAAAAATCAGGGGCTACCGGGAATCAACGCTGCAAAAGTAATGAATTTATTTAATCCGGCCAAATATTGCACCTGAATAATGAAGAAACTTATCATTCCATTTCTTTTCATAGCGTGCCTTTTTATGACAAGCTGTCTCAATGATGACGAACCCAAAGATAAAGTCGAGGACATCAGAATAGTGGTCTCTGCGGAAACAGGTGTAACATACCATTGGGGTGACGACAAGAAGGAGCATCCAATCGAATGTATGCTTGTCAAGTTGCCAGACGATCCCGATAGATGGCAGTCCATGATGTTCAGGGAAATCGAGGGCTTTACATACGAGCGTGGACATGAGTATTATCTCAGTGTGAGACGAACAACGCTTGCCAATCCTCCCGCCGATGGTTCCTGCTACACTTATTCACTTATCAAAGTATTGTCTGATAAACTTGTTATGGAACCTGAAGAGGCAGTAGATAAGGAAATCACGTCTATAGATGATATTGAATACCAGAATTTATGTCCCTTCAATAAGTATGCCATAGAACCGTTGTACTATGTCAATGGAGATGGGATAATCACATATTCCGATGGACGCCAAGCTCCAAGTTATGAGAATGCTCGCATATATCTTGAAAACATCTTACCCAAAGATGACCCTAACTGGGTTACGTTCCAGCACGTTCAATATCAGGCAACCTACTCTTATGTGTTTTCGCCTCTTTCAGATAAGGTCAGATTGGTACGTAATGAATCATCTGGACCGATGTTCAAGAATGTTGTGCCGGAGGAAGAATTCAACTATATCGTAAAAGACATGCAAGTAAATGAAGAATTGGAATACACTCTTGTGCTTACCAACGTGAACAAACTGGGACTTCAGAACTTGACGTTCAAAATAAAGAAAATATAATAGATTAATAATCTGAATTGTGTGATCATTAACTAAAAAGAAATCTTGATTTATGAAATTTATATTATCTCGAAATGAAGATTATCTCAGTCATTCAAAGAAATGGATACTTGGGTATGCCTTTCTTTTTTGGTTGATTACAAGAATTGCCGTAATGATTATTATGGCGGTTTGTATGTCCATCTACACTCAATATGGCATCAATCCCCAAGAACTGACAAGTTTTGGAGGAGATCCTACTGTAACCAAAGCATCCGGAAGCCTTATCCGAGCCCTTTTGATGACAGCGCTCATTGCTCCGTTGTTTGAGGAAACGCTATTCCGTTTTGGACTTTCATTCAAACGTTTCAGTGTAGCTACAAGCTTGGCATTCATTCCCTTATTCCCGGCTTTTTCCCACAATAAAACTACAAGTCTCTCAATATGGCTTCTTTGTATTGGGATAGCTATCGTTGTGTTTTGTTGTGTCTATTTCTATACATCTGATGACTTCTGGCAGAATAAAAAACGTCGTTGGCAAATTCCTGCTATATGGTTTACTTCAATTGCATTCGGGTTAATACACTTGGTGGCATTTAGCACACTTAATTGGATAATATTGCCTTATGCCCTATGTTTTATTCTTGCTCCTTTTTTCGCAGGATGCGCATGTGCCTATCTCAGGGTTAACGTAGGATTTGGATGGGGGCTCGCAATGCATATCTTCAATAATATTCCCGGCATTATAATGATGCTTATTTAAACCGATATTAAGTCATAGAATCCAAGAAGAATAATAGAGTTCAAAAAAATATTGCCATGAAATCAAAAAAGTATTTTTTTCAATACCGAGTAAGAACATAAACCCTCAATAGGTGCAAATATTTAAATCTCCTACACTCTGGAAAAGCAGCGATGCTTTCGTCTATGAGTTCAGGGAGAGCCTGGCATCAGTCTCGCATGTCCATTCCGTAACTCCCTGACATAAGAAATCAAGGAATTTCAAGGAAAGAACGGCGGTTGTCAGTCGAATTTCGGGAGTTGAAAGCTCCACCAAAATACACATTCTGAACGGAACCGAAGCATTCTGTCTTAATTAAGATGCAAAATTCATAAAAAACTGATATATCAGCATGCCAGGCTGTTTTTTCAGTGAGATTTTGTCTATTATTGATTCAGCTGATGTTCGATTGCCTCTGCAATATGTATTTTTGTCAGACATTCGCACGGCTTCATACCTTCTAAAACACCCTTGCAAGGGGAAACCCCTCGTCCCGATTTTTTAGTTGCAGTTTTAATGCATCTATGATGATAATGAGCATAATAAGGGCTTTTATATGGATTCCACATGAATGGGTATATTTTCAAATTTCGGTTTCGTTGAGTAATCGATCAAGTTGAGCTTGCAATTCTTCCTTTCGAGGAAGATACAGCTGATAACGGGCGGTGAACAATTGGTTGGTTATACCCTCAAGAGCATATTCCATCAAAACCTCGTCACGACGAGAACCTAAAACAATACCAATTGGAGGGTTGTCATCGGGCATACATACTTCTGTCTTAAAATAATTAAGATAGAGATTCATTTGGCCTATATCGTGATGAGTTATCTCATTTCGTTTCAGGTCTAACAAAACGTAACATTTTAATATGCAATTATAAAATACTAAATCAACTTTAAATTGCCGTCCACCAATAGGCATCACATATTGTCTTCCATAAAAGGCGAATCCTCTTCCTAATTCAAGAAGGAATTTTTCCATATTGTCAAGGAGTGCCTTTTCCAAGTCACTCTCTTTGTAGCGTTTCTTTTTTTCTAATCCTGTAAATTCGAGAACAAATGGATCGTGAATTATATCCTCTGCAGTCATGACGGTATGACCCTGTCGAGAAAGTTCCAATACTCCTTTTTTATCGGAACTTAATGCAATCCTATGAAAGAGAGATGATCTAATCTGTCGTTTTAATTCACGGACTTTCCATTTCTGCGAAATGGCTTCTTGAAAATAAAATTGCCGTTCCATTTCATCCTCACATTTTAATAGTTCGAAATAATGGCTCCATGTCAAAAGGTGAGACATTGTCTCACTTTTTGGAAAACATAGATACAATTTTCTCATATATATAATATTAGAACGGCTGAAACCGCGACCTCTACGTGCTGTAAGATCTTTTGATAATTGTATGATTAGTTTCTTTCCATACTCTGCCCTTACATTTCCCTGTTGCTCAAACTCGACAATATATTTGCCCGTTTCCCAATTGGCATCAAGTAATTCTGTATTTACTGCTGACGCTGCGCGGCTTTTTGCATTGGTCCATAAACTATCAATTTTGTGAACCAACGCATCATACTCAGTCTTAATCACCATGCCGTTATGGGTATTATCCTCAAATTGTTCCATCTTATTACAACTATAATATTTCACTCAATCACAAAATTAACAAATTTTGTTGACTCCAAGAAATTTTAAATATTCTTTTTAGAAATGTCTTTCCGGAATACGATTGTGGAGTGCCTTCATTACTGCAGGCGTGGCACACCACGTCGCTTCTTTGGGATTGTTATGCAGCCGTAACCGTGGTGACATCGCGCGCGATGTCTAATGAATGATGTAGGGAATGCACCATTCTTCCGGTTTGAGGTGGAATCACGCCAAATGTTATCCCCAAGCATTTGCGGATAAATAACTGCGTGTGCGGGAAATGTATAGTTGGATCATCGAGAATTTCGACGACACCGACCGCGAATTTGATACGCTTTTCCCTTCAGACAATGAGATCGTAAATAACCCAACACAGAATAGATGCTACAAAAATCACGATGAAGATTCGTAATGGTTGTGATTTTATAATATTTAATTTTCCGCACAAAAAATAAAGGAGCCAAGCAACAACTCCAATTATAATGTAAATATACCAATTGTTGAGCATGATGATTTGATTTTGAAGTTTTCAGCCATAAATATACGAATTTTTTATGTGCTAAACGAAAATTTTCTAAAAAACAAATCAACCCATACGGCTTACGCAAGGAACACTTTTTTAGCCTAATCTAATGCAAATTTATGCGTTGATAATCAGAGTGGTAATGGCTTCCAGATGAATTTCATATTTAGCGCTCATGCCGGCATGCCTCTCTTTCTGCCCTGCTTCACAATCTTGCGGTCGAGCGTATCAGGCGCATATTCCCAGTAGGGCTTCATCTTGTCTCTGAACTGTGCGGAGCCGCACAGTCGCTCTTCAAGCAGGGAAGCCATCTCCAGCATCAGTTCGAGATATGCCTCGTTGCGTTCGGCTGCGGAATATTCATTCCCGCTCCTGAACTCTGCGAAAAGCGAAGGGCGGGCAAGCAGCCCCCGGCCTGTCATAGCCCCGTCGAAGCAATCGGTGAGGACAGCGAGATCGGCCGGTGTGGAGATCTCTCCGTTGTAGATCACCGGATGCCTGATTTCTGAAGCGAATTTGGCAAGATCGTCGGTGAGAAGTTCTCCCTTATATTGCTGCAGGGCGGTGCGGGGATGCACCGTGACGTGGCGCAGCGGCATCCCGTTCAGGATATCAGTCAGTTCGAGCGCTTCGGCCGGATCTTTCACCCCCAGGCGCATCTTCACAGAGAATTCCACCCTGCCTGCATAATCAGGCATGGCATTGGCGATAGCAGCGAGCACGTCTTTCTGCAGGAGCAACCCGGCCCCGCGCCCTTTCCTCACCTGAGGAGGGAAGGGGCAGCCCATATTCATGTCAATGCGCGTTGCCCCCTCCTCTATGAGGGTATCAGTCAGGAGACGCCATTCCTCCAGATTCCCGAAGATGATCTGCGGCGTCACATTTATCTCGCTATTGAGCGCGGAAGTGAAATCCCGAAGATCGCGCTTTCTCACCTCTCCTTTCTCCACGCGGATAAACGGCGTGAAATATTCCATGTCGCCCTGCGCGGAGCCAAACATTCTGAAATGCAGATGGCGCCAATGCGCCTCGGTCAGCCCCTGCAGCGGAGCCGCCATAAGCAGGAATGCCTTATCCATGTTGCCGCTGACCCGGTATCGGTATAATATGCTTCAGCAATTTGTCACCAGTTGTCGGTGCGGAAGGGGATGAGAGGCAGATAGTTGCCGCCATGCACGTTGCCGGGGAGGAAATCGGCCCATCCGTAGCGCACGGCCACCGGCTCGGGCACATCCTTGCTCGACACTACAAACTCATTGGTGCGCCATTCAAAAGTGACGTTGTCGGCCGGATGAAACACTTTGTCGGGGCCCGCAACCTCGAAGCCTTCGATGTCGTAGTTGCGGCAGATGCCGTCGCCCGGTGCGTCGATGGCCACCCAGGCAGCCCCGTCTTTGAAGGTGTGGCTCTTATAGCGCGGGCTGACCACCGGGAATTGTGTCTTCCCGTAAGTCTTGTTCAGTGCCAGTTCTGCCAGTCGCTTGCCCGGAATGGCTTTGTCAGCCGGGTGTATGTTGTAGCGCTCGTAGGGCTTGGCCGCGTCGTTCATGCACACCACTCCCGAATTGGGAATGATTTCGGCCGATTTCCATTGCGCCTCGCGCAGAAGCGGGGCCTGAGGCGCGTCTTTGGGCGAGCCGTAGTCGTAGGGAGCTATCTCTACAGAATAGAAGGGGATATCACCCTCGCCCAGTTGTTTGCGCCAGTGCTCCACCATTGTGGCGAGCCGCTGAGCGTATGTGTCGTGCTGGCCCACGTTGGAGCAACCCTGATACCAGATTATGCCATCGTAGGTGAAGTCTTTCACCGGATTGAACATGGCGTTATACATCAATACCGGCCGCAGATAATGCGTCATTTTTTCTATTTCAGCCGGGTCGAGCGAGACGTCGGCGTATGTCTCCACAATCTCGCGCGGAGTCCAGCTTTCCACTTTGGCGCCGCCGTAGGCACATCTTACTATGCCCACCGGCACGTCGAGCACGTCGTTCAGGCGTTTGGCGAAATACCATCCGGTTGCGCTATATTCCGGCGCTGATTCGGGCGACGGTATTGTCCAGGCTGCCTCCACACTTTCAAGCGGAGTATAGCTTTGCTTCAGTGGCACGGTATAAAATCGGATCTTGTCGGCACGCTGTCCTGACATGGCAACCTCGTCGTAGCCCCCTTCAGTGCAACAGCCTCCGAAGCCTTTCAGCGGCATCTCCATG
Organism: uncultured Sangeribacter sp.; assembly: GCA_964410515.1. GTDB lineage: Bacteria > Bacteroidota > Bacteroidia > Bacteroidales > Muribaculaceae > Lepagella. The sequence goes on along the minus strand of CAYPGW010000032.1, from coordinate 6,818 downwards.
TTTGACTGCCCCGAGGCGAGCCACACCTCCCCGATGAGCACGTTGTTGAGGGTGACGGGGGTACCGTCAGAGATTGTAATGGAATATGGCGTGTAGCTGCCTTCAGGAGTGTCGATCTTGACGCTCCATTTGCCTGAATTGTCTGCTTTGGTCTGATAGGGCCGGTTGTCCCACGACGGGGTGACGGTCACTGTGGCGCCGGCATCAGCCGTGCCGTAGATGTTGGCTTTGCCGTTTTGGGTGAGCACCATATTGTCGGTGATGAGCGAGCCGGGAGTCACTTTTGCCATAACTGAGGGCGACATCAGTATTGCTGCGGCTGCCAGGGCCAGCACGTGGTTGAGTCTTACAGGGGTAATCATAGATGTAGGTGGTTTTGATATGTGTTGCAAAACTACAAAAAAAATCCTGTATCTGCAAAATCTAAAGCATATACTGCAAATTTTCTCTCACCCTGCAATCACATAACGGGGAAAAGTTACGTTATATAGTCGGTGACTGATATGCTTGTCTGATGTGTGATGTCGGCAGCAAACGATAATGACGATGGCGCTCCAACTGTTCAGAAACATATTCCGGCTTAACGATAAAAGAGACATAAGGATAGATTCAATCAAAGGCCTGCTGATTCTTTTGGTGGTGATAGGCCACCAGATAGAACCCTTCATTCAGGGCTCTCGGCTCACTCATGCCATATTTCTTCTTATATATTCGTTCCACATGCCCCTGTTTGTGATGATAAGCGGCTATCTTACTAACCCATCGCCCGACAGCCGCAAATTCTGGCGAGGTGAACTGATTCTTTTCGAAGCGCTCGTGGTGTTTCAGACCATAAGATGCTTACTGACTACGATGTATTTCGGATTCAGCCCCTCTATGCTCATCACTCCTGAGTGGACTCTGTGGTATCTGCTCTCGTTGATATTCTGGCGCCTGTTTCTTTTCGTGGCCTGCCGGGTGGGGCAGATACGCAAGGTGCTCCTCATATTGTTGGGGGCATCGGTGATATTGGCGATCGCATTCGGATTCATACCCGTAGGCACTGAATTTTCATTTCAGCGCACATTCTACTTTTTCCCCTTCTTTGTGGCTGGCGCGCTCCTTAACGATCTGCGTAAGCATATCCCCGACTTCCGCCCCTCACGCCCCGCTATTGTAGTGGCGGCCGTGCTCTCGGTGGCCTGCATGATATACGTTGCATATTCCATAAAGTTGCATCCGGACACCTGTCCATTTTTCGGGAACAGCTATTATGGCGACGGCTACGATGCGCTGACCCGGTTATGTTGCCTGGTGACAGGCCTTTGCATATCATTGCTGATATTCAGATATTTCAAGGCCATCAGGATTTTTGCGCTCCTCGGGGCATCGTCTCTCACCATCTATCTCTTCCATACCTTCATCGTAGAACGTATCTCCTACAAACTGCTGCACAGTGAAGGTCTGCCTTCTGATGTCTTGACATTGACCCTCATAGCCACCATAGTGACATTCCTATTGTTTCTATTCTCCAAAGTCCCGCTCAGCAGCTGGATAATTAATCCCTTTACACGCTTGCACACCTACATCAAGTCGCACCTTATCTCTCCTCCCCACCCCTAAACAATAATCCCCCTCACATATCCCATCTTTAGGAAAACGACAAAGACTAACCTCCTTTTTGGGGCTTATAGATTGGTTTGGTTTATAGAGCATTTATAAAGGGCGCCCAAGACCAAACCCAGAATAGAAGTGTGTCGCAAAAATGTCGCTAAAAATGTCGTTTGAAATGTAGCTTAACATTAGCACCATTTTTAGCACCACTTGTGATGCTAAAAATGTCTCTGAATGTCCCTGTAAATGTCACTGTATGTCCCTGTAAATGTCTCTGTAAATTCGCATGAGGGTAAAAATGACGGTAAAATTGAGATAATTGTCAGTAATGTTGTCGATAAAAATGATGCTAAAATGATGCTAAAAATGGTGCTAAAAATGATGCTAAAAACCTCTCTCAGCGTCAGCGTAATATTATCGAATTAATACAGGATGATCCTACGATTAGTCTTGATTCAATAGCGAAAGCAATAGGAGTTAGTGCTCCTACAATAGATCGTGAGATTGTTAAAATGTCGCACCTAATAAAGCGTATTGGGCCCAAGAAAGGCGGACATTGGGAAATTATTAATAACAGTTAGGAAAGATATGAATATCATATCTCTATTTTAAGCATATCACCGGGTAGTCAATACATCTGCCGAAACTTTCAACTCTAAAGTCAAGATCTTACGTGCACGGATGAGAGGCGAAAGTGATCGCGACTTCTTCTTATTCCGTCTTGCGAAACTCTACATCCGTTATTTTACACTCCCTCCTACCTGATTTCTGCAATACACCTGAAATTCTGCTTGAGCCCCAAGATATACAAAGCCGGACCGGATTTCTTAGTATTCCTCCTCGCCAAAATACCACACTCCAGAAATTATAAAATCAATCTCCCACACCATGGCCACAATACTCTCATGCTTCAACGTTGGCATAGGCCGAGGCGACCACCGAGAATGGGAGGTAGGACGCAACACTCTCTACGATGAGATAGACAACAGCCAATCCGGCACGCGTCTTTCAAATTAGATTCGGTGAATTATTTAAACATATTAAGACATTGAATAACAATAGCAGAATCTAAGAGTTGGACATATTTAAACAGGGAGTTGTATTTATTTTAGGAATTTAATAGTATTACTACATTCTTTAGAAGCAACATTGATTAAGCGCTTACTTCGTTCATCATCGTATTCTGACAGAATCTTTATTAAGTCTGAGTATCGTTGCAGATAATGACTATATAGTTTTAGAGTTTTGCTCTGAAATTGTTCGATAATGTCAGAATCAGATTTTTCTTCAAGAAATTTGTGTATGTCACTCTTAGAGGGACGCCTCTTTTTATCCATAAAGTCCACAAAAGCATTATAAACACTGGACGAAGGAAATTCTTCTACAACTTCTCTTGCTTTTGAAAATATTGCACGTGTTAGATTTTCAATTTTAAATCCACTTGCGCTTCCTCGGGACGATGCGGCAAATATGCGTTTCGTCTTCACTCCATCTTTATCAAGAAGATAAAAATAGGATTCTGAAGTTCCCCAGTCATACCATATGCCACCTTCTAATAAGATCCAAGAACCCAAAGGCAATCCTTTAATAAGGTTATGGTTGATAATAGATATGATAAAAGAACCATTCCCATTGTAATGACTTGATGGATTAACATTACATATGAAGTCATACACTGATTGATCATCCTTAATATCCAAGAGATCTATATTAAATGATACACCGTTAAGTTTTATACCCAAAATACATTCCTGATTATAAACAATTGCCATCTCTATTAATTCGATATAAAGAATTTAATTTGCTTTATTTAGTCCAGTTTAAGGCGATTTATTTCGGTTGAAACGGGGTGTTGGCGCGAAGTTGGTTGACACCGCGTTTACACAGATTAAAACCAAAAAATTGCAAGCAACTGGATTTCAATTACTTGCAATTTTATGGGGTGCCCAGAACAGAAGCAACTGAATGAAAGGCAATGGAAGAGTATGGATGTGGGTTCAAGTTTTGGAAAAATTGACAATATTCTAATAATTAAGAATATACGTTGTAATGAATGTAAAAACAAGGTGTCGTTTTTATCCATATCAAATCAGTGGAAATCACTTTGGAGGACAAAAGGAGGACAATAATTTGGAACGTAAGATATTTATTATTAACTTTGTAATAGGAAACTAACGAGTAAATGTAAAACAACGGGCATCTTTCAGTACTGTTTCCGGCTGATTTTTTTTGTCCTCCAGCACATAAATTTGCGTCCTCCAATGGCAAGTATCAAGCGTTATCTATCATCTAAAGTGGAAGGAAACGGGCGTTCCGAAATCCTTTTACGATTGAGTCTGTCCAAGAATGACAAGTACAGGCTTAAGAGTGGCATATACATCAACCCCGATCGTTTCAACGATGGAGTGATTACCAAGCCTCGTGCCAACCAGCAAGAAATTGCAGATCTTAAAGATCTCGAACGCAAGCTCCGGGATTTGGAAGACTTGATATATAAGCTGTGTGAGAAACATACGGTCGGAGAGTTGACCAAAGAGTTCTTTGAGAAGGAGATTTATCGCTTTCACAATCCTAAGAAGGAGCGCAAGCCGAAAGAGGTAGAGCAAAAGCTGAAAAAGAAATTCACTGAGCTTGTGGAAGTGTTCCCGGACAAGAGAGGATTATCGGAATGGCGACGTCGTAGATATGGCGTTCTCAGCCGTAGTCTGCACCGCTTTGAGCTTTATCGTAAGGTAAAGCGTCGTGTGCCCTTTACTCTCGACTTCGATATGTTCAATACAGAGGTGCTGGAGCAATACGAGGAATTTCTACGCAATGAGCCGGAGATATTCGACAAATACCCTAAGATATTTGAGCAGTACCCGGCTGAGACAAGGAAGAACCATAAGTCTCGCAGACCATCGGACAAAGGTGACAATACCATCATCGGTATTTTCGCCTGCCTGAGAACATTCTTCCGCGCTGCCATTGAGGAAGGACTCACCACAAGTAATCCCTTCGATAAGTATCACGGCAAGACAACAGAAAAGTATGGCACTCCCATTTATATCACTATCGAGGAACGTGATATAATCGCAGACTTTGACCTATCTGATAACAAACCTCTTGAAACCCAACGAGACATCTTTATCTTCCAGTGCTGTATTGGATGCCGAGTATCCGATTTAATGCGTCTCACTCCAAGCAATGTAATCAACGGCTATGTAGAATATATTGCCAGCAAGACGATGAATGACAGGTCTGACGTCATCAGAGTTCCCCTCACCCAACGAGCAAAGGATATTCTTGAAAAATACAAGGACGTGGAAAAGGACGGCAAGATTCTTCCTTTCATTAGCTCACAAAAATATAATGTAGCGATCAAACGTATTTTCAAGGATTGTGGTATCACACGAATGGTTACGGTGCTTAATCCTACCACCGGGAAGGAAGAGCAGCGTCCGATCAATGAGATTGCAAGCAGCCACCTTGCAAGACGAACCTTCGTTGGCAATCTTTATAAGAAAGTCAAAGATCCCAACCTTGTAGGAGCATTGAGTGGACATAAGGAAGGTAGCCGAGCCTTTGCTCGATACCGAGAGATTGATGATGACCTCAAGAAAGAGATGATTGGCTTCATTGAGTGAGCAGGAAAAAACATTTGAGCGCCACAAAAACTACAACCGCCATTCACCATTTTGTGTGTCTGGCGGTATTTTTTTCGCGCTTATCTTCATATTAAATCCGACTATACACCTACTGCATCAACTTTTAACTCTGCCTATGGTTGACATATCAGACATTCTCATTAACTTTGTCAACCAAATAGGATAGATGTGAACAATCAAGCTCCCGACATATTTTCACGCCGTCTAAGGCAAGCCAGATTGATGAGAGGGATTTCACTGGAGAAACTTGCTCAATCCCTGGCTGCACCTGTCAGCAAACAGGCAATCAACAAGTATGAGAAGGGACTGATGAAGCCCGATAGTAGTGTGTTGATAGCCCTTGCCAACGCACTGGATATGAAGATAGACTATTTTTTTCGTCCTTTTACCGTAGAAGTTGACAAGGTGGAGTTCCACAAGAAATCCGGATTTACTGAGAAAATGGCAAGTGCTGTGAAAGAGCATGTCCGTGAGGAACTGGAGCGTTATCTTGAAATCGAGCAGATAGCTGGTTCTCAGGTACGTTTCACTCTGCCACGTAAGGAGGTACGGACTCTGGAAGAGGCAAAGGCATTTGCCGGAGAGATCCGCCAGATTTTAGCACTTGGCAATGACGGCATATCCAACGTGATAGAGGTTCTTGAAGACAATGGAATAAAAGTCATAGAGATTGCTGAAAATGAAGGCTTCGATGGATTGAGCGGTTTTGCAAATGAAGAGATACCGCTCATAGTTGTCAACGGCAACTTCTTTACTGAGCGCAAGAGGTTCACCGCCCTTCATGAGCTTGGGCATCTGCTTCTCGACATCCCGGCAAACGTATCGCCTAAAGAAATTGAGTGTTTGTGCAATGCTTTTGCAAGCGAGATGTTACTCCCTGCTGTTGTGCTTAAATCGAAATTGGGGAATACCCGATATGATATTTCGCTGTCCGAATTGACTGATATTCAACGTCAGTTCGGAATTTCAGTTGATGATATTATGGCTTCCTTACAGGAGTTAGGGGTAATATCTGATAATCGCTATACCGTTTTTCAGAAAAAGAAGAACACTATGGCAGACTTCCGTGCGTTAGTGGAGAAATCACGAGTTGAGTTGGAAAAGTCCGGACGTTTCGCAAGAATGGTATATCGGGCATTGACAGACGAAATGATTTCTTATTCAAAAGCTGCCGTTTTGCTCAATACCACTGTAGACAACATAAGAACCAATCTACAATTGGTGTGAGGCAACTTTTTTCAACGTAACATAAAAAATATAATTGGTAGAAGTAAAATTTGCGATTAAGATTGTTTCTAAATAAGAAATGAGCATTGCATCATGATATGGATCTAATAGAAATAAATCATACGATAGGCTGCTTGTCAGCCGAGCTGTCACTCTACGAATGTAGCATGAGTGATGTGTCTCTTACAACCCTTAGGAAATTATCCTCATTCTTAAAAGAGAGTCATTTAGATTTTGATCGAGGAGCAAGAGCAGCCGTTAAGGACAAGGCTATAGAGTTCTTTATGGAAGAATTATATGCCTCCCTGATTGATTTTTCAAACTGGTACGTCGAAAATAAAGATGAATCCT
>CAYPGW010000031.1:0-34110 GCA_964410515.1 uncultured Sangeribacter sp. | reverse complement strand
TGAATGTCTTCATCTTCTTCCTCATCTTTGCGGGTATCATCCTCGACAAGATGGGGGTGCGCTTCACGGCTATCCTTTCCGGAGCGGTAATGCTCATCGGTGCCACCATCAACTGGTATGCTGTCACCGACATGTTTGCCGGGTCGAGTCTCGACGTATGGTTTACCAATCACCTGAACTACATTCCTATCTTCGACGAGCTCGGAGTGTCTCCCTTCTATGAGGGTATGCCTGCCTCTGCCAAGTTCTCGGCCATAGGCTTCATGATTTTCGGATGCGGCGTTGAGATGGCCGGCATCACGGTGAGCCGTGGCATTGTGAAGTGGTTTAAAGGCCGCGAGATGGCGCTTGCCATGGGCTCGGAAATGGCTCTTGCACGTCTGGGTGTGGCCACCTGTATGATTTTCTCGCCGCTCTTCGCCTATATAGGTGAGACTCCTAAGGTAAGCAACTCCGTGGCTTTCGGCGTTGTGCTCCTGATGGTGGCACTCATCATGTTTATCGTCTACTTCTTCATGGATCGCAAACTTGATTCGCAGACCCATGCCGAGGAGGAGAAAGATGAACCGTTCAAGATCAGCGACCTCGGCCAGATTCTCCGCAGCAGTGGCTTCTGGCTTGTGGCATTTCTCTGCGTGTTATATTATTCCGCCATCTTCCCGTTCCAGAAGTATGCGGTCAATATGCTGCAGTGCAATCTCACCTTCACAGATGTGGATCCCGACAGCTTCTGGGCTTCCGACGCTCAGGCAGTGATTCAGTATATCGTGATGCTTGTGGCTGCCGCCGCTGCCTTTATCAGCAATTTCTCAAGCAAGAAGAGTCTGAAGGGTGGCATGCTCACTCTCGCGGTAGTTGCTCTCGTCTTCTATTGCTGGATGGGCTTCATGCGCCAGAGTGCAGCCGCCATCTTCGCGGTGTTCCCGCTGCTTGCCGTGGGAATCACTCCTATTTTGGGCAAATATGTTGACCATAAGGGTAAGGCGGCGTCGATGCTGGTGGTCGGAGCACTTCTGCTCATCATCTGCCATCTTACGTTTGCATTCATCCTTCCTCTGTTTAAGGGTAATGCCGTGGGCGGCGTGATAGTGGCATATCTCACCATCCTGGTGCTCGGAGCCTCTTTCTCGCTTGTGCCCGCATCGCTGTGGCCCTCCGTTCCCAAGCTGGTTGATGCCAAAATCATCGGTTCGGCATACGCCCTCATCTTCTGGATTCAGAATATCGGCCTCTGGCTGTTCCCTCTTCTCATCGGCAAAGTGCTCGACAACACCAATCCTGAGATTGCGCAGGGACTGGCCGACGGCACTCTCACCGAGGCTGAGGCGGCAATAAGCTATAACTACACATGGCCCCTCGTGATGCTCGCTTGCCTCGGAGTGGCTGCCCTGCTCATTGGCATCTGGCTGAAGGTGATCGACAGGAAGCAGAATCTCGGTCTCGAACTTCCCAACATCAAGTCTGATGCGGAGGAAGTATCTGAGTCGGAGGTGATAGCCGCTGAGGAGTAAGCATGCACGTAAAACCTCTCATGCACTATTCCGGCGTTTCAGACGTTATATAGTATATGAGACTCTCGAAGAAAATAATCGCATTGATGGCTGTCTGCACCCTCGGGCTGGCGGGCAGCCATCTTCTGCATTCTGAGACCGTGGGGCAGAAAGAAGCCAAGTCCATGGCCCAGAAGTTTTTCAATGAGTCGAAAGGTTATGTCACTCCTCCGGTAGAATACGTCTACAATGGGAAGGATCTCACAACACAGCGACTTTTTACTCCCTTCTATGTATTCAATTCCCCCACAGGGGGCTTCGTGATAGTAGCAGCCGACAATAAGGCTTTCCCCATACTCGGCTATTCTTTTCAGCGAAAATTCAATCATGCATCCATGACACCGATGGTGAAGTCTGTGCTCACTGATTTTGCCCGCGATGTGGAGATGATAAGATATGACAGCCGCATTCCCTCAGATGCCATAGAGCAATGGTCTGCTTATCCTGCGGTGGTCTACGACATGCTCCGCAATCCTGATAACCATGATTATTATGCTGCCTCGCTCGACGATGCGGAAGTCTTTTGGATGGTGCGCCGTCATGCCGTGGAGTTCGATTTCGAGACAGCCGAGCCTGAAGAATACGGAGTTCCGGACGAGACCGCAGCTTTGAATGTGGAGCGCCCTGAAGCGCCCGTGGTCATCCCCGGCGGGGCAGGACATTTCGCCCTCACTATGCCGGTGGAGATAAAGCGTATGCTTGTCTATGATGTGGCCGGCAATCTTGTGGAGCATAAGACTTTTGCAAATGCAACCACGGCTCATGCCGATCTTGCCGCACTTCCCAACGGCTTCTATATAGCACTTCTCATCGACAGCGACGGCATCTGCCACGTTACGAAATTATATCGATAAGCCATGTCAAACTTTAAAAGAAACCTGATTCTCTCTTTTCTCTCACTCATCATAGCCATAGCCTTAATCGTGATCACATTCGACTTCAGACGGAATCTCGGATGGTGGGCTTTTGCCGATGCCTTCGCCCTCTTTATGACCATCTTCACATGGATGATGTCGATGATAGTGGGCCGGATTATACCGCACTCAGGCCTGATGCTGAAGAAGATAACGATTGTTTTCGCCATTCTTTTCGTTGTGGCTCTAATCGCTGAATATGTGGTCTATCTCACATTAGTGTCGTAGAAGCGGGAGTGTAACAGAATATAAGTCATAATAAAGATATTACGCCCGGAAAGCCATGCTTCCCGGGCGTAAATATTATTAATCGGTGATTTCGGCTCAGCAGGGGAGAGCCTCGTTAGTCTTGTGAACTGCGGCAGCGCTCTTTGCGAAGAGTTCTTTCTCTTCAGCGGTAAGATCAAGTTCGATGATCTTCTTGATGCCACCCTTGCCGAGCACGCAAGGCACACCTATGCAGAGGTCTTTCTCGCCATATTCGCCGTCGAGCAGAGCGGAGCAGGGAATGATGGTGTCCTGATCGTGGATCACAGCCTCAACCACTTCAGCTGTCGCTGCACCGGGAGCATACCATGCGCTTGTGCCGAGAAGTTTGGTGAGTGTAGCGCCTCCTACCATTGTGTCGGCTACAACCTTATCCATTGTTTCTTTGTCGAGCAGAGTTTCGCAGGGAATGCCGCGGAGTGTGGCGAAGCGACGCATCGGAATCATAGTTGTGTCGCCGTGGCCGCCGATCACGAAGCCTTCCACCTCGTTGGGGTTAGCACCGAGGGCTTTGCTCAGATAATATTTGAAACGGCTGCTGTCGAGCGCTCCGCCCATGCCGATGATGCGGTTTTTGGGCAGACCGCTTACCTTGTGGATGAGGTAAGTCATGGTGTCCATGGGATTTGATACGCATACTATCACAGCATTGGGGCTATGCTTGAGCACGCTCTCGGTGACTTGCTTCACGATGCCTGCGTTCACGCCGATGAGCTCCTCGCGGGTCATGCCGGGCTTGCGGGGGATTCCTGAAGTGATGACCACTACGTCGGAGTTGGCGGTTGCTTCATAGTCGTTGGTCACGCCTGTGATGCGGGTGTTCATGTCGAGCAGATTGGCAGTCTGCATCATATCCATGGCTTTGCCTTCAGAGACACCTTCCTTGATGTCGATCATTACGACTTCGTCGGCAACCTCGCGGATAGCCATCACGTTTGCTGCGGTTGCGCCTACATTACCGGCGCCCACTACTGTTACTTTTGACATATCTGTGTGTATTATAGGGTTATATTGTTGTGTCGTTTACTTGTCGAGACTTTCTTTCGTCAATCTACGCAAAATTAGGAAAAATCTATGACAAATCAAAATTTTTGCAATGAAATATAATCAGATTTCAATTGCAGCCTCTCCTTCCCTCACAATCTTAGGTTCGGAATCGGTGCAGTCGATTATCGTGGTGGGAACTGTGCCGCCGTCTTCGGCCATTGCTATGCCGTCGGCGCGTCCTTCATAGGCTTCCATGATCAGTTCCGGATTGCGGGCATAGTCATCATCGTCAAATTCAATGGATGTGGTGAGAAGCGGATTGCCGAGTTTTTCGGCTATCATGCGCGCAGTCTCACTTGCGGGAATTCGGATGCCTACGGTCTTCCGCTTCTTGAACTCTTTGGGCAGCGACGAACTTGCCCTGCACAGGAATGTGACGGGGCCCGGTGTGTAATCCTTCATCAACTGATAGGTGCGGTCTTCGATACGGGCATATTCGGCCGCCATCGATATGGAATCGCACACCACTGAAAGATGCTGCTTCTCCGGATTGATGCCCTTCATGTCGCATACTTTTTTCACAGCCTTCTGATTAAGCGCGTCGCACATTATGCCGTAGATGCTGTCGGCAGGAAGTATCCATACTTCTCCGGCCTTGAGCCTGGCCGCTATCTGCGACGCCTGCTGGTCGGAAGGCGTGTCGTTCCATATTTTCACTGATTTCATAACAGGACAGTCTTTGATTATTATTGAACGAATGCAAATTTACAAAAAAAAATAATAATATGGAAGTGTGGGGCGTTGATAAAATGTAACATATCGGGGAAGAGGCTTCCTCATGTCCCGATCCATCAATTATTGACAGATATGAGAATAGGACTGTTGGCAGCAATGGATAAGGAGATAGAACTTCTCGTTCCGCTCCTGAGTGATGCCCGGGAGGTGAACCTCGGCTCGCGCAAGGCTTACATGGGCAAGATGGCACACCATGAGGTGTGCGTGATGAAGTGTGGCATCGGCAAGGTGAATGCCGCTCTCAACGCTTTCAGGCTAATAGAGGATTTCCGTCCGGATCTTGTCATCAATTCGGGAGTTGCGGGCGGAGCAGATGCCTCCATGCGCGTCGGTTCGGTGCTCGTGGCGGAGGAGGCCGCTTATCACGATGTGTGGTGTGGCCCCGGCACAGAGTGGGGACAGATGGATGGTATGCCGAGGCGGTTCCCGATGGATTCACAGGTTAAGGATGCCTGCCGCAAACTTGACAACGTGGATGATATGCGTTTCGGACTCATCTGCTCGGGCGATCGTTTCGTGAGCAAAGCCGAAGAGGTGGCTGAAATCAAGAAAGTCTATCCCGATGCTCTTGCCTGCGACATGGAGTCGGCCGCAATCGCCCATGTATGCCGTGACTGCGATGTGCCTTTTGCCGTGATACGCGTGGTCAGTGACACTCCCGGTCAGGCCGATAATATTTCGCAATATAAGAATTTCTGGAAAGAGGCTCCCGAAAAAACTTTTCATGCCGTGAGCGCGGTGATCACGTCACTTTCTTGAATTTTTTCTCGTCATCATAGCCTGAGGCTTGTGGCATGTATGCTGGATGATGCACCCCGTGCATCCTTTCTGGCAGTCCGGCTCCTTTACGGATGAGGGCCGGAATATTGTTTTCCATAGCCAGTAAAGTGCCTGAACTATTATTATCGCTACGATTACATATTGAACGATGTGTCTCATTTCTTTTCAGTTGGTTTCTTAGTGTTTTTCTTTTTAGGTTTTTCCGGTTCCGTCTGTTGAGATATCCGGCGGTTGGTAGGATCGCGGAGCACTGCGAGGGTGATCTCCGATATCATTGATTTCAACTGGGCAATGAAGTCTGATGCGTCGTATTCGCCGCGCTCTATGGCGCGCAGGCGCCCCTCCCAGATTCCGGTGAGTTTCGCGCTTTTCAGAAGTTCTTCCTTTATTAGCCCGATAAGTTCAATACCCGCTTCGGTGGCCCGGAGCGACTTACCCTGCTTCCTGATATATGCTCTTTTATAAAGAATCTCTATGATGGCGGCTCGTGTCGACGGACGTCCTATTCCGTTGGCTTTAAGTGCCTCGCGCAGTTCCTCGTCATCGACCGAAGCTCCGGCGGTCTCCATCGCCTTCAGCAGGGTTCCCTCGGTGTAGTAATTGGGGGAAGTGGTGGTCTTTTTCCCCACGAAAGGCTTATGCGGCCCTTTCTCCCCCTTTACGAATTCGGGAAGAGAGTCGTTTTCTTTCTCTTCTCCCGTTTCGTCCGGCGCTTTCTGAGCATCGGAAGCCGCGGGCTGCTGATAGACTGATTTCCAGCCTGCGTCGGCAATTCTTTTGCCCGAGGTCTTGAATTCTATCTTGCCGGCTTTCCCCTTTACCTGAGTCTGATCGTAGACGCAATCAGGGAAGAACACTGATATGAAGCGCCGGGCCACGAGGTCGAACACTTCCCATTCAGGTTTCGACAGCATCTGCGGAGGCACTCCGGTCGGGATGATGGCATGGTGGTCGGTGACTTTGGAATTATCGAAGACCTTACCGCTTTTCTTCAGTTTTTTCCCCCTGATGGGTTTCAGCAATTCCTGATAATATGTCAGGGAGTTGAGTATCTGTCCGCATTTCGGATACACGTCATCCGTGAGATAAGTCGTATCGACACGCGGATAAGTGGTAAGTTTTTTCTCATAGAGACTCTGTATTGTCTTGAGAGTCTCGTCGGCGCTAAGACCATATTTCTTGTTGGCCTCCACCTGAAGGCTTGTGAGGTCGAATAGTTTCGGTGGCGCTTCCTTCACCTTTTTCTTAGTCACGTCGGTGACTTCAAACTCGCTGTCGGCCAAATCGTTGATTTTGGCCTTGCATTCTTCCTCTGTCTTGAATGGCTTGATTGCCGATGTGAAAGTCACATTGCGATAAAGGGTGCGGAGCTCGAAAGTGGTGGTAGGCACAAAGTTCTCTATTTCCTTCTGCCGGTTCACAACAAGAGCGAGTGTTGGGGTCTGCACCCTTCCCACCGACAGGATGTTGCCTGTGCGGGAGTTACCGTTGCGCTCAGCATATTTCAGCGTATAGAGCCTTGTGGCGTTGATGCCGAGAATCCAGTCTCCGATTGCCCGGCATAGTCCCGCAATGTAGAGGCTCTCGAGCTCTTTTTGCGGACGCAGATGCATGAAGCCCTCCTTGATCGATTCATCGGTGAGCGAAGAGATCCAGAGCCGTTCCACAGGCTTGTCGCATCCTGCCTTCTGCATCACCCAACGCTGGATGAGTTCTCCCTCCTGGCCGGCATCGCCGCAGTTGATGACCTTGTCGCATTTCCTGATAAGGTTTTCGATCACGCCAAACTGATGAATGATGCCCTTATCGTCCTTAACCTTTATTCCGAATCTTTCAGGAATCATCGGCAGGGCAGCAAGCGACCATCGCTTCCAGTCAGGCGTATAGTCGGCCGGGTCTTTCAGTTCACAAAGGTGACCGAAAGTCCAGCTCACACAGTATCCGTTGCCTTCGAAATAGCCGTCGCGTCTCACGCCGGCTCCAAGAATTTTGGCTATATCGGCGCCTACGCTCGGTTTCTCAGTGATGCAGAGAATCATGTCTTAACAATAGTCGGAGTGTTTGCCGAGTACTTATCTCTCAAATTGTTTTGCCTCATTCCAGAGAGAGTCCATCTCGGCGAGTGTCATATCCTTGATACTGACTCCCATTTCTTTCGCCTTCTTCTCAATATACTCGAAACGGCTAATGAATTTCCTGTTGGTCAGTTCAAGAGCGTTCTCAGGCACCACCTTGTAGAGGCGTGCGGCATTCACCAGCGCGAAGAAAAGATCGCCGAATTCCTTCTCGATGCCATCCTTGTTGCCGGCTTTGATTTCCGCCTCTACTTCAGCTGTCTCCTCCTTCACTTTGTCCCAAACCTGTGAAGGCTCGTCCCAGTCAAACCCTACATGGGCTGCCTTTTCCTGTATGCGGTAGGCTTTCACAAGCGCCGGAAGAGAGGATGGAACTCCCGAAAGCACAGTCTTGTTGCCGTCTTTCTCTTTCAGTTTAATCTGTTCCCAGTTATCGGCCACTGCATCTGCAGTGTCGGCCTGGACATTGCCATAGATGTGAGGATGCCTGAAGATCAGTTTGTCGCAAAGTGAGTTGCACACGTCGGCGATGTCAAACTGTTCTTTTTCGTCGGCTATTTTGCTGTAAAACACCACGTGCAGGAGCACATCGCCGAGTTCTTTGCGTATGTTGTTCACATCATCGCTTATAAGGGCGTCGCAGAGCTCGTAGACTTCTTCGATGGTGTTGGCGCGAAGCGATTCGTTGGTCTGCTTCCTGTCCCACGGACATTGCACCCGCAGCGTGTCGAGCACATCGAGCATTCTTCCGAAAGCCTCGAGTTTTTCTTCTCTTGTATGCATTTTTTATAGTGTTTGAAGATTGAGATTTCCCTCCTCGGAAGGACTGTTGAGGACGTTTGGAAATATTTATGGTGCAAAATTACAAAAAAATCGATAATTTTTGCTATCTTTGCCTTTTGAAAATGATTTTAGGCACCATTTTTTGCTGTTTTTTGCAAGGAAAAAGCCTGTCGATATATTAATTGGTCTGATTAATTGGTTAGTAATCAATGAATAAGGTATTAGATGCAAGAACCGTCGATAAATTTGAGAAGTTGATAAGCTCAGCTTCCTCTATCGTGCTTACCTGCCACGTGAGGCCCGACGGCGACGCCATTGGCAGCACGCTCGGATGGATGCATCTTCTGCAGACTCTCGGGAAATCAGTGAGCGTCATGATTCCCGACAATGCACCCCGCTCGCTCTCCTTCATGCCCGGATTCGACCGGATGGCTGTATTCACCCGCCATGAGGCACATTGCCTGAAACATTTCAGGGAGGCCGATCTTATCATCTGCTGCGATTTCAATCAGCCCTCACGTCTCGACAAGATGCAGCATCTTCTCGACGAGGCCACATGCCCCAAAGTGCTTATCGACCATCATGTGGAGCCTGATTCGTTTGCTGATCTGACATTCTCTTTCCCAGACATGTCGAGCACCTGTGAGCTCTCTTTCCGCATTATGGCCGAGCTCGGACTTTATGCCGACCTGAATAAGGATGGAGCCACATGTCTGCTCACCGGAATGGTGACCGACACGAAGAATTTCACCGTCAATTGCAAGAATCCGGATATCTACGAAATTCTGATGCGTCTGCTCGAGAAAGGAGTAGACAAGAATCGCATCGTGCGTCTTGCGCTGACCGAGAAATCTTTAGGCGCCCTGATGCTTGAGAGTTACGCCATCTCAAACAAGATGGAGATTTTTCCTGATCTTCATGGTGCGGTCATCACACTCGACAAGGAAGAGTGCGAGCGCTTTCATTATGAGAAGGGTGATACCGAAGGCCTCGTGAACCGGCCTACGGAAGTCAGGGGTATCACATTCAGTTTCTTCCTGCGTGAAGATTCCGATTGCGTTAAGGTTTCGGCGCGCAGCGTGATGGATTTTCCGGTTAATCTTATATGTAAGGAACTTTTCGGAGGCGGAGGCCACGTGATGGCCGCCGGCGCTGAATTCAAGGGCTCGCTCAGCGAATGCCGCGATATCCTGGTGGAAGCGTTGCCTCGCTATTCCCATTTCCTGAAGGGACGCAGCGAGCGCCTCGATTATTTTAATTTGTAAATTCTTTCTTTCAATCATGAATATATCTCTGAAATCTCTTATAGCGGCAGCCTCATTCGGCGCCTTGCTCCTGACAGGGGCGTGCAACAAGACTGAAAGTTACACCGACCTCCTCAGGAGAGAGCAGAAGGCTTCAAACTGGTATCTCGCGCAGCAGCGCGTCTGCAACGAACTGCCTGCCGACAGCGTATTCGAGACCGGCCCCAACGCTCCGTTCTATAAAATGGACGACGACGGCTATATTTACATGCAGGTTATCAAGGCGGGCGACAGGAAAATGCCTACGTATGGCGATCAGGTCTATTTCACCTACACCCGATATAATGTGCTCCAGATGTATGAGCAGAACACTCTCGACATTGCAGGTGAAGGCAATCAGAATAATTTCCTGAATACGATAGGCAACACATATTTTATATATCAGAACTATAGTGTGGCCGTCTCGTCGAAATATGGCCAGGGTATTCAGCTGCCGCTCAGCTGGCTCGGTTATGACTCGGAAGTCAATATACTTCTGAAATCTTACTACGGCTTCTCTTCTGAGAACACAACATGTATTCCCTATCTCGTGAATACCCGCTATTTCAAGGCTGAATATTGAGGATCGGAAGGGAAATAACTATTGTATCAAGACTAAAAAAACAACTATAACAGAATAATATCACAATGAGCCTTATAAAATCCATATCGGGCATCCGCGGCACAATAGGCGGCCGTACAGGTGATGGCCTCGGAGGTGTAGATATCGTGAAGTTCACAGCAGCATACGCTGAATATATAAAACGTGAAGCAAGTGGCCGCACCGGCAAGATAGTAGTGGGCCGCGATGCCCGCATTTCGGGGCCGATGGTGGCTCATCTCGTGAATGGAACCTTAATGGCAATGGGTTTCGATGTAATCTATATCGACCTCGCCACCACACCCACCACCGAGCTTGCCGTTGTGGGCGAAGGCGCTATGGGCGGCATAATCATCACAGCCAGCCATAATCCGGTGCAGTGGAACGCACTTAAACTTCTGGATGCAAATGGTGAATTCCTAACCGATGCGGCCGGCAAGGAGGTGATCAGGATTGCGGAGCAGGAAGATTTCACTTTTGCCGATGTTATGGAACTCGGGGCGGAATATCTTAACAATACCTGGGGCGACCGCCATATAGAGATGGTGAAAGGTCTCTCGCTCGTAGATTCCGATGCTATAGCGGCAGCAGACTTCACTGTAGCTGTCGATGCCGTGAATTCAGTGGGTGGCATCGTCATCCCCCGCCTTCTCAAGGCACTCGGGGTGAAGAAGGTGGTGGAACTGAACTGCGAACCTCACGGACATTTTGCCCATACTCCGGAACCGATTCCCGAGAATCTCACACAGATAGCCGACCTCATGAAGAGCGGTAAGGCCGATGTCGGATTCGTGGTGGATCCTGATGTTGACCGCCTTGCTATCGTGATGGAAGACGGCGAGATGTTTGTGGAAGAATACACACTTGTTGCGGTGGCAGACTATATTCTCTCAAAGACTCCCGGCTCCACGGTGTCGAACCTGAGCAGTTCGCGCGCGCTGCGCGATGTGAGCCGTAAGCATGGCTGCGAATACAATGCCGCAGCCGTGGGCGAGGTCAATGTGGTTGCGAAAATGAAGGAGACCGGTGCCGTGATTGGCGGTGAGGGAAATGGCGGAGTGATATATCCGGAACTCCATTACGGACGTGACGCACTCGTGGGAGTGGCTCTCTTCCTGACTCTGCTTGCGAAATCAGGCATGAAGGTGAGCGAGCTCAAGAAGACATATCCTCCCTATCAGATAGCGAAAAACAAGATTCAGCTCACTCCCGACATTGATGTGGACGCAATCCTGCTCGCGGTGAAGGATAAGTTCTCCGGATGCGAAATCACCGACATCGATGGCGTCAAGATTGACTTCCCCGAGTCGTGGGTGCATCTGCGCAAGTCGAATACCGAGCCCATAATCCGCATCTACAGTGAGGCCGAGACTATGGAGAAAGCCGAGGCTCTGGCTGAAGAAATCAAGAAAGTAATCGATTCACTCAAATAATCAGGCTCCAATGCTAAAGAAATTTTTTCTCAACCTCCTCTCTTCGTTTGTTGGCGCGTGGATAGCGATGGTGCTTTTCTGCGTGGTGGCAGTGATGGTTGTGATAGGAATCGCTGCGCGTTTTGCGGTTTCTGACGAGGGAGTTACTACAAAAGTCGTCTCCGGCTCGGTGCTTGTGCTCGATCTTTCGGGTGTGATAGTCGAGACTCCCGAACCCTCGAAGATTGATTTCATGTCGCTCGCTCAGGGCAATAAAGACGAGACGCAGGCTCTCAACGTCATCATCAATGGCATAAGGGAAGCAAAAGATTCGAAAAATATCAAGGCCATGTATGTGAAATGCAATGGGGCTGCCGCCGAGCCGGCAACGCTCAATGCTATCCGCGAGGCAGTGGCCGATTTCAAAAGCAGCGGCAAGAAAGTTTACGCCTACGGTGATGCCCTCACGATGGGCGATTACTTCGTGGCGTCACAGGCCGACAGCCTTTTCCTCAATCCTGCCGGACAACTCGATATCACCGGTCTGTCGGGCACAAGCCTTTATTTCAAGGATCTGCTCGACAAGCTCGGCGTGAAGATGACTTTGGTGAAAGTCGGCACTTTCAAGTCGGCCGCCGAACCATACATCTCAAACGAGATGAGCGCTCCGGCCCGGGCCCAGCTTGATACGCTATATGGCAATATGTGGCGTTATATTAGCAATGAAGTGGAGGCAGGACGCAAGAAACTCAAGAAGAATTCGCTCAACGAGGCCGTCAACGATTTCGTAGGATTGAAAGATGCCCGCACCGTGCTGAAGATGGGGCTCGTGGATCGTCTTGTTTATGAACGCGAGATGGATGCAATCATCGGGCGTCTCGTAGGAAAGGATGCTGACGATGTAAGATTCTATGACCCTGAGACACTTGCCGATAATTCTAATTGGGGCTCGCAATATGGCAACAAGGACGTTGTGGCTGTGCTCTACGCCACCGGCGAGATTGAAGAGGGAGCGAAGTATGGTATCGACTGCTACAAACTCGTGCCTCAAATCACCCAACTCGCCGATGATGACAATGTGAAGGCTCTCGTGCTGCGGGTCAATTCCCCCGGTGGCTCAGTCTTCGGTAGTGACCAGATAGGGGAGGCCCTCGATTATTTCAAGTCGAAAGGGAAGCCGTTTGTGGTGTCGATGGGCGACTATGCCGCTTCGGGTGGTTACTGGATTTCCTGCACGGCCGACAGGATTTTTGCCGATCCACTCACTATAACCGGCTCAATAGGAATTTTCGGACTTTTCCCCTCGTTTGAAGGCACTCTAAAGAAGATCGGTGTCACTCCTCAGTATGTAAGCACAAACCCGGGAAAGAATATCTCACCACTGCAGAATCCTTCTCCCGAACTGCTCGATGCGCTGCAGACATATATTAATGATGGCTATACCAAATTCGTAAGGCGTGTGGCAAAAGGCCGAGGGCTCAAGGAAGAGAAGGTAAGGGTGATAGCCGAAGGACGCGTCTATGACGCTGAACTCGCGCTGAAACTCAAGCTGATCGACAGTCTCGGCTCGCTTGATGATGCTTTGGCCTATGCTGTGAAGATGGCCAAGCTCAAGGAAGATAAATATGGTGTGGCCATTTATCCGAAATATCAGCCCGACGTGTGGGATTTGCTGAGAAGCCAGGGATTAGACAGTTTCACGAAGCAGATTGCCGAAATATCAGGCGAATCACCTGAATCGATACTCATTCGTGAAGCATCAAGAATTTTGCAACGCACTCCCGTGCAGGCAAGGATGCAGCCGCTCTGCCTTCGTCTGCAGTGATTGAAAGAATACCTTAACGATGAAGAAGATTGAGAAAGTCCTCCGCTACGTGCTCACTCCCATGTCCTGGCTCTACGGAATGGGAGTGGAACTGCGCAATAAATTTTTTGACTGGGGAATTCTCAAGGAAGTCTCCTTCAACATCCCGGTAGTGGGAGTTGGTAATATCACGGTAGGCGGCACCGGCAAGACTCCGCATGTGGAGTACATACTCGAATGCCTGCGCTACAGGCGCAACATTGCAGTCCTGAGCAGGGGCTACAAGCGAAAGACCAAAGGATTCATCATAGCCTCACCGAAAAGCACTCCCGAGAGTATCGGCGACGAGCCGCTTCAGATTTATGAGAAGTTCGGGGGTACGGTCGTTGTTGCCGTATGCGAGAGCAGGGTGAAGGGTGTGAGGCAGCTGCTGAAGGAATTTCCCAATCTCGACCTGATTGTGCTCGACGATTCGTTTCAGCACCGTTATATCAAGCCAAAATTAAACATAATGCTGATGGACTATTCGCGCCCCATCTATAATGATCATCTGCTGCCTTTGGGCAGGATGCGTGAGAGCGCGAATGCGCTCAGCCGGGCCGACATGGTGATCACCACTAAGTGTCCTTCAGACATCTCGGCTCTTGATATGCGAATAGTATCGAAGCATCTGAGCCTCATGCCATATCAGAAGCTTTATTTCTCCTCGTTCAGTTATGGCGGCCTCATCCCGGTGTTTCAGGAGGAATGCGACGCGCGCCATCTCATAGAGAATCTCGATGCCGAAGATGCTGTGATTCTTCTCACCGGTGTTGCCAATCCCCGACCTTTCGTAAATCATTTCAGGCAGTATCCGTTTAAAAAGCGGGTGCTGCATTTCCCCGATCATCATGACTTCTCGCAGTCAGACCTCTCTCAGATTCAGACCAAGTTCAATTCTCTTGAAGGAAAACGGAAAATAATCATAACCACTGAAAAAGATGCCGTGCGTCTCAGCCATAATCCGTACTTCCCTCATGAATTGAAGCCTCACGTCTTCTATATTCCTATAGGTGTGAAGATGCTTGAGACAAATTTTGGCTACGATTTCGTGCCTGATCTTCTTCAGGCCATAAATAAGTAAAACAATAGATTGCAGATTGGTGTTAAAATTATAGGTGACAGAAAGTCTGCACTCAAACTTCAATCCGCATTCCTTCGCCACCGCGAGGATGCCTAAAATCAAATACGATGGAAAAAACTATGTTAGACTGCATCAAGGAGACTTCAGCCTATATTCGCTCAAAGGTGGAGAAAACCCCCGAGATTGCGATAATTCTCGGCTCCGGACTGGGTAATCTCGCCGATAGGATGCAGGTCACTGCCGAGATCGATTACCACGATATTCCCAATTTCCCGGTTTCTACTGTGGCCGGACATGCAGGCAAACTCATTTTCGGCACTCTCGGCGGCAAATATGTGATGGCCATGAAAGGTCGCTTTCACTACTATGAGGGATATGATATGAAGCAGGTCACTTTCCCTGTGAGAGTGATGAAAGATTTGGGAGTGAAGACACTTTTCGTGAGCAATGCAGCCGGCGGCATGAACAAGGAGTTTCGTGTCGGCGACGTGATGGTGATCACAGACCATATAAATCTTTTCCCCGAAAATCCTCTTCGCGGGAAGAATTATGAAGAACTCGGCACAAGATTTCCGGCCATGACCGAGGCCTATAAGAAGTATCTCGTGAAATATGCCGATGAAATTGCCGACGCCGAGGGAATGAGGCTGATGCATGGCGTATATGTCGGCACCCCCGGCCCCACTTTCGAGACTCCGGCTGAATATGAATATTTCCGTGTGATAGGTGGCGATGCTGTGGGCATGTCTACCGTGCCTGAGGTGATAGTGGCCAATCATGCCGGAATGGATGTGTTCGGCGTGTCGGTGATCACCGATCTCGGTGGAAAGGACGTGGATTATGTTCCTACCCATGAGGAGGTGCAGCAGGCGGCCGAGACCGCCGCACCAGTAATGGTGAAACTTATCACTGAAATGCTCAAGAAATTATAATTCCTCTTGTTATGTCAGAAATCTCAGATCTCGGCGAGTTTGGCCTCATCGATCACCTTACACGTCAGTTTCCTCTTCGCAATCCGTCGTCAAAGTTAGGTGTCGGAGACGACTGCGCCATTCTTGATTATGGCGAAAAAGAAGTGCTCGTCACCACCGACCTGCTTCTTGAAGGCATCCACTTCGATATGCGCTATGTGCCGTTGAAGCATCTCGGCTACAAGGCTGCTATTGTGAATTTCAGCGATATCTATGCCATGGGAGGCTCGCCGAAGCAGATCACCGTATCTCTCGGCATCTCAAGCCGCTTCACTCTGGAGCACATTGATACTCTCTACGACGGCATCCGCACTGCCTGCGACATGTATGGTGTAGACCTTGTGGGAGGCGACACGTCGGCTTCTGTGACTGGCCTCATCATCAGCATCACCTGTATTGGCGAATGTGACAAGGGCAAGGCTATCAGACGCGACGGAGCGAAGCCCACCGACATAATCTGTGTCTCGGGAGATCTCGGAGCGGCTTACATGGGGCTTCAGTTGCTTGAACGCGAAAATCGTGTCAGCGCCTCAGCCGGACTCGGTTTCAAACCTGATTTCTCAGGAAAGGAATATATCCTCGAGCGTCAGCTCAAGCCCGAGGCAAGGCGCGACATTGTGGAAGCTCTCAAAAAATCAGGAATCACTCCAACGTCAATGATGGATGTTAGCGACGGCCTATCGTCAGAACTGCTACATATATGCAAGGGTTCCAACACCGGATGCAGAATCTATGAGGATAAGATTCCGGTTGACTATCAGACGGCGCTAATGGCAGAGGAACTGAACATGAACGTAATCATGGCGGCCATGAACGGCGGAGAGGACTACGAACTTCTCTTCACCGTGCCCCTCACCGAACACGACCGGATCGAGAATATCAAGGGAGTGAAGATGATTGGCTATATCACCGAGCCTTCGCTCGGGTGCGCAATGATCACGCGCGACGGGCAGGAATTCCCTCTTAAAGCCCAGGGATGGAACGCTTTCTCTCCCGATTGCTTAAATTCTAAAGAGTGATTAACTATAAGCAACGTGTGTTTGTATTATTTAACAGAAATATTGCGCCACATACGAAACTAAAGTGTTAATTTTGCAGCACTATTCGGGTTCGCCCGGATAGTGTTGATTCAAATAAGGACTTAACTACCGACCCCCCTTTTATGGAACAGACTGTAAATATTCGAGAACTTAACGATCTCATTGCTTCAAAAAGTAATTTCCTGAGCATGATCCGCAATGGCATGGATCAGCGCATCGTGGGCCAGAAGCATCTGGTGGATTCTCTTCTGATCGCCCTGCTCTGCAACGGCCACGTGCTGCTCGAAGGCGTTCCGGGTCTTGCCAAGACTCTTGCCATCAAGACCCTCGCAAGCCTTGTGGATGCAAAATACTCACGCATCCAGTTCACTCCCGACCTTCTACCTGCCGACGTGATCGGTACGCTTATCTATAGTGTGAAGAAAGAGACGTTTGAAGTGAAGAAAGGCCCGATTTTCGCCAATTTCGTGCTTGCCGACGAGATCAACCGTGCTCCCGCCAAGGTGCAGAGTGCGTTGCTCGAAGCGATGCAGGAGCGCCAGGTGACGATAGGCGACACTACATTCCCTCTCGACAGGCCCTTCCTCGTGATGGCTACACAGAACCCGATTGAGCAGGAAGGTACGTATCCTCTCCCCGAAGCACAGACCGACCGTTTCCTTCTCAAGGTGGTGATCGGCTATCCCAACAAGAGCGAGGAGAAGGCCATCATCCGCCAGAACATCCGTGGCGCTCTCGAGGCAGTGCATGCAGTGGTATCCACCACCGACGTTATCGAGATTCAGAAGCTCGTGAACCAGATCTATATCGATGAGAAAATCGAGAACTATATTGTGGATATTGTTTTCGCAACCCGTAATCCGGAATCGGCCGGCCTGAAAGACCTCGAGGGCATCATCGCCTACGGCGCATCGCCGCGTGCCTCCATATCGCTGGCCCTCGCGTCGAGAGCCTACGCTTTCCTTCAGGGCCGCGGATATGTGATTCCCGAAGATGTGCGTGCCGTCTGCCACGACGTTATGCGCCACCGTATCGGACTCACTTACGAAGCCGAAGCCAACAATATCACCGCCGATGAGATAATCTCAAGCATTCTCGACAAAGTGCAGGTGCCCTGACGCCTCATGCCTGATCATGGCATACTAAGTAAACTCAGGAAGTAATCCCTATATCATTTCAAGTGTGGACGCAAAAGAACTTCTCAAGAAAGTAAGAAAAATTGAAATAAAATCGCGCGGACTCTCCAACAATATCTTTGCCGGAGAATACCACACCGCATTCAAGGGCCGGGGTATGATGTTTTCCGAAGTGAGGGAATATCAGCCCGGCGACGATGTGCGCGATATAGACTGGAATGTGACGGCCCGCCACAACAAGCCCTACGTAAAGGTGTTTGAGGAGGAGCGTGAACTCACCGTGATGCTCCTTGTAGACGTCAGCGGAAGTCGTGATTTCGGAGCGGCAGGCGAGGTGAAAAGGGAATTCATAGCAGAGATCGCAGCAACTCTCGCTTTCTCCTCCATCCAGAACAATGATAAGGTGGGAGTGATCTTTTTCAGCGATAAGGTAGAGAAGTTTATCCCTCCCCAGAAGGGAAGAAAGCATATTCTTCTCATCATCCGCGAGATTATTGATTTCCAGCCTGAACATAGGGCCACCGATATCAATGCTCCCCTCGTGTTTATGACAAATGCCCTGAAAAAGCGCTGTTCGGCTTTTCTTCTGAGCGACTTCATAGACAGTCATGACTTTTTCAAGTCGCTCTCCATAGCCAATCATAAACATGACGTGGCCGCCATACAGGTCTATGACAAGCGCGATGCCAAGATGCCTGATGTGGGATTGGTGAGGCTGAAAGATCTGGAGACCGGAGCAGACATCTGGCTCGACACATCTTCGAAAAAGGTGCGCCAGGCATACGACAAGGCCTGGTATGAACGTCAGCAGAAATTCTCATCCACTGTGACGCGTTGCGGTGTGGATTCCGTATCGGTCAGCACCGATGAAGACTATGTCAAAGCTCTTATAGGACTATTCCGCAGGCGCGGTTGAGTAAAGAAGACATTATAATTCTTATGATTCACTCTTTTAGAAAATATTTCATTTCGCTTATCCTTGCAGTGACATGCCTGATGCCCGTCAGGGGCGCCGTGAAGGTCACCGCATCTCTCGACTCGGCCTCGATAATGATGGGCCGCATCGACACGTTGCGCCTCATGGTGGAGCGGGATGTGGCAGAACAGGGGGCGTTTCCCCTAATATCGAAAATTCCTCAGAAGGGTGTGGTGACGCTGCTTGGCGACACTGTGGAGTTCGGCAGCCCGAAAGTAGATACCGTCGGCAGAAACGGCAATCGCATTACCGAGCGTTTCCGCGTTCCGGTGCAGGTTTTTGATTCCGGCACCTACGTGCTCCCGGCTTTTGTCTATCTCACGGCGTCTGACTCATCAGCCTCGAATGAGGTGCGTCTTGAAGTGCGACCTGTGAAGGTAGGTGAGAACGATGCCATTTCCGATTTCTCCGACATCACGCCTCCGTCAGATCGTTCTTTCTGGGATTGGATGCCCGACTGGTTGTATGAATTATGGTGGTTGTGGCTTCTCATAATTATTGGAATTGTAGCAGGTATATGGTTCGGAAGAAAATATCGTCGCACCGGTAAGTTCATAACCCTTCCCGAGCGTCCTCAGCCGAAACCCTGGACAGTGGCTCTTGAGCGCCTTGAGCGCCTGAAGGCAAAGAATCTTTGGGAGAACGGCATGGAGAAAGAATATTTCACCGAGCTCACCGACATTCTCCGCGATTATCTCTACATGCGTTTCGGAATCAATGCAATGGAAATGACTTCGCGCCAGATTATGCAGACACTTGCTGACCAGACCGGTGTGAAGGAGAAACGCGGATATATGCGCAAGATTCTCGCCATGGCTGACTACGTGAAGTTTGCCAAAGTGCGTCCTCTGCCTTCCGACAATGTAGAAGCATACGAGAACGCCGTGAATTTCGTAAACGAGACCGCGGAGAATGAGACTCCGGCAGACGAGACGGCGGCCGTGGCCGGTGAAGAGCAGTCGAAAGGAGGTGAGAAATGAATTTCCTGCATCCGGGCCTGTTATGGCTTTTGCTGATTTTGATCCCGCTTATCGCGTGGTACGTGGCCAAGCAGCATAATGCGAATCCTTCGTTGGGCGTTTCCACTCTTCAGCCTTTCAGAAGATTCTCAAATTCATGGAAAGTGTGGGTGATTCATCTTTGTTTCGCTCTCAGGATGCTCTGCATAGCGTCTGTTATCGTGGCGCTTGCGCGTCCGCAGTCGCACGACAGCCTGAAGAATGCCAAAGTGCTCGGCACAGATATCATACTTGCCATGGACATCTCGGGCTCCATGTCGGCTACCGACTTCAAGCCCAATCGCCTCGTTGCTGCAAAAGACGTGGCTACATCCTTTGTCAATTCACGCCCCAACGATAATATGGGACTTGTGGTGTTTGCAGGAGAATCACTCTCGCTCATGCCACTCACCAACGACCGTGCTGCCCTTGTTAATGCAATAGCCAACGTGATGATGGGAGATTTGCAGGATGGCACCGCGATTGGCGACGGACTCTCGAGCGCCATCAACCGCATCTCGCAGGGAAAGGCCAAATCAAAGAGTATCATTCTGCTTACTGACGGATCGAACAATGCCGGAGATGTGCCACCTGTCACTGCAGCGCAGATAGCGAAGCAGAAAGGAATCAAGATCTACACTATAGGAGTAGGCACCAATGGAAAGATGCAGATTGCCGACCCCTACGGATTCTCCACCACTACACTGGAGACCAAGATAGATGAGCAGCTTCTGCAGAACATGGCGAAGCTCACCGGCGGAAAATATTTCCGTGCCAAAGACGAGCGCATGTTGAAACAGGTGTTTGAAGAGATTGATTCGCTTGAGAAGTCAAGCATCGATGTGAACTCCATTACTCTCACCCAGGAGGAATTCATGCCCTGGATTTGGCTCGCTTTCGCAGCGCTTGCGCTTTCTTTGCTCCTACGTTACACTGTAATTAGACGAATACCGTAATGTTTACATTTGCATATCCATCCTTACTTTTGCTTCTTCTTGCAATCCCGCTGCTGGTGGGGCTGTATTTCCTTGCCCGGCTGGCAAGGAAAAGGAAGCTTGCCCGGTTTGGAAATATCGATAATCTGCGGCATCTGATGCCGGAAGTCTCAAAGTATAAGCCGCCGTTGAAACTCGCACTTGAAGTGGGCGCACTCGCCCTAATTGTGATTGCGCTCTGCCGTCCGTGGGGTGGAGTTCACTCCTCCAAGTCTGAGAAGGAAGGTATAGAGGTAGTGATAGCAGTAGACGTGTCTAACTCGATGCTCGCTTCCTCAACGGCTGAAAATTCCGGAACCTCACGCATGAGGGCCGCAAAACTCGTGCTTGAGAAACTTATCAACCGGCTGGATAATGACAGGGTAGGCCTGATTGTGTATGCCAACGACGCATATACTCTCATTCCGGTGACAAGCGATTATGTGTCGGCCAAGATGTTTCTTAATTCGATAGATCCTACCCACTACGACAATCAGGGCACCAACATCGGAGCCGCCATCGACAGGGCTGTCAATTCATTCAGCGCTGACGATAATATTGGCAAGTCGATAGTGCTTATCACCGATGCTGAGGAACTTGACGACGAAGCGGGAGCCATCGCTGCGGCGAAGAAAGCGAAGAAAGCTCATGTCCAACTCAATGTTGTGGGCGTTGGATCGCCGACTCCCGTGCAGATTCCCACTTCAGCCGGCCCGATGATTAACCCAGAGACCGGAACCCCTGTCGAGACAGCCCTTGATGAAAATCTTGCGGCCACCATAGCCGGAGCAGGAGACGGTATCTACGTCAATGCCTCCAATCCCGATGCACTCAACGAACTTGAAAAGCAGATGGATACCGTAAAGAAATCGGCACTCGAGACTAACGCTTACGCAGTTCATGATGAACTGTTCCCGATATTCGCTTGGCTTGCGCTCGCGCTCCTTGTAATCGATGTTTTCATACTCGACCGAAAGATAAGCTGGCTCGACCGCATTACATTCTTTAAAAAGGAATCAAAATGAAATTCAGATATCAGTTAGTATTGCCCGCTTTGATGCTTGCCTTTTTTATGGCAATGTCCGTATTCGACGCTTCTGCGACCGGCAATCGCAAGGAGCGCAGGATGGTGACGCAGGGCAACGAACTTTTCAAAGGAGGCCACTATCTTGAGGCCGCGGAGAAGTACCAACAGGCACTGAAACTCGAGCCTTCCTCAAAGGAAGCACTCTTTAATCTCGGTCTCACCTATATCCGCCGGGCGCAAGCGGCTCAGTCTGATTCGCTTCGGGCTCAGTTGTCCAAAGCCGGTGCCGAGGCCATGCAGAATGTAGCGCAGGCTGTGGATGAAAAGCCCAACCTTGCGGCATCCGCTCTTTTCAATCTCGGCAATATCGCTTTCCATTCAGAAGACTATGCCGGTGCGGTTCAGATGTATAAGCAATCGCTCAGGATTCGTCCGGAAGACGAAAATACAAGGCGCAATCTCCGCATAGCCCAGAAGAAACTGAAAGACAATCAGGACGATAAGAACAACGATCAGGATAAGCAAGACCAGGACAAGCAAGATCAGGATCAGAACAAAGATAAGCAGGATCAGGATCAGCAGCAGAATCAGGATCAGCAACAGCAACAGCAACAGAATCAGGAGCAGCAGCAACCTAAGGAGCAGGAGATAAATCCTCAGGCTGCCGAGCAGATTCTTCAGGCGATGGAAAACAAGGAGAATCAGACCCGGGCCCGAGTTAATAAATCGAACAATGGCGAGAATGCTGCCGGAAGAGCCAAAAATAATCGCCGTTGGTAGGAGACTCCTCAAATAATTGATGATTATGACCCGTTTCAGACTATATTTTTTGTTTTTAGGATTGCTTCTCACTGCGTTCTGCACTTCTGCCGCGTCAAAGTTCCAGATTAGTGTCTCTACTCAGACCGGCGAAGATGATATCGAGGTTGGCGAGCAATTCTACGTCTCTCTGCGTCTTGACAATGTGGACGAGGAATTGGGTGCGCCTGACGTTCCGGGCGCTGTTGTGAAATATTTCACGTTAAGCAGCGAGAGTTCATCTTTCATGAGCACTAATGGAAAGATGTCGATGTCCACCTCCCGCACATACGTTGCCACATGTTCAGCCTCAAAAGAGGGAACATTCTCAATTGGCCCTCTCACAGCAGGCGGTGTGAAGAGTAATAAAGTATCTTACCGTATCGTCAAGTCAGGAGCCGGCTCTCTCTCCAAGATGCGTCAGCGTCAGCAACAACAACAACAGCAGCAACAGTCGCAGGCGCAGTCGAGGATGCCCGATCCTGATGACAGCAATCAGGGGCCTAAGTTTATTGGAAAGGGCAACGAGAAATTGTTCCTGCGTGCGTCTGTCTCCAAAACGTCAGCCTTTGAGCAGGAAGCATTGGTCTATACGGTGAAACTCTATTCTTCTTACGCTCCGATCAAGTTTATCGGTGCTACGGAAGCCCCCAAGTTTGACGGATTTGTAGTGGAGGAATCTGATGAGGTTTCCAAATCGTTAAGCTATGAGACATATAACGGGCATGAATATGCCACCGCCGTCATAGCTCGCTACATCATTTTCCCCCAGATGACCGGGAAACTGACCATCAAGGGCAATACCTACACAGTGAGTACGGATGAACAGGAATATTACGACGATCCCTATTTCCGCATGCTCACGGTGCGCAGGCCCATTCAGCTTAATGTGACTCCCAATGATCTCGTAATTGATGTAAAGGCGCTGCCTACGCCTCAACCACCGGGATTCTCGGGTGCAGTAGGTCAGTTCTCAATATCCTCGACACTTCTGGAGCAGACTTTTAAGACTAATCAGGCAGCCTCCATTATATATAATGTGAAAGGCAGCGGAAATCTCAAATATCTTCAGCTTCCTGATCTCAATAATCTCTATCCCAAGCAGATCGAGGTGTTCACGCCCACTACGCAGATAAATGCCGAGCCTCATGGGGCTACGGTGTCGGGCAATGTTAAGTTCGACTATTCGTTTACTCCCCTTGAGACCGGCAGATATGATATTCCCGATGTGACGCTTGTCTATTTCGATCCGACTACCGGAACTTATGAGAAATCTGTGGCTAAAGGCTATACCGTGGAAGTTGACAAGGGTACTCTTTCAGAGAAGTCACAGACAAAGAATCGGCTCAAATTTTCGGAAGATCTCATGAAAGTTGAGTCACTCCATCACTCGTATGTTCCATACATATACAGGTTCACATTCTGGCTCTGGCTGATTCTTCCATCAGTGGCACTGGTTGTGATAGTGTTTGTATATCGCCGTCAGCTCAAGAGCGCGGCCGACATTGTCGGCACCCGAATGCGTAAGGCCGGCAAGGTGGCGGCACGCCGCCTGAAGAAAGCCGCAGCGTGCATGAAAGCGGGTAACCGCGACAGTTTCTACGACGAAATGCTTGTGGCACTATGGGGATATGTGAGTGCGAAACTCAATATTCCGACTTCCGAACTCAACCGTCAGAACGTGGCACAGCGGCTCACGGAAGCCGGTGCTCCCGAAGAGGCTGTAAATGAACTCGTCGCCGTAATTGACAACTGCGAATTTGCAAAATATGCCCCCGGCTCGGGCGCCGACGAACTGAAGACGGTATATCAGAGAGGTGCCGACGTTATAGGGCATCTTGAAGATGCCAAACTTTCAACTTCTTCCGCTTCTTAATAATAATTGAAAGGTATGAACCATATACTTCATATTTCCTGCACGTGGTTTCTGGGATTGATGCTGGCTTTCTCAGTATTATGGCCGTCGTATGCAAAAGCTGATGATGCACCTAAGGTGCAGTTTGCCGATTCCCTATATGCCAAAGGCGAATATTCCAAGGCTGCCGAAGCCTATTTCTCGATAGCACAGATGGATGGAGTGTCGGCACCCCTGTATTTCAACATGGCTAACGCTTACGCGCAAAGCGGAGATCTCGGAAAAGCAGTGCTTTACTACGCGCGTGCCCATCGCCTCGACCCCTCTGACAAGGAGATAAAAAACAACCTCAATTATTTCGCTTCAAAAGTTGAGGATTCCAATCGCGCGGAGCTTCGCGGCAAGAAAACTTCCGTCTCGCCCGATGCTGAGACCTTCTTCGGCTCAGCCCACAGGCTTATTGCTGAAGATGTCTCGTCCGATACATGGGCCGTGGCTGCTGTGGTGGCGTTTATCCTTTTTCTCGGTGGTGTAGCCGTGTATCTCTTCTGCTCCAATGTGACGCTGCGCAAGGGTGGATTCTTCGGTGGTATATGCCTTTTCTTCCTTGCTGTGTTCTTCATAGTTTTCTCTTATATGGGAGCGTCTGCATATAATAATCATGACGAGGCGGTGCTTCAGGCTTATAAGTCTCATCTGCTCATCGAACCCTCTGAGGATGCCAAGCCTGCGGGCAGCCAGCTCTGTCAGGGCACGCGTTTCCTGATTGTTGCCGAGGAGACTGACGTGGAGGGACGACCTACATGGTACAAAGTACGGGTGAACTCTTCTATAGAGGGTTGGATTCCTTCTTCCGCTATAGAGATTATCTGACACGATTTTGCCCGGCAGCGGAGTGATGGGTGTAATCTGTTGTTATATAGTGTCTTGCTTTTCAAATGATAATTTTTATGTTATATAACACATTTTTTTTCTTGACAATTATTATGTCAATCCAAAAAAAATGTGTAAATTTGAAAACTAAAACAAGATTCTTGAAACCTCAAATACTAATAGTATGAGCAAAACCATCACATTCAACGAGCTCCGCAGACTTAAAGACAGTCTGCCCGACGGAGCCACTCGCCGCATCGCCGACGAACTTAACCTCACAGTGCAGACCGTGCGTAACTATTTCGGCGGTGTAAACTATGAGTTCGGAAAAAACATTGGCATGCACATCGAGCCGGGCCCCGACGGTGGTATTGTGGTTCTTGACGACACTACCATTTATGATATGGCTGTCAAGATCCTCGAGGAAGAAAATAAGAAAGACTGATATCTTGTATCCTTTCCTTTTTTCCCTCTCTTGTGATAGGTAATTTGTGGACTTTTTCAGGGTGGTTTCATATTTGATGAAATCACCCTTTATGTATTTTTTATTCGTGGACGCCTAATTCCTGATTTTCAATTCAACATTCTAAATAAATGCTTTACCCAAAAGATATAGAATCCAAACTTGGTTTTGACACTGTCAGAGCCGAAGTTTCTTCGCTCTGCTCTTCCAGAATGGGAAAGGATGCGGTGGAAGCCATGTCTTTCTCATCCGATGTCGATGTAGTCAGGCGCCTGTTGCGCCAGACTTCGGAGATGCTTTCACTGATGCGCTCCTCGGCCGATATTCCCGGTGCCGCGGTCTATGACGTGATTCCATACCTCAACGAGATTAAGGCCGCAGGGTCTTTCATGGCAGCCGATCGCCTGTTTGCTCTCGGCAAAATGCTCGCATCCATTTCCGAAGTACGTGCTTTTTTCTCGCGTCCGTCTGATGATGGCACTCCACTCTATCCCGAACTGAAACTTGAATTTGAAGATCTGATATCATTTCCTGCCATAGAGCGTGAGATTGAGCGCTGCGTCGATAAATTCGGAGAGATAAAGGATAATGCTTCTCCGGCGCTCGCTGAGATTCGCCGGAGCATCAATGCCGCTAACGGTTCGATAACGAGGGCTATGCGCAGGGTGCTTGAGAGGGCTGCCGCCGAGGGAATAGTCGAGAAGGATGCTGCCCCTTCAATGCGCGACGGCAGGATGGTGCTTCCGGTGTCGGCTGCAATGAAGCGGCGTGTGAATGGCATTGTCCATGACGAGTCTGCCACGGGAAAAACAGTCTTCATAGAGCCTGCTGAAGTGGTGGAAGCCGGCAATCATCTCCGTGAGCTTCAGATGCAGGAGCGTAGGGAGATAGTGCGTATCCTTATTTCGGTGGCCGATATGATACGTCCGGATATCGACCACATCGAAGCCGGATGCCTCTCTATAGGATATCTTGACTTCATCAAGGCGAAGGCTTCGTTTGCCGACAAGGTCGGTGGTGTGATGCCGCATATCGAGGAGCGTCCCGAGATTGATTGGTTTAATGCCTTCCACCCGGCACTCTTCCTCACTCTGAAGCAGCAGGGGAGGAGTGTGGTGCCGCTCTCACTCCATCTTGACAGAAACAAACGCTTTCTCATCATCTCTGGCCCTAATGCCGGAGGTAAATCGGTGGCCCTCAAGACTGTGGGCATTGTGCAATATATGATGCAGTGCGGACTGCTGCCTACACTCTATGACAATTCACACATGGGGCTTTTCGATAACATTCTTGTAGACCTCGGAGATGAGCAGTCGATGGAAAATGATCTTTCCACCTATTCATCTCATTTGCGCAATATGAAGGCTTTCCTGCGTCACTCCGGCCCCGCAACCCTCGTGCTCGCCGATGAAATGGGCTCGGGAACTGAACCTCAGATAGGAGGAGCACTCGCTCAGTCTATTCTCCACAGGCTCGGAAAGTCAGGATGTTTCGGGGTTGTGACGACTCACTATCAGAATCTGAAGTCGTTCGCAGATGAGACAGAAGGCTTCGTGAATGGCGCAATGCTCTACGACCGCCAGGCCCTTCGCCCTACCTTCCGGCTCTCGGTTGGGAATCCCGGCAGTTCGTTTGCACTGGAGATAGCGCGTAATATTGGTCTCCCCGCCGATGTAATCGATATGGCTAAGGAGATTGTGGGTTCCGACTATGTGAATTCAGACAAGTATCTTCTCGACATAGCACGCGACCGAAAATATTGGAGCAACAAAAGGCAGTCGATCAAGGAGAAGGAGCAGAATCTCGACCGACTGCTTGAAAAGTATGAAGACACGGCCTCAGATCTCAGGCAGAAACGTGCTGAAATTATCAAGGATGCTCGTGAAGAGGCGCGTGAGATTCTGCGCGGAGCGAACGCAAGGATAGAAAAGACTATACGCGATATAAGGAATGCGGAGGCCGAGAA
This sequence comes from uncultured Sangeribacter sp., assembly GCA_964410515.1. Lineage (GTDB taxonomy): Bacteria > Bacteroidota > Bacteroidia > Bacteroidales > Muribaculaceae > Lepagella. The sequence continues at coordinate 6,659 of CAYPGW010000031.1, read as the reverse complement.
GGAGCGGACACGTCTGATAAGGCGCGAGCTCGAAGAATATAAGGAAAGTATAAATGAGCCTGCTGCGGATAAGGATATTCCGGATGCTTTGAGGCCGTTGAAGCATAAATCGCGGAAATCTAAAGAAAAAATGGCTACTAAGAAAGAACACGGCTCGGCGTCGAAACAGCTTGGCGTAGGCGACTGGGTGAAACTCGACGGTGCCGGCTCTCCGGGTCAGATAATGGCTATCGAGGGCAAGAAAGCAGACGTGGCTTTCGGGGCTCTCCGCACTTCGGTGAATCTTACGAGACTTTCTGCCGCTCAGGCCCCCAGGCCAACGGCTGCGTCCCAGACGTTTGCTGTGTCAGGCTCAACTTCTGAAGATAGTCGCCGAAGGCAGCTCAATTTCAAAAACGAAATTGACGTGAGAGGCATGAGAGCCGACGAAGCAATTCAGGCCGTGACATATTTTCTTGATGATGCAGTGCAGTTCTCAGCCGGGAGGGTGCGCATTCTTCACGGCACCGGACACGGTATCTTGAAAACACTCATCAGGGAGCAACTCCGCGTCAATCCCAACGTTACGTCCTATCACGATGAAGACGTACGCTTCGGAGGCGCCGGAATCACTATTGTTAATCTTGACTGAAATTCAAAAGTTATGAGTCGGATAAAACTCGCTTGTTTCTTATTATTCTGCATTTTGCCTACATTTACATGTAGCGCCGTTGATGCTCCGTGGAGCAATGGAAAATTAAAAGTCTCCGATGAACATCGATACCTCATGCATGAGAATGGAAAGCCATTTTTCTGGCTTGGTAATACCGGATGGCTCATGCCGCAACGTCTAAATAGAGATGAGGTGGATTATTTTTTAGGACGATGCAAGGATGCCGGATATAATGTTGTTCAGATTCAGGTGCTCAACGATGTTCCCTCGATCAACGCGTATGGGCAATATTCGATGACCGATGGCTTTGAATTTGATAATATCGATGATCCGAAAGTCTATGGCTACTGGGATCATCTTGATCATATTGTCAAGACCGCTGAGAAGAACGGGATATATGTAGGAATGGTGTGTATATGGGGAGGTCTTGTTAAAGCCGGAAAAATGAATGTGGAGGAGGCCGAGAAATACGGTCGCTTCCTCGCTTCCAGATATAAGGATAACCCAAACATAGTGTGGATAATTGGCGGGGACATAAAAGGAGATGTAAAGACGGAGGTTTGGGAGGCTTTGGCTCGGGCTATTCGGGCAGAAGACAATAATCATCTCATGTCATTCCATCCGTTTGGCAGAACCACATCCGCAACATGGTTTAATGATGCCGATTGGCTTGATTTCAATATGTTCCAGAGTGGGCATCGCAGATATGGACAGCAAAAAGGTGACGGAGATTTCACTCTGCCTCAGCATAATGAGGAAGATAACTGGAGATATGTGGAGTTTTGTCAGACTATGACCCCTCTTAAACCTGTCCTTGATGCAGAACCGGTGTATGAAGGAATTCCTCAGGGACTTCACGATCCTGATGAAGCCCGATGGAATGCGTCTGATATTCGCCGCTATGCTTATTGGTCTGTATTTGCGGGAGCATGCGGACACACCTACGGTAATAATAGCATTATGCAGTTCTGGCGACCCGGAATCAGTCCTGCCTACGGTGCGTCAGTGGCATGGTGGGATGCTCTTGATGATCCCGGTTTCAATCAGATGAAGTATCTTAAAGACCTGATTATTCGTTTCCCATATTATGATCGCGTGCCGGATCAAAGTGTTATAGCCGGTGGCAATGGTGACAGATATGATTATGCTATTGCCACAAGAGGCAAAGATTATCTTTTGGTTTATAATCACACCGGACGTCCTTTGGAAATCGACCTCACAAAGATTAAGGGGCAGAAGAAAAAGGTATGGTGGTTTAATCCTCAAAATGGTGAATATAAGTATGTAGGGGAATACGATAACAAGACAACCATGTTTTTCCCTGACACTCCTTATGGTAGGGGAGAAGACAGGGTGCTGATTGCAACAGACTCCTCGGCCTCTTACATTAAATAGAAGATCAAGTATTCGAGATTATTGTTGCAGATAATATGTTTATTCCGGCCTGAATTGAAAGGTGGAAATCTCAATTATTTTTCTATAAATTAGAAATAATTCTTGCAAATACGAAAAATAAATCGTATCTTTGTTCAAAACTAATAAACTAACCAAAATACCTACACATGAAAGACTTGAAAATGTATATCGACGGTAAATTCGTCGAGAGCAAATCGGGCAAATGGATCGATGTGTTGAATCCTTCCACTGAGGAGGTGATCGCCCGCCAGCCCGAAGGAACTAAAGAAGACGTAGAGGAGGCTCTTGATGCAGCCCGAAGAGCGCAGAAGGCATGGGAGAAGACTCCGGCAATCGTGCGGGCATCTTATCTGCTGAAGATGGCCGAGGGCATCAAGGAGCGCCGCGACGAATTTATTGAAATCATAATGCGCGAGCAGGGTAAGACCCGCTCATGGGCTACTATCGAGGTGGATGCCACAATAAGCTATTTCGAGTATATGGCCACTTTCGCCCGCCATATTGAGGGTGAGATTATCCCGAGCGACAATCCGGGCGAGACAATTCTCCTCTCTAAAAAGCCTATCGGTGTTGTGGCAGGTATCCTTCCCTGGAATTTCCCCTTCTTCCTCATCGCCCGCAAAGCAGGAGCCGCCCTCATCGCAGGCTGCTCTATCGTGCTGAAGCCTTCGCAGCTGACGCCCGAGAATTGCTGCGTCTTTGCAGAGGTGGTTGACAAGACCGGTCTTCCGGCAGGTCTCTTCAATGTGGTCACCGGCAAAGGCAGCGTAGTGGGCCATGAACTTGCTGCCAGCCCGAAGATCGACATCGTAAGTGTCACCGGCTCAGTCGGAGCAGGCGAAAGTATCATGAAGGACGCTGCCGGAAATATCACTAAGGTGTCGCTCGAACTCGGAGGCAAGGCTCCGGTCATAGTTTTCCCCGACGCCGACCTCGATCTGGCTGCGCAGGCCATTCTCGACAGCCGCATCGGAAACAACGGCCAGATCTGCAACAACGCCGAGCGCCTTTATGTCCACAAGGATGTGAAAGATGCTCTGACTGAGAAACTCGTGGAGAAATTCGCGGCCATAAAAGTGGGAGATCCATTCTCGGCTGACGATATCGACATGGGCCCACTCGTGGAGAAGCGCGCGCTCGAAAGCGTAGAGGCCAAAGTGGAGAATGCTGTTCGTCAGGGCGCGAAGGTGCTTTGCGGCGGACATCGCGTAGGCGATAAGGGTTATTTCTATGCCGCCACATTGCTCGACGACTGCCGTCAGGATATGGACATCGTGCATGAGGAGACCTTCGGTCCGGTGCTCCCCATCGTGGTGTGGGATAACATCGATCAGGTGATAGCGTGGGCCAATGATTGCGAGTATGGCCTTGCGTCATCTATCTTCACCAACGATATAAACAGTGCCGCACGCTGCATCCGCGAACTGGAATTTGGTGAGACCTACGTAAACCGCTTCCATTTTGAAGCCATCCAGGGTTTCCATGCCGGTGTGAAGAAGAGCGGCATAGGCGGAGCCGACGGTAAGCATGGTGTAGAGGAATATCTTCGCACCCATGTCACTTATTTGCAGACACATTAAGAAAGAATCGTGAAAATAGGACTATTTATCCCTTGTTATGTAGACGCCCTGTACCCTGAGGTCGGGGTGTCTACTTATAAATTACTTCGGAGTCTGGGGATTGATGTGGAGTATCCTGAAAAACAGACATGCTGCGGTCAGCCAATGGGAAATGCCGGCTTTCAGGGAAAGTCTGAGCATCTTGTAGAGCATTTTGATGATCTTTTCAGCAGATATGACTATGTTGTGGCTCCGTCGGCAAGTTGCGCTGCCTATGTGAGGTATTTCCATCCCCGTATCGCCGGACATGAATGCGAGGCAGCCGGGAAGACGGTTGATCTTGTGGAGTTTCTTCATGATATCGTTCAAGTGAAGTCTCTTCCGTCGGTATTCCCTCACAAGGTGAGCCTTCACAATAGCTGCCATGGCGTGCGCGAATTGGGTCTATCTTCTCCAACCGAAAGAAATATACCTAAATTCAACAAAATCAAGGATCTTCTCAAACTTGTGGAGGGTATTCAGGTATTTGAACCTGAACGTCCTGATGAATGCTGCGGTTTCGGCGGCATGTTCTCAATCGAGGAGAAAGGTGTGTCTACCAAAATGGGTCTCGACAAGTTGCATCGTCATATAGCTACCGGAGCTGAATATATCACGGGCCCTGATTCTTCCTGTCTTATGCACATGCAGGGAATTGCGGCCAAACAGCAACTCCCGATAAAGTTCATCCATATCGCACAAATACTATCTGCCGGTTTATGAGTACTTCACATGCAAAGAAAGCGAATGAATTCGTAAAATTGACCGATGTTGTCGACCGCCACGACGCTACATTCTGGTCTGTGCGTGTCAAAAGAGACACTATGGCTCACGAGGTACCCGAATGGGAAAACCTCAGGGAGGCTGCGAGCCTGATAAAGAAGCATACCGTGACCCACCTTGCCGGCTATCTTGAGAAATTCGCAGCCAACGCAGAGCGAAACGGCGTCAAAGTTCATTGGGCTAACGATGCTGACGAATATAACGCCATTGTTCTCGACATTCTCAAAGATCATGGAGTTAAGAAGGTTGTGAAGAGTAAGTCGATGCTCACAGAAGAGTGTGGGCTCAACGATAGTCTTATAGCCCATGGCATTGATGTTGTTGAGACCGACCTTGGCGAAAGAATACTGCAATTGCTTGGTGTGCCGCCGAGCCACATTGTGATGCCTGCTATTCACATCACTCGGGAGCAGGTTCTTGAGTGTTTCCGTGGACATGGAATTATTCAGAAGCATGGTCAGGTGGCTGCCGATAGCATGCATGGCGATCTGAAGACTCTTGTGGAGGAAGCCGATCCTACTTTTCTTACCCGCTGCGCCCGCTATCATCTGCGCGACAATTTCATGACTGCCGATTGCGGCATGACGGGAGCGAATTTCGGTGTGGCGGATACCGGCGAAGTTGTGGTGTGCACTAATGAGGGCAATGCCGATATGAGCACATCCATTCCGCCTTTGCACATAGTGTCGATGGGTATCGAAAAACTTGTTCCTGACTACGAGTCTTTGGCTGTATTCCAGCGTCTTCTTGCCCGGAATGGTACCGGCCAGCCAACCACCGTATATACTTCCCATTTCCGCAAGCCTCGCCCGGAATGTGAAATGCACATAGTTCTCGTTGACAATGGACGTAGCGATATCCTTGGCAATGAAGATCACTGGCAGACTCTAAAGTGCATGCGTTGTGGAGCGTGTATGAACACCTGTCCGGTATATCGCCGATCCGGAGGATACTCTTATTCATATTTCATACCCGGCCCCATAGGTGTCAATCTTGGTATGCTGCGCAATAGTGATGCACACTATGGCAATTGTTCCGCCTGCTCTCTTTGCTGCTCATGCGATAATGTTTGCCCTGTAAAAGTAGATTTTTCCACTCAGATCTATAAATGGCGGCAACAGCTTGATGGCATGCACCATGCCGATCCTATGAAGAAGACCATGTCGGAAGGCATGAAAGTGATGTTTGATCATCCTGCAATCTACACCACGGCATTGCGCTTAGCTCCGGTTGCTAACGTTCTCCCTTCGTGGCTCACCGGAGTGGCACTCGGTGCCTGGACTTACGGACACACCATGCCAAAATTTGCAAAGAAATCGTTCCATCAACTTTGGAAAGAGGGTCTCAAAGACAATAAAGACGAGTAATCATTATGGATAGCCAAAAGACTAAAGAAACAATATTGAGCAAACTCCGCAATAACGTTAGCGAAACCTACGATAAGCCCGACCTATCTTTTGCAAAACTTACTTATCCCGATGCAGTGGCAGCTTTCATTAAGACTGCCACAACATCAGCGGGAGCAAAAGTGATCGAAATGAAGGATGGCGATGATATCAATGATTTGATTCGAGAGGCATATCCAAAGGCAAGAACGATTGCAAGTAATGTACCGGGAGTAAAAGCTGACAAAAATCCGGATACCGCCAAGACGCCGCAAGACCTTGACGGCACCGATGTCAGCGTAGTTCTCGGCACGATCGGTTGTGCCGAAAACGCATGCATCTGGATTCCCCAGACCATGAAGCAGCGGGCCGTATGCTTTATTTGCGAATATCTCGTGATAATCGTGGATAAGAAAAATATCGTAAACAATATGCACGAAGCATACGCTCGCATAGAGATGCCTGAATTGGGATTTGGATCTTTCATCTCAGGGCCGTCTAAAACCGCCGACATCGAGCAATCACTCGTCTACGGTGCCCAATCGTCCTGTGGCGTCACCATTATTCTGCGATAATGCTGCCTCAATTTTGATGCTCATGCGTCGGTCGCAAGGGGTCTCTCGTTACTCAATAGGCCTATGCTAACTATTCAAAAGGCAAATGTTAAGAGTGTGTTAATATTTTGAAAGATATTTTAACATTTATTAATTTCTTTGATTGAGTGTGATTTAAGCACCATATCGGAAGAAAAAGTGGGCAAAAAAGCTGCGGGTACTTGCGCAGCGAGGAAAAAAGCAGTAATTTTGCATCCGCAATCGGGAAAAC
>CAYPGW010000030.1:0-36301 GCA_964410515.1 uncultured Sangeribacter sp. | reverse complement strand
CTCGGTGCGCTTATCTCCGAGTGGTGAAACAACATCGTGGTTGGTATGATGAAATTCAAATCCACACTTCTCGCAGACGCGCTTCGATTTCAGGTTTCCCTCGTAATATCCGCACCACACGGCTACAAGGTCTAACTCATAGAAGCACCTTGCGAGCATGGCTTTGACTGCCTCAGGCACGAGTCCTCGCCCCCAATAAGGTTTGCCAATCCAATACCCGATTTCCCCCTCTTGCTGCTTCATATCGGCAGTATGCAAACTGTTGGCAAACATAATTCCGCAACAACCGACGGGTTCATCGGTTTCTTTCAAGACAATGGCATAAGTCTCGGGTGCGGCAAATACGGTTCGGATAATTTCAAGGCTGTTTTCAACAGAAGTATGCACAGGCCATCCTGCAACCGGACCGACATCGGGGTCGCTCGCGTACTTATAAAGTGCTTCAGCATCTGTGTCGCGCCACGGTCGAAGTTTCAACCTCTCTGTCTCAATCATTGAAGGAATAATTTGAGATTATCGTCACAGAACATAGTCGGGGTAAACTCTACTATCCGATAGTCAGCGATGCCGTTAATGTTGAACGGGTCTTGAGAGATAATGGTGCTGACCGCATCGCGGTCAGTGGCTTTTATCATTATTACACCACCGATGCGCGGATTCTGCGGCCCAGATGCAATGAAATCACCGACGGCATAATGCTCGGCAAGATAATCGCGGTGAGCCTGAAGATATTTATCAACCTCACTTAGAGGTTTCTTATAAGAAAGAATAGCAATAAACATGCTCTATTCTCGTTTGATGGTTTGACATTTCCGTTTTGTCATTTCGTCAGCATAACCCTGTTGTCCATGGTCCTTTATGAAACGGATACATGCCTGACGATCTGATTTGAAGATGAATGCAAAAAGTTTTGCCATGAAATTGGAATAAGTCTTGCAATCGCCAACATCCTTACCACAATCAGCACATGAGCTTAATCCTTTTGCCCGGGTGCATTTCCGTATGCCACACCACGATGCTTTTTCATTTAAACTGCATCCGGGGCATTTCTCTTGCAGTTATTTGCGACATGCTCCACAATATAGACCACATTTTGCAATAAGTTGAGTGTCTGAAATTATTTGTTTCATAATTTTATTTGAATAATTCGCAGAAACCTTGCTTGTTAAACTGATAGTACATCTCGATTCGCTCCGGAGTGTCGTTTTCGAGAAGCAATAACAATTCTTTGGCAAATTCAAGTGAAGCAGAACCGTTGGCGGTTACGATGTTGGCATCGGAGACGGCTTGCGCATTGACATACCCCTCGGCGTTAGTGTAGTTTTCTCCTCCCCATATCTTCAATTGGTCGGGACCATTGCCGGTGTGCCTAATGTGGTTGAGGAAACCATGCTTCGCCATGTAAGAGGAGGCGTTGCAGATGGCTCCGACAATTTTTCCCTTTTCGATTGCATTCTTAACTATGGGCTCAACAAAGTCCGAAATGGGTGTGCCCCATCCGAACCCGCCAATAAGAACCAGGGCGGCATAGTCTTCCGGCATCGTGTCAAACGAATAATCAGGCAACATGCGGAAACCTCCGATTGATTTGATCGGCTCCATTGTCGGCGCGACAATTTTGTTGATATACTTCGGATTCTCTTTCAGAGCAGATTCATCAGAGGCAATCGCCTGAGCGAGATACACCATCTCATGCTCAGCAAAATCCGGAAGAAGGATATATAAGATTTCTTTATTCATAATCTATTTAGTTATGCCTACGTTCAAGCAGGCTTATTCGTATGATACAGAAGTGCGAACTACTGATGCAACATTCCAAGTCGAATATCGTAGGAAACCAAAATGCACGAATGAGGAATAGGCCTTCGCCTATCCGAATACAAAGATACGAATTATTATATAAATTATAACAATACGTCATGTAGACCAGACCGATTTTTCGGTTAAAGAAAGGATGAAAAAAATTTTTGAGTTATACAAGTTAATCAAAACTCTTCTCCAGAAAGCCGTAGGTGAGTTTGCCATATTCTTCAATCTTTTCCTTATCCCAAGTATCATATATGGAATTAAGAAGAAGAAGGCTGAGACTTTCTATGCTTCCGGATAAAGACCCATGCGTATAAGCCTCAATGTGTGCCTTTTTTATTTCATACGATTGATTCTTCAATGCGGAATTTAGACCATTGGAAATCATTACAAGATTCCCGAAACTGTTTCTAAGTGATTCGTCTTCAGCATTATCCTCCCATTGAAGACTGGATGCTTTCAAAGGATGTTGCGGAGCCACATGCTCTATGCTTCTTGCCCTTACAAATCTATAGTTTTCGGCCACTTGCAATGCTTCGGGATTTTTCTCAAAGAGAATATGGCGATGCCGCCAAATGTAGAAGTCGAGTCTCCAAAACCAGTATCGGATTTCTGCCCCATACGAAAGCGCCTCGTAGGGAGGAAGGTCATTGCTTTCATCATCATGCTTTTTGAGAACTGCAAACAAATCATCAGCGCTTGGAAACACCTTGCATGAACAGATAAAGTTCATCAGAACATTGAACCACTTATAATATGTGTACCTGGTTGATGACACATAAAGCATCGACTCCAACATTAGCAACTTCTTGGCTTCCTGATCATCTTCGCTTATCATTTCAAGGGTGTAAGCCGTATCCGAAGTACGAATGAAGCAATAGTCAAGAATTAATCTTGCTTTAAGAAGCCGATCCAGAAAATCCTTTATGTCGTTCTTGTTATCTTGGCCATCAAAAGGCAAATACTTCTCAAACGTTTCAATGAGGTTGGCCGGATTAAAGAACTCGTTTAAAGTTATGCCCTCCGTTTTTTCTTCTGTCAGTTTCCAATAGAGTGTTAGAAGCAATATCATCGGGAACGAGAGTGGCGATTTGCTGTTCCGGATTGTTGCTCCCTCTCTTTTGGGGGCTGTCTCAATAGCGTCAATATCTCGAATTGATTTAATTTCTCTTCCCTCAGAATCGGATAAAGACATGCCATTTATTAGCTCATTGCTAATGGTGAAGTCAATATCATGCGTTAAGATTGCCATCCGGCGATTGGAAAACTCTGCCTCAGTCTCATTCTTATGCCGGCGAATGCGAAGCAACTCATTGTCGACTTCAGCTATTCTATTCCATAGACGCATGAGCGGGCTGATATTCCCGTCTAAATTGCGCAATAACTTAACTTTCAGAATCTCATGTTGCTCCAGATTCTTCCCCGAACTGTTCATTCTCTCAAAATATTTGTTCAGGCTTCGGGGAGAATATTTGTCAGGTAATTCTGTTATGAAAAATGCAATATGGTCAAACATGAACGATGCAAAAGCTGATTTTTCCTCTGTGGGTATTTTGCTCATTTTGGCATCGATCGTCTCAAGTGCATTATGCATTTTGAGATTTTTGTAAGCACCGTGCAAATTCTTGAATCCGCACTCTACGACCTGCTTCAGATATATAACATCCTGAGGTCTTGACTGAAACCTCAATCGGGGATTGTCGGGGCTTAAAAAGTCATTCCATCGGGAGTCATATTCATCTGCCTTCAGCACACAAGCAAGCAAAGTTAGCACAGTAAATCTTTGCTGACCATCCACCAATTCATTATTAGCTGTGGAAGTGAGAAGTCCGATATGGTATTTCTCGGAAGGGCTATTTTTATATGCACGATACAAATCATCGAGCAGAATTTCGATGTTTTCCGTATCCCATTCAAATAAACGTTGATAGAGCGGAATAGAGAAAGACTTGTTTTCGGCGACAATAGTTGCCGGGGTATATGCTTGCGTCATGTGTTGAGCATCTTAAAGGATTCAACTAAAATTTCCGGGGAAATTGATTTGGTAAGGCTTGCTGCCTTGCCACGCATTGATGCTTGAATTGGTCTCATGTCCTTTCGACGTGGATATGACATATTTTTAGCTATATTCCTACATTCCGCCAACACAAAAGTTGGGGAAGTGGCCCGGTCAATCATTTGAACAAGATTCTTATTTACTACATAATCCAATATCCCACCCATGGTTGCCCTTTTATTGTGGAAGCGATGATCCACAATGATACGCAGGAAAGCAATAAATGCTTCAGGAAAATATGAAATACCGAATTTCAAGTAGTAACAGAAAAGCAAAGCCTCCAACGCGGAACGATAATAATTGTCACTTCCGGAGTATAATTCATTTCTTAAATTAACTATTATCGGCAACGTTGAGAAAGATTCATACTTCTGCATGTGCCTCTGCACCCATTCAAAGAAATGCACTCCACCCTGAATGGGCTCGTTGAAATAGAATCTTTCACCGAAAGGAGGAATGTCTTCTATGATGGGGGCAGCCTCAAATTCCAATTTAATTCTATGAGTAATGCCATCGTCGCCTCCCGCTAAATGGCGCATCCACTTTCTTAGATTGTAAAGATAGGTATCCATGACAATCTCATGGTCTGCTTTTGTGGTGCTCTGTATGGAACTATCAGATTCTTTAAGGTGTCCTTTTTCAATCATCTTATTCCAGCCCTCTGCCGCTCTATAGGCCTGCTTCTCGAATGTGCCGGAGATGTATCTCAAATGATGAGCCTTTAACAGGTCGTAATCTGTCAATCTCACGCCCCTTGAATTTTGATGAGAGAAGAAAGTATATGCTAAATCCAGAGAAGTATTCTGAAGAATCAGCACTGAAAATTCAAGCCCATCAAGAATTTTTTCGGCAAATGAAGAACGGTTGGCCTTTATCCGATTGCAAAACTGATTTATAAGAAACTTATTGTAAGCTATATATGCTACAGATTCGGCTGATTCAAACTTTTGGTCAAGCAAATGACAGTCGATGCCTAAAGCATTGCAAAGCATTGCCAAGGTCACAAGTCTCTGCTGTCCATCAATCACATCAAAAACACCATCGTGACTGTGAAGGATAACGCATCCTACACGATATGGGACACCACTCTCATTGTCGCCATGCTCACTGATGTCTTCGAGCAAGCATTTCACATTATGTTCCTCCCAACAATAAGACCTTTGATAATCGGGGATGCTCAGGTTGAGCGACAATAAGTAACGAAGATTATTGAGAGAGAGCTCAACATTGTCTTTCAATACCGGCAACTCTCGGCATGAATCAATAATCTTTCGGGTTTCTGATTTATTTGTAGACAAATAAGCCAAGATAAGTTCATCAAATTTAGCGATGAAATTTACCACGCTTTTCTCAAATGCATCATCAGGGACATCTCCCATGTAGACACATCTGAACCATTCTCCATTGTTCCAAGACTCCCATTTGTATTCGGGTGCGGAATCAGTTGACTCAATTAGATAATCAATCAAATCACCATACACTCTCTCGTATTCATTATTTTCAAAGTGAAGTTCTACACCGCTACTGCAGACCTCATAATGAACCTTATCATCAGTCAACGGTATCTTTACCTGAATATAACGATTCCATTGCCATTTCCGATGAAAATGGCTATATAGATGTCTTTGGCCATAAGTGGAGACTATAAACCGTTCTGTATTAGAATCAATCCAAGCCATAGTCTTATCTTTTCCCTGTTATAGATTTAAAGCAGCCACACGGAGGTCATAGTTCGCTATGATTATATCAGCTATCGTATCCACTATAGCCTTGTCTTCGAAAAGACTTTCGTTGGCGAGGTTTATCCAATATGAGACGTTCTGAGAAATGTGGACCGGCTGCCAACCCTGACCACACCGATATGCCTGCTCGTCGCAGAAACTTGTGAAGTACGTTTTCATCCCGCTTTCCGGATAGGTTCTGCCTTCAAAATAGTAGACTTCTTTAAGGAGTGGAGATATGACCTTATCAAAGGATGTAAACATGGCATTGACTTTCTCGTCTGTCATCATGTCAGCGAAACTCTTATCAAGAAGATGCCCGGGGCGCTTCACTTGAGTAGACAATATCAGTTCGCACGCTATCTTATCCGAAAGGAGTTGTGGACGCAGAATTACTTCCACATAGCCTTCTTTAGGAAGAAAGACGTAGAATCCACCATTGCCCGTATTCCTCTTCAGTTGAATTCGATCTATATCATGTCGTTTCTCCTTGATCCTGTGGAATACAGCATCGTGCAGTTTACCGATCATACGTTTTTGGTCAATATCCGCTGCAGGAGCCGACTCTGAAATTCCGGTAACTGAAGACTTATCTATTATTGAGCGTATTCTCTCTTCTAATGATGCTCCTTGCGCGCCACCATTCTCCACAGTGTTTTGAGTCAGAAGCAGCAATGATCGAATATCTTTGAAGTGCTGTTCGAGATACTTATCAGTTGTGCAGACAGCTTCAAGAATATCTTCCCAACCGTATTTCTGGCTCTCTTCTTTTTCAATCGTGAGATTCAGACGAATAGCCATATCCTCATCCCATTCTGTGAAATTAGGAGAAATTACGAGCATACGGTAAATTTTCGGATAGCACACCTGAATGGCTACAATTGCGAAATTCACAATTCTACCCTCACGCGAAGTTGTAAAAGATTCGTCAGCATCTTCTCCGCATTGTGCAATGCAGGAAAGCAGAGAGAGCGTGTTGATCAGGCGTTTAATTGAACGCGGATTTTTACCGACTGAATATTCCACAATCTCTTGAAAGGGCTTATTTATTCTGGGATCTTTCTTCTCTACCGGAGTGATGTATCCGATATTGCATAACGATTTCAGCACGAAGTCCATGGGTCGGTAACTGCTGACGGGAAGAGAAAATGGAACCTGTATGATCTTGTCGAAGAATGAGCGGAACTCACGCTCATTTTTATCAGTCAGTTTGCCAAATTTAGGCTCAAGCCCTTTGACAACTACGTCGTAATCTATAGCAAGCACAAATATGCAATCCTGGAGGCTGAAGATATTTTTTAAGAGTTCAAGAATCTCTACGGCAACAGGAGGATTGAGACGATCGAGGTCGTCAACAAATACAATCACACCTCTCTTATCATTGGTCAATGACTGCTTGACAGCCTCTTCAAGTGATTTTTTGAGGTCGCTCAATGTGATCTGCTTTTCCTCGCTATTTTCATTGAATAACTGTGTGGGAACATTCAGCGTTTCTATAGCCACTCCAAGCGGAGGCATTGCTACTTTTGCACCCTCACGTATAGCTCTGATGAGACCGTTGCCTGCCTTCTTCGCAAACAAGGCCCAATCTTTTTTTGCCTTCTCGTTGTTCCCCACAAGAGAGTTAATGAGTCGCTCCATTATGCGGAACACGGTTATCTCGGGAGATGAAAGCATTGAATATTCCCAGGTATTTATTGAGATACCGATGAAAGGCCCATTATCTGAACACAATGCCCGTTCAAGACGATTCATCAACGAAGTTTTTCCGCTGCCCCATTCACCCTGAAGTGCTATTGTAATGGGAGCGGATGAATTCTCAATAAACTTTATAAGTCCATCGACATATCGCTCGGTGCCGAAATCGTTGTCTTCTTTATCGAAAGGGATGTCTGACAGCGAGGTTTTATTGCTCTGTTTCATTGTTATGTTATTTTAGCGGTGAATGTTTTCCTTTACCTGCGCCGTTGGGATGACGGGTACAGTAGCTGCTTGTCAGGGATGAGAGTGAGCCTGAGCTTGTGCCGCAATATTTACATGTATACCGGGTTTTGATTCCACCTTCAAATGGAGAATGCTTCCCCTTGCCTGCCCCATTAGGATGACGCGTGCAGTAGCTGGCAGTCAGAGATGATATGGAACTTGCAGTGGTACCACAGTATTCACAAATATATTTTGAAGATTCGACCCCTTCAAATACCTCATGTTTTCCTTTTCCGGCTCCGCTCGGATGACGAGTACAGTAAGAACTCGTGAGAGACGAGACAGAACTTGCTTTTGTTCCACAATATTTACAATAGATATTAGCCATTAAAAATTTTGTAAGTTTATTTGCTTCCTACTGACGGGGTTCTGCTTCTCCGGTTGTATCAAGAAAAAGAGGACACAACACTCTTTGTCTGCATCTCTCCGGTTAGGCTCTGGTAAAGCCATTGGGTCAAGAATTAGAAAAAGCAGCCTGTGCCCTCGTGAGAGGACGCACCAAGCAGGCTTTGACCTATCCTTTCGACCCATTGTTAGATTTACCAGATTTAACCGAATCGAGATTTGGTCATTGCATGTCAATGCAAATCGTTATGTAAATTTTCGTATGTCTGTTTCGTAAGTTCGTATTTCTGTTATTAACCGCAAAGTTAATAATTTTTTTTCATACGAAAAAGTGCTACATAACATATTTACAGGCTGAAACCACAATAATCAGTATAGAGGGGTAAGATAATAGCAAGCCAATCCCTTCTGCCGAGTATAGATTGCTTGAAAAATAGAAACGGACAGCAGTCTTTATGATATCGACTGCCATCCGAATGAAAGATTAATGGTTAGAGTTTCTCGACTTTGAAGTTTGAGTTGTTCATGTAGCCCTGGGGGAAGTCTACATTATACTTCATTTTCAACTGGCGCGCCAGTTCCGATTTGGTGGCGGTGCACCAGGGGAAGCTACTGCCGTTGAAGGGT
Organism: uncultured Sangeribacter sp.; assembly: GCA_964410515.1. Lineage (GTDB taxonomy): Bacteria > Bacteroidota > Bacteroidia > Bacteroidales > Muribaculaceae > Lepagella. The sequence continues at coordinate 27,763 of CAYPGW010000030.1, read as the reverse complement.
ACTTCAACGTTCATTCCTGCTTCGAGTCGCTTGCCATTGCTAAGCAACATTTTGGTGGTTGTAAGTTTGAATAATGCCATATCTTTATGAGTTAATGGTTGATAATGCAAAGATATGTGAGCGGTGTATCAGATTTGGTGACAAGTTACAATTTTTCAGTCATTTTTATAGAGTTCGAGCATGTCAGTAATCCAGCCTTTCATGGTGCGTCGCAACTCCCTGGGCTCAATCACCTCTATCAGCGACCCTGCGTGAAGCAGCTTCATCACGAAATCGTATGTCGGCGCGAGGTAAAGCTCAAAATCAGCATACTCGCCGTTATCCTTCAACAGCCGCTGACTATGATGCAACGGTAGCGATTTAAGATAGGATTTGTGATTCTTGTTGGCTCTAAGCACAATACGAGTTGGCATTGTGCCATCTCCTATAACGATGCCGTAATAGTTTCTGAAATAATCAGAGGCGTTGAAGTCTTTTGGCAGATTAAACTTTTCATCAGTGACTTCAATGTTATCAATGCGATCAAGAGAATAGAGGCGCGTGTATTTCTTGTCGCGGTTATACCCAAGCATGTACCACCGGTTTTCGTTCAACTTCACACAGTATGGTTCCACAGGGAATGTATAGCTACAAGAATACCCGAAACCCTTGTATGATAACATGATAACCTGATCTTCCCTCATCGCCTCGAGAATCGTCGTCAGATGATCACGCCCTGAAGGAATCTCCTCAACCAGTATGCGGTCGGTGAGCGAGAGATTTTCGCTTATTACATTGCCCACTGAAAAAGAGTCAAGCATCCACTTTTTCAGTCTGTTCTCGTCAATGGCTTCCGGGTTTGCAATGTAATATAGATATCCTCCTACGCGCTGACATTCAATCATAATGCCAAACTGCGAGAATATTGCATCTCGCCAGCGGTTGAACGTGGCACGGTAGAGAGGCATATCATCACTAAGGTCGCGGTTACGCTGAAACTTATCCGATAAATCGCGGAACGAGATTTTTCCCGCACGCCAAATTGTATCTATCAGCCAAGTGTATTTTTGAAGTTGAGTCATAGACGTTTTGTATTGATACCGCAAAGTTAATTAAAACTTGTCACATTTTGCGATACAAGTTGTATCTTTTTATGATTTTTCAGAATAATCTTCATCCTCGGAATATGTGTTTGCGGATAGGTCTGAAATGATGTGAAAAAGGCTTGCCGGTGGGGCAAGCCTTTTTAATAAATATGATTTCTATTCACTCTCAATGCAAATTTGCATGAGAGGTAGTCTTATCGTGCGATAAGCAAGGTCAGTTTCTGAACTCAAGCTCTCCATCCTTGACATCGATCACGATGGGGTGCTCTCGATCAACTTTCTGTGCAAGGATATCCTTGGCCAACTGGTTGAGCACAAGGCGCTGGATGGTACGCTTCACAGGACGGGCACCGAACTCGGGATCGTAGCCGTCTTCGGCAAGGAGTTCCATAGCGGGTTTCGTCACCTCGAGTTTTACGCCGTTAGACTCAAGCATCTTCTGAATGCCACGAACCTGAATGCCGACGATCTCCTCAATCTCCTTCTTATTGAGCGGGGTGAACATCACGATCTCGTCGATACGGTTGAGGAATTCCGGACGAATCTTCATCTTGAGCAGATCCATCACATCTTTCTTCGTATTGTAGATGATATTCTGGCGCTCGTCTTCTTTCTTCTCATCGAAGTCCTTGAAGTTCTCGCGGATGATGGGCGATCCCTCGTTGGATGTCATGATGATGATGGTGTTCTTGAAATTGATGAAGCGGCCCTTATTGTCGGTGAGTCGTCCGTCGTCGAGCACCTGAAGCAGGATGTTGAAGACATCGGGATTAGCCTTTTCTATCTCATCGAAGAGCACGACGCTGTAGGGCTTGCGGCGCACGGCCTCGGTAAGCTGGCCACCCTCTTCATAGCCAACATATCCCGGAGGCGCTCCAACGAGGCGGCTCACGCTGTGCTTCTCCATATATTCCGACATGTCGATACGTGTCATCATGTCCTCATCGTCGAAGAGATATTCGGCAAGGGCCTTGGCGAGTTCTGTCTTACCTACGCCAGTGGTGCCGAGGAAGATGAACGAGCCCAACGGACGGCGCGGATCGTTAAGTCCGGCACGCGAGCGGCGCACGGCCTCGCTGACGGCGCGGATGGCGTCTTCCTGACCAACCACCCTCTTATGGAGTTCTTCTTCAAGATGGAGAAGTTTCTCCTTTTCGCTCTGGGCCATTTTCTTGACAGGTATTCCTGTCCAGCGGCTCACGATTTCAGCTATATCCTCTGCATCAACCTCTTCCTTGATCATGGCAGTGTCGCCCTGCAGCTGACGAAGTTTCTCCTGAGTAGCTTCTATCTCGTCTTGCTTCTGCTTGATGCGCGAATAGCGAATCTCGGCCACCTTGGCGTAGTCGCCTTCGCGCTCGGCACGCTCGGCCTCGATATTGAGCTGCTCAATGTCGATCTTGTTCTGCTGAATCTTGTCGATCTCATTCTTCTCGGCCTGCCATTTCGCCTTCAGTTCTTTCTGAGTGTCGCGGATGTTGGCGAGATCCTCGTCAATCTCCTTCAGGCGATAGTCGTTGCCCTCCCTCTTGAGCGCCTCACGCTCTATCTCGAGCTGCTGAATCTTGCGGGTGGCATCGTCGAGGGCCTGAGGCATCGAGTCCATTTCGAGTCGGAGCTTTGACGCAGCCTCATCTATAAGGTCGATGGCCTTGTCAGGAAGGAACCTATCGGTGATATAGCGCACGCTCAACTGAACTGCCGCGATGATAGCCTCATCCATGATGCGCACCTTATGGTGGTTCTCATATCTCTCTTTAAGTCCGCGAAGGATTGAGATGGCTGCAAGTTCGTCAGGCTCGTCTACCATTACTTTCTGGAAACGGCGCTCGAGAGCCTTATCTTTCTCGAAATATTTCTGATACTCATCGAGCGTGGTTGCGCCTATGCTGCGGAGTTCACCGCGAGCCAGGGCCGGCTTCAGGATGTTGGCGGCATCCATAGCGCCCTCACCTTTTCCGGCACCCACAAGAGTATGGATTTCATCGATGAAGAGGATGATCTCGCCATCGCTCTGCGTCACTTCATTGACAATAGCCTTCAGGCGCTCCTCAAACTCACCTTTATATTTTGCGCCGGCCACGAGAGCACCCATATCGAGCGAGAATATCTGTTTCGATTTCAGGTTTTCGGGTACGTCGCCGCGAACTATACGCTGTGCCAATCCCTCGGCTATGGCAGTCTTACCGGTACCCGGCTCGCCCACAAGCATGGGATTGTTTTTAGTGCGTCGTGAAAGGATCTGAAGCACACGGCGAATCTCCTCATCGCGGCCGATCACCGGATCGAGTTTACCGTTGCGTGCGCGATCGTTAAGATTGATGGCATATTTAGCAAGCGCCTGATAACTCTCCTCGGCGCTCTGGCCTGTCACCTTGTTGCCCTTGCGCAATTCCTTGATGGCTGCGTCAAGACCAGACTCGGTGACGCCGGCATCTTTCAGTATGCGCGATGCGTTGCATTTGGTCTCGAGTATGCCCATGAGCATGGCTTCGACCGATACATACTCATCGCCGTTCTTTTTGGAGAAATCCTGCGCCTTGCGCATGGCTTCGTTTGAGTCACGGCTGAGCACCACATCGCCGCCCGTGACTTTCGGCAGCGACTTTATGTCGTTGTCTATCGCAATATTTACGGCGTTAAGGTTAGCGCCCAATTTCTGGAAAATGAAGTTGACAATAGTCTCACTTTCCGAAATGATGGCCTTCAGGATGTGGACCGGCTCAATCTGCTGCTGACCGGCCTGCTGAGTGTAGTCTATCGCTTTCTGGATGACTTCCTGAGATTTGATTGTGAAATTATTGAAATTCATAAGGATTATTTTTATGTGTCTTTCGATAATTTAACAAATGTTGTGCCAGTTCGGTTCAGACACTATCAGGAAAAAGCAAACCTGCCGCGCAAAGCGTTAGGACATAGAGAGAAGAAGGAGTGGCCCCGGGTTGGGAACACTCCTTCTTTCAGTCAATTTCGGCTACAATGCCGTAAGGGTCGATTTTTACTGTGCTGATGCCCTGATCCATAAGGTCACCCTCATTAATGCGGGGATCGGTGAAATACTGCGTCTGCGGCTGAAGACCGTCGGCCGACATCACTTCCAGTGCAAGGTCATGATCTTCATCTGTGCAAAGACTCACATATTTCACACCATTGCGCTCAGCATCTCTTGCGAGGCGGATATTTCGGATGCGGCTCTCCGCATCTTTTACGCTCCAGAAATTCACCACTACATCTTCGCCTTGCAGGTCGGAGAGGAGGAATGATTGCCCATCCGCATTGCAGATTGAAATCTCAGGAACGTGATTTCCAACCTCAAGCGGGACATTTTTTGAAGAAATTGCAGACGTCAGAACAGTCAGCCCTGCAATTCCGGCAAGAAGTCCCGCAGTTTTCAGTTTAAAATTCATAAATCTTGATTTTGGTTAGACTTACCCGGCCAGGCATCGCATCACGCGGGCCATCAATCGGCCGGGGCGTTCGGACTTTACGGCATTAAAACTGCAAATTGCCGCCCGCAAGCATATCATCTATCGCATTGACAATGACTTACGAGCCGAACTTAACTTTGCATGAAGCCCGGAATCTCTATTCCTGACAACTTTCACACATATATAATAACGCTAAATAAGGGAGATTGTTTTGCAAGAATATGTTATAAAACATATTTTCGCGGTTTAGCGAGCCAGCGACATGTTGATCGACACACCGAAATTAGAGTTGGATGTAGGGAATGCCGTGGAGGATACGAGGGGCGTATTCACCTGATGATCGAAATATGCCGCGAGCGTTATGCGCCTCGAGAGCACATAGCTTGCCATGAAATTGAGCGAGAATGAACGTGTGCCCTGAGTGGCCTGAGTGTAGACTGTCTCAATGCGCCTTATAAGGCTGCTGTTGTTGGCGAAGTTCAGGTCTAAATCGAGAGACAGGTCATTGCTCACGCCACCCTGCCGGCTTCCTATCTTGATGATCTTATTGAAATTCGCAATCTTATAGCCCGCACCCACAGTGATCTGGCGACTGCCGGTCTCCACGATCTGACCTGCCTGGGCGTTAAGGCTCAGGGTGCGGCTGTCGGTATATTGCAGATTCACTTTCAGGTCGTTGTTGAGCGTGGCGTTGAAGCCTATAAGCGGATTGAAACGCTCCGTAATGGCCACCGACGATATATTATAAGGAGAAGACGGCACGGGCGACTGCGTGGCTTCGTCGAGAGTAAAACCCAGATCGCCGTCCACGCTCACCCAGTTGAGATAAGAAGAATAGTTACCCGCCGAGTAAGTGCAATTATAGGCATGCTGCACGGTAAATGACTTGAACCACTTCTTCATGTTTCCGAGATTGATAAAGCCGTCGTAAGTCACCTTCCAGTTAGGAAGCACTGAAGAAAGCCCCGGGAAAAGTTTCAGCGACGCCTTCTTAGGATCACTCCCGCTATAGGCCGCTATGAACGCAGGTATGAGCACATCGCTCGAAGTGCGGCTCACGCTTCCTATCTCAGGGTTATATACAGTGCCACCGAGGGGATTATTCTCAAGGAATCCGGCATCAGGATAGAACTTGCCGGCATAGCGCTCCTCATAGCGGGCGGCTATCACAGGAATGTATTCCAAAAATCTGCTGAACGCCTCAGAAGCGTAACCGTCCTGGGCTTTGCTGCCCTTCAGCGCGGTGGCTATGGCCACATGTGTGCGCGTATAGCTACCGGTGCGCGATGTGGGCATACCGCTATACATGAACTGCACCTGATTCGTGCGGTTGTCGGTAAGATTTTCTGTCAGGGTAATCTTCAGGCCGCGTATCGGCTCGAGAGTAAGCTCGAAATGGAATTCCTCGCCCTTATTCCATATCGCGGGCGAAGTGCCGGAATCCTCGGTCAGAAGCCAGCCATTGCCAAGAGCCTTATCTACGAAACTTTCGTCGTAGAATCCAAATGCGAAACCAAGTCCGGGAGCCATCGGGCCGTAAGCGGTGGTCTGGCCGAAGGCATCGCCCACTGCAGGACTGAACTGCGGCAGATTGAGCGAATGGTTGCGGCGCCAGCGAAACGACATGCTGCGCGGAGACATGAGCAACCGCGCTCCATACTCGGCAAGCTCACGCCCCACGCTCTTCTTCGGCTTCTGATCTGTGGCTTTCTCCCTCACTATGAGATTTATGATAACGTCACCCTTATTGAGAATCTCAATGCGGTTCTCATCCACCACATTAGTCTGGATATCATAACGCTTGCCCTTGAGAGAGGCAGTGACGGCCACATCTTTTGTCTTCAGGTTATGCACGAACATCGTGGTCGTGTCATTCGACAGCTGTATGCTCTTTGTGACTCTTTTTGCCTTTTCCTTCTGCATTGAAGAGCCGCGTTTTGCCGAGGAATTGCCGCGCAGCCCTGATCCGGAGCGGCCTGAGAAGCGCTGATTCACCTCACGCAAAAAGCTTGAATGATTATAGAGAGTCTCGAAATTGATACGCGCATCCGCATTCCATGTGGTCTGATTGCTTATGCTGTTGCCCATGTCCACATCCTGCACCTGCACGCCGCGATCCCACTGATAGTTGCTTGTATAACTCAGGTTTCCCTGCAGATAGTCGAGGAAAGGAATCTTGCTGAAAGGCGCCTTGTAGGTGCCGGTGAAGGTCTGCGTGTAGTTCCACGGCGTGCCCAGCCCCTTGATGGAATTGATCACGGTGTCTTTCCAATCACGGTACTTATCGGGGAAAAGTTTCTTATTGACAGCGCCGATTGTCTCCTCAATACGCGCCACGGTGTTGCTCTGGAACGAGAGGGAGAGCGACTGTGTCGGATTCCAGTTGAGCGAGAGCTGGCGATCCCACAGGAAATTCTTGCTCACCTGCACCGGAAGCTGCATCATCACGTCTACCTCGGAACGGGTCTGCTGCTCATAATAATGGCGCGACATAGATGTGAAGAATGTGAGATTATTAAAGAGCCAGTTCAGCTGCCACTCCTTCAGGAACTTCTTGAGTTTGGACTTCCCTTCGATATTGCCGAAAGGCTGCCATGGCTTGAAATAAGGAGAGTAGGAATATTGGAACGAACCGCGATAATCAGCCGTGTTGTCATATTCCGTGGTGGGATCCATCTTTCTCTGTTTGTTGAAATTGAATGCCACCGTGAAATTGGCTGGATCCCAAGGCATGGCGTTTTCGGAAGTCACATTAAACCGCAGATTTGAGATAGAGAATGCCTCCGTGGTCTTGCGAGTGACAGAATAATTCTTGATGGAATCTTTCTCCGCTTTAGATGTGGCGGCAGCCAGAGCATCTTTCAGGAGAATATCCTGATCCAGAGGGTTATATTTCGGCGTTACGGTCTCGCTGCTGCGCGAATAATAGATCGGAGCAGTCAGTTTTACTTTTTCCGGCAGCAGACGCCCGACATTGCCCTGCACGGCAATATTGTACTGGTCATAATTGTCGAGGCGACGCGAGGAAAGACCCTGATCAACAGAGCCGAACCCGGCGGTCTCCTTGTGCATGGAAAAATTGACCGAAGCCACATCCGACAGTGTAAGGTTGGCATTAACCTTTGCAGCCCATCCGCCTTCCTGATTGAATTCGGTCACCTTCAGTTCATTAACCCAAATGGTGCCATCTTTCACGGTGTTCGACTTGTTTCTGACTCCAATCAGCATGGTGCGCACATCGCTGAGCGACGGATTGCCCATAACCGACACCGTATTGCGCTGATTTGACGGGTCGCGCACTGAGAAGAGTTTCATGTAGCCTACTCCCTCGGTGCCAAGGCTCATCTCATGGTTTCGTTCAGTTTTGGCAGAAGTGAAGAGTTCGAGCGGCAGATCGAGGAAATTCTGTTTGGGCCAGACTATCCAGCGGTCGGCAGCTGAATAATTGTTGTAGACTTCCTCGGGGGTGATCTCGAGCGGAATCTCATATTCATAATAATTATTCTTCACGTCAGAGCCGACACGCACGAATATGGCGAGGTCACCGTCTTTAAGGTTGGTGCGGTCGTCTACCTCTGCCTCGGCGTGCACCCACATCTGCAGACGCTTGTAGATGCGGAGATCCATCTGAGTGTTCTTGTATATGCCACGAGCGTCGCCGGGCTGGATACCGGTAAGTTTCAGCTGAAGGCTCTGCTCGTTAAGCTGTGTGGCCGATGCGCTGCTTGAGTCCTGAATTCGTGACACACCGGGTGGCAGAATATAATTCACGGGCTGACGCTTCGAGTTCTCCTCGATATTGACCACGCTCATGTCAATCTCACCTTCGGCCGGAGAATCATTGCGCGAATTAAGATTGAACTTATAGTCGCGCCACTCCCCTCTCACAAGTTCAAGCGAGCCGAAGCGGAGATGCGTCGTTTCGGAGAAGCCTGTCATGAAGATTCGCGCGAAGCGAATGGTGGAGAAATCAGAAATTCCACCCACAACCTTGTCTGGACTTGACAAAGGTATCTTGAACTGATACCATACAGCTTCCTGCTCGCCGGTTCTCACCGGCACCATGGTCACCTGCCTGTCAGTGACATAATTCTTACCAACCACGAGATCTTCCGGACGAATCGACACCTTATATTGGAAATAGCGCTCATACTCATTGAGCGTATTGTCCTGGTTGATGTCCTCCACGTCGGGAACTGCCCTGCTCGACTGATATTGCCGGTTAGAGCTCTGGTCGGGCGAGAGTGAATTGCCCTCAACACCGTTGTAATGCTTATATCGGTCAAGAATCGATGTATGCTGAGCATCGTAATATTCGGAGCGGAAGAAATGATAGTTATCGCCGGCAGGATCATTAAACACCGACATCGGATCATCCTGCATCCGTGCTATGGTCTCTGCCGGAAGCCTTGAGCGCAACTTATCCACAAACTCTCCGTATGTCGGGAAAGAAAACTCTTCCTCCGTAGAGAGGCCGTCAAGACCCACGTCCTGAAGCAAACGTGCATCGGGAGCGTTCTCAAAAGCGTATGTCAGGGAGTTCTGACCTGAAACCTTACCCCAGGCTGTGGTCTGGATAAACTCCTCGTTTCCGTCGATGGGAAGGCCGTTCTCATAACTCTTCATGCCATCTTTCAGGATATCTTCTGAAATCTCACCGAAATTGAAATAGAGATCGCCTCCGGGGTTAGGGCCGGCATCTTTGTCGAGGAAGGGGTCGAGCAGCCAGAACTGCAGATATTCCACATTTGAGGATTCGAAATTGGAGTTTTCAAGTTTGCGCATGATGCCACCCCAGCGCTTCTCCGGATTGAGAAGATTACCCTCTGAATCAATATTCTCGCTGTCCACATTGTAAGGCCCCCTCTCGTTAGGATAAAACGAAAGATTGAGGGTCTGGATATAATTTGCATCGCCATAATTGGTCTGACGTCCAGGATAGATCTCGCGCACCTGTATCTCGCGCACGTAAGGATTGGAGAGCTGCTTCAGATCATTCTTCAGATAGCCCGGGAGCATACTGCTGTTTTTCTGGGTGAAGATCCTGTCGATGTAGTTCCATGCAAGAAGCGCACGGTTTTTCCCGTAGGCCGGGTCATTGCTGAGAGCGGCCTCGGGGAAGAGAGGATCAGGGCCACCATCCTGAGGCGTCGAAGCAAGAAACCAGCTGTAGGGATTCCTCAGATCGATAGCGGTCTGTGAAGTCTCAAAATCATCTACATAGGAACTGCCCTGATTAGTGCCCGTTTTCTGATGTGCCGGAACAAGGCGGGCGTATTCGGCTGTAAGCGTAATGGCTGAGGGAGCCGTAGCGTTGATTGTGGGCACCTTGTTGAGCAGATCTGTCAGCCACATGAATTTTTTGTTGTAGCTGAGGTTGAAGCCGAACATGGTATTGTTGATAATCTCATCACCGATACCGACTTTCTCAGTGAGGGATTTCTCTCCGAAGTGAAGAAGGGTTGCGCCCAGAGTGAGATCCTTATTGAAGCGATATTGGGCGTCAAGTCCCATAAGGGTCTTGCGCTGCATGGAGAACATCGACTGATTTTCGAGCGATACACTGACGTTGGTGCCCGAATCGATGATGCTCTGATTCGTTATGGTGACTATACCCATCGAATAGTCGACGGTGTAATCGGAGTTTTCAGTCAGCACTGCTCCGCCGGCAGTGACCACAACCGACCCGCGCGGCACATTCATGGCGCCGAGATTTATCTGGCTACCTCTGCCCGAAGTGTACTCGCCGTAGAGCGTAAACTTATTCTTGTCGGCAAACTGCTTTGCAACCACAAGCGTGGAATCATACAGTTCCTGATATACGTAGCGATCGGCAAGTGCTTCATCGCCAATCTCACGACGCAGATTTGATCCGAACGGTTCGGCCACAGGGAAAATGACCTTTCCGTTGGATGTCTGGATTGTATAGCCCTCGATGAAGTCAAACACACCATCGCTGACCGACTCTCCATTTGAATCTATACGGTCGAGTCCCACCACCTGTATCAGGGGTTTGTTGGATATGCGTCCCACGGGAAGGTAGGGAATCTCCACTCCGGTTGAGTCACTTAGAAACTTCACGTTGAACTTGAAATTACTCTTCTGTATCTGATAGGCACCGAGACTGTAGACGTTCTTCATCATGAGCTGCCACATAGGCAGTCGGGGCGACACGGTGGTGCCGCGCAGCATCTTGAGATAGAGGGCATTGTCGGTGGTAGGAACATCGCCCGAGAACTCACCAACCTGATAAACCTTACCATTGTAGGTGTATTCAAAGGCCACGCCAAGCACCTCATCGGTGTTGAGCGCCTGCTTGAGCGAGATATAGCCTAACGCGGCATTGAGCGTATACTCACTTGCAGTCAGGAGTCGGGCACTTTCCACCTTCTCATAATCCTTTCCGCCTTCTATGCCGTAGGCGTTGAGAGGTTTTAGCACTTCGGTCACCTGATTGATGTTGCGGGCATTGGGATAATCCCTCTTCAAGATAGTGAGAAGGTTATTGCTGAGATTTGAAGGCACCGGCACTCCCGGGTCGGGTGTCCAGTAATCGTTGCCGAGCCGCGTAGATTCGCCGAGATCCATAAACGCCACGAAATTGCGGCTTTCGTCAAATTTCTGAGTTTTATTGGTGATCCAGACCTCTATGCGGGTGATATTGATTCCGGAGGCCACGTAAGGAAGCCGGGCACAATTCTCATCGTAGTGAGTATAGAAATACTGACTGAGGAAAAAGTGCCGGTTGGCATCGTAGTCGGCTGCGCTGATGGCGAAATCCGTAGTCTGCACACCTCCCTGGGTTGATATGGTCTTCGACTCGGAATTCTGCTGCGACAGCAGTCCGGTGAGTGTGAGTTTTCCAAACTGCAGCTTCGCCTTTGCACCGAACAGAGCCGTACCACCGCGTATCAGACTCGAGCCGGTGGTCATGCTCACGTTTCCGGCCTCAAGATTCTTTATTATCTCGTCTTCTTTACCTTCATACTGCAGTTTGAGCTTCTGCGAGTCGAAATTAAAAGTAGCGTCGGTGTTATAGTTCATATTGAACTTCATCTTGTCGCCCACCGAGGCATTGACAGTGGCCTGAATCTTCTGATTGAAGTCGAAATATGTCTTACGCCGTGAACGGAGCGAAAGGGCCGGATTGTCGGTCTTGTTGCTCTTCACTCCTGCCGAAAGCTGCACCGAACCCTGAGTGGTGAGGCGCACGCCGCCCGGCCCGAACACCTTTTCCAATGGCCCGAGCGCGAAGTTCATGTCAAGAATATTGAAAGCCTCCTTCCCTTTCTGTTCGAAAACGGCGGCATTCTGCGACTGAAAATAATCCTGCATCTCCCTGCGGTTGATCATATCATGATAGTCGCCGGCCTCCATCATAAAAGGAGTGATGATATCAGTCTCTCCCAGCCTGGTATGAAGCACATACATGCCCGCCTCGGGATCATAGACGGCATGTGTCTGAATATTAGAGGGATCTTTCAGGTCGGCGGGATACTCCTTTCCCTTAATATCTTCGACCCGAAGCGGCACCGTGTGACGCACCGGCGACATCAACTGCACTGAATCTCCGCCTTTCACATCAGTGTCGGGCAGAGGGGGCGGAGGTGGCGGCTGGAGAGTGGAGACAGTGTATTGAGGAAACGACACGAAAGATATGGCCAGCACCGTGATCAGTGCCACCATTATCCTAATCCGTAGTATGAAGTTGCCGCGTCTGCTCAAGTTGAAATCGTTAGAAAGAGGTTGGCGACCCGCCGCCAAGCGCATCCTGCAGAAGCGAAAAGACCCGTCAGAGCATCGTGAGCGCAATCTTTATCGCCTTTTCCGTAGAAAGCGAAGGATTGTCGGATAGAATCTTCTTCAAGGCAACACGGCTCGCTTGCGGGTTGAAGCCAAGCATCACGAGAGCCGCCACTGCATCGTCGAAGACTTCTCCGGCAACGGGGGTACTTGAAATAAACGCAAGATCAGTGGCTTTTATTTTATCCTTGAGATCTACAATTATTCTTTGTGCGGTCTTGCCTCCGATACCTTTCACACTCTTCAGAGCCGCAGGGTTGTCGCCGGCAATGGCGTCCACCAATTGCTGCTCGCTGAGTGAAGAAAGTATTAGACGCGCCGTGTTGGGGCCTACCCCGCTTACACCTATAAGCTGGCGGAAAAGTTCACGCGATGTCTTTGACAAGAATCCGTAGAGATCATGTGCGTCTTCGCGTATCGACTCGTGAATATACAGCCGGGCACTTTTCATCTGCTGAAGTTGCGGGTAATCCATGAGGGTAATATTCACGCCGTAGCCCACGCCGGCACATTCTATCACTACAAGGGCAGGTTCCAGATCATTCACGCTGCCGTTAAGATATTCTATCATATACTGTCAGGAATATTATATTAGAAACTCAAGGATGAGATGTTACGGAAATCGATGGCACAATCTCCTCAATCTATTTGCAAAATTAGCAAAAACTTGCTAATTTTGCAAGATGAACACTACGTATAACTCCATTCTGCTCGACAACGCCGTTGCGGAGCTCGGCAAGCTACCCGGTATAGGGAGAAAGACAGCACTACGGCTCGCGCTTCATCTGCTGCGCCGTGATGCTTCTGAAGCGCAGGCGCTCGGGGAGTCGATCATCAGAATGCGGCAGAATATAAAATATTGCACCACTTGCCACAACATTTCTGACAAGGACACTTGCGACATCTGTGCCGACAAGACACGCGACAGGTCAATAATCTGTGTTGTGGAGAATATAAAGGACTTGCTAACTGTAGAGGCGACAGGCGAGCATCATGGTCTTTATCATGTGCTGGGTGGAGTGATCTCGCCTCTCGAGGGCATTTCGCCCGGCGAGCTCGAGATCACTTCGCTGATAGAGCGTGTGGCTGCCGGAGGAGTGAAGGAGGTGATCCTTGCCCTGAGTCCTACAATGGAAGGAGACACCACAATATTCTACATTTCGAGAAAACTGGCGAATTACGACGTGGAAATATCGATCCTCGCCAGAGGCGTCAGCATCGGCAATGATCTGGAATATACCGATGAACTCACACTTGGCAGAAGCATCGCCAACAGGGTTCCTTACAAATAACCATATAAGGAGATGAATTTAGAGAAGGTAAAATTGAGAGCGTTGGAGCCGGAAGATGCCGAATTCATGTTTGAAGCGGAAAACGACGAAGCCGCGTGGATTTATTCAGATTATCTCGCGCCGCTCAGCATGGAGATGCTGCGTCAGTATGCCCTGACATACGATGCCGATCCACTGAGGAGCGGACAGCTCAGGCTTGTTGTCGAGTTTGACGGGCGTCCGGTGGGAATGGCTGACATATTCGACATTTCAGCAAGACACCTTCATGCCATGACAGGCATCTATATCCTTCCTGATATGCGTTCGGAAGGAATAGGATCAGAGGCGTTGCGGCTCCTATGTGAATACTGCAGGTCGCGGCTCGGGCTGCACCTCCTATGTGCGATAATAGCGGAGAAGAACCATACAGCCCGTAAATGCTATAGGAAAGCAGGATTCATAGCCTCAGGCATCCTTCCCGAATGGCTTAGAGACGGAGACTTATACAGCAATGCCATCTTCATGGTGAGAATGATAGAAATTCAACCGCAGAGATATATCAATATATAACCCGGCTATAAGACTGACAGACAATTAAAACTTTATACATCCTTTAGCGAGTATATTAAACATAAATCCTCAATATGAGAACACTCAACCTGATTCTGATTTTTCTTTCCTCAGTTCTCGCCGCACAGAGCGGAAAGCACTATGTAGGCGGCGACATATCGCTCCTTCCGGAATATGAGGCAGCCGGAGCGCAATACAAAACGCACGAGGGCGCTCCTATCTCCGACCTTCTTCCCTGGCTGCACGAGCAGGGCATGAACGCCATGAGAGTACGTCTCTTCGTCAGCCCCGATGATCACAAGGCCAATCACCCGTCGGCTTACGATCCTAACGCATGTCAGGATCTTGACTATATCCTGCCCCTGTGCAAGCGCATAGTCGACAACGGCTTTGAGCTGATGCTCGACTTCCATTATTCCGACACATGGGCCGACCCCGCCAAGCAATGGACTCCCCACTCGTGGAGCAACCTTTCTGATGAAGAACTGTATGTCAGGATATATGATTACACAAAAGAGACTCTGCTCGCACTGAAGGATGCAGGAGTGGTGCCCGCCTTCATACAACCGGGCAACGAGATAAGCTACGGAATGCTTTGGGGCGCTGAAGGCTCTCCGTCGTCACAACTGAAGAAGGCATTCATGGGAAGCGATAACAACTGGGCCCGCTTCGGCACACTGTTGAACCAAGCCATAAAGGCCTGCCGCGAGGTTTGCCCGGAAGCCAAGATAGTTCTTCACACAGAAAGAGTGCCGCAGCCTGACGTGCTTTCAAATTTCTATACACAGATGAAAAAGTTGAGCGTGGACTACGACATAATCGGCCTGAGTTATTACCCCTACTGGCATGGAGATTTATCTGCGCTTGAGACTGCGCTGAGCACTCTGCAGAATCGCTTCCCGGAAAAAAACATCATGATAGTCGAGACGGGCTATTCATATAAATGGGCTGTTCCCGGCACGGAACATGACTACAGCAACAAATGGGCCTACAGCGATGAAGGACAGAACGCTTTTGCAAGAGACCTCGTGAACACGCTTGAGAAATATGAAAATGTCAACGGGCTCTTCTGGTGGTGGATGGAGTATAACGCCTACGGCACTCAACTAAGCGGATGGTATAACGCTCCATTGTTCAGCAGCCTTGACGGGAGAGCCTGCTCTGCACTGAAGACAATATGCACGTTTGCCGGGAGCAGCGCCACCGGTACACTTGCAGCGGAGGAAGAGGAAACCTTATGGTATGATCTTCAGGGCCGACGCATCACCGGCAAGAACCATTCCGGCATCAGGATCTCACGCCGGGGGAAAAGACTGGATTGAACTCCATCCGCATCTTTGTATTGTCTTTATAAAGCCCCGGGGGCCTACCCGAAAAGTCACGACTTGCTCCCGCACAATATCAGATAAAAAACCAAACTCTACATAACAACTTTTTACTGAACTCAATTTGCTATGATCCTTACCCTGCTGATTATCTTCATCGCAGGCTACCTGCTGATAGCCTGCGAGCACGTGCTACATGTGAATAAGGCTACTTTCGCACTCATCATGTGCGCTCTGCTATGGGCTGTATACGCCGTATGCAGCCACGATCCGCATCTTTCAGGCGAACTTATCGAGGCGCTCGGAGACACTTGCGAGATCGTGGTCTTTCTTATCGGAGCCATGACGATAGTGGAACTCATTGACCGCTACGGAGGATTCCGTGTGATCACAGACCGCATTCATGCCTCCGACAAGCGTAAACTCATGTGGATACTTTCACTATTCGCTTTCTTTCTCTCGAGCGTTCTCGACAATATGACCACAACCATCATCATGGTGATGATGCTCAGGAGAATGCTTGCCAACTATAAGGAGCGGTGGATATTCTCATGTGTGATAGTGCTTGCAGCCAACGCCGGAGGTGCATGGTCGCCGATTGGTGACATAACAACCATAATGCTCTGGATGAAAAACTACGTGTCATCGATGGCGCTGATCACGCACTTGCTAATTCCCTCACTTGTATCAGTAGCCATACCCGTGGCACTCGCCACACGCATGATAAAGCCGACTGCCGTGGAACCCCTCAACGAGCAGGATCGGCGCGTAGGTTATGATCTCTACGAAGAACATCGGGGACTTTCAGTGACTATCCTGATATGCGGTATAGCCGGACTTCTGTTTGTGCCGATATTCAAGACCCTGACTCACTTGCCGCCCTACATGGGCCTGCTGTTCTCGCTTGGAGTGCTTTGGCTTCTTACAGAACTTCTGGTGAGGCATTTTCACCTTGACGGCAAGATAGAGGGAAGAATCTCGCAGGTGATACGCAACATCGACATGTCGACGATACTCTTTTTTCTCGGCATACTGATGGCTGTGTCGGCCCTGAGTCAGGCCGGTATCCTCTCCACCCTCGCCGAATGGCTCAACGATAAGTTTCATGACGCTTATCTGATCAACGGAATTATCGGAGTGCTGTCGTCGATCGTAGACAATGTTCCGCTCGTGGCCGCCTGTATGGAGATGTATCCCGTAGCCACCGATGCGATGATAGCCTCGGCTGCAGACCCGAGCTATATGGCACTCTTTGTGGAAGATGGACTTTTCTGGCATCTACTCACATTCTGCGCCGGAGTCGGTGGCAGCTTGCTCATTATCGGGTCGGCTGCCGGTGTAGTGGCCATGGGCATAGAGAAGATACCGTTCCTCTGGTATGCCCGGCGCATATCGATACTTGCTTTCGCAGGATATCTCGCCGGCATTGCCACGATATGGCTCTCTTCGTTTATCCTGACGTTTTGAGAATTGCCGGTCATAATCTGCAGCAAGAATTACAGACTTAATTTCCTGCACAGATTAAACCATTCTTGAAAAGGATTGTCAATAATACGGATTTTTTTCGCAAGGCTGCGAAAAAAATCCGCTACTACAACTATAATCATCTAAACGATAACGAATAAGAACATCCCGCATGAAATCCCGGCTTCTAATATCGTGCCTTATCGGCATGACCGCCCTCTCAGTCCAAGC
Organism: uncultured Sangeribacter sp.; assembly: GCA_964410515.1. Lineage (GTDB taxonomy): Bacteria > Bacteroidota > Bacteroidia > Bacteroidales > Muribaculaceae > Lepagella. The sequence continues at coordinate 10,586 of CAYPGW010000030.1, read as the reverse complement.
CAAAGGTGACATAACCGGCAAAATTTTGAAGAAAGAGACCGGCGAGCCCATGGACTTTGTAAATATCCAACTGATAGATGCTGTCAAAGGCACTCCCCTACCCATCGGAACCACTACCGACGGGGAGGGAAACTTCATTTTTAAGGGTGTAGCCGACGGCAAATATGTAGTGAAGATCACCGACATTGGGAGTGTGCCGCAGGAAAGGGAAGCAAACGTAGCGGGTGGCATCATCGATCTGGGCACAATCAGGCTTGCGGAAGACTCCAAGATGCTGCAGGAAGTGACTGTGGAGGGCATAAGAAGCCAGATGCGATTCGAACTTGACCGCAAGGTATTCAGTGTTGATGCCAATATCGCTGCTGCCGGACAATCCGCCTCCGAACTTTTGGAATCCATTCCCTCGGTTGAGGTGGATCAGGATGGCGAGGTGTCGCTGAGAGGAAATTCTTCAGTGACAGTGTGGATCAATGGCAAGGAGTCAGGCCTCACAGCCGACAACAGGGCCCAGATTCTGGAACAGATTCCGGCAGAGACAATCGACAGAATAGAAGTGATTACCAATCCCTCGGCAAAATACAGTCCGGAAGGTACGGCAGGCATCATAAACATAGTGCTTAAAAAAGACCGCAAGGCCGGATATTACGGCAGTGTTGAGCTGAGCGCCAACTCGCGCGGAGGTGGTAACGCCGGTGTCAATATAAATTATAATTCATCGAAAGTCGATGCTTTCGCGGGAATCGGATTCAGAATGAGAAGAAATACAGGAGGCTCGCTGATGGATCGTGTATTTCTCGATGAAGACGGAAACCAGAACGGAATCTACACAAAATCTGAAGGGGAAAGCCCCAACAGGGGAAGGAATCTATTCGCTCGCCTCGGCTTCACATGGCATATCACCGATAACGACGATATCGGACTGAGCGGATTCGGAATGTTTGGCCGCAGGCGCAGCAGTTCCACCACGCACTACACGTCGAATGTGCCCGGCAACTGGATCAGCAATCTTGACCTGTCGCACAACAACGGCAACAACCGTGGAATGCATGCTGAATTGAACTATACCCATAAATGGAGCGAAACCCACACTCTTGACGTGATAGCAGGCTTCAATCACTGGGGCGGCCCGTCAGACAGGTCGTATATGGAGGAAATAGAATATCCCGACTTCACGCAAGACAAATATCAGGAACAGCTGATGGACATGTCGACACGCTCATGGGAAACGAAAATAGATTATAGCAACAAGATAGCGGAATGGCTCAAACTGGAGGCCGGCTTCAATGGTAACTATAGCCACGAGAATACTCCCACCGACACTTATTCCGGAACATCACCCGAAGACCTCATCCAAAATGAGGCCCTCTACAACCGCTTTATCTACAATAATAACGTGTCGGCCCTCTACGCCACACTCGGCGGAAATATCGAAAAATTCAGTTTCTCGGCCGGACTCAGGGCCGAGTCATGGCAGATAAAGACCCGCTCGCTCGCGTTCGGTGAGAAGGAAAGTGACGTGACTCCTTTCAAGAAGAATAATTTCGCACTGTTCCCAAGCCTCTTCCTCTCCTATTCTCTTCCTCACGACAATGAGATGCAGATTAACTATACCCGTCGCATCAGAAGGCCATGGGGTGGACAACTTAATTCATTCCACGACATTTCAGATCCTACGAATGTAAGCTACGGCAATCCGGAACTGCAACCCCAATATTCCAACTCTTTTGAGCTGAACTACCTTAAAAGCTGGACTTTCCATCTGCTGTCGCTCTCAGCCTATATTCGCACCACAAGCGACATGATGAACCGCATAAGTTATCTTGACGGTGACGTGATGTATAGCACATGGGCTAATATTGCCGACGAAGTGAATTCCGGATGTGAGATTGTCTCGAAAAACTCTTTCTGGAACAAACTTGACCTTACCACTACGGTGAATCTCTACAATAATCACATCTCCGGCTGGAACTATGATTTCATCTCTGAAAGCGGGAATGCCATCCCACTGAGCGGAAAGAAGCAAGACAGTTTTGCATGGAGCGCGAGGATGATGGCCAACGTGAAGCTACCCTGGTCAATTTCACTTCAGGCTACCGGCAACTATAACTCTAAAATGCTGTCGGCTCAAGGTTCACGGCAAGGTGGATGGAGCGTTGATCTTGGCCTGCGAAGGGTATTCGGACACTGGTCGTTCTCGCTCAACTGCCGCGACCTCTTCGACTCACGCCGCTTCAAGAGCACTACCAACGGCCCGGATTACACGCAATTTAATGAACGCTGGCGTGGCGGACGCACTGTGAGACTGACTGTGAAGTTCTCTTTCGGAAATATGAATGCCAAACCTGACAAGAAGGGCAACGGCGGAGAGCCGATGGAGGGCTCAGGTTATGACGGAGGTATGGAAGGATAAAAACTGCAAGTAGGGTTTTGCTTGTCAGAAATTGAGGGCGAAATTCAGAGCCGGTGTCGAGACTCTGCACGGAGCAAACTTTCCGGGCTGAATGCAAGACACCCCGACATCGAGTTTCAGATGCTTTGCCTTGTATCGGTTATAGTAGGCGCATGCAAGCAACGGAATGCTCGCCGCTACCAGTAACGGACTTGAGAAAAACATGTAGCCCCCTACCGGCCCGACCACTCGCGACCAGTCGTCATTTGTAGTAGTCATTGCTGCAAACATCAAAGCATATCCACCTACACAGCACCCTATGCCAACCCCAAAGCAAGCCCAACCGGCCGCACGCAACGCAGTGTAGCGGCCCCAGTATTTAGTATTTTTATAATTGAAGACTACCGGACTTGAAATGATGCTGTCTGCCTTGACTTCATCTATTTCAATCACCTCATCATCATTAATTTGAACATCCTTATAATCCAACGTAGCCGCCACATCCATGAAACAGCTGTCGGCTTCCAGACCCTGACAGCGACAGCCTATATATGTGGCGAGCAGCAATAGAAGAACAATATACTTTTTCATAATCAATCCATTATCATTGTTAGAAGATACAAAGGTAGACAATTAGCCGTGAAGATTCAAATTTCAGATTAATTTCAGCACCTCTTTCAATTCATGGAGAAGATTGGGTGTGAACGAAGAATCCGACTCACGCAGTTCTTCAACCGTCCACCATCGTCCGCCGTCAAGTTCATCACTCGGCTTGACATCTAAGGGCTCAACTTCCACACGGAAACTATTCACCAGTTCACGCTCCTTATCCGATTCATATACATAACTTACGATGTATTCCGGACTGATAGCCTGAAGCCCAAGTTCCTCTCTCGCCTCCCGCATCAGTGCGCTCATAATATTCTCACCGAAATCTACATGTCCCCCTACTGCAGTATCCCATTTTCCGGGCTGAATATCTTTCCATTCTGGGCGATGCTGAAGATATAATCTGCCATCCCTGTCAAACACATGAAGATGCACCACAGGATGGAGAAGCCGACTACCGCCATGACATTCCCCCCGGGTGGCTTTCCCCACGACATTTCCATTTTCATCTACCACAGGAAAAATTTCCTCAGAATTATCCTTATTCATATTCATTGGTTCTTGAAAATGCAAATTTACATATATTCCGCCGAATATGCAATATCCGAACACTTTGGAAAGTCTGAAATATGAACTCGTATATACCTCTTGAGTGACAACTGCAGTTTCTCCAACCACTCCTTCACACCGGCCACATCCCCCACATCCGCACTCCTTTTCTTTTGTCTATTATAAAATACCGGCATGGCTTAATATTTAAATAATTACTTAACTTTGAGAAGATATTGAAAAAAATCTAAAACCAACAAACACAGCCAATCCTGAAAAAAATATACATGCAAGACACTGACAAATCCTCCTCATATCTTGCAATGGCACAATTTTGTGCCATCCATTACGTTAATAAGATTAGTATGATTTAGATATCAGCCAATAGATATTTTTGAATTTTGAATGAGGCTATTTGTCTTACGATTGAAGGAGCATAGCGGGGTATGCTTCTCAGCGACAAGGCGAAAGCGACTAAACAATTAGCTCGCATATTGTATAATGTAAATTTAATCATTTCCTTATCTTATGAAACGATTCGCTTCATTTCTATTATTCATAACACTCGTTGTCATCTCAGTGATGGCTTCGGAGGTCTACACTGTCAGCTCCTCCTCTCAACTGAATGTGCGGAATCAACCGGCTCAGGGAGGATCTGTGATCGGAAAGATGCCCCCGGGGACTAACGTGAATGTGGAGTCGATCGAAAGCGGCTGGGCTAAAATTGAATACAACGGTCAGGCAGGATATGTCTCATCTAAATATCTGACACCTGTAAATCTCTCATCAACTGTTCCTTCCGGGGCAAGGCCGGGTCCGGGACAGCATATCGAGACGACCGCGGCCGATGATATGGTCAGATACTTTTCCACCAACAGGATAATGGAGAAGTTGCCAGACTTCGGATATCTCCGTGGGAAAGCCGGTAATCCCGATGTCTGGTTCTGGATGGCCTTCAGTCTGTTAGCGATATGCACCGGATTGAAATATTATGATAAACTGAACAGTGACTGGTGTTTTTATACGGTTCTTGCAGCTTTTATTGGGGCCGGCATCTGCGAGGTCATCTACCTGTTGTCATCTGAGGAACCGTTAAGCTTCTTCAGTCCTGATATAAATTCACTGTTCAAAGCAATTGCCTCATTCATAATATTGTTGTTGGTGCTTATGGAACAATTGAGTACTTTCGCTTCTCTTTTGGTAAGAATTCAGAAGGATGCAGACCGAGGTTTCATGGCATCTTACATCTCATACTTTGTATGGGCCGGAGTAATAGGGTTGCTGGGATATTTCTTTACTCTGATTATCGAGGATACACCCTACACATGGTGGTGGCCCGTTTTTGGTGTAATAGTATGCATCCCGATAATTGCCATGATTATCTCTTCTTTTTCCAATGGTGGATGGAAGTCCGCTGTTTTAGGTATTCCACTTTATATCATAGGGTCTATTCCCCTGTTGCTGTGTTTGACAATAGTGTCGATTGCCATTATATTCCTATTGTTCACTGTGTTGATGATAAGCCTTTTAGGATCAATGATAGGTCATGATGGGCCTGAACTTCGTTATGATAAGCGTTGGGGGTATTATTATGTTTTCCCCGATGGCACCATCAAAGGTAATTTATTATATTAGGGAGGATTTATTCTTTATTCGCTTAATAAACATGATTTTTAGGCTTGCGTACCCCAAATAAAGGGTACGTAGATTCTAACTGCAAGTGCAAAACAAAGCAATAAATTTGAAAAATTCGGCGACCGGGGTAGAAAATCAAGTTTCCGCCTTTGCCATCTGAATAATTTATTCTGAATATGTTCCTATTAAAGTTCAGAGTATATTTCCTAATAAATTTCCTAATAAATTTCCTAATAACATACGCTCAAAATATCCTAAAATTGGAAAGTGAACAGAATTGGATAGAACGGAGATAAACTATAATTGTGGATTCCTCATTAGATATATACTATAGGCATAGCTATAATCTCAGAAAATTTGACTATCTTTGCATTTACATAACGTCCATCTGAAATGACCTATAAGAAAAAATAAGGCGCAAACAAGGAAAACTCTAATATGGCAAAGGATAATAATATCGGAATAGTATATGTTCTTTCAAACCGAGCGATGCCCGGTTTGGTAAAGATTGGCATGACAACAAGACCGGAGCTTGATGCCCGGCTCAAAGAATTATACACAACGGGCGTACCAGTGCCGTTTGATGTAGAGTATGCATGTGAGGTAAAAGCTTGCAACTGCGCAAAGTTGGAGAAAGCTCTCCATAAGGCATTTGAACCAAATCGCCTGAATGTGAATCGTGAGTTTTTCCAAATTAAGAAAGAACAAGCAATTGCCATTCTTGAGATATTCAATGAGAAAGAAGTTACAAACGAGGTCAGCGATGAAATGAACAATGACCTCAATGCTGACGATATAGCCTCTAAAAGCAAGGCTACGAAACACCGTCCACCGCTTAATTTCAGCCAAATGGGTATTCCTATTGGCAGCATCCTTACTTATGATGCAGACCCGTCTATTTCTGTAACAGTTATCAGTGATAAAAAGGTGGAATATCTCGGAGAAGAAACATCTCTGACTGCTGTCACCACCAAACTTCTCAACTCCAAGTACGCGGTGCAGCCCACACCCCGCTGGAGCTTCAACGGCACTAACCTACAAGACATCTACGACGCAACCTATCCCATAGAAGACTAAACGTTCACTCCTCTCCACTTGTTTTTAACATTACCCTCGGGATGATATTCGGTGATTTCAATCAATGATTGACTAAATCTGTGACGTACTGAATATGCTACGCCCGGTAAGAAAAAGACTATAGATTGGTATTACGATTCTACATCATTATAATAGTCATGTCATGGTTTATAACGAATTATAAATACATTTAAGTTTCTCAAGTTAACTTAAGAAACTTAAATGTATAATTTTTAACCACATCCATTTTTGCGGACAGTAGTGACTTTGATAAGTTCTTTTCTTTATTCAACTTGTGATGTCAGTGATTTGAATATTCCACTTCAATTTGGCCAATCCATAAAAAACTCCCAGAGGTTTGATATCTAGAGACTATATCTCCATTAACAAAACGGCCATAAGCAAGATTTATTCTGTCAATTCTGATAGTGTAGACGTCATTCGTTCTCTTTATCACTAAATTACCTGGTATTCCGTCTCCACCATATTCCGTTAGATCCTGTATAAAGCGCCATGTTTCATAATTAGAAGATATTGGTTCATCTAAATATTTAGTTATTCCAACCGAATATTCATTGATTGAGAATGTCCAGTCATCACCAGAGTTGAGAGTCATGCCAGGAGCTACTTCACACAAAATATTGCATTGATTGAAAAAATTGTTGGAATTCGATATTAAATTTCCATTATCATCCCAGTAATAACTGTTAAATACGAACTGATATGATTGACCGGCGTCAGAAGTACTGATAATTAATCTTCCGTACTTGAAAGATAAACTAACATCACCAATCATTGCAGTTCCACTTCCTTCTACCGGTGTCACAGACGGTTGATCTTCCTTATCACCACATCCATTGAGTATAAGAAAGAAGAGTGTAATAAATATTCCTTTAATCAATGATTTCATCATATTTTCAAAAATAGATCATTCATAATGATATATTATCTTTTCCTTTTATCAGGTTTAAAACTCAACTTCCATACATTGAAAGATTTGTCCTTATTAGCTTCATTCGGAGGGTAATAAATATTTTCTCCATCTGCTGACCATTGGGGCATACTGTCATCAGCCGGATGATTCTTGAATCTATCTTGATGTCTTGATTATTAAATCGAGACATCAAGATAGATCATATATACCTACGGTTCATTCTACATTGATGAAAAAACTATTTCATAATGGCAACCCGAAGACTATTCTGAATTTCAGCTACTTTTGCATCAGGTGTGCCACGATGGTATTTGCCTTTATCGCACTTTGGCTTCTTGCTTGTCCTGTTTTGTTCAATAGACCAGTATCCTGAGTTGAGTACCGGAGAAAAAGCATTATCAGTATCAAGGCCCCATGTTGCCAAGAATAATTCATATTCACTTGAGTCACGACTTCCCGACCATTCTCCTCCACGCGCTATAGGTTCAAGAGATCCCTTTGATATTCCATCCTTAATAACCCAAGCAATTTCAGCATCATAATAATAATACCAGAAAAGAGTTGCGTTCACGCCACTACCAAAAATCATATAGTATTTGCTTGTATATGCGTTTGGAGTTGTAGTCCAAAACCATTTCTGACTGTTATAGGCCGCATCTGTCAAATCAATAAATGGGTAATGATTGGGAATCGACATTGTTTGAACCTTTGTTTTAGTTAGGTCGCCGCGTTCACCCTTCTCGTTAAAGGCAATAGCGCATAGATAATATTCCGTTTTGCTGTCCATTCCACCATATCCCTGCAGACCGGAAGTTTCGGAACTTTTCGGGTCGAAACGATCTTCATTCATAAGAACATTGACAATTCTTTCATCAGTCCATCCGGCAGCATTCACATCAAGATAACCGGCATAGAAGTATGACACATTTTTATCAATATCATATTTGAACGCAACTGAATTGTTGAGAATGACAATATCTTTGAATCCCACTTGACAATTAGCAAGATATGCAGCTCGTTGGGTCACATCAACAGAAGCTGTTTTTCCACCGGCCTGTATAGAGATCTGAGCAGACCTTGGATTAGAACTTTGGTTGGTGCTTAACGCAGTAATTGTGACCGACCCATTTCCGGTTCCCGAAGACGCTGACAGAGATAGCCACTCAGGAGTATTGGATATAGTCCATTTAGTACTCGCTCCTGTATTAATAGAAAAGGATACAGAACTTCCCTTTTCACTCAGAAGTTCCATGGAGTTGGGCGACACACTTAACTCCGCTTCATTTTGCCAAACGGTAATCGATGCATACCTGTCATTTGCCATGATCTCTACAACTCCAGTCCGGAAATTGGTAGAATTCGTTTTTGAAGTAAGAGTGACACTTGCGTTTCCTCGTCCACTGAATTGCGACACTTCCAACCAGTCCGGATGATCTGTTATAATCCAATCAGCATTGGAAACGATATTGAATGACTTTGACTCGTTAGCCGCACTTGAGAACTCAAGTTTTGACGGCGACACTTCTAATGTCGTGGGCTCGTCTTTCTTGCTGCATGAAGCGAGAATCAACCCGAAGACAGCAAGAATAAAATAATGATACAATTTTGCCATTATGGTAATTGCCAGCCTGTAACACTCCCAAATTGACCAGTTAAGTAATAAAGAGAAGCGTGGAATGTTGTTCTTGTTTATCTTAAAGGTGGCATCGCCAAACGCCATTCACGAAATAAACAGTCCACTCCCACGCCTATCCGGATACCGGCATCCCCTTGTCGGGGAGTGGATATACGACAAGCATGAACGTTTTCTTGACTGCTTCTCCTTCGTGAAGTAAAAATTTGGCGATTTTCCTTTAAAGGATAAGCTTGAAACGCTTCATAATATGTAGATGACGACACGAAAAATCCGCATCGCAGCAGATTCACCCCGAACACTACAACATAGGTTGCGGAGGATGTTCTGCATCGGCAAAATTACAATATTTTTGTTGAAAAAGCAAATTTCATTTTCATAATTTTTTCACAAAAAGAAAAATCACCTGAATATAAATAAATTATCACAGTAAAAAAAAATATTTTCAAAAATAACTAAATAATTAGTTGCATATTTAAAAAATTAGTTATATCTTTGCATCCGTAATAGTTCTCCGGCATCACATCGATGTCGGAATATCCAGGAACCATCAGTATTCACTCGATATGAAAGCAGGAAGAAAAAAACAGTTGCTTACAGAAAAGGAAGCGGAACTAATGAACCTACTGTGGGAGCGGGGGCCTCTGTTTGTGCGGGGGATGGTAGATTTATTTCCGGAACCGAAACCTCATTTCAACACCGTAGCCACTACAATAAGGATTCTTGAAGGGAAGGGATACGTCGGGCATGAAGTTATCGGCAATTCGCACCGATTTCACGCCACGGCCGACAAAAGCGAGTTCCGCTCTAAATCCCTGACCGACGTGATACGCAATTATTTCGGCAATTCATATAAGATAGCCGTTTCTTCACTGATAGAAGAGGAGAAAATATCTGTGGAGGAAATAAAAGAAATTCTTGATATTATAGAGAAGAAATCCTCAAACAACAACGAATCAACACCCAATGAGCCATGATACTTTCCTATTCCATCATCTCATCCGTAATTCTCGGATTCTGCTATCTGGCATACAGGCTTCTCTTGTCGGGAAAGCGACAACATGCCGTGAACAGGAGCATATTGCTTCTTTCATACGCTTCGGCATTAATTCTTCCGATAGCAGTTCTCGCAGCGATTATCCATGAACCCTCTCTCACGCCTGATGCAGCGGGAATAGAGATAGGCGAACTCGAAGGCGGAATTGTCGATGGCAAATTGCCATTGCATCAGTTTGGTCCATCAAGAATATTCAGCCTGATCTACATGGTTTACTTGGCAGGTATGACGATCGCGGGCTGCTATTATCTGATTGGGGTGAGCATGCTGTTGCGGTTTATCAATAAGGGAGAACAACAAGATCTGGGAGGATATTCGCTCATTCTTATAGATGACAAATACAAAACAGCACCCTTCAGCTGGAAACATTCAATTGTGATGAGGAAATCAGACTATGCGGAGCATGGCGACATGATACTCCTTCACGAGTATGCCCATTCCCGATTGAATCATTGGACTGATCTTGTGGTGGCCCACTTGGCAATCTGCCTGCAATGGTATAATCCGGCAGCCTGGGCTATGAGAGATGAACTCAGGGCTATCCATGAATATCAGGCCGACGAATCGGTGATAGATTCGGGAACGGATACTAAAGAATATCAGATGCTATTATTAAAACAGGCTGTCGGCTCCCGGTACCAGTCGTTTGCCAACAGCCTTAATCACAGTAAACTTAAAAAACGTGTAACTATGATGTACAAAA
>CAYPGW010000029.1:0-38457 GCA_964410515.1 uncultured Sangeribacter sp. | reverse complement strand
TCGAATTCTTTTTGTAATACTTGATTAACTTGGGCACTACATCTTCCATCTTGCCGGTGATCACGATGTCGGCGATAGCGTTGATCGGCGCGTCCGGATCTGAGTTGATTGAGATGATGAGGCTTGAGTCCTGCATGCCGGCGATGTGCTGGATCTGACCGGATATGCCGCATGCGATGTAGAGTTTCGGACGCACGGTGACACCCGTCTGACCTATCTGGCGGTCATGATCGATCCAGCCTGCGTCTACAGCAGCGCGGCTTGCGCCTACTTCTGCACCGAGAACATCGGCGAGTTGCTGAAGAAGATCGAAATTCTCTTTCGATCCTACTCCGTAGCCACCGGCCACGATGATAGGACTTCCCTTGAGATTTACTTTCGATTTCTCAACATGGCGGTCGATGATATCAACAACGAAATCGGTGTTGTCGGTGTATTTGTTCACGTCAAGATCCACAACATTTCCCTTATAGTTGGAATTGTAGACCTCTTTCTTCATGACACCCTCACGCACGGTTGCCATCTGCGGACGGCATTCCGGATTTACGATGGTAGCCACGATGTTTCCGCCGAAAGCGGGACGGATCTGATAGAGGAGATCCTTATATTCCTTTCCGGTCTTTGCGTCGGTGTAGTCTCCAATCTCAAGAGAGGTGCAGTCTGCGGTCAGACCGCTGTGAAGGGCGCTCGAAACTCGCGGACCGAGGTCGCGGCCAATCGAGGTTGCGCCCATGAAGGCGATGCGGGGCTCGATTTCCTTGAAGAGATTGATGAGGATAGAGCTGTGAGGGAGAGATGTATATGGATAAAGCCTCTTGTCTTCCACCTTGTAAAGGGTATCGACGCCGAAAGGCATCACCTGCTTCTCGATATCCTTCAGATTGTCGCCTGCCACTACAGCCTCGAGCTTGATGCCCAGTTTATCGGCCAGCTGGCGTCCTTTGGTGAGGAGCTCCAGGCTCACATCAGCGACTTTGCCGTCTTCGTATTCAAGATATACAATAAGATTGTTCTTGTCTGCCATAATAATATTGTATTAGCCGATTGTATGGTTAGCGAATAATTCCTTGATGAGGTCTTCGATAGCCTCGTCTGTATTCTCAATCTTGCGGGCTTCCTTAGCCGTGAAGACCACATTCTCGATGCTCTTCACTTTTGTGGGGCTACCTGCAAGACCGCACTGCGCGAGGTCAGCCTCGACGTCAGCAGCAGTCCATTCCCCTATGCTGAGATAAGGACGCTTCTCTATGAGTGCCTTTTTCTTCTCATCAGCGGCAGCCTCGGAGGGAACAGCGGCATATTTGAATTTCTGAAGGTTTTTCGCGTTGCGCGGGCGGCAGTCGGCGGCGCTTCCGTTCACAGTCACCACAAGGGGCATAGGAGCCTTCACCGTCTCTACGCCTGACTCGATGCGGCGCTTCACCACTACCTTTCCGCCATCGGCGCTTACTATTTCCTCAGCATACGTCACCGTGGGAAGACCGAGTTTCTCAGCCACCTGAGGGCCAACCTGGGCTGTATCGCCGTCAATAGCCTGACGGCCACCGATGATGATGTCGTAATTACCGATTTTCTTTATTGCTGCGCTCAGCGCGTAGGAAGTGGCGAGTGTGTCTGAACCGGCGAATGCACGGTCGGAAAGCACCACTCCATTGTCGGCGCCCCTGTAAAGGCCTTCACGGATGATTTCAGCAGCGCGGGCCGGGCCCATTGTCAGGATAGTCACTTTCGAGCCGGGATACATATCCTTCAGGCGAAGCGCCTGCTCGAGTGCATTGAGATCTTCGGGGTTGAAGATCGCCGGAAGGGCAGCACGATTGACTGTGCCGTCTTCTTTCATGGCGTCTTTCCCGACGTTTCTTGTATCAGGCACCTGCTTGGCAAGTACAATGATATTTAAACTCATAATCTATATGTATTATGTTGATTAATTATTCGCTTCTTTATCAGTTCCAACTTCCGTCCTCCCCCTCCGATTAAGCCGCCCGGCATCGGCGCTGCGCTTTATCCGGGCAGATGCCTTACAGACATATTCGTTGCAAAATTAATAAAAATTATTGAATAAATACTAATATTTCTTCGATAAAAAACAGATTTACCCTCATGTGCGGCATTTAAGCCAACATTTTCGTTATGTAGTTGTTGATAATTTATAACTTTTAACATTCTTTATATGGCAAATGTATTCTTTATTGCGAGGAAGACTATAAAAAACCACACAAACGGGGGCACGGTGCTTATGGTGGCCACGGCGCTCGCCCTGCTTGTGGTCAATCTCCCGTTTCTTCATGATTTTTACAATGGTCTCTGGACCCACACCATCGCACTCAGGGTGGGAGGATTCAATCTCTTCAGCCACCATGGGCATCCTATGTCGATCATGGATTTCATCAACGACGGGTTGATGGCGGTATTCTTCTTCTCTGTAGGTCTTGAGATAAAGCGCGAGGTACTCGTCGGGGAACTCGCCTCATTCAGGCAGGCACTCCTCCCCATAGTGGCGGCCATAGGAGGTATGCTTGTGCCTGTCGGCATCTTCTTCCTTCTCGGTCACGGCACCGACTACGCTCATGGAGCGGCTATCCCGATGGCTACAGATATCGCTTTCTCGCTCGGAGTGCTCGCCATGCTTGGTAAACGAGTGCCCATCGGACTCAAGATTTTCCTAACTACCCTCGCCGTGGTAGACGATATAGGCGGCATCCTCGTGATCGCCATCTTCTATTCAGGATCGATCGATTACACTTGCCTTTTATGGGCAGCCGGACTTCTTGCGGTGCTCGCCATAGGCGGCCTCGCAGGAGTTCAGATGAAGACTTTCTACGTTACATTAGGCATATTCGTCTGGTTCCTCTTCCTGCAGTCGGGCATTCATCCCACAATCGCAGGAGTGCTCGTAGCCTTCTGCGTGCCGGCGAAACCCGTATATGCTCCCAACAAATATATCAAGACCATACGAACCACTATCAGCAACTTCTCTCAGGAAGATGAGGAGCGACTGAGCAACCGAGGTATTCTCACTAAGGAACAGACCAACTGGCTTAAAGAGATAGAATCAGCTTCCGACAAGGTGATCTCCCCTCTTCAAGACCTTGAAGACTCTCTGCATCCGGTAGTGAACTATATAGTGGTGCCACTCTTCGCTTTCGCCAATGCCGGCATCTGGCTCGGAGGCCTTAATGCCGCCGACATTTTCCAGGGCGTATCGCTCGCCATCATCGCCGGCCTCGTGCTCGGTAAGTTCATTGGTATCTTCGCCTTCAGCTGGATGTGCATAAAGGCTAAACTCGCTCCTATGCCTGAGGGCGCAAACTGGTCGCAACTCGCTGCAGTTTCCGTGCTCGGTGGCATCGGGTTCACGGTATCGCTATTCATCGCCAACCTTACTTTCGGCGATGGCGACCCATACCTCTCACAGATTCTCGACAATGCAAAACTCGGTATCCTTGTGGGCTCATTCTTAGCGGGCTTCCTCGGATGGCTCCTGCTCCACCTCACACTTCCGAAGCATCCTCAGTCCTCCCCGGAGGACTGAGAAACACTCTTTCTCACCACCAATGGCATGAAATCTTCCGTAAGGCCCTCTATTTCGAGAACACAATCTTCCTGAACAGGCACTTCCTCAATGCTTGATATACGTGGAAGCCAGGCTGCGATATATTTATTCTCATCCGAAGTTACATCATACACGAAATGAGGCTTATATGCTTCAGCCTTATTCTGATAGCCAAGAGGTGATATAGTCTTGATGAAGAGATCAGCATCCCACTCCTTGAGCTTATTCCCCTGCTTAGTGGTCACGACAAGCGCTCCGCCACCATGTACGGCCGAGAAACTGATTATCATGGCTGCCGATGGCCTGTAATACTCTATGGATTCTACTATATGGAAAGGATAAATTGAGGAAAATTCAGTGAATGAGCCGAAAAGATACTCCCTATAGGTATGCTCCGATGTCATAGAGCCTTCCGGAACCATAGCATTGGCGCTTGCTATGCTTCCGCTGCTCGTAGAATATGGAGTCCACTTGACTCCGTCTATCCAAAGTTCTACAGGAGCTCCTCTCACGCCGGTATTGTATGTCATCGCTCTTCCAAACGATGAGACAAGATTACCGTCCAATATTCTTAGTCCCGGTATTTTTTGAAACACCTGCTCGTATGATGTCACGTGCTGATTTTCCATCTCATCAGCAGTAAACGACTTGACTCCAAGAGCTGAAAGCATCTCCCTGCGTGATTCTTCTAATGAGAGAGGAGCGGTGACAACAAGTTCATCGAGCAATACTGTTCCTGCGGTCAGCAGTTTCTCGTCGATCATCTCCTCAACATAATCACGCATTTCATTTGAATACAACGGGCCTGCTTCTGACGGTTCATAACTGTCAATTGCAAAATTATGCTCCTTGCTTCCTGACTCTCCAAACACTTGAATTAGAAAGTTGGTGCCTTCCGGCCAGTCGAAGCCATTGAAGGCATACATCCCCTCTGAATCGGTCAATGTCTGCGATGCAAAATCCAGTTGAGGAGAAATAAGCATGACCACAGCATTCTCCAACGGCTTTGATCTCCAGCGCGACTTGACCACACCTGAAATTTCCCCGCCAACCTCCAACGGCACCATTGGCTCGGAGAAATCTCCTTTTATAGCCGAGGCTATATCATACCGTTCCCATCCATGTGTCAACATGAGAAGATCGATATTATCTTTTGCTTCGTCTGATTTCTCCCTGAAATAATAGTCCGGATCCTCGATATATCCTTTCAGTTCACTCTGCAGAAGGAAATCCGAGACGATCGACGTTTGTGCAGTCGTCTTGTCCTGCCTGAAGGCTTTCACAGAATAATCGCCCTTAGGAATAGCTCCTGTATCATCTCCGAAGATGTAACCGTCATGATTAAATATAAGCCTTGAACTCAGGATATCGCCATTAGCATTCACAAGAAGCAACTGCACTATCCCGGCCCCCAACTTGCTTCGCCTACACTCTATCTCCGGAGTAGTGAGATCTTCAGCCATGGTGATGATTCCGCCATTATTGACTATCAGAGCGAGATCGGGACGATATACCCCAACCACCTTTACCTTTATGCTGTCGTTGTCTTTGAATTCCACATTCAATACTGAAGCATTATCCTCAACAGCCGGCAACGAAAACTTTCCCGCTTCTGTCACAACATGATAAGCCACGTCTTTCTTTGGTTCAAACTCAACAGTTCCCATTCCATTATGAGTGGAATATATTTCCTTTATCTGATGTCCGGTTTCATCCATCAGCACTCCTCTGAAATCTACCGAAATTCCTTTTGAATCAATTGCCTTAAATGCCAGTTTATTGACTTTATCGGGTATCAGATATCCCCCTTCAGGATGAAACGTTATCGAGAAATCGGTAGAATCTGATGGAATTGGAACAATTTTCTCATATTTATCATATTTGATCTTCACACATCCGTCTTTCCTCATGTCGTTTGTTATGCGAACGGAATATGAACTTCTTTTTCTGACATTTGAGACGTGAAAATTCCCTTCAGCTCCCTGTACTGAAATAAATTCACACTTCACCGGTTTTCCGGTTATCTTTTCATATAAATTGGTATGCAGAACGCCGTCCCTGTAATCGGTCTCCATTCTGTATTTAGCGGAAAGATTACTGAACACCGGAATTGATTTACGAAAGAAATAATCCTTTCCGGAGTTTTCCATAAATTGGGTGTTAGCACTGATAGTGTATGATCCTTCCGCCATTTCCGGATCCAAAGGTATTATACCGGCAAACATTCCATCGTTTTCCTTTATTTTGATCGTTTCCGTCTTGTTGCCGAATGGATCCAGAAGATCTACATATATATACTTACTGGAATTTTCAGGTTGTCTGTGTGAGATTGCATCTACGAGAAAAGCCCTGAACCGAATGGTATCCCCTGCCACATATCCCGCTCTGTCGGTAGACAAATAAACCTTTTCCTGTGGAAAAGACCAGAACTGGTAAGACAGATTCCTTGCCAATGAATCTGCATTTTCACCCCACACGTCACCGGAATTCATAACAGAAACCATCAGAACTGCTATACATCCAATTTTTTGCAATGACACTCCCATAAATGATTTTGTTAATGAATTCCTAAATGATAATAATGATCAGGTAACTAACTGAGACTCCATTCCCATACTTTTGAGGCGGTCGAGGGCCGCTTCATAGCCGGCGTCAACCTTATCAGGATAATGTGCATCGGTGCTGATGACGAGTGCTGCATTGTATTTCTTCAGGAGCGGCCACCATCTTTCAGCCGGGAAGAAACGCCCGGAAGTGTCGAATTTCTTAGTGTTTATCTCAATCGTGATATTTTTCTCCACGGCCTTCGCTATCACTTCTTCCACAAGGTCTGCATACCATGACTGATCTTCGAGCGAGGAGTCGGCATGGCTTCCGTTGTCGCCTATCTTGTCGAGATGCCCGATGATGTCGAGACCACCATGTTCCAACATCTCGAGCTGCATGGCAAAGTATGTGCGAACCACATACTCGAGATCTCCGGCAAACTCATCTTCAAGAAATTCGAGAAATCTCGGTGCGGGGCCGTCAACATCCACAGGCTTGCCGGCTTGATTCCTGACGAAGTGGACAGATCCGATGCGATAATCGAGCGGGAGGTTGCGGAAATAATCTATATGCGGGCCGAATTCATCTGAAATGTAATCTATCTCCATCCCGGCCAAAACCTTCATCTTACCGGCATATAGAGCCTTCAGACGATCCACCTCCTTGATGAAGGGCTCAACGTCTTCCCGCTTCATGTTGCAGCTCGAATAGCAGCATATCGGACTGTGAGGCGAGATTCCCCACTCCTCAAACCCTGACTTGCACGCAGCCTCGGCCATTTCAGACATCGGGGCCCTTCCGTCGCAAAATTCTGAATGACTATGATAATTTCTCATTATGAACTTATTGTTGGCCATCATCTTCCGGTTAAGTCACGAATCACTCCGTTACGTATAAGTTTCAGATTCTCCCTGTCGGTTTCGATCTGCTTCTCCAGTTGCTCAATCTCTTTTATTAATGATTGAGAGGCACCTTTACCTTTAGACTCGGCATTATAACGTTTTCTCAGATCTTCGAGTGCGGATTCCTGATTGCGGAGCTTATTCTCGTTGTGAAGATATGCTGCCATGCCTCTTCTCGCAGCAGACGGAATCTGTGAATGTCGCGTCAGGACTCTCCCGTCAGGCAAAGGAAAATAGAAATCAGCCTCACCCTCCACTACTTCGTGCTGATTATCGGCCATCACCCTATTCATTAAAGCAGCATAGTCAGTGCCGGGCTGCTGAGTGATGGAGATATCGTCGAGTCTGGCAAAAGCCACTATGTCGTCTACGTCGTCTGGGTCATAATTCTTCCTCACTTCATCAGTCTTGAAGACGTAAAGCGACAGCATTCCGTCGAGTTCATTCCGATCAGTGGCCCACCAGCCGATACCGTTTTCCTCGTCGATTGCCATTACATATTCATTGAAAGGGGAATTGAACGGGAAACCCAGTCCGGTCGGCTGTAGAAACTCGCCGGTAGAGGAGTCGCGCGAAGCGATGAAGATATCATAGCCTCCCATACTCGCATCGCCATCGGCCGCAAAATAAAGTGTCACGCCATCGGTGAGCATAAAGGGATTGCGCACGTTGCCGCCCCCATTCAGCACTTCACCGCTGCGGCGTGGAGTTTCCCACGATCCGTCGAGCAGACGCTCGCTTTCAAGAATATGCGTCATTCCGTTTTCATCGATTTCTGTCCACATAATGTAGTCGCCATCTTCCGAGGCAAACAGAAAATCCGAATCATTGTCAGGAAATCCTTCCGGGAGTTTTCCCGGAGGAAGCAATCTGCCTCCACCACGCGGCAATGCTATGGCATTGAAGAAATCTCCGACCGGCACATCTATGCGGTCGATGACTTCAATTTTCTGGACATTATCAAGTGCACTCTCGGCAATCGAGAGCTGACGCCTGTAGCGGTCGATATACCTGCGTCCGTCGTCAGTCGGCTTCTTCTTCATCTGCTCGGCATACTTTGCGTAGAGTTCGGAAGCAAGGTCAAAATCATAATTATAGAACGCCTCCCTGCCGTCGTCAAGAATGTCGGCAGAGACTGGAGGCATATATGCGGCCATAAGGAGAGCGGATGCAAGCAGGCGCATTCCGCCGTGGAGCATGGGTCTTGTCATTATTGCACTCAGTATTGGCAAACTTTCCGCCATCCGGATGAAGCCTGCTGATAAAAATAGTTCATATAGCAGGTGAATCGGCCTGCTATATGAAAAGTGGAGGCGTGCGGAGCCTTGAAACCCCGCACTGCCTGAAGTATTAGTCTGCGGTCTGCTCGTTAAGCAGGCGGATCATTTCGATAGCACTCTTCGGAATCCTGGTGCCGGGTCCGAAGATAGCGGCGACTCCTGCATTGTAGAGGAAGTCGTAGTCCTGGGCGGGAATAACGCCGCCTGCAGTGACGAGGATATCCTCACGTCCGAGTTTCTTCAGCTCTTCAATCACCTGGGGCACGAGTGTCTTATGTCCGGCTGCAAGTGAGCTTACACCGAGGATATGAACGTCGTTCTCCACAGCCTGACGTGCGGCTTCGGCCGGAGTCTGGAAGAGCGGGCCCATGTCCACGTCAAAGCCGCAATCGGCATAGCCTGTAGCCACGACTTTGGCACCGCGGTCGTGACCGTCCTGGCCCATCTTGGCGATCATGATACGGGGCTGGCGTCCTTCGCGTTTAGCGAAATCAGCTACAGCCTTGCGGGCTTCCTCAAATTCGGGATCACCCTTTTCTTCGCTTGAATACACGCCTGAAATAGTTTTGATTATTGCTTTATAACGTCCTACTTCCGCCTCGCAAGCATCAGAGATCTCACCAAGAGAAGCACGGAGGCCGGCAGCTTTCACTGCAAGATCGAGAAGATTGCCCTTCGAGGGATCTTTCACTGCCGCAGTGATGTCGGCAAGTGCTTTCTGCACTGCTTCCTCGTCGCGGTTCTTGCGGAGCTCCTCAAGACGTGCACACTGCTCGTTGCGGACTTCGGTGTTGTCGATTTCAAGAATATCGATGGGATCTTCATGATCAAGTCGATATTTGTTGATGCCGATGATTGCCTGCTTTCCTGAGTCGATGCGAGCCTGAGTGCGGGCAGCGGCCTCCTCGATGCGCATTTTCGGAAGTCCGGTCTCGATAGCCTTGGCCATGCCGCCGAGTTTCTCGATCTCCTCGATGTGGGCCCACGCCTTGCGGGCGATCTCGTTGGTAAGCGCCTCTACATAGTAGCTGCCGCCCCAGGGATCCACCTGCTTGGTGACGTAAGTCTCCTCCTGAATGTAGATCTGAGTATTACGTGCGATACGTGCCGAGAAGTCGGTAGGCAGAGCGATAGCCTCGTCGAGAGCGTTGGTGTGGAGCGACTGAGTGTGACCGAGAACGGCACCCATAGCCTCCACGCAAGTGCGGCCTACATTGTTGAAAGGATCCTGCTCTGTGAGCGACCATCCGGATGTCTGCGAGTGGGTGCGGAGAGCAAGAGATTTGGGATTCTTGGGGTTGAACTGCTTTACGATACGCGCCCAGAGCATACGGGCAGCACGCATCTTGGCGATTTCCATGAAATAGTTCATCGAGATGCCCCAGAAGAAGCTCAAGCGGGGAGCGAACGAGTCAATGTCCATTCCGGCGTTGACTCCGGCACGAAGATATTCAAGACCGTCGGCGAGGGTATAAGCCAACTCGATATCCGCTGTGGCACCGGCTTCCTGCATGTGGTAGCCTGAGATTGAGATGGAGTTGAACTTGGGCATGTTTTTCGAGGTGTACTCGAAAATGTCGGCGATGATCTTCATAGAGAATGCCGGCGGGTAGATGTAAGTGTTACGCACCATGAACTCCTTGAGGATGTCGTTCTGAATCGTACCGGCCATCTCGTCGAGTTTCACGCCTTGTTCAAGACCTGCGTTGATGTAGAATGCCAACACCGGGAGAACGGCGCCGTTCATTGTCATAGATACAGACATCTTGCCCAATGGAATGCCGTCGAAGAGCACTTTCATGTCTTCGAGAGAGCAGATCGACACGCCGGCCTTACCAACGTCGCCCACCACTCGCTCGTGGTCAGCGTCATATCCGCGATGTGTCGGAAGGTCGAAAGCCACTGAAAGGCCTTTCTGTCCGGCTGCCAGATTGCGACGGTAGAAAGCATTTGATTCTGCGGCAGTGGAGAATCCTGCATACTGACGTATAGTCCAGGGACGCATCGGATACATTCCGCTGTAGGGGCCTCTCAGGAAAGGAGGCAGACCTGCCACGTAATCGAGGTGTTCAAGCCCCTCGAGGTCTTCTTTGGTATAGACCGGCTTCACGGGAATGAGCTCCGCAGTGAGCCACTCCTCCCCTTTTTCCACAGGTGCGGATGTTGCGGGAGCCACAACTTTTGTAATATCGATTTCTTTAAAATTCGGTCTCATGATTGCGGATTATTTGAGGAGTTTCGCATTGAAAGCCACGAGAGTGTCAAGCACGTTGACGCGGACGTGGATAAAGTTCTCTATGCCCTGAGCCTTCAGATCGTCCATGCAGGCCGGAGCGCCGGCTACTACGAACTCTGCTCGTCCGGCAAGTTCCTTGAACGCCTCGGGAGCGAACTCGGCATATTCGTCGTCGCTCGAGCAGAGCACAACAACGTCGGCACCGGCCTTCACAGCAGCCTCTACACCCTCCTTGACGGTGGGGAAGCCGTTATTGTCGATGATTTCATATCCGGCGCATCCGAAGAAGTTGCCTGAGAACTGCGCGCGGGCAAGACGCATGGCGAGATTACCGATTGTGAGCATGAACACTTTCGGACGGTTGGCAGCACGCTCGGTATCGAGACGAAGCTGCTCGAACTGGCTTGCGGCGCGATCGAAATTAAGAGCCTCTACTGCTCCGTCTTCAGCCTTGCAGCCACATCCGCAACCACAGGCGTCATTCTTGATCTTGTCAAGAGCCATCTCGTTGATGTTGGGATACTGGTTGGTGCCGAGAAGGATCTCCTTTCTGCGAGCCACGTCAAGATGACGCTTCACACCGCTCTCATTAACCTTGGCCTGAATCTCGCCGGCTTTGAGAAGGGCATAGAATCCACCTTTATCTTCAACCTCATTGAAGATTTTCCACGCCTCTTTAGCGATGGCAGTGGTGAGGGTCTCGATATAATAGCTTCCGCCTGCCGGATCCACCACCTTATTGAGGTGAGACTCATCGCGGAGCAGATGCTGCTGGTTGCGGGCGATACGCTCGCTGAACTCGTCGGGAGTTGTATAGATGAGATCGAAAGGAAGGGTCTCGATCGAATCCACACCGGCGAGAGCGGCGCTCATGGTCTCGGTCATCGAGCGGAGAAGATTTACATGAGCATCGTAGATAGTCATGTTGAATTTGCTTGTCACTGCATGCACAGCCATCTTGCAGCATTCTTCCTCAGCGCCGTATGCCTTCACTATTTCAGCCCAGAGCATACGAGCGGCACGGAACTTGGCAAGTTCCATGAAGTAGTTGGAGCTGATGCCCATATTGAACTTGATGCGTTTGGCCACTTCACAGGGTGTGAGACCGGCTTCTGTCATGAGGGTCATCCATTCTGCACCCCATGCGAGAGCATAGCCGAGTTCCTGAGTGATGTAAGCGCCTGCATTGTTGAGAAGGAAACTGTCAACAGCGAAGCAGCTGAGACCAGCCACCGGTTTCACAGCGTCATAAACCGCAAGTGCAGTCTCCTTGAGGTCTTTCGGGAAATCAAGACCATGCTTCAGAAGACGCTTGAAGGGATTGAAGCCGATGGAACCCTTGAACGAGTCAGCGGCACCGGCCTTCTCCACAACAGCCACGAGCGCTTTAGCCATCTCCTCTGCCTTGCGGGGACAAGAGAGAACGTTTACTTCCACTTTCTTGAGGTCGATGCCTTCAAGAACCTCTGCGAGTGCGGAAGGCTCGAGATCACACATGCAGATGCCTAAAGACTCCACGCCCTTATCGATGGCATGCTTGGCATTGGCATTGATCTCGGCAGCTGTCTCGCCGAGAATCTGCTGGCGGATAAGCCAGTCGTTGTTGTCTTTTGTGCCTCTTACGTAGGGGAACTGTCCGGGCATTGAGCCCACTGAGGGAAGGCCTTCGATATCCTCCTTGCGATAGAAGGGCATCACGTTGAAGCCTTCGTTGGTGCGCCAGACCAATTTCTTGTTGAAGTCGGCACCCTTGAGATCGACATTGATCTTCGCCATCCACTCTTCGGTGCTTACCGGCGGGAACATGTCAAACAGTTTTTCATTCTTTTCTGCCATAATTAAACAGCTTGTTATAAATTCAAAAGATTATCCTTTCAAAATGTCAGCCTCACACATTTCCCGAAAGGGGCCTGTGTGCAATTGAATTGCAAATATAATGATTATTTTTGAAAAAAAGAAATCATTCGTACATAATAAGTTCTTTATCCCTGCATCTTATGACTCTTGCCGGAAAATCCTCACACAGCTGCAGGTTGTGAGTGGCCATAAGCACTGAATGGCCCTGCTCGGCGAGGGTATGCAGCAAAGTCACGATTGAAATACCGGTCTGTGGGTCAAGATTTCCAGTAGGCTCATCAGCGAGTATAAGTTTAGGATTATTCAGAAGTGCTCTTGCTATCACTATTCGCTGCTGCTCACCGCCCGAGAGTTCGTGAGGCATCTTGTAACTCTTATGATTCATGCCCACGTCAATCAGGACGTCTTCAATGCGTTGCTCCATCTCGGCATTGCTTTTCCAACCCGTGGCACGCAGCACAAAAGCGAGATTCTCAAATACCGATCTGTCCTGAAGCAACTGAAAATCCTGAAACACTATACCGATATTCCTTCTCAGATAAGGTATCTGTTTCCTCTTGATGTCAAGAAGATCATAACCGAGAACATCAGCTTTGGCTCCGGAAGCGACAGGAACTTCGGCATACATGGACTTCAGCAACGAGCTCTTTCCGCTGCCTACCCTACCCACAAGATAGCAGAACTCTCCTTCTCCCATCGAGAACGAAACGTCTTTCAATACCGTCTTCTCAGCGCGCTGAATCTCTACCGATTCATAATCTATCACCAAACTCATATCTTATCCGTAAAGAAATTAAACATCGGCCTCGGCGCTCTGCTCCTTGATAAAGAAGACACAGAGCGCACCAATTCCGATCATCACACCGGCTATCGCCATCATGGTGGCCTGCGGAGCCACTTCTGTAGGACTGCTTATGCCTCCGAGTATCAATCTGCCAGAGATTGCGGCTACAATCTGCGGCAGGCAGATTGTGCAGTTGAAAAGTCCGAGATAAGCACCGATATTGCCACCTTTCAGCGAATTGGTGAGGATAGTGAACGGCCACGCGAGCATTGCCGACCATGCGCATCCTATGAGCACGAACGAGACGAACAGAAGATATGGATCGGAGATATAGGCTGAGCTGATGAATCCGGCTGCGCCCAGCATAAGACTGAGGAAATAGGAGAACTTGCGGCTCCGGAAACGGGGAAGCACTATAGCCCAGAGCACTGACCCTATTGCCTGAACAGCGAAGAGAATACCAACCCAGTTGCCTGCGGCATTATACTGCTCTGAAGCAGCGTCAAGCTCAACCTGGCGGTCGAAAGAAGCCTTGGCGGGATCAGGAATCACAAACTCATGCACATCATCAAGATACAGTTCACCGGTCTTGACATCATTAGCCATAATGGCTGCAGACTTGAGCACGGAGTTCGCGGGCAGCGAAGACAATTCCATCTCGGCCTTGTTGTCTGCCACTACTATCTGATTATCCTTTGTAAGTATGAATTTAGCTTTTTCGGTCACTTTCCAGCCTGATGCATCGGTATAAGTGATACCCTTCACTGATTCCACCGAGGGGGCATCAAAGGCATTGCGCGCCACGGTGCCGGTGGTATATGTCCACATGAAGAGAAATGCGAACCAGCAGAAAAACTGAACCAGACCTACAGTCCAGAAAGTTTTGGGCGCATGCACAAGAAGCTTAAAGAGATTCTGACGGGGCGCTTTCTTTTCTGTATTCTCTTCTATGCCGTTATATTCATTATAGACGTGCGGCGGCCACTCTTTGATCTTTACGAGCGAGTAGACCACACACAGCAGAAGAATCGCCGCCCCGATATAGAATGACCATATCACAGTGGGGGGCACATGCCCGGCGGGAGCCACATTCTGAATTCCGATCCATGCGAACACGAAGGGGAATATGTAGCCAATGATTGAACCTGCGTTGCATAGGAAACTCTGAATGGAATAGGCAAGGCCTTTCTGCTTCTCATTCACCATGTCTCCCACAAGCATCTTGAACGGCTGCATAGCCATGTTGATGGATGTGTCGAGCATCATCAGGGCGAAAAGCCCTATCAGGATAGCCGAACTAACACTTAGTCCGAAACTTCCGGCATTAGGAAGAAGACACATCACGATGATAGCCACGAGAGCCCCTATGATGAGATAGGGAAGGCGGCGTCCGAAACGATTCCAGGTCTTGTCTGACGCACTTCCTACGATAGGCTGCACTATGAGACCCATCAGCGGGGGAAGAATCCAAAAATAAGACAGATCATGCGGATCAGCACCGATTGTGGTGAATATTCTCGAGACATTGGCACTCTGGAGAGCGTATGCTATCTGGACTCCGAAGAATCCGAAACTTAGATTCCAGAGTTTCCAGAAACTTAGATCAGGTTTAGTTTTTGCCATGGTATGGAAGATTGAATACTAAATTTATAATTCAGAAATATTTATGATACCTTCAATGTTCCATCATCTGATAGAGCATTTTTATTTCCTGCGGCCATACGGCCGGGTTGGGAGTCTCGAGAATGATGGGCATATTGTCAAACCGAGGGTCATTCACAAGCCTGCGGAAAAAGTCGATGCCGAGTGTTCCCTTGCCAATCTCGGCATGGCGGTCGATTCTTGAGCCAAGTTTGCGCAAGTCGTCGTTGAGATGGATGGCTTTTAGATATGACGCACCTATCACATCGTCAAACTCCTGCCATGTCTTGCGATAGTTGTCTTCATCCGCGAGATCATATCCGGCGGAATAGGTGTGGCAGGTATCCACACAGACACCCACTCTCGTCTTGTCTTCAACCTTATCTATGATATGCGCGATCTGCTCGAACTTCCAGCCGAGATTGCTGCCCTGTCCTGCCGTGGATTCGATCACGGCTGTCACGCCCTCAGTCTGTTCGAGTGTCAGGTTGATCGACTCGGCTATGGTGTCGAGACATTTCTCCTCATCCACTTCGTTGAGATGACTTCCGGGATGAAAATTCAGCATGGTAAGCCCGAGTTGCTCGCATCTCTGCATTTCCTCAAGAAAAGACTTCCGGCTCAGATGCAGTTTCTGAGCATCCGGACATCCGAGATTAATGAGAAAGTTATCGTGAGGAAGAATAATTTCCGGAGCAAACCCGCCGAGTCTGCAGTTTTCCTTAAAATCATCTATCTCAGCAGGCGTGAGCGCCTTGGAAGTCCAGCGATTGCTGCTTCCTGTGAAGAGAGCGAAACTTTTAGCACCTATCGCCACTGCCTCGAGAGGAGCATTGGCGACGCCCCCGGCACTGCTGACATGAGCACCAATGTATTTCATTTCTTTGCTTTAAAGATTAAAAAAACACGCTCAATTTCCCTGTGGCATGATGAAAGAGTTGCGACACACTATCGGCCTATCAGGAGAAATACTTACAAAATTAGTAAAATTTTTGTTTGCAATACCCAAATAAGGGATTTTTTTTTTAATTTTGCACATGATTTTATCGAAAAACAAAATAAATCTATATTCCAGACTCGGCAGCCGGAAACTGCGGGAGAAGAGCAGACTCTTTTTGGCTGAAGGCTCTAAATGCGTGGAAGATACTATCTCTCATTTCGATGTGGAGGCGCTGATCATGCTGAGCGGCTCCTCATTTGATGCCGACAGATATCACCTGACACCATCTATTGTCGACAGCGCCGACATGCGCCGCATATCTCAATTTCAGACCCTTCCCGACGTAATCGGTGTTTATCGCATTCCGGAATCTCGCCCGATCGACGAGACTCTGCTTTCCACCTCACTGACACTTCTTCTCGACGGCATCCAGGATCCCGGCAATCTGGGCACTATACTCCGGATAGCCTCATGGTTTGGCATCGGGCAGGTTGTCTTGGGTAAAGGCTGTGCCGATCCTTATAATCCGAAGGCTGTGCAGTCGTCGATGGGAGCAGTCGGTATGGTTAGGATTGTTCAGGCAGACCTCGTGGAATTAGTAGACCGTTACCCGGATATCCCCCTCTGCGGAACGCTTCTCGAAGGCTCTGACATATACACCACTCCCCTGCCTACACCGGCCATGATAGCCATGGGCAATGAAGGCAACGGCCTCAGCGAGGAACTGAGAAGGCGTGTCACACTGCCGCTCCATATTCCGAGCTTTGCAAGTGCCCCACATGCCGAATCGCTGAATGTGGCAGCAGCCACAGCAGTGACTGTATCAGAGTTCAGGCGACGTCAATATTACCCACTCCCCAATTAAGAAGAGAACGTGAAATCAGTATATTTCTGCAACTCATGTGGCTATGAATCGCCCAAATGGATGGGTCGATGCCCGGCATGCGACGAATGGAACACATTCGTAGAAGAAAAGGTAGCCTCAAAAAAAACGTCAAAAGCGAATAAAGGGCTTCTTTCCACCGAGGGAGCCAGACCCGTAAAACTTTCAGAGATAGAACCGCTTGCTGAGCCGAGGATACATCTCCCTTCCGAAGAACTCAACAGGGTGCTCGGAGGCGGCCTCGTGGCCGGAAGCCTCACTTTGCTTGGAGGTGAGCCCGGAATAGGCAAATCAACCCTTCTGCTCCAGAACATCCTCTCGATACGCAACCGGCGCATCCTTTACGTCAGCGGCGAGGAGTCGGCCACCCAGCTTAAACTCAGGGCCGACAGACTCGGAAAAGTTTCAGACGACACCTTCATACTCACTGAAACACGTCTTGACAGAATTTTCACTCAGATTGAAAATGTGCGCCCGCAACTGGTGGTGATAGACTCCATTCAGACCATAGCCTCTGCCGATATTGAGTCGGCTGCCGGGAGCGTAAGCCAGGTGAGGGAATGCGCGGCGGCCCTATTGAGATATGCAAAAGAATCGGGAGTTCCGGTGATTCTCGTGGGTCACATCAACAAAGACGGAGCCATAGCAGGGCCAAAGGTGCTTGAGCATATCGTAGACACCGTAATTCAGTTTGAAGGAGACCGCCAGTATCTCTACCGCATTCTCCGGGCAATAAAAAACCGATTCGGCTCTACGAGCGAAATCGGTATCTATGAAATGGTGCAGAGAGGACTGCGCGAGGTCAAGAATCCGTCGGAAATGCTGCTTAGCGACAACCGAGACAGCGAGATGAGCGGAATTGCCATAGGTGTCACCATCGACGGGGCAAGACCCTTCCTCGTTGAGGTGCAGGCGCTCGTGTCATCGGCTGCCTACGGAACGCCTCAGCGCTCTGTGACCGGCTTCGACCAGCGGCGTCTCAATATGCTCCTTGCCGTGCTTGAAAAGAGGGCTCGCTTCAGACTTGGACAGAAAGATGTATTCCTCAACATTGCCGGAGGGCTTAAAGTGACCGATCCCGCTCTCGATCTTGCAGTCGTGGCTGCCGTGATGTCGTCAAACTTCGACATCTCCATACCGAGACAATCTGCTTTTGCCGGAGAAGTGGGTCTCTCAGGCGAGATCCGCACCGTGACGCGCATCGACCAGCGTGTGGCGGAAGCAGCCAAACTCGGATTTGAGACCATCTATATCCCTACAGGCAATCTGAAAGGCATCCATGATAAATTCAACATCAACATCATCGAAGTAAACAAAGTCACCGACGTCTTCGAGAAGATTTTCCGAGGATAACCCTAAAGTTTGATGATTTCAGCCGGTGAAGATTTGAATTGCTTCATGGCCATGCCAATATTTGCATTTATATAGGTGGGATCACACACCGTGAATCTCCGACCATCTATTTCGAAATAATCACCGGCAACGGGCTCTTCAAAAGCTACGGCAGTGGCGATATGTTCAGGGTAATGCACTAAGACTACATCCAGCCCGAGCAATTCGTGGACAAGCACCGAATAAAGAATTGCCCGGTCTTCACAGTCAGAATAAGGATAATAGAAAGTCTCGTCGGGGAAGAGCGAACGCTCTATGCCGAACTGCGCCTGATCGGTCTTATATTCAAATGCCTTTTGCACGAAATGAAGAAGAAGATTAGCAGCCTCGGTCGTATTTTTATCACTGATTAGTTTTGACAGTTCAGGATATAGCTGCTCCTGTACGTCATCGCTCAGAGATGCCTTCGCATATAGATTCCAATGAGCATGTAGAGGATAATCGTTGTAGAAATCTATCAAGTTTTTGTTTACAGCAACATCCAAACATACCTTTTCCGGATAGTCTATATTAAACACTCGGGCTTCCGCCGGACTAACCATAAGTTTAGGTTGATATTTTACGGCAAGTGAAAACAATTGCTCCCGCGGAAACTCCTTGTCGAATATATAAATTGATCCGTTACCATCTGACGGGTCAATGACATAATAATTTATGCCATCTTTGGCAACATATACATAATTGTAGATAGTCTCTTTACTCGGCATCAGAATAACCAGACCATCATCCTTTCGCCCGATACGCACCTTATAGCCTGACTGGGTCAGCAGAAACATCTGTAGCAGTCTGGCGGCATTGCGGTCGTGAGGAGAAGCCGCTTCCGCAATTTTTTCAGTAAGCTTGAAATAGCCCCAATCCGGAAGATAGAGCCTGTCACGAAGATTCACACATTGGCGAATTGCATCAAAGGAAACATCAGACGACAGACGTTGCCAAGCATCAGCCACACTGTTCTCGTCAATCTTTTGCAGCTTCGGAATAAGTGACTTTTTTAATGGGATGGAGTATCGGCTGCCATAGAAATCGAAAGTCAATCCATCTGCAATTGGTTTTTCAGGAATCTGAACGATAGGATCAATTGTTTGCTCCGGAACAGTATCCAAATCCAAGTCGTCCGGATCCGGTATTGGTAAAAGTGGAGTTGGAGGCGCAGTAGCATCAGGAATTTTTATGACATCCTTAAACGGGAGAATATCATCTTCAGGTTCTTCTTCCGGGTCTGCATAAATAGGTTTGGGAGGCTCCGGCGTGGGCGTAGCTTTCAGAGGCGGCTCGGCATCGTGCATATCCCAACCATCACGCATATACCGGGCAAACTCCTGATTCACGCGGTTCCGGTAATCTTCAAACTCCTTATGCTTCGTTTTAGCAAACAGATCAAATTCTTTTTTTACTTTCAATACATAATCATCAAATGAAATAATTTGAGCATAGGTCAAATTAACATTTGATGTCACGATGGCAACAATTACCACCAATAACTTGTTTAGTGTCATTTTATTAACCTAAAGACAAACCCTCAACTCTCAGAAGTATAGAAAATTTAGTATGTCTTATTATTACACTTTATTTATATCAGGATTATTTAGTAAGATTCTTCTTCGTCAAAATACTCAATGGTACCCTTTATATAGATATTTAAGTCCAGTTTGTCTGCATAATCCAAAGGATGGTTAAACATATCCAGATTTATTACATAATAGTTTATGCAGTCATAAGCTAAATGATTCTCACCTCTATAAAGAATCATTATTGGTATGGGGAGGAAATTTACGTTCAAATCAAAACATTGTTTAAGATGTATCTGAGCCCCATGATGAACTTTTTGTTCGAGGTATCTTCCAGAAGAAATGATCGAAGCAAGTTCCATCAGAGCATTACGTGACGCATATTGAAGTGCCAACTCTAATGAAGCCTTATTGTCTTCTCTTCCTTCGAGTATTATATATTTGTCAGAAATTTGCATTTCGTATACACATTTCAAACCTTCCCTAATTGATCCACCTCCTAATTTTTTCCAGCCTTCTCTTTCATACTCTTTAGCTATAATATCCACACTTCGAATATCATCTTTTGTTAATAATGATTTTGCTTCAATAGGTGTGAATACACATAACGCATACAATAATAATGAGAATAAAATAAGTTTCTTCATATATAAAATAGATCACAAATGATATCAATATCTTACTTTAATATCTGTTTCTAATGAGCATATATATTATTTCTTCGGTTCAAACCGGAAGGATTGTGCACATACAATATAAGTAAGCAGACATCGCACGCGATGTCCCTACGTTTATATCTGTGAATCAAGCTAAAAGTAGGGACGTGGCGTGCCACGTCTGCAGTTAATTAAGATGCTATGCACCGTAATTCTGCTTGTGCCGAAAGAACCGAGACTTCATCATAGGCAAGCTTTATAAAAGAGATGAAAGAAATAAGATTATTAAAAGGTTACTGCTAATAAAACGCCGGCTGACTGAATATCCGAATAAGGCGCAAGAGCAATTTGCGGTTTCCCGACCTCAAGATGTTTTTTCCCTTTGCTCACGATGCCGTCAATCACATTCCAGACGTATATTGCTGCCGCACCGCAGATGAATCCATTACGTATATTGCGCATATTCTCAGCATTGGTTATATAATTTTGCTTTTCTGAGGCATTATGCGTACGATTAATCTTTGATTCATAAGATGCTCGCATACCTTCAAAGGCTATTATTCCTGCTACCGCAGCAACTTCTCCTCCTATGAAAAGAGCACCCTTTACGTTCTGTCCTTTATGAATCTGAGCCATTCCCGGAACGAAAACTCTCGGAGAGAAACCGTAGCGGTCTGTTATGGTTACAGGTTCAAGCTGAAATTCAGGATTCTTGGCCGTCTGAACCAAAAGATACACACGGTATTCTCCCGGAGCAATTTGGTCGGTAAACTCGTCCCTGATTCGTGCCTTTACTGTAAGATCATCGTTTCCTTTTACGGTTACAATACCGTTGTCAATGTTGATATTGTTCCGCTGTCCGGTGGCAAGGCTTTGACTTTCCGTTATCAACTGCATAGCCTTATCGCGCGCGTCTTTAGCAGAATATCCGGATGCAGACTCTACGTTGATAACCGAATTGGGAAGATCTGAAGAATAACCGGTTACCCAGAATGGTTTGTCTTTCTGTCCCCAACAAAGTATCGGGGACAGAAATATCAGTGCTATTATCAGGAATTGCTTCATCACTTATTTTTCTTTGTAGTTTTTAAAGGCTTCTTCCATCCTTTTTCGGAACTGATCCTCTTTGAATCTGATTTTTAACTCTTCATCTTCCGAAACATAGTCTGCAATCTTCTCAGCTACGTCTTTTTTAGAAATTCTAATTCCTAAGTAGCATGTAACATTGCCCTTATCATCCACACTCGAGAAGAATGGCCCTTTTGATGCCTGGGTGTCATTTACTATGGCATCAATAATCTGATCGCCTCCACGCTCAATTTTTGACTCGATATCAGAACCTGCATTATTGCTTACGGTATTGGCATAATCGCTGACCAGTCCCTTATACGCATGCTTCATCTTTTGACGTATGACATTCTGGGCATTGGTTAGGGCGTTTAATTGCAGTACGTCCATATTAGCTTTCGGACCGTATGCGATTCCGGTTGCACCGAAGTAGTCTTCTGTGTCATGTTCTGCTGCGGGCACTTCATATACCTCTCCAAAAGGATTACCTGCATTGTTACGGGTTGGTTCGGTCTTGATTTTTTTAGCTGAACCACATGATGTGATCATGGCGATTGCTATAGTAAGAGCAATCAGAAATACATTTTTCATACTTTATTGCTTTAGTTGTTTGTTGTTAATCAATTATTTGGTGAGAGTGCGGACAGCACGTACTAATATTTTACTTTGGTAGTATTCAAAGCTATAAATACTACCTTCCCACCATCTTATACAATAATACCAAGATCCAGGGGAGTCCGTAGAACTGCTCCAATATGTACGATCATTATTAAAGCCACCTATTTTGTCACGATTATTATAAATTGCCATTAATTCATCTATTGTTGGCAATCTCCAATCTGTATAGCCTCCTAAAGTTGAATTTTTACACATACTATCTGCGGTCTTCCAATTTCCCATTCCAAGATCTTCTTTTTGCACAGCTATTCCAGCAGAGGGAATTTCTATCCACAATGGTTCCACTTTGAGTTCTTTTCCGTAAGCTGTTCCACCTACACTTGTCGCATACGCTCTCATATAATATCCGTTCTTTGGAAGATTTGATACTGACTTACTGAAAGTGCTTGCAACGCCGGATCCATTTGCTATTACCTTTTCATCATATATAGTTGGATTAGGCATTTCACTATATACAAAACCTCTTTCTGTATAAGCGGGATCGCCAACAGAAATTATTTCACCTCTAAAGGTGGCTGTTCCCTCTCCTATTTCAGGATTGGAAATTTCAACTGTTTTTACAACTGGTAATATTTCTACAGTAGTGAACTTCATCTCATTAGAACTATATGAGATTCCATCACTATTCACTGCATAAGCACGTACATAATAAGTTTCTTTAAGATCCAATCCATTAAGCTCGTAGGAGTATTTCGATTTGCCATCAAGAGTGCAAATAATCTTCTTGATTGTGTTTTCAATGGTAGGCATCGAAGTAGTGGAGAATACGAATCCTCTTTCTGAATATTCCGGGTTGCCATTGTTTATGATTTCTCCGTTTAATACTGCTGACGAAGATTTTATGTCTGTTACGGCAAGAGTATTTAATTTTGGTAAAGATTTGTCTGCTCCTATGGCAACTACATTCATCTGGGAACTGCCGTTAGTAGAATTAATGACTATAACAGCTTTATTGTTTCCTGGCTTAAGAAGTTCCCTGTCAATTACTACCACTATACCCTGAGTGTGACCATATTTTAGCACATCCTTTGATGGACTAATTTCAGTTATCCAATCGCATCGTTCCTCGATCCACCATTCAAGATCTTCGTAACTTGAATTGACTATATTGAAAGATAGCGTATTGAGACTTTGGTTGTCACCAAAATCCAATGTCTCACGGTCTGCCGTCACGATGCTCGGAATTCTTTCAATAAGGATATGGACTGGTGTTGGCTCTCCAGTCCTGACGATTACTTTCGCGCTGTTTGCCTTATATCCTTCCTTGCTGATTTCCAGGACATAATCGGCGGGTTCGAGATTCTTGAAACTGAAGGAACCGTCGCTTCCCGTAACAGTTGAATTTCCACCCGGAGTAAGTTTGACATTCACTGTTGAGACAGGTTCTCCGGTTGTGGCGTCAGACACACTTCCGGCGATGCTTCCGGTTTGCTCACTCATATCCGAGGTGCAGGATGGCATTACGACCACGCCGATGATAAATAAGAGTGTGATAATTAGATTTTTCATTTTATCAAGATTGTTGGTTAGAAATATGAAATGATTTATGATCTTTAGGGTATAGGTGTCAATTGGATATCGACCTGAAGATCTTCTCGTGCCACTGCTGAAATTGTCTTGCGGTTGGGTTGATAACCCTGTTTCTGCACAGTTATGGTGTATTGCTGTGCATCAAGGTTTTCAAATTTGAAGTAACCCGTTGCATCAGTCATTTTTGTCACACCCGAGGGAGAAATTATAATTGAGGCATTTTCAAGTGGCTTTCCATCTGTGTGGTCGGTTATGCAACCATGAATAGAGCCAAAAATCTCGTAGTCGTTATTATTGGAACAACTTGAAAATAAGACAGGAGCTGCCGCCGCAATGACAGCGATAATAAAAGTCTTTAAGACAGCTATCTTCATTGATTTATTGTGAAGAAAAATGCTGGAAGACACCCTATCCAACTATGATAAAACAAGAAGCGTGGGGTCTGTACTCATTGCTCGTTCCGCTATACAAGGCCTTAGCATTGCCCATCAATGTAGAACGAGCAACGCAGAGCCTCACGCAGTAATATGATATACCTATGTATTGCCGTCACGGCAATACAATAGGTGCATATCACACCCGA
Organism: uncultured Sangeribacter sp.; assembly: GCA_964410515.1. GTDB lineage: Bacteria > Bacteroidota > Bacteroidia > Bacteroidales > Muribaculaceae > Lepagella. The sequence goes on along the minus strand of CAYPGW010000029.1, from coordinate 14,416 downwards.
AAGGCGTCTATCGTTGCCTCATTCTTGACATTGATTTGGAAGTTGCTAAGTTCTGTATAGCCAAGAATAAGCGCTTGATACACGCTTTTTTAATATGTACTCACACCCGCCACTCACCCGTATCGGGCTCTGTAACGATATGTAGACGCAAAGTTAATGATTCTTTTTTATAATTACAAATAAATTAATTCTTTTTTCTGATTTTTTTCTTATTTGAAAAATTAAAGGTATAAAAAATGACTGCACCTAATCTGATAAAGGCGCAGTCATTTTTTTGATTCATTGAGTTGGAATTTAGAGGAGGCTTGCGGTCCGCTTGATGAATTCGGAGAGGGCCGCTCCTTTTCGTTAAGAGTGTGTAATAATAAAATTTACTCATTAGAATAGTCTTAGCAAAGTGAATGAAATAATTATGACACAAACTGTATTCTCGATGCATCGCATCTTCATTTAATGCAGACGTGGCACGCCACGTTCCTACTATTAGATTGATCCACAAATATATACGTAGGGACATCGCGTGCGATGTCTGCTGAAGTATGTAGGGTGTGCACCATTCTTCCGGTCTGAACCAAAACTATTTACATTCCGAGGATGGCGGCCGGTGCGATGCCGAGAATAAGGCAAATGGCTCTGGCAATACGCAGAGTTGGTTCGGCACGTCCGGAAATGTAGTCGCTGACGCGCGAAGGGCTCACCCCAAGTTCCTTTGCAAGTTGTTTTTGAGTCATTCCTTTTTCCTCGATAGAAAGACTGATCAACTCTCCGATAGTGGGCTTCGCTATCGGATAATGAATTTTCTCGTAGGCTTCAACCACATCTGAGACAATGGTAAGCTCTATTGCATTCTTGTCGTTGGCCGGGGTATCATCCGTAACAAGCGGCAACAGCTCCTCAATACGGTTGAGTGCATACTCATATTGCTGTTTTGAAATTTCCATATAGTTGCTGTTAGATGGTTGAACAATCAATTTTGTCATATCCACTATGAGATCCGACAAATCGGATGGCATAAAAAATGACTGCACACGATAATGGCGCAGTCATTTTTTTGATTCATTGAGTTGGATTTTAGAGGAGGCTTGCGGTTCGCTTGATGAATTCGGAGAGGGCCGCTCCTTTGAGGAGGCCGCTCTGGAGAAGGGCAAGGTCGATGATCTGCTTTACCTTAGGCAGAGTGGCAGCATAATCTGACACTTCCTTCTCGAGTTCAGCGCGCAGCGACGCAACCTTCTCGTTCTGCTCTTTCATTTCAGGAACGCTCTGATTCTTCTCTTTCGCTTCCTGAGATGCTTTGGAGATCTCATCGTTGATATCGGCAATCTGCTTCAGAAGCGCATCGGCTTTTTCGCCGATATTCTTCTGAGTCTCATCTATGATGGCCTTCACGGCTGTCTGATCGGTATTGACAGTGAACGAATAGTTGGCCGGCATATCACCATAGAATGACATTCCCGGCTGCATGGCAGCCATCTCCTGCATACGACGCATGAATTCATTCTGAGTTACAGTCGCCGGAGCGGCTTCGGCCGAGATAGCGTCAAAGCCTACTACGAACTGAGCCTTCTCAACCTCGGGAATCTGAGATTTGAAGATGATGGTCATCACTTCGGTCTGATTTGCCGAGAGACCACTCCCCTTGTCATCTGTCTTGCGGATAAGACGCTCCGGAGTGTCGCTATCGACGCGAACGAAGCTGATTCCTTCAAGTTTGGACTCGAATAGGCCCACAATATGCGCACCCAGCTGTCCGTCGAGCAGCAATACGCTGTAGCCCTTGGCCTCGGCTGCCTGTATAAAACTGTGCTGAGCAGTCTTATCGGTGGCATAAAGATAGACAAGATGTCCGTCTTTGTCTTTCTGCTCACCTTCCACAAGGGTGTGGTACTCTTCGAGGGTGAAGTATTTTCCTTCAACATCCTTGAGGAGATAGAACTTACGGGCCGCCTCGAAGAATTTCTCATCGGTCAGCATGCCATACTCGATGAAGACCTTAATGTCATCCCATTTTGCTTCGAATGCCTTGCGGTCTGACTTGAACATCGAGTCAAGTTTCTCGGCCACTTTCTTAGAAATATAGCCTGAAATTTTCTTCACGGCGGTGTCGGCCTGCAGATAGCTTCTGCTCACGTTAAGAGGAATGTCGGGAGAGTCAATCACACCCTGCATGAGGGTCATGAACTCAGGCACAACACCCTCTACCTGATCGGTGACATACACCTGATTGCTGTAAAGCTGAATCCTGTCTTTGCGGACGTCAAACTCATTCTTTATCTTCGGGAAATAAAGAATACCGGTGAGCGTGAAGGGATAGTCTACATTCAGATGAATCCAGAACATCGGATCGTCCATGCCCGGCATCAGTTCGTGATAGAATTTCAGATAGTCCTCATCTGTCAGATCTGCGGGCTTACGGGTCCAGAGAGGCTCGGTGGCATTCACCACGTTGTCCTCGTCGGTATCTACCATCTTCCCGTCTTTCCATTCCTGCTTCTTGCCCGAGATGACGGGAACGGGGAGGAAACGACAATATTTCTTCAGGAGTGTGTCGATACGTGCCTGTTCCAGAAACTCTTTGCTGTCATCGTCGAGATAGAGAGTGATTTCGGTGCCTCGATCAGATTTATCGCAGTCTTCCATAGTGTATTCGGGGCTTCCGTCGCATGTCCAGAGCACACCCTTAGCACCCTCCTTATAGGAAAGAGACCTGATCTCAACCTTTTTCGACACCATGAACGCCGAATAAAATCCAAGACCGAAATGGCCTATGATATTATTGGCATTGTCCTTATATTTCTGAAGGAACTCTTCCGCTCCGGAGAATGCGATCTGGTTGATGTATTTGTCCACATCCTCTTTGTCCATACCAATGCCTCGGTCGGTCACTGTCAGGGTTCCTTTTTCTTTGTCGATGTCTACCCGCACGTCGAGAGTGCCGAGATCACCTTTGAACTCTCCGAATGATGACAAAGTGCGGATTTTCTGAGTGGCATCTACAGCGTTGCTGACGAGCTCACGAAGGAAAATCTCATGATCGCTGTAGAGGAATTTCTTGATTACGGGGAAAATATTTTCAGTTGTTACCCCAATTTTACCGGTAGTCATTTCTATGTATTGTTTTAGTTTATTTCTTTCTGCACAAGGATTATCAAATTCTGTGCCAAAAATAAAACAATCGTCAGCAGGGATAAGATTGTAATTTAACAAAAATTATCCACTGAAAAAAAGAAGAGCGATCAGCAACCGGACCGTTCTTCTTTTTTTATCTATCCAACTTTTGGAATGACTTATCAATCTTTCGCAAGGGAAATCAACCCATCAATTTTCCGAGGCTTCCTGCTCTTCAGCAGCAGAAGTTTCGGCGGCGGCCTCTTCAGTGAATTTGGTATATCCTTCCGAAACAAGGAGGTTATACCATGTGAAGAGTTTCTTGATGTCTGAGGGATATACCCTGTCGCGGTCGAAGTCTTCCACCGCTTTTGCAAATTCCTCACGCAGGCCGTCGGTGTCCAATGCCTTTACGTCGATGAGCTTGCCCTCCTCCACATTGTAGACACGGTCAAGAATCTCTCCGAGAGGGAGATCTTCTCCGGTAGTATACATCGCGATATCTCCGAGGCATACAACTCTGTCGCGTGAACCGAGCGGGAAACGCTTCTTGCTCTTGAGGTCTTCCACAAGAAGAGTGCGCTTGCCGGGAGTGAGTATTTTGTAAAGACCGGGTTTGCCGGTGATGGAAAGAATTTCCTTTAGCATTTTGTCTTTGATTTATGCAGTCAGCAAACTCTGACCGCGGATTATAGAATAAGAATTGTCATCGCACCAGAGTGTATTCCACAGAGTCGGAATGCAACGTCGGGAGAATGGTATTTACAGCGTCGATCAGTTCTATCTTCAATGGCAACCTCTCCCCTCGGTGAGAAGCGACCTCGTTATAATCGGTCACTACCCGCACACGCTTTTTCTCAATAGAGAACTCGCTCATTGGCACATAGTAACTGACCCTAACTTTCGATGGGAAAAGCAGTAGACTTTCATCTTGCGGCACATTCTCGGCCATGACCGAAACCAGTTCTTCTTTGGCAACGAGAGGCTCCACATTGATCTTGACTTTCACCGACGACGGAATCAGTCTTACTCCCTTGATAGGTTTCAGTTCCGAAACGAAAGTGACGGATTCCGCAAGATCCGACTCAACGTATGTCTTGGTAAACACCCGATGCAGGGTGTCAAGAATCTCTCTGGGGCCGTAAGCCGTAACCCTGAGCGGTTCAGAAGAAGGATTGCCATACACTATATAGCCGGCTCGCGGACGGGCCACCACCGACACCTGCACCGGCACATTCTTGCCGGGACGATCGGTATAGGTAAGCCTGAGAGAGTCTATGCTGCACGAGAGAATGGAGGCATTGATGCCGAATGTCTCCTTCAGTGCCGCCCTTAGGTCGGAATGTGAACAGATAAACTGCCCCTCGGCTGCCAGATCCCTGAAGTTGAGATTGACGGTAGGCGTCCGGAAATATGCCGAGCGCATAAGACCGGAACCCTTATCCTTTATCTCCACATGAATTGTCTTGGGCACTTCTGAGATGAATGTCACGCTATCGGGCTTGTTGGTGATCTTTACATTGACCATGGTGCCATGCTGCACAGAGTCGTTAAGCGTAATGATCACCCAAAACAACGCGGCTATGGCAACAAACACAGCGTATGTAAGCAAATTCCGAAATTCAGAAGATTTTCGGAGATTTACCCACCACTGTCCGAAAGATTTCAGCCTGAGACGCATGAAGGAGATATCCGAAGGAGAAAAATATTAACGCTGAGCGTTGGGATTTTCCACTCCGGCCGGGAAAACAGAACCTTTGTCTACCTTCATCTGAACGCCGGGCGCAACCTCTATCATTACAGTTGTCTCAGCAATATCTTTTAGTTTGCCATGAATGCCTCCGGCTGTCACCACTCTGTCGCCGGCTTTCATGTCCTCACGTGCTTTCTTTATTTCTTTCTGTTTTTTCTGTTGCGGACGGATCATGAAGAAGTAGAAGATCGCAATCATCGCCACGATCATAATCAAACTGCTCATGCCGCCTCCGCCTGCTGCTGCTTGAAGAAGAATTGAATTCATTTTAGCTTTTATTATTATAAGTTGTTATTTTCTGAGTTTTCCACTCTCCTTGAGATTGGTGATTACCGAACCGAGAAGACCATTGACAAAAGAGCCGCTCTTGCCTGACGAATATGACTTGGCTATCTCGATATATTCGTTGAGCGAAGCCTGAATAGGTATCTTCGGGAACGAGAAAATTTCAGCAAGAGCTGTCACCATCACTATCACATCCATGAAGGCAAGGCGATCCGATTCCCAGTGCTGAGTATTGAGTGCATCGTCGATGTAACCACGATATTTAGCATAATTCTTTGCGGTAGCCTCGAAGAGGAGACGTCCGAAACGAGAGTCTTCCGTGTCTTTATACATCGGGAACACCGGATCGTCGATCTTTGCTCCTGCGACGGATGCTTTTTCCTCAAATCTTCTGAAAGTCTTCAGGGCGAATTCATTCATGATCTCGAAATCGTCGTTCCAGAATACAGACTTGGTTTCAAGATTCTCCAGGAACTCCTCATCATGAAGAATTATCTGGGTCATTACCTTACGCCAGAAAGCGGTATCCTGCTTCAGATCGGTGGAGTCTTCGCTCATATATTCCGCATATAGCTCCGACCCTATAATTTTCTTCAGAAGATGACTCACAAGGTCACGATCCTGTTCAAGCCATGAAATTTTCTTCGCCTCCGCATATTCTTTAAGAGTAGGTGAATCTTTCAGAAGTTTCACAAGCTCATTGTCGATAAACTTGGGATTGGGATTCTGATCTTCCTCTTTAATAATATAGCGGTGACGGCGCTCATCCAGTTCCTGCTCCTGAAGGAAGGTGATGTCGATCGGCAGAAGCAGCAGACGCATGTAATACTCACGTGCTTTGTCAAGACTTGCCGCCAGATCGGCCAAACCGTCGGCTATATTGTCCTGACTCGCGGCAAATTCAGCAAATGTCTCGGTTATCATGTCCTGGGCACGCTCCACACCTCTTGACGAGTAGTTGTCGAAGCCTTCAATAAGCCTTACAGCCTGCGTATCACGAGAGATGAACTGTTTGAAAAGCTGTGGCCAGATGGTGGAGTCATTCTGCTGATCTTTCAAGAAATTCTTGTAGATGGAAGATGCCTTAATGTTCTCCGCCAATGAGGCGACAGCCGGAGCGAGCGGGAATCCTCCGGCAGAATATTTATGAATCAGCGACTTGAATATATTGTCTGATAAAAGACGCTGAATAAACCGCGTGTCATAAAGTGGAGAGCCCTTGGCTGATGATGTGATTGATCGCGCTATCTCCATCATAAGATAGAGGTAATCCAGATAGAGCGAATAGGCAAAACGCTTCTCTTTTGTAGGTGATGCCGGGGCTGACTGCACAGAGAAATTGTTCTGAACTAGAAAGTAAGAATAAAGGAGTTGCACCACCTTCATTCGTATGAGGACTCTATTTATCATAGTTCGTAGGTATCAATAATTCTGTCTTATGTAATGCTGACACTCCTGCCGGCACTTCATATTCAAACCACAAAATTAATAATTTCGGGCGATATTTCCAAACCAAAAATTGAAGAAACTGAAAAAAGTGCTTCTTATGAGCGCACATTATGCTTCGCTCATCATTCTTTGCCTCACAGCCTCATATATCATCACGCCGGCGGCCACAGACACATTAAGCGAACTGATGTCGCCGCGAATAGGTATCGCCGCAAGGTCATCGGCAAGACGAAGCACATCATTTGAAATTCCGGTCTCTTCCGCTCCCATAACGATAGCGACCGGCACAGAGTAATCGACCTGAGTATAGTTGCGGGCTCCCTTTTCAGTGGCTGCTACGATCTTATAACCATTATCTTTCAGTATCCTGACAGCCTCCACCGTGCTTTTCTCGCGGCAGACCGGGATATGAAAGAGAGCACCGGCCGAGGTCTTGACGGCATCGGCCGTGATGGAGACCGAATTATGCGCCGGAATCACAATGGCGTCAGCGCCGGCGCAACATGCCGTGCGCGATATGGCACCGAAATTTCTGATATCCGTCACCCCGTCGAGCACTACCATCAAAGGAGTCTTACCTTCTTCATATAAGGCGGGAATCAAATTGTCGAGTCGGTGATAAGCCACAGCGGAGAGTATAGCTATTGCGCCCTGATGATTCTTCATCGTCACCCGGTTAAGTTTCTCCACAGGAACGTATTTTATCAGGACTCCGTATGCTCTGGCTTTAGCCAGAAGTTCTTTTGCCAGATCTCCGTTGAGATCTTTCTTCACGAGAATCTTATCTATATCTTTTCCGGCCTCTATTGCCTCGATGATGGCCCTGAGTCCAAAAATATAATCGCTTTTTTCCATATATCTGCACTATTATTTACGACACTCTCAGCCCTTCAGCAATTCGCGGGCATTTGAGAGGGCCGCCTCATTGATAACTTTACCTGACAACATGCGGGCTATCTCCCGAACTCTCTCTCCCTCGTTCAGAACGCGCACATTGCTCACCGTTCGGTCGCCTTCATCATGCTTGTAGACAAGAAGATGTGATTTTCCCTTCACTGCCACCTGCGGCAGATGGGTGATTGCGAACACCTGCATTCCTTTGGCTATATCAGCCATCATAGACCCCATTCTGTCGGCTATATCTCCGGAAACTCCGGTATCTATTTCATCGAAGATCACGGTCGGGAGCTTCAGTTTGTTGGCTGTTATCGCCTTGATGCACAAAGTGAGGCGTGCCATCTCCCCTCCCGATGCCGTTTGTGCCACCGGCATGAGCGGCTGATTACGGTTGAAGGCGCAGAGAAAGTCAACGGAATCCTTACCCTCCGAAGTCAATTTTCCCTGAGTTAATGACACGTTGAAACGCAGATTCTTCAGTCCGAGAGAGACTGCATTTTTCATAAGGACTTCCTCAAACTTTTGCGCCGCCTTCTTTCTGGAGATGCTGATTTTCTCGGCATCGTCCTTCAGCTCTTCCACAAGTGCTTTCGCCTCGGCCTCAAGAGCGTTGAGGGCATCAAGTTTTTCCACTCCTCCTGTTTCCTCTTTTTTAAGCGAGGCGAAAAGATCCACAAGATGGTCATAATCAGCCACCTTGAATCTCTTCACAGCTTCATAAAGCGTCTTGAGGCGCGCATCTGCCTGAGCAAGCCGGGCCGGATCTGATTCTATCGACGACGCAATGCGCGTCAGGGTCTCGCCGATATCCTTCAATTCTACATAAACGTTTTTGAGCCTTGGCAAAATACCGGACTCATCATCCGATTCGGCCGCCTCAAACAGTGAGAAATCGATATTGTCAATAGCGGCAGCCGCTGCACCTATCTGATTGAGAGCAGAGTCATCTGAAGAAGACAGCTGCCAGGCAGCCTCGCTTATCCGGCTTCTGAGCTCATCAGCGCCTGAGAGAATATCGAATGTCTTCTCCACTTCTTCAAGTTCGCCCTTCTTAGGATTAATCTTCGACAACTGATCTAACTGAAAAGCCCTGAATTCTCTGTTTTCCCTACTTTTCTCAATAGCGTCGCGTATCTCCTTTATCTTACGCCTCAATGAGGCAAATCGGGAGAACTTCTCCTTATAGCCTGCGAGCAAAGTGGCATTGTCGGCAAGAGAGTCAATGATCTTCAGCTGATGCCCGGGCAAAGATAGAAGCCGGTTGGAATGCTGCGAGTGAATGTCTACCATTCCTCCGGCCACCTCGGTGAGAAGTGGCAACGTAACCGGCGTGTCGTTGACAAAAGCCCGGCTGCGGCCTCCGGTTGAAATCTCCCTTCTTACGATGATATGTCCATCGTTCCAGTCAAGATCATTAGCATCAAATGTCTCCTTCAACGATGCGGAATCTGAATCGAAGACACCTTCTATTACAGCCTTGCCCGTACGGTTGGCAAGCACTTTGGAATCGGCACGCTCTCCCATCAGAAGGGATATGGCGCCCATCATGACTGATTTTCCCGCACCGGTCTCTCCCGTGAGGATGGTGAGTCCGTCAGACAGTTCCAGTTCAAGACTGTCGATCAGTGCATAGTTCCGGATGGACAATTGGCGAATCATCTCGTTATCTTCAATCTGCTGATTATTGGACTTTAATTATTCTGGCTACCCTTTCTTATCTTATCCAGACGTTCTGTTTCGGAAGGATATATGGGCTGGAGAAGTTTGTAGACGGCTTCCCGCTCGCTCTGCGGCGCCTCTGAGTAGATATTCACGAGTTCATCGAGTTTGGAGTCTCGGAATATGGAGAGAGCGGCCGACATCGGATCTGCATTATAAATATCTGAGATCGCTTTGAGCGACTCAGTGATGGAAGCGCGGCCCTTGTCGGGCGAAGTCACCATCTCATCAAGCCCCTTGCGGTGATAATCATAAAGCAGGTTCCTGATGCCAGACGTGGAGGGATTGGTGTAGGATGTGAGCACGCCGCTTCTGTTTTTCGGATCTTCAAAAGCCTTCCACCCTATTTCGCCAAGACTCTGGGCGGCCTGCAACACGGATGAAGCCTTCTCAAAATAAGGCTGTCCACCGAGTGGGGAGAACGTATCAAAGTCGAGCGCGAGAAAGAGATAGGCGTAATAGTTCAGTATGGCCGTAAGATTGTTTTCTATGGTGGTCTCATTGAATATCAGCGGTTCTCCTTCCCTGTATTCAAAACTGATACGGTTATCCTTGAAATTGAAGATAGTGGTGGTGTAGGTGGAATTATACACAGGCCGCGACAACTGAACCTGAAGGTCACCGGTGATTCTGTCATCAGTGTATTCCCCCACTGTCAGAAACATTCGGCAATCTATCTTCTCCATGTTCGAGAAGGTGGCATTGGAAAATTTCGTCTCGTTCATATACTCGGTCATGGCCTCCTGCAGCGACTGGAACACTGACTTAGAGCCGCCCTCGATCTTCTGGGCATTGACTTCCACAGCACAGTTCAATTCCTGACCATAAGCATCTGCGCAGAGACCCGATGCCCCGGCAATAATCAAAGATATGAGATATTTTCTTATATTCACCGCCACTCCAATTTCGTTTAAAATATCACCGATCAGATGAGCCCTTCGATTTCATCGAGGATATCCGAAGCCACATCCCTCTTGCTCTTGGCAGGAAACTCACGTTCTTCACCATCTGCCTTGATTATGCACACCTGATTGGTGTCTTTGTGGAAGCCGGCCAAAGGATTTCTGAGAGAATTGAGCACAATCATGTCAAGATTCTTTTTCTTCATCTTGTTCAGTGCGTTCTCCTTCTCATGATCGGTCTCCAGAGCAAACCCGACAAGTATCTGATTCTTTTTCAACTCACCCAGCCGCATTGCGATATCCGGATTCTTGACCAGTCTGAGGGTCATGTCGCCGGTGGCTTCCCGCTTTATCTTGACGTCGCTTACTGTCTCGGGAGCATAATCAGCCACTGCGGCAGCAAGTATGGCTACATCGGTCTCCGGGTAGGCAGAAACACAGGCTTCATACATCTCTTTCGCGCTCATCACATCCACACGTCTTACGGCATCCGAATTCACATCGAGAGAAACCGGGCCTGCAACCAGAGTGACTTCCGCACCTATCGAAGCGGCCTCCTCCGCAATGGCAAATCCCATCTTTCCGCTGGAATAATTGCCTATGAAACGTACCGGATCGATATTCTCAAATGTGGGGCCTGCCGTGACGAGAAATTTCTTTCCTTTCAATGATTCACGGCGGCTAAAATATGAGACCACATGCCTCAGGATCGCTTCAGGCTCCTCCATTCTCCCCTTTCCGGAGAGGTGACTCGCAAGCTCACCCGAGGCAGGCTCAACAATGCGCACTCCGTCGGCTATAAGCGTGCGTATGTTCCTTTGAGTTGAAGGATGAGCCCACATGTCAAGATCCATTGCAGGCGCAATCATTACAGGACTTTTAGCCGATAGATAAGTGGTGATAAGCATATTGTCAGCCACTCCCGACGCCATCTTCCCTATTGTGGAAGCTGTGGCCGGGGCTATGAGCATCAGATCTGACCAGAGCCCGAGATCCACGTGCGAATGCCATTCACCTGTGTTGGCAGCGAAAAATTCAGACACCACCGGTTTACCGCTGAGGGCTGCAAGTGTGGCCGGAGTGATGAATTCCTTTCCGTTGGGAGTAATCACTACCTGCACTTCCGCTCCAGCCTTTATTAGCAGGCGAAGCAGATAAGCGCTCTTATAGGCGGCGATCCCTCCTGAGATGCCAAGCACGATATGTTTTCCTTTCAACGGATGATCCATTCCCGCTTATCTTTTCGTGAATTCATATTGAAGTCGGCGCAACTGGTCTTTAGTCTCCTTAGGGAAGTCGCCCTGAAGCACCCATTGCACAAATCCGGGTTCGTGGCGCACCACGTCTTTAACCTTCTTTCCCTTATTTTTTCCGAAATTGAAAATGGGCTCGCCGTTGTCATTATAAATCATGCGTCCTGCAAGGTCTACATTCTTTCCTCCACTTGAGAAGCTGGCGAGCGAGGCCACATCGTTTTTCAGTTCCGGATATCTTTCGAGTTGGCTGAGAAGCACCTCGTATGTGGCTCTGGTGTCGGCTGTGGCCGAATGCGCATCGGTTAGGTCACGTCCGCAATAAAACTTATAGGCAGCCACGAGAGTGCGCTGCTCCATCTTGTGGAAAATGCCCTGCACATCCACGAAGTGCCTTCCGGCCACGTCAAAAGCCATTCCGGCACGTCCGAATTCCTCTATGAGCAGAGGCACGTCAAATTTGTTGGAATTGAAACCCGCTATGTCGCAGTCAGCAAAAATTTCAAAAAGTGATTTTGCTATCTGCTTGAACGTTGGCTCATTCTTTACGTCCTCGTCCGTGATATGATGAATCGCGGTGCTCTGTTCAGGAATATGACATTCCGGATTTATGCGTCGGGTCTTTTCCTCGGTATGGCCGTCAGGAAAGACCTTAATAAGGGAAATCTCCACAATTCGGTCGGAGGTCACACTGGTGCCGGTGGTCTCCAGATCGAAGAATATGATGGGTCGAGTGAGTTGAAGTTGCATCCTTCAAATAATTTTAAAACAGTCTAATAAATATCACTCAATCACCTGCATCGGCATCTGCAACATCACGATATTCTCGTTCTCGGCCTGCTCGAATGGCATGAAGAGTCCGGGACGGCCGGGGTCTGAGAGTTGCACCGTAATGGTGTCGCCGGGGAGATTATTGAGAACTTCCACCATGTAAACTGAATTGAAACCGATCGACAAGGGCACGCCCTCGTATGAGCAAGTGATCCTCTCGTCGGCCTTCGTGGAGTAGTCAAGGTCTTGCGACTGGAGCACGGTTGAATCAGCGCTCATCGACATCTTGACAAGGCTTGAAGCTTTGCTTGCGAAGAGAGAAACGCGCTTCATGGCCGACAGAAGCACCTGACGGTCTACAGTCAGTTCATTAGGATTATCCGTAGGAATAACTCTGTTGTAGTTAGGATAATTGCCCTTCACGAAACGGCAGCCGATTGTGAAGTCGCCGAAAGAGAAAATAGCGCTCTTCTCATCTTTTCTGATTTTCACTTCCTCGGTCTCCTTTCCAATCAGGGAGCGCAGGATGCCTGCAGGCTTGCCGGGAAGGATGAATGATGTGGTTCTGTTCGGACGGAACTGGGTGTTGATGTAGCGCACGAGCTTGTGGGTATCAGAGCCCACGAAAGTGATGTCATCTTCATGGAAATCCCAGAACACGCCGGTCATCATCGGCCTGATGGTCTCCGTGCTTATAGCGAAGAGAGTGTAATCAAGACCTTTCTGCACCACTACGGCAGGAATTATCATCTCCACTGCGAGATCGTCAATGTCGAAACTCTTGGGATACTCAGCGGCATCAACTCCCATAAACTCGAAATGTCCGCCGGGAAACTGAAGGTCTACGCGTCCGCTGTTGTCGTCGATATCAAAAGTGAGGGGGAAATTGGAAACTTCCTTCACCACATCCATAAGCCTCTTGGCATTGATGGCTATAAGGCCGTCGTTTTCAAAATTTGTGATGTCAAGACGCGCTGTCATCACCGTCTCCTGATCTGATCCCGTGATATAGAGGGAGTCCTGCTTCACTTCAAGCAGGAAGTTGTCAAGAATCGACAGGGCGTTTTTCGCATTGATGACTTTGCTTACGGCAGAGATCTGCTGCTGTAGAGTCTTTCCGTGAACATTAAATTTCATAGTTATATTGCAATTTATTATATATCAATAGTATATAAGACCATCCACAATGATGCGCGCATCATTTCCGTCTTAACTCACAAAGATAAGAAAAAAAAACGGGAAATGCAAAAAAAGTTCCGCACTTTTAGGGGTGCGGAACTATTTTTCGGGGGAAAAGAATCCCTGATTACTCTTCAGTAGCCTCTGCCACTACGCTAACTTCAACTTCAGAGTTCACGTCGCGGTGGAACTTAACGGTGCAAACATAATCGCCTACAGCCTTGATAGGGTTCTTGAGCGAGATGAGCTTGCGGTCGATCTGATGTCCGAGCTTAGCGAATGCCTCGGCAATCTGAGCAGCGCCAACGCTGCCATAGATCACGCCGTTGGCGCCTGTCTTGGCCTCGATCACGAGCTTAACGTCTTTGATGGCATCAGCCTGAGCCTGAGCATCGGCGAGGATTGCAGCGATCTTATGTGCACGCTGACGAAGGTTTTCCTGAAGCTCCTTGAGATTGGCGTCTGATGCAATCACAGCCTTACCCTGGGGGATGAGATAGTTGCGTCCGTAACCATCTTTCACTTCCACTACATCATCTTTGTAGCCGAGTTCGACTACGTTTTCTTTAAGAATAAGTTTCATATATAGCTTTCGTTAAAACGGTTATTATTTCATTAAGTCTGTTACGTATGGGAGAAGTGCGAGGTGGCGTGCACGCTTTACGGCCTGAGCCACACGACGCTGGAACTTCAATGAAGTGCCGGTGATACGGCGAGGAAGGATCTTACCCTGTTCGTTGAGGAACTTCTTGAGGAATTCTGGATCCTTATAGTCGATATATTTGATACCGCTGCGTTTGAAACGGCAGTATTTTTTCTTACGTGTGTCTACTGTAAGAGGAGTAAGATAACGAATTTCGCTGTTTGCTGCCATGATTATGCCTCCTTGTTTTCTGCTTCAGCCTTAGCTTCAGCGGTTTCACTTCCTTTGTTTGCTCTCAGTTTGCGACGCTTCTCAGCATATTCAGCTGCATACTTGTCAAGACGGAAAGTGAGGAAACGGAGCACTTTCTCATCGCGACGGTAAGCGATTTCGAGCTGCTTTACGAGAGTAGGCGCGCCTTCGAATTCGAGAAGGCAGTAGAAGCCAGTTGATTTCT
>CAYPGW010000028.1:0-39619 GCA_964410515.1 uncultured Sangeribacter sp. | reverse complement strand
GAAGGACGCAGACGACGCCTCGTCAATCGGAAAGGCCCTCGACTCGCAGACCGAATATCTGATCGACTGGCTCGAAATCCGCTTCAACTGGCTCAAATCCGAATTCGATAAACTCTGATTATCTTATGGTCAGTATTCTTGTTCCTGTTTATAATGTAGAGAATTACATTGAGAAGTGTGCCCGCTCTCTGTTCGGACAGACTTTTCAGGATCTGGAATACATTTTCGTCGATGATGCCTCGCCCGACAGGAGCATGGATGTGCTGACGCGTGTGATGAAAGATTATGATGGCATCGAATCGAGGGTGAGAATTATCCGCCACGACGTAAATCGCGGTTTGGCAGCCGCCCGCAATTCGGCTGTGGATGCCGCTCAAGGCGACTATATTGTGCATGTAGACAGTGATGACTGGCTTTCACCCGATTTTGTGGCTATTCTCATGCAGGCGGCGGAAAAAGAAGATGCTGATTTGGTGGTGACTAATTTCATGGAGGTGCGTTCCAACTCCTCGCAAGAATGGAAGAATGAGCCTTGCGTAGATAATGTCGCACTCACAAAATCACTGCTCCGCAGGAAATCGCTCACCCACATCATCGGAAAGCTCATAAGGAGAAGCATCCTGACAGATAATGATCTCCGGGCTGTGGAGGGCATCAATCAGGGAGAAGACTATCTTCTCACGCCCCGCATCGCGTACTACTCTAAAAAAATCTCGGTGGTAGAGAGCCCTCTCTATTTCTACAACCGAACAAACATAGCATCCTATACAGCCAACGTCAGTCAGAAAGGAATCAGGCAGATAATTGATGTGCAGCGCAGGCTGGTGGAATTCTTTTCAAACATACCTGATGCCTCGGAATATTCCTCTACACTTAGGGAATCGTGCATCTTTAATAAGCTTTCCTGCTTCTATAGCGCACCTTACGAGGCATTTCCCGAAATTGCAGCCCTTTATCCTGAAATCGACTGGCGCGGAATGGATTTGAAAGGGAGGCAGAAACTGATATTGTGGCTTTCCGATCATCGGATGCTGCGTGCGGCCAACTCTTTGATTGCATTTGGGAAAAAAATGATGTGATAATACGATGTTTTTCTACCTGCTGCTTTTCCTTGTATCCGCATTTCTCGTCGACTTCGGCAATCGTTGCAAAAAGTCGCAGGGCTTTATTATCATAGCGATCGGATTAATGTTGCCCGTGATTGTGGCCACAATCAGAGGTGAAAATGTTGGAAAAGACACGCTTGAATACACATCTATGTTCAATTCCTTCATGAGTCTGGATGGATTGCAGGGTGTGCTCTCTGTCATTAATACGGAATTGTTTTTTATAGTCAGTTGTTATATAGCTAAATACACGTTTGGTATTCCTGTAGTTTTTTTTTGCTATTCATTCCTTACCATTCTATTCGCATATTTAGCTGTTTCAAAATTCAAGAAAGAGGCTCCTGTCTGGCTTGGATACCTGCTTTTTCTTTTTTTCTTCTATAGTTCATCTCTCAATATCATGAGGCAGATGCTCGCCGGTGCATATATGCTCTACGCATCAACTTTCTTATTGGAAGGAAAGAAAAAGAAATTTTATGTGATGGCAGGCCTTTCAGTGCTGTTTCATCTCACTGCGTTAGTGGCAGGAGTTATTATTTACCTGATTTATAGGATTTCAAATTTGGAAAAGAGAAAACGTGCGCTGGGTTTTATGATATTCTACATGGCACTGATCGCCGGCTTTCTTATGGTAGACGTGATGATGAGATATCTGGGCAATGCAGGCTTCGATAAAGGGGCGGCTTATACTTCCGATTCTACCATCGGAAGTTCACTTATCAGTGTCACGGATGTCTTGTATAGCATTTGTCTGATCATTGTCTCTTATGAGTCAATGAAGAAAATGTGGGTAAGAAAGATTAATCCGAATTTCTTTTTTCTGGCCTCAGTTGCCTGTATAGTCCTTTTCTGTACGGGTTACTATAATCAGTGGCTTTCAAGAATGGCATACTATATGC
Source organism: uncultured Sangeribacter sp. (assembly GCA_964410515.1). Lineage (GTDB taxonomy): Bacteria > Bacteroidota > Bacteroidia > Bacteroidales > Muribaculaceae > Lepagella. The sequence continues at coordinate 37,614 of CAYPGW010000028.1, read as the reverse complement.
TTGCCTTCGCCTGCATATATCTCCCTCTGATTGCGATGTCGCCGAAACTGATAAGATATAGAAGCATATCCAAACTCGCCCTTTTCTGCTTTGGCTTCGCCTACTGGTTCTATCTATTTGTGATAGCGGGAAGTAATCTTACGATTCCTTACTATACCAATAGCGGTGTCTACTTTGATTTCTGATGCTATGATCATCCTTGACAACATAATCTTCTCTCTTCAGAAGGCCGGTGGCGTTTCCGCTGTATGGAGCAATCTGATAGCGTGTCTGCTTGCCGACAATGTCGATCTGACTTGTCTGGAATATGACGATGCTATCGACAACGTGTTCAGAAAAGATATCCGCATTCCGGCCGCGTCAGTGCGGAGTATTGGCAAAAAAGCTTCTCGGCTGCATGAATTCATCTCTCCTAAGGTGAATCTCTCGGAGCCGTTCATCTTCCATTCTTCTTATTTCAGGACATGCTCCAACCCTAACGCCATCAACGTCACTACGGTGCACGACTTCATCTATGAGCAGGGCAAGATGTCCCTGAAGCAGAAACTCCGCGTCAGGATGGATTATGCCGCAATCCGAAAGAGTGATGTGATTGTATGTGTGAGCGAGAATACTAAAGCCGACCTGTTCAGATTCCTACCAGACATCGATAGGAATAAAGTTCACGTGATTCATAATGGCGTGTCTGATCACTTCGCTATGCTTCCCGAGCCTCCCATGCCGGAGTTGCAGAATCACGTCCTCTACGTTGGCGGCCGACAGGATTATAAGAATTTCCGGTTTGCTGTTGATACTGTGTCGCGCACCGGTCTTCATCTCCTCATCTGCGGGGCTCCGCTGTCGGTAGATGAAAAGGAGATGCTTGAAGAAAAACTAAAGGGGAGATACCGCCATCTTCTGTTCCCTTCCAACAAGGATCTGAACGCTCTCTACAACTCAGTTTATGCCTTGTTTTATCCCTCTTCCTACGAAGGTTTCGGCATTCCCGTGCTTGAGGCCCAGCGCGCAGGATGCCCCGTGATAGCCCTGAATGCGTCTTCAATTCCGGAGATAATAGGGGAGACCCCGCTTCTGCTCTCATCCCTGTCTGAAGATGAAGCATGTGCGAAACTTGCGCTGCTGCAAGACTCTGAATTGAGGAAGAGTGTGACTGAGGCGGGCTTGCTCAATTCGCGCCGGTTCTCCTGGCAGAAGATGGCACGCGAATATCTGAATCTATACTCATCGCAGTTTCCGAATCATAACAAATAGTTCTGCTGAACAACTCTAAGAATCTATGAAAATTTCTATAGTCACAACTGCCTTCAATAGCGGAGCCACGCTGCGCGATACAATCAAAAGCGTGCTCAGCCAGAAATATGATGACTGGCAACACATCATAGTTGACGGCGCTTCCAGTGACGATACCATTGACATAATCAAGGAATTTGAACCGGCTTACAAAGGACGCCTCAAATGGATAAGCGAACCCGACAAAGGTATCTACGATGCCATGAACAAGGGCATTGCTATGGCCGACGGAGACGTGGTAGGTATTTTGAATTCGGACGACTTCTATTCCTCGATATTCATTCTTAGTAAAGTAGCCGAAAATTTCATGGCTGATCAGACGCTCGACGCGGTGTATGGCGACATTCATTATGTCAATGACAACGACCTGAGCAAATGCGTGAGATATTACAGTTCCAGATTCTTCCGCAGGTGGATGATGCTTATGGGATATCAGCCGGCCCATCCGTCGTTCTACTGCCGAAAGGAGATATATGATAAATACGGAAACTTTGATACGGATTTCAAGGTAGCTGCCGATTTCGAGCATCTTCTGCGTCTTATTTATCTTCATAAGATAAAGACGAAATATCTCAATATCGATTTCGTCACTATGCGTGTGGGTGGCGCTTCCACTTCAGGGTTGCAGAGTCATAAGAAAATCATTGAAGATCATCAGAATTCATTCAAGAAGAATAAGATTTCTGTGGGTAAATATACCGACTTCCTGCGCTATCCCATTAAGCTTATGGAAGTATTGGTATCCCGCATTTTCCCGCGGCAACTGTTTTTCCTGACACATGGCGACAACAGTAATTTCAGAAATGACTTCAAGCGGAGTGAGTGATTACGGAAACAACTAATTCAGACTTCAGATAATAAAAAATGTCATTTAGCAAGATCTCGGTTGTAATCCCGGTCTACAATGCGGAAAAATATATGGAGAAAGCATGCCGATCGCTTTTCTCCCAGACATTCGACGATGTGGAATATATCTTCATCGATGATGCCTCGCCCGACAGAAGCATCGAGCTCATGCGCCAGGTGCTCGGCGAGTTTCCGCATAGGAAAAATCAGGTGAGGGTGATCTCTCATGCCTCCAATGCGGGTGTGGGCAGGTCAAGGCAGGATGGTGTAGACCGCGCGGAAGGAAAATTCATCATTCATTTCGATCCTGACGACTGGGCTGAACCTCATTGGCTTGAGACTCTTTATGATGCAGCCGTGAACAAAAACGCCGATATTGCCTATTGTGATTTCTACGAAGAGACGGCCTCCGGGTCGATGAGGATGGAACAACCTTACGAGCGCGACAAAAGGGCTTTGTTTCATGAGATTGCTTTCGAGAATCTTCATGGCGCTCTCTGGAATAAACTGATAGCCTCTTCACTTGCCAAGTCGGTGCGTATTCAGCCCGGAGTTAATCTTTGGGAAGACCTTTCTATTGTGCCCTGTATGATGATGGCGGCCAGAAAGATTGTGAAAGTGAATAAGGCTCTTTATCACTATAATCTCACCAACCAGAGTTCCCTGTCGCAGTGGAACGGGTCAGCCAATGCCATGTCGTGTATGCTTGCTCTTGATTCGCTGCTCGACGTCATGAAGCGCGACGGGCTCCTGCGTATTGTTGATGCGAGAGATCTCTTCAGGCTTCAGTGGAGTGCCAAGAAAGGACTTATCCTTGATCCGTCGGAAGAGAATCTTAATATCTGGAACGAGAAATATCACGAATCTAACAATCATCTTTCAGGCATAGGGCTGCCGCTGAGGTTCAAGATCCTTTCCTATTTAGCCAAACACAAGAATCTGACCTTACTAAAATTCTACAAGTCTCTTAAAAGCAAGTAGCCTCTCTTTGAAATTGACAATTTCAAAGCAAGGCTGCACATTATCAGAAATTCGATCATAACTTCTTACTGAAAGATGGCGTTGAGCCAGCTTGTCAGTGAATACTTCCGGTATATTTCCTCTGATATGGGTTCGTATGGAGAATCCAGAAATTCTTTGGGAATCACCGGTTTTTTTCTGTCTATGACCAGAATATTGCGGGGTGAGTAAAAATCGTAGTTCACTATGTCGGCGTTAGTGGTAACCAGTTTCCTTTTCGCCCCGAGAGCCTCCATACACCGCAGCGAGAGTCCTGACTGCCTGGCGCGGTTAATGTCGATCACAGCCTCCGACTTATGGTAGAGTTTCAGCAACTCAACAGAAGAGATGGAAGTATAATGCACGTCTTTCCTGTCGATATCGCGCGCTTCCTTGTCTTGCAAAAGATATTTCCAGAACATGATTCGGCCGGGAAAATAGAAGTAGGCAAAGACTTTCTTATTCATTCTCGCCAATTGCTTCCTTATGTTCTTGATGATTCCGTAGCGTCCGGTGTGCGCGGTGCCCACGAATAGAAGACTGTAGTCGAAATGCTCCGGAGCATCTGATATGCCCGAATACTCGTCATAATAAAACAATGGGAGAAACGTCATGTCGAATTTTTGGCAATCTTCCCTGTCGAATGAGAATCTGTAGTCGAAACAACTCAGCAGATTAAGCGCGTTATGGTTGCGCGCTATTGAATCCCAATGATACACTATCGATTTGCTTTCAGGATGCAAGTCAAGCAATTCCATCAGCTGAGCGGCGGAGATAGCCTCTCCCTTGATTAAGAAAATATAGTCGTAGTGCGTGCCGGCTGTCTCTTCGATTATCGAATTGTAATACCGCTTGATTCGCCCTGAGATGATATTGCGGTTGATGCGGATAAGGGCTTTGGTGAAGAAGGTGTTGTCAGGACGCTCATCATAATAGTCCACTATGGCCCCCTTTTCAATAAGTTTCTGCCTGATTTTTTCTGCTATCCCGAAAAAGCGGGCTGCAATCAGCAGTATCCTCTTGCCCTTCAATTCCATATCACTTATATAGTCCTTTCGCTCTCATTTCTTCTATCGAAGCATCGTAGCTGTCGGGCTGCACGGGCTGGGTCTCAACCCACTTGCAGAAGTTGGCGATTCCCTGTTCAAAAGTCCATTTCGGCTCATATCCGAGCATTTTTCGAGCCTTTGAAATGTCGGCGAAATTATGGCGTATGTCGCCTATGCGATAATTACCCGAGACGAAAATCGGCACATTTGCTTTGTATAGCCTTGCCAAAGTCTGCGCCACAGTCATGACATCGGTAGTCTCTCCGGTGCCGATATTGAATGCTTCCCCTGAAACTCCATCGGTTGTGAGTGCAAGTATCGTAGCATCCACCACATCATCTATATATACGAAGTCGCGGGTTTCTCGTCCGTCTTCAAAGATGTTTATGCCGTTGCCGTTTTTAATTCTCGTAGAGAAGATCGATAGAATGCCTGTATAGGGATTGCTCAGCGACTGGCCCGGACCGTAGACATTCTGATATCTCAATGACACCGAGTCAATGCCAAGCGACCGGCACACCAGATGCACCATCTGGCCCTGCACCTGCTTAGTGATTCCATACACTGACTCCGGATGAATTTCTGAATTCTCAGTGGTGCCTACAAGTTTGAGAGGCTTTTCGCATCCCTCGTATTTCACCTCGAAATCTCCCTTACTCATGGCCTCATCTCCACGGGGCCCGGGATAGACGTATCTATTGAGTTCATCGCTCCAGTAGCGTCCCTCTCCATAAATGGCCCGCGATTCGGCCACCACTACGCGCTTCACCTCTGTCTTTTCATTGGCAAGTATGTCAAGAAGACTCGCGGTGCCCCCGATATTGACACCCACATAGTTTTCTATTTCATACATCGATTGGCCGGTTCCGGTGACAGCCGCGAGATGAAGCACGGTGTCTGCTCCTTCAAGTGCCTTGCGCAAGTCGTCGCGCACAGTAACCGATCCCTTGATGAATCTGACTTTATCCTTGATGGACAAATACAACGGAGAATCGCTTTCAGGATTCTCTCCATGAATCTGAAGCGAAAGATTATCGAGCACCGTAACCTCATATCTACGGGCTACAAGTGCAAGCGCTACATGCGACCCGATGAATCCGGCTCCTCCCGTTATCAATACTCTCTTCATCATGACTGCTGATTTATCGTTAGATTCTTCCGTCAGGAAAAATTAGAAACTTTCCGTGTCTGCGGTTTGAATTGTAAAATTACAAAAAAAACGCGATATTCGATAGAATTATTAAGGAAAAATATCAGCTTTATTATTACTTATGCTTATTGAGGAGCATTGAAGGCAATGTGAGGCTCTCTGAAGCGAACGGAACTTAAAACAAGTAACCTAAGGAAAGACCTATTGATTGGTGAAACTTCACCCCCGGGGTCAGACTATGAGTTGCCATTGGATCTTTTAAGCCGGCCATTTCAAACCCTTGATAAAGTTTTACCAATCCATGTTGCAGATTAATGCCTATCTGATAGTGCTCGTGAAGTAAGTATTTCACTTCAATACTTAATCCTATGTCAGATCGTTTGTTGATAGCTGTCAGTAAAGATGGCCAAATTTCTTCATCAACTTCCCCATTATTGTCTATCTGAAGTTTAGATTTACCTCCTGTATAATAAGCATAATACAGACCGCCTGCAACTTTAATTGCATTATTGGTGCCAATTTGATTTTGAAAACCTATCAAGACCGGTATGTTTACGCAATTGGCGTGTATATTCAGCGAGACCTTTTCATAATCCGTCGGTATGAGACCATCCGGATGGTATTCCATCGTTTGGATTAACGACTCTGAATATCGATGTCGGGTTGAATAAAAGGCTCCGGTTGCGAAAAACATTTTTTCGGACACCGGAATTTCAAGATTTGCTCCAATACTCCATGATAATCTGGTGGATAATTGTGGCATAACTTCTATCCCAACTTTAACTTTTGCATTAGTTTCTAAAGTTATTAAGGATAGCATTAGAATAAAAATAATCCTGAGATATCTCATGCTCATTAGAAGTTTTTTAATTGTCAGACTTCATATATTAGAAACACCCAATCTGTGTACTGACCGCTCAATCATTTTGCCATTTCTCAAGTGTTCTTACCGACATCTCGCGTCGCTCATAATCAAGATGTCTCCTATACTTTTACGGCTGCAAAGTTACTAAAAATGTTTTACTTTGAGAATACAATAATATTATTATTTTGAATTGGTTTACTCATATTGCTTACTCTTGACTTCTGACCGCGCAATCTTACTTTCAAAGCGTGATGAATTCCGCTAAAAAATCTTTTTTGCAAGCGAAAGATTGGGCATAATTCAATTTTTTATTGTAACTTTGCCGTGTCCGGCGTATTCCGGATAGGCACGGTTAATAAAAGTGTTTGAACTAAACTTAATCTGGTATTTTCTGAGAATATGAAGGTCTTCCATGATATAAATCATGACAATAACATGGGCATCGTGCGCTATGTGTTGAGCATTTGCGTGATTATCGCCCACACTTCGATATTGACCGGAAAAGATCTTCCGTTCAATTCATACCATGTTGCCGCTGTAGGATGTTTTTTTTCACTTTCCGGATTTCTACTTTTCTCTTCTTTCCAGCGAAGACCGACTTGGCGACATTATGTGGAGCGGCGAGTGAGGAGAATCATGCCTCCTTATTTCCTCATTGTCATCCTGTGCGCATTGGTGTTCGTCTCCATCAGTTCGCTCGGTTGGAAAGAATATTTCTCCAGTTCCGGATTCTGGGAATATCTTGCAGCAAACCTGTCTTTTCTTAATTTCCTTCATCCCGATCTTCCGGGAGTGTTTCAAGGCCCCGGATTCTATAATTCCGCTGTCAATGGATCGCTCTGGACCATGAAAGGGGAGTGGATATGCTATCTTTCAATTCCATTTATTTACGCCGCTATCAGAGGAAAGCGAAAGCGTGCCGTCATCATTCTTATGGTTCTTATCGCGGCGTGTCTTGCCATGCGGTTTCTGTTGATGCGAATGTATGTCTCTTCCGGCAGGGAGCTTTATAGCATATTGGGCAAACAGTTCGCTTCAATCTTCAGTTTCTTTTTCTGCGGAGCACTTGTCAATGTGTGTTATGAACAGTTTCTGAAATATAATCGGATCATTCTTATCATTTCAGCGGCTATCGTGCTGACTGCGGATTTCAATCCACTTTATGAAATTCTGTTTCGTCCGATCGGGCTCACAGGACTGGTGCTTTGGTTCAGTCAGATAGGCAGATGGGGTACATTCCTGAAAAATCATGATGATCTCTCCTACGACATGTATCTGTTTCATTATCCGCTCATTCAGTTATCGATATTTCTCGGATTGCCCGATAAAGTGAGTCCACCGTTACTATTGGGGATAATAATGATTTCCACATTTATTTTTTCTGTTATCTCCTGGAATTTGGTTGGGAAACATATTCTGAGGCGAAAAAAGATATCTTGAACATAATGAAATGGAGAGGTGTTAAGCCGGTGCCTAACGCCTCTCCATTTTTTATATTATTGCTTCAGAATCAGAGTTTGTAGACCTCAACGCCTGCAAGCAGAAAACATCCGGTGCCGAAATCGTCGAAATCGGGCTTGGAGTCGTATGCTACCGGCTGGCCGTCTTTAGGTTCTTTTCCGGTACCCTGCACATAGCCCAGATAGCCGTTTTCATGCACTGCATCGTTCACCATGGCGTTCCATGCCTTGGTTATGACCGGCATATAGGTTTTCTTGTCGAGGATACCCTGACGCACACCCCAGGCCATACCGTAGACGAACAGCGCTGTGCCGGTGAGTTCCTTCCCGCCGTAATTGTCCGGATCGTGGAGCGAGACGTTCCAGAAGCCGTCAGGTCTCTGACACTTCGCAAGGGCTGCGCACATCGAGCGGAGATCATTCTCGTATACGGCACGGTGCGGGTCATTTTTCGGAGTGTCTTCAAGCACACGAACAAGAGCGGCAACTACCCAGCCGTTACCACGGCTCCAGTAGCAGTTTTTCCCGTTAGGCTCCTTATAAGGAGGCACGAAATCCGCATCGCGCCACCATAAGCCCTCTTTCTCGTTGAAGAGGCCTCCGGCAAGAGTGTTGCGTGTCCATTCATACATGTCCCAAGCCTTCTCACTATATTTCGGGTCTCCGGTCACGGCGCTCATCTTTGTGAGCACCGGCATACCCATCTGTATGGCATCTATCCATGTCCAATCGTCAACCTGAGGAGTATTCACCAGCATATTGCACAGCGATTTTATCTGTGTCAGCATCTCAGGCTTTGGAGTGAGATTATAGAGATCGATGTATGTCTGTCCGCAAGCATAGTTGTCTGCATTGCGTGTTGTGGTTTCATCACGCCGCATACCCCATTTAAAACCTTCGGCCCAGTCGGTGGCATATTGCCAGTATTTCTTATCAGGATAGATGGAATGGAGTGCCATCAGGCCCTCGAAATAGATGGCACGTGTCCAGATATTGGCCTCATATACCTTATTCCTCGAATAATAGGGAATTCCGAGCAACGGATCGGGATGGCGCCTCATATAGAGGTCATTGACCTTGATGAGCGTCTTCAGCGTTTCCTTTCTGTCGGGCAGTTTGTCGCCTGCTCCGAAGACCGGAAGTGCCATAAGCGCCGTAAGCAGGCACAGGATTGATTTTTTCATAGGATCGATGATTTTTTATGATTGATGATGTTATTTCTTCTTCAGGGGAATGAGTGTGACTGTGGAGTTGAGACCCGCTGGTATTGTCTCCCAATCAGAGAAATCCACTGTTTTTGAGTTTGTCACGCTCGCCACGTTGGCATCTTTGAAGATTTTCCATTTCTTGCCGCTACGGTCATAGTCGGCTATGCGGTTGGCCGGGAGATTGGTCACGTTTATGTCAAGTCTGTTTTTTCCGTGCTTGAGGAGTCTTCCTATCTCAATGGTGAATGGCACGCTCCATACTATTCCGGCATCATTGCCGTTCACGAAGACACGCGCACTCTCTCGCAGATCGCCGAGATCAAGTAGCCACTCGTCGGCATTCACTTCTGTGGGAAGCTCAAACTCCACGCTGTAGCGTCCGGTGCCGGTATTTACTTTGGCCGCATCCTCATCAAGATTTGTCCATGCTGTCAGCGTATCTGTCTCAAACACTCCTTCTATCGCAGGCTCGCTGTCGGTGAAGCGTATGCTCCATCCTCTGTCTATGCTGAATGGAGCCGCTGCCGGCTCATAATAGGCCCACTCCTCAAAGTCCACGTCAGTCGGTAACGTCTTGAGCAATAGCGATTGTCCGGGCTTAATCTGCAACAACACCTCGGTTGTTCCGTTCGGGCCTTTTCTGCTTCTTGCTTTACCCCTCTTTCCGGTTAGGGGATCAAAGATCATCACGCTTCCTGAGGGCACGGATAAGGTTTCCCAACCGTCAATCTCATTGTCGTTGAGCAGGGCAATGAAATAATTGTAGCCTCCGGCTTCGTTCACACGTCGCAGAAGTGAGATTCCTTTCTCTCGCATCGGTTCGGGCTTAGCTCCGCTTAGGCGTATGGCTGCCTGTATATCTTTGGCCGGAGATGCCATATCGGCTGTGAGAGCCTTCAGAGAATCTCTTCTGTCATCAAGATTTCCAAGTCCCGGCACATCTGCGGGAAGCACACCTGTGAAGATGACATTGGCACCTTTCTCTTTAAGTGCTTTCAAAGCCGACAGGGTCTCGACGGGCATTGTCTTCACCGGTGGCACGATGAGTGCCTTATAGCGGTTGCCTCCTTCCGAGATAATAGTGCCGTCAGGCTCAACCCCGAGGTTCCTGACGAGCATGTCTGATATATAATCCGGATCAAGACCTGCCTTCACAAGTTCGCTGACCGTGGCCTTGACATCGGGCATTTTCTTGTCCATACTGTGGATGTCAAACATCATGTAGATGCCATCCTGACGCTGCCAGATATCGTCGATGGGGAAATAGAGGAGCACATCCGAGTCGGGTGTCCCTGCAGTGAGGAATGCCTGGCATCTTTCAATGTATTTGAATAGACCGTCTGCATCGTTCCAGATAGTGTTGGTGGGCGACATATTGACGGAAGCATAGAAAAGCCATCCGGGGAAATCCACACCCTTAGGGGAGTAGGGCGCACCGTGGAAGAATATGTGATTCACTCCCGATGCGAGCATCTGGTCTATCTCCGGTTTGGCCACCGACAGCGAAGTGTGGAAATGCTCGGTGAGCCAAGTGAGTGTTTCGGCCGACACGAGAGGCTTTCCGGCTATGTGTGCTGCTGAAGATGCGAACTTCAACACTGCCGGGTCGGCATCGCTCGGGCGTGTGGGTCCGGTGGGATGAAGTCCGGGAATGGCCAGATCTGACTTACCGAACGACTCGCATTCCGGAATGTCTACCACAGCGTAGAGGTCAATGATGTTGGCAGGGCTACCATGACTCTGGTTGCGTATCAATGCCCCGTGTGAGTGGGCCCAGCGCGTCCAGATGTCAGTGAAATTCTCGCGCAGTACTCTTCCCAAAGTGAAGCGGTAGTCTCTGACTACGCGGCTTCTCAGTTCTGAATGATTCTGAGTGTCTGCCAGTTCAGGCAGATAATATTCGAGTTTATAACCGTGATCTTTCTCGAATTCATTAGCAAGCCCTTCAGTCCAGTCAGATCCGTACACTTCGTATGAATCATTGAAGAGCACTTTCGGAAAGGTGTCTTCTTTACCCGCAAACGCACGGTCGAAGCGGTCAAGATATTTTTTCACCGCTACGCTGTCGTAGTGATTCACCACATAACCCTCGCCGCCGGGTGCGGCGCGTTTCACCTTCTGGAATGTTCTGCCGGCAAAGAGGGCATAGACTTTCCATGAGCCTTTTTTAGGGGCTTTCCACTTTAGCTGTCCGTCTTTACCGAGTTTATCAGTTATGTCTATTCGCCGGTCGCCGTCAACTGCCATAATCTTCTCAACGGTGGCAAAGGGCTTCTGTCTATCATCTTCGGGTTGTATTTTCCCTTCGATATTCTTTCCGGGAGCTACATCCCAGCTGCGTATTATCAGCTTTCGGGCGCTTTCATTTTCAGTCACTTCCGGCCCTCCGAAGGGCCAGCCGGTGCCGTTGTTCATCTCGGGCTGAAGGCCCAGACGGGCACTCTCTTCAGAAACATGGCGCAACATATCCATCCATTTCTCTGATAGATAGGGAATATCATTAGCTTCATTGCCCTGAACGCCATAGATGGGAGTGATTTCAAACCCGCCGAGGCCCTGACGGGCAAATTCCTCGAGGTTATAGGTCAGTCCTTCCGGATCTACTGCGCTTCCGTGCCACCACCATCTTACGAATGGCTTGTTTTCAGTAGTGGCCTTATACCAGTCTGTGCTTTCTCCGGCGGCATTGACGCACAAAAACGCTCCTCCGAGAAAGAATGCTACAGCTATGTTTCTGAATGTCCTGTTCATGGCTTATCTTATTTTCCTATTGTCATTGCTATTATTCCTGTCACTACATCATTCGACAGGGTTCTGAGTGTGATTCGTGTGATATCTTTAGAATTGTCGATTGGGAGGTCTAACAATATTCCGGCACCTCCGGGAATCCTTCTTGGCTCCACGCCCGATATGCCTTTCAGATCGCCGGGAGTGTGGCTCTGCAATCCGTCGTCAAGACATAGACGCAAGGGGAGGGGAGCGCCGCCCGGCATGGCAAAAGCATACTCATCTGTATAAAAATCCTGTTCGATAGGAGCCCATGATGTAGGGTTCTCAAGAGGGAAATCAATACTGCTTCCGTCGGCATATTCGATTTTTACCACTCCGTTGGGAAGTCCCCATTGCATGTGGTTGGTGCTTCCGGCCATTGCCAGATAGAGATTGCTCCCTCTCGTATGCAACGGAATTGAGACGCTGTCGGGATAGTTGTCCCAAAGGGAAGTGTAGACTATGTTGTTTCCTTCAGCATTCATTCTAAAGGGTACACCTGCATCAGTAGTGAAGACACCGTTGCCCTCGGCAACAATCTTGCGCAAACCCGAGTCATCTATATCGGCCGTCAGCTTGGGATGGCACCATTCTCCTATGCCCTGTTTGGGAATCTGAAGTGTCGTGACTTCGGGACGCGGGCTCAGGTATTCGTTTTTGAAAATGTCTGCTATTTTGGCATTATAGAAATCAGTGAGATCTATGGTTTCAAATTCAGTTCCCTTCTCGGGGCTGAAATTGCCGAAGGCGAATTCCGTTTCAGGCAGTGGCGCCACGGATGCCTCATACCATTTCATCTTTCCGTCTGTCATCTGCGTGAAAGTGACATATCCCTCCCGTCGAATTTCCCCGGTGGGATAGGACTGAGCTTCTTCGCCGTATTCCACTTTCACATCGGCGGTTTGCTGCCCATCTGCAAAAGGTATGGGGATGATGACGCGCGGATAACCTACAGCCCATTCATCGTATGTGAAGTCTGTGGCTTTGTCATTCACAGTGATTCGGCTCACACCGCGTCCGTCAATATTGAGTCTTACCTCGGGAGTTTCTCCGTATCGGTTTTCTATATTATATGAAGCGATATTGCCATCCCTGTGGAAGGTGTAGGCGAAATCTGGAAGAGAGACTGAGGCATTCTTCCATGAGGCAGGATAGCCCGGTATTAGATCAATGTGAGGATTTTCTGACAGAAGATCGGGTCGAATGCCGTAGAGCCCTTCTGTCAGACTTCGGCTCCAGACACCTATCGGGTCAGCGAAGTCGCGGTAGCATTCTCCCCTTGCGGCATCAAACTTGCTTATTTGTCCGAAGTTCAGTGGCGAGGCTCCGTCGAGCATATTATCGTAAGCCACGCCTTTCATGAGACTGTAGGCCTCTTCCGGGCGGCCGGCCAGCCAATAGGCGAGGGCTGTGTGCATCACTTCTGCAATTGCCACATTGTTGATGCTCCACGAGTAAGGTTTCCAATTTGTGGTGGAGATGGTGAAGAGTGTATCGCCGTCTGTTATGGCAACCGGAATGTGAGGAATTTCCCGGTCGATATAGACAGTTGCTGCGTATGCCTTGAGGGGATCGGTTATTTCAGAGTCTATCGCATGGTAGATTGTCCATACGCCGGGCTTCTCATGCAGCCGTTTGAGTCCCATTGCGTCTTTAAATTCTGCCCAATGTCCCTTTTCTTTTATCCAGAGCACCGAATCAATAGCCCTGGTTATCTTCCTTGCCTCCGCTTCGTATGGAGCGGGATCTTCGCCGATTCTCCGTGCCACTTGAGCCGCCAGACGGTTGGCAAAGGCATTATAGGCCGATGAGTGGGTCACTTGTCCACCATTGTAATATAATGCGTCGCTTGCCCAAATGCAGCAATACGCATCATAGAGTCCGTCGCCGTCCGGATCGAAATTCATCTTTTCCCAGTCCAGATGCCTTTTCAGTACGGGAAAAAGTTTTCGCATTGAAGCGGTGTCGCCGGTGTGGCGGAAATGCCGTAGCATAGCGTCGATATAGACCAGATTCATGTCGTAGTGCGACATTTCGTTTTTATGTCCGGGCCGGCGGCAGATGTAGCCGTTGCTATACATAGGTGTTCCCCACGCTTTTCTCGCCCTTGCGAGATTAAGGGTGGAGTCCATCTGCGGATGAGGATAAATGGCAGGAATCGTGTCGATCTGATTCGCTGCATAGTTGAGAAGATGGGTGAGTGTGCGGTCATGGCGACCGATAGCGTCACCTGTGTAGGCTCCCCGCCATCCGAGATGAGGTGTGCGCCAGCCTATGCTGCCGTGAAGCCATGCTTCGCCGCTCCAGATTGCATCGCCGGCGATTGCCAGGGCTCCTCCCACCGGACCGAGCCAGTCGTCTTCACCGGCGAATCTCACGCTCGAGGCTATGGCTGATCTTTCAAGTTCGGATTTTTCCATCAGGGCCTCAAGCGATGTGTTTTCAGTCAAGTCGCGTGTAGGGAAAAACGCTATATATTTGGTTTGGCCCGGATTGAGAGTGATCATTCCTTCGAGCGAGGGGAATGTTGTTATGTCGAGATCCGCGTCGCCGGCAAGTAAGGTTACACCATATCGAGTTTTTGTACCGAAATCCACATCGACGCGTCCTTTCTCTGACTCGGATATTTGAAATACGTTGTCCTTGCAGTTCTCCTCCTTGAAGTCGAAGCAGTCCGGCCGGTCTACCCCGAGATCTCCTTCTCGTGAGAAGCGCTTGCCGCTTGCTCCTCCATAGCGGAAAGTAATGGTTTGCTTCCGGTCAGAGATGTTGGTGAGACGCCAGATGATCATGTCGCGTGAGCGTCCGGTCTGCACTTCCATTTCAATCCCTCCCTGAACATAATTCATCTTTCCCGGCGTGTAGGCGGCATGGCAGTCGCCCTCTGGCAGAAAGAATTTCATATTGCCTCCCATGTTGGGGAGATAGATTCCGAATTCAGGAAAATCAGAGCAATCTACTCTGAATCCGGAGTGGGCACCGTAGAGAGCACGGTTGAATTTAACCTTTCCGTTGGTGCAACTCACTGAATGGCCATCTGAATCAGGACGATAATGGAGTTCCGCCCCGCCGGTCTCGAATCCGAGTCCGGCGGAGGCAAGAACCGCGATTATCCATTTCAGAGCCTTATTCATGGTATCTTTTGGAAAGTGTATGAAATCATCAGGGCAGGGGCTTTATACCTTCCCATCTCACGTTCCACGTCCCGTCTTTCGGAAATCCGGGATTTGGCGTGTCGCATCCGTCCCATCCTGCTGTCATCAGCGCAATGGCAGTAAGCAGACCTCCGTTGCCGGGCAGGTAACACCTTAGTCGATTGTCCTGATAATTATGTCCGTTAGGAAGATAGGTATTGGTGCGCTTGTCCATCATGAGCGCATTCACGGCCTTGTCAGGCTCTCCGATACGCACTGCGCACATTGCCGTAGTGGGATAATCCCATCCCCACGTCTTGTCCCAGTTCCAGTTGTCGTAGATCCAGTCGAAGGTGTTGTTGAGGATTCCGGCGTCAGCGAGAGGGGAGGCGGGAAGGATTCCGAGAGAGCCGAGCACCGCCATGTGGTCGGAGGTGAATCGGATATCCTCGTATGTCTGCGGGGCTGTCTCGGCAGCAAGATATAGGGAGTCTTTTGCTGCGAGTCTTGAGAGAGAGCCGGTGATTTTGTCCCACTCCGCATTGCGTTCCATTCCCATTCTTTCCCTCCATTTCTGGGCTGTATTGAGTCCGAAATGCCAGTAGGATAGTTCAAAAGGAGGATTCACAGTCTCTGATGCGCGGAGTGTCTCTTGGGCCGGTATGATACCCTTTAATACATAGCGTTGGTTTTCGGCATCCCAATCTGCGAACGATGCCATGAACCGGGCAGTCTCTTCAACGAGAGGATAATACTGTTTCAGAACGTTTTCATCGTGATTTGCCCGGTAGAGGAGTTCTGCAAGATATATTATGTGAGGTTGCTGCCAGATGAGGAATGAACCTACACTGGAGGGTGCCTCGATTGAACTCGGATCTGTCATCTTCATCCATCTCACTCCGTCGAATCCCTGACGCTTAGCTATGGCCTCGGCATTGTCGCGTGCCTTAAAATACCAGGGAAGCGACCGCGCACCCAGATCTTCATGGCCGAAAAGGGCGAATTGTGCCTGATGCCACCATATCATTTCAAGATGGAACTTTCCAAACCATGAGTTGTAAGTGAGACCGGTCTCCTGTGGCGGTGTAGTTCCGGCACAGTTGGTGGCGAGAAGATATTGCGACAATACGACGCGCCGCTCAAGTTCCTTGGCGCGTGGATCGGTGCAGAGACTGAAATCGACCACTCCGCCTTTTTTCCAGAAATTCTGCCAGTAATCAGCCGCAGCAGTTATCGCTTTTGAGGCCGGAGGGTTGCTGCCGTCAGTAATACTCTCTGTGAACTGTGCCGTCACGCTCCAGTTATCGCTGTCGGGAATGATTCTGACGGTGTTGGGGCCGTCCTGAACAGCGAGGCTGTTGCCCTCCCAGTTGAGTGTCACATAATAGATGGTAGAGTCGAGCGTATGTTTCACCACGGCTTTGCCGGGGGCTGAAAGAATTATTTCGGTCTTATGCAGTTCATCCCGGTTCCAGTTGCAGGCATCGTCGCTGTGCTTTCCGGTGGGATAGGGTAGTCTGAGCCTGAGAGCATGGCGGGCGGGGTCGGAGATGAGCGCGGCCACGAGATCAAGTTCCGGATCGACAGAAGTGCAAACCTCTATCCGGTTTCCTGATACGGAAAACCGCGAGTTGATTACTCCGTTCCACATATCAAGGGTCTGGTCAATGTCTGTTAGGGCATCGGCATCCATATTATCAAAACCGAGGGCCCCGAGATGCAGCCGGTGAGGATTTGCACGGAAATAATCGCAGGCTGCTTTCTTGCGGTCATCGTTCTTGATCTGTGTGCTGTAGAGTTCTTTTCTCCCCCTGCCGAAGTCAAACTCCATCAGGGTCTCCTCAAATCTGAAGTCTTCGGTGTTGGGAAAACTATGCCAGCCCCAGTCGCTCATTGTGCCGAGAGGCACTCCGAGAGAGTACATCTCAGGAAAGGTCTGAAGGCCGGTGACATCAGCTGTAAAAGCAAACCGGCCGTTGCCCACCGTAAGCGAGGCCATCGTGTCGATCTGAGTGATGTGCGGATTGTTGCGATTTACGAGAGAAAACCTGTCTATCTCCTCTGCTTGCACACCGCTTCCGGATGCGGCCGCCGCCGCGACGAGAAGTATCGCCGCGACGGTGGAAGCATTATTCAGGAAGAAGTTTCGATATCGGGATTTCTGCATATTCTTTTATATCAGAATATTCTTACTTATTCAGATTATCATATTCGAGACTTGCGAGAATGAAGGGGCCGATGCCTTTTGAATCGTTGTCGCGGATAGGCTCACTCAGATAATACTCGAATGTGCCGTCGCGTCTCTGATCATTACCGCCACCAAGTCCGGCCACTGCGCAGCAGTCGGTCAGCGATATGGTGCCGTCGGGATTCTCTTTGATGAAGGTCTCGAGTATGCCTTCATATCCTTTTTTTGCAGGTGCGAGATAGGACTCGTCGAGAAGACCGAGCCTTACGGCGCGCATCAGATTGTATGTGAACATCGCGCTTGCCGTAGCCTCAAGATAATTGCCTTCTCTTTCGGGTGAGTCCATAACCTGATACCACACGCCGGTCTTAGGATCCTGATATTTCACGATTCCATCGGCCACGCTTTTCAGAAGAGCGATCATTTCCTGACGCTTGGGATGATCGGCAGGCATTTTTTCAAGCACATCGGTGATAGCCCATACATACCAGCCCATGGCGCGACCCCAGGCATGTTTGCTCTGACCGGTCTTCTTGTCGGCCCAGAACTGCTTCTTCTTCTCATCCCACGCGTGGCGGTAGAGTCCGGTAGCGGGATCGTAGGTCTTTTTTCCTACGGTGAGGAACTGATTTGCAATGTCATCCCAAAGTTTGGGGTCGGAATCAAGATAACGGTTCACGTACTCAGCGTAGAATGGCTGACCCATATAAAGTCCGTCGAGCCATGCCTGCCAGGGGTAGATCTTCTTGTGCCAGAAGTTCTTGGTCTTGGTGCGGGGCTGCCCCAGAAGTTGGGAATAGATAGTGTCGAGTGCCATACGGTAGCGCGGCTCGCCCGTGATGTCGAGAGCCTGCATCAGCACTGTGCCGTTTTTCACATTGTCGATATTGTATGATTCTTTCTTGAATGCCTTGATCGAACCGTCGGGATTTACGAAGAAGTCGCAATAGCTCAGCACGTAGTCGAGCATCTCCTTGTTGTCGTAGGCTTTGGCAGCGGCGAGGATTCCGTCGAGTTCTACACCGGCGGCATAGCTCCACTTCACTCCATTGACGTCGATCATGCGGCTTTCAGGGATACGTGTCATTTCCGATTTTGCCATCTTATAGGCCATCGGTTTGTCATGGAGGCATTCAACACCGTTGATTGTCACGTTGTCGAAGATCACGTCTTTGACCTGGCCTGTGATGTTGTTTCCATCGGCCACTCCTGTGAAACTGCAGTCTTTCAATTCTATATCGTAGACATTGCAGCGGTCTTTGAGGCCTACTATCATCACGCCATATTTGCTCTTCTTACACGTTACGTTCTCAAGATAGACATTCTTCACTGTCGGGGGATAGTCGCGACGGCATTTTTCCTTAGGCTCATAGTCAAGATTGATTTTGAGCACGGCTTCGTCACACTGGCCAACCTCCACGTTGCGCACGTAGACATCCTCAATCACTCCGCCACGGCAGGGATTGGTCTTGATGCGTATCACGCGCTCGAGATCAGGGCTGTCCATCTTGCAGTTTTCTACAAACAGTGTCTTGTAGCCACCTGAGATTTCGCTACCTATAACTACGCCGCCATGACCGTTTTTCATGTAGCAGTTGCGCACGATGATGTTCTCGCTCGGGCGTGCCCAGCGCAATCCGTCGCGGTTGCGTCCGCTCTTGATGGCTATGCAGTCGTCACCGGTGTCGAAGAAGCAGTCTTCGATCAGCACGTCCTTGCACGATTCGGGGTCGCATCCGTCACCGTTCGGGCCATCGTTCTGCACATGAACACGGCGCACTGTCACATTCTCGCACATCAGGGGGTGCATCACCCAGAATGCTGATCTAAGCATGGTGACATCCTCGATGAGCACATTGCGGCATTCCACCGGATTCACAAGCTGCACGCGCATACCGTAGCCGTCGCCCATGCGGCGTTCTTCCACAGGCACACCGTTCTCGTTCCATTCCTGAAGTATGGGGCGCCCTGTGCGCTGGCTCTGCTGGCCTTCCTTCCAGCCCCAACGTGCATTGCCCACCATGCCCCACCAGTTGTCGCGGCTTGCGCCTCCATCGATGGTGCCTTTGCCTGAGATTGCGATGTTCTCCTGCTTGTAGGCATAGATCATGGGCGAATAGTTGTAGCAGTCCATGCCTTCCCAACGGGTCAGGACTATGGGATACTCCTTCACGTCGGTGGTGAAGAGAAGTGTCGCTCCTTCTTCAAGATGAAGATTTACATTACTGAGAAGTGTGATCGGGCCTGTGAGCCATGTGCCGGCAGGCACTATTACCCTGCCGCCTCCGTCATCATGGCATTTCTTGATGGCCTTGTTGATCATGCTTGTATACAGGTACCCCTCTTTTTTGCTTACTTTCCCGAACTGAAGGATGCTGTAATCCTTGTCGCGGAAAGTGGGAGCCTTGATGCGGGCCTCCACCTGGGGATAAACGTCGCTCCATGCCTTGCGGGCTCTCTCCGCGATGCCTTCCGCCATCGCAGACCCGGCAACAAGTGTGGCCAGAGCGAGAGAAATAATAGTTTTCTTCATGATGATTATAGTTTGTCGTATTCGTTTTCTTCCGGCAGATCAAGTCGCTCGGCTTTCGGTGAGAAGGCTTTGCCGTTCATCATAACATTCTCGAATTTAACCGAGGGATATGCCACTACGGTGAGCGACGGGTCTTGGGCCTGAACCTTGACGTTGCGCAAGAGGATTCCGCTCACCTTGTCGTCTGGATTTCCCTGAATATGGCAGAGAGTGTTACAGTCCACATCCACATTCTCGATCGTAATGTCGCGCACAATGCCGAAGGGATGCTCTCCGCTGCCTTCGAGGGTGAAGAACTGTTTCCACGGCTTCATGTCCATAACCGTGCCGCAATGACCGGAGATGTTCTCGATTCTTACGTTTTCATAAGTCTGATAAGTGTCGGGACGCATCTTCAGCCTTAATATTGCGGCATTGATATCGACCTTGCAGTTTCTCACGGTCACATTCTTCGCATGCACACATTCGCTGCCGAGCGTGAGAACTCCGTGAAGATTCCTTCCGAATTCGCAATCTTCCACGAGAATGTCTTCGCAGATGCCGTTATCCATAGTTCTGTTTGCATATACGCCCTTGCCTCCTTTGAGGCAGACGCCATCGTCATCGCAATTGAGATAGCAGCCTCTCACAGTCACTCTGCGGCAAGCGTCAAGATCGAGCGCATCGCTGCTGGGAGCTCGCACTTCTCCGCGAGGAGCGGTGAAGCGGCAATTTTCAATCAGCACGTCGTCACACATGTAGAGATGAGTGGTCCAGAAAGGGGAGTTCTGAAGGCTCACTCCCGATATCTTCAGGTCGTTGCAACCCCAGAGGAAGACAAGACGGGGACGCTTCACTTCAAGATTGGTCCATTCTCTTCCGGCCGTCACCGCTCTGTCTCTGTTGGCCCAGAATTCTTTCCAGTATCTCAGGCCGTTGCCGTCGAGTATGCCTTCGCCTGTGATCTCGAATCCCTTCACATAATAGGCGTTGATGAGAGCCGCGTGGTAGTAGATGCTCTTTCCCTCCATGCGTGAGGGGAGGAGAGGGAAGTTGCTTATGTCGTCCGAGCCCTTGATTTTCGCGCCCTTCTCGAGTCTGAGAGTAGTACCGGGTTTGAAAAAGAGTGCTCCGGAGAGATACGTTCCCGCCGGGAAGATTATCTGGCCGCCTCCATTGGCTTCGGCTATGTCGATCACATTTTGAATGGCATCCGTCTGGAGATTAGTGCTGTCGTTGGCATATACGGCCATATCGGTGACAACATATCTCATTTCTTTGGCCCGCTCTTTCGGAATCACGAAACGCGCGAGTTCCGGACACCTTGCCGCGAGCGAGTCTGCGGCAATCCGTGCAAGCACGGTGGCACCGTAGATGTTGAGATGGGTATTGTCAATCTTTCCCTTGGGACAGAACTTATATTTTCCCGCCGGAATCCACATGTAGAGAGCTCTTGATTTCTCAGTGCCGAGATATTGCACAAGATCGTGAGTAGCCTTATTGAAATCGATAAAGGCCACTTTCTGTTTCCCGGCCACGTCGCGCGGACTTTTCAGGTAATCGCCGTGAGTATCTACGAGAATGCTTCCTTCATTGACAGGATCTACCTTTACTGGCCCTGTTTCATGGTCGCTCACATCCTTGGTGTTGTCCACCTTATCTGATGGAAAATTGCGGCGAACGATTGAGTTCATGAGCACCGGAGTGGCTCCTTTTTTCTTCACCTCCTTCACCATACGGGTGAGAGTGGCGTCGAAAGTGCTTCCGGGAGCAGTGTAGCGGTCGGGATTTTTGATTTTCTCGTCATTATGTCCGAATTGAATCACTACGTAATCGCCCTTTTTCACTCCTGCCATCATGGCGTCCCATCGGCCCTCGTCGATAAAACTCTTTGAGCTGCGACCGTTGAGCGCGTGATTGCACACTTTCACCGGGCCTTGAAGCATGAGCGGAAGCATCTGCCCCCACCCACGTTCCTGTTTTTCATCGTCGGTAGGCTTATTGGCCATTGTCGAGTCTCCCGCCATCCATATAGTGATGGTGTCGGTGGCCTCCTGTGCAAATGCTCGCACCGGCAGCATTGCTGCCAGCGCGAGTATCAAAAATATGTTTTTTTTCATGGTAAATTCAGCCTTAGGCTTGTCACACCGTAATTTTCTTATAGCGGGGCACGAGCAGCTTCATGATGCACCAACCCACCAGATAGGCTACACCGCAGATGCAGAACACTATGAAGTAGCCTGCCGGTTTGCCTGTGAAGCTGAAGAACGACATCTGAGTCTGGGCAGCATAATCGAAGAGCACGCCCGAACCCTTATTGATGAAGAATGAACCCATACCGCCGGCCATACCGCCGATGCCGATGATGGTGGCGATGGTGCTCTTCGGGAACATATCGCCAACTACTGAGTAGATGTTGGCACTCCACGACTGGTGGGCTGCGCCTGCAATACCGATAATGATAATCGGAATCCACTGTGAATAAGCGCTAAGCGGCTGCGCCAGAAGGGCGAGAAGCGGGAACAGTGCGAATATGAACATTGCCTTCATACGTGCGGAATAGGGATTCTCATCGATACCTCTGGCAGCTGCCTTGTTCATAAGGATTGTCGGCAGTTTACCGCCATAGATAGATAGCATCGTGATGAGATAAAGCACGAAAATCATCAGCATTCCTTCTCCCGAGGAGGTTGATAGCTGGAATACGTCGGTAATGTATGCCGGTGTCCAGAAAAGGAAGAACCACCATACGCCGTCTGTCAGGAATTTACCGAAGAATACGGCCCAGGTTTGCGGATATTTGAAGCACTGCCAGAAAGGAATTGTTGCGGTCTCGCTGTCTTCGATTTCCGCCTTTTCTCTCGGAGTTTCCTCGGGATTGTCGTTATCCTGCTCGATATAAGCGAGTTCTGCTTCGTTTACATGAGGATTGGAAGCGGGCTCATGATAAAGGAAAATCCAGAATCCCATCCACACGAAGCCAAGCGCGCCGATCACGATGAATGCCATCTCCCAACCGTTGCCCCAGCCTATGTTCTGGAAGAAGCGGGCGAGCGGGCCTATGGTGAAGGGGGCGATGAGAGCTCCGACAGCGGAGCCGGCGTTAAAGATAGAGGTAGCATACGCACGGTCGCGTTTCGGAAAGTATTCTGCTGTCACCTTGATGGCTGCGGGGAAATTGCCCGCCTCGCCAAGTGCGAGAATGGTGCGTGCGGCAAGGAAGAAATAGACCGATACGGTGGCAATCATCATTGCTGCGTCGCCGGTGGCTTCAAGCAGTTCACCCGCAGTGTGAAGACCCAGAGTCTGCTCTGTGGCCCATCCGCAGGCGGCGTGAAGGCAGGCACCGGCGCTCCACACGCCAATGGCCCAAAGATAGCCCTTCTTCGTACCCATCCAGTCGATAAACCGGCCGGCAAGGAGATTGGCAACTGCATAAACTATTGAGAATATCGCTGTGATAGTGCCATAATCAGAGTCTGTCCAGTGAAATTCAGGTGAGATGAACTCTTTCCAAGTCAGAGAGAGCACCTGGCGGTCCATATAATTGACCGTGGTGGCGAGGAAAAGGAGTCCGCAGATCACCCAACGGAAGTTGGTCATCTTCTGATTGGCCTGTGAGAGTGGTGATGTAGAGGCCATGATCAGAATTTGAAGTAGTTTTTAGCGTTGTTGTAGCAGATGTCTTCGATCATCTGGTTCACTCTCTTTTCCTCATAACCTGTGTAGGGTATCTCACCGTTTTCGATATCGGTTCCCACAAGGTTGCACAGTGTGCGGCGGAAATATTCATGGCGCGGATAGCTGAGGAAGCTACGGCTGTCGGTGAGCATACCCACGAAGCGGCTGAGAAGTCCGAGCAGCGAGAGGGCATTCATCTGCTTCTGCATGCCGTCTTTCTGATCGAGGAACCACCATCCCGAGCCGAGCTGAATCTTGCCTGCTACACTTCCGTCCTGGAAGTTGCCGAGCATTGTTGCCATTACCTCGTTGGCGCAAGGATTGAGATTGTAGAGGATAGTTTTTGCGAGTTTGCCGCGGCTGTTGAGCTTGTCGAGATATTTTGCACACTTCTTTGCAGTGTTGAATTCTCCGATAGAGTCGAAGCCGGTGTCAGGGCCGAGCAGTTTAAACATCTTGCTGTTATTATCGCGTATGGCGCCATAGTGGAACTGCTGTGTCCATCCGCTCTCGTAGTCCATCTCGCCGAATACGATCATCATGGCGCTCTTGAACTTCTCGATTTCTTCCGGAGTAGCCTCGCCGCCATTCATCACCTTGGCAAAGATGGCATCGATTTCAGGCTGGGTATAGTCTTCAGCATAGAATTCCTCTATTCCGTGGTCTGACAGGCGGCAGCCCATCTCCTCGAAGAAATCGTGACGTTTCTGCAGGGCATCCACGAGGTCGTTGAATGTCCTGATCTCCATTCCTGCAGCCTCACCGAGTTTAGCGATGTATTCACGATATTCAGCCGGCTTATCCACAGCCATAGCCTTGTCAGGACGCCATGTAGGAAGCATCTTCACTTCAAATCCGCTGTCTTTCACCTGCTTGTGATATTCCAGAGAATCGGCAGGGTCGTCGGTGGTGCACACCGTCTCTACGTTGTAGCGCCTCATCAGGCCACGTGCGGTCATGTTCGGATCGTTGCGGAGTTTGTCGTTGCACTCGTCAAAGATTTCCTTGGCCGTTTCCGGGTTCAGCAGCTTATCGATGCCGAACGCGGTCTTCAGTTCGAGGTGTGTCCAGTGGTAGAGAGGATTGCGGAAAGTATAGGGCACGGTCTCCGCCCATTTCTGGAATTTTTCCCAGTCAGAGGTGTCTTTTCCGGTGCAGAATTTCTCATCCACACCGTTGCTGCGCATGGCTCTCCACTTATAGTGGTCGCCACCGAGCCAGAGTTCGGTGATTGAGGAAAATTTATGATCGTCGGCCACCATCTTCGGTATCAGATGGCAGTGATAGTCGATAATGGGCATTTTGGCCGCATGTTCGTGATAGAGTTTCTGCGCAGTCTCTGTCTGAAGCAGAAAGTTTTCGTCCATGAATGGTTTCATATAGGCAGTTGGTTTTATTGATTATCGAGTAGTGAAATGCAGAATCCTGAAGAGCTATGACAAGCATCGGCCTCATGCTTGAAAACGACCGGTGCCCCTCATGCCGGCTCCTCATTCATCTTCTTACAGCGTCACACCGTTCTTGAATATGGCAATCTCGTGGATGCCCGCTTTTTCATTGTTTACTTTCTTGCCGCTTGCCACATCGAGCACGAAATCGGCAAATTTCTCAGACACGTCTTTCATGTCCTCATCTTCCACAAGCACGCCTGCATTGAAGTCGATCCAGTCAGGTTTTCTCTCGGCCAGGCGGCTGTTGGTGGATATCTTAGCCGTGGGCACGAAAGTTCCGAACGGGGTGCCTCTGCCGGTGGTGAAAAGCACTATCTGGCAGCCGCTTGCCGCAAGCGCTGTGCTTGCTACGAGGTCGTTGCCGGGTGCGGAAAGAAGATTCAGTCCGCTCTCCTTGATTCGCTCGCCATAGCTGAGCACACCTTTTACTTCGCTCTTTCCGCTCTTCTGCGTGCAGCCCAATGCTTTCTCCTCAAGAGTGGAGATTCCTCCGGCCTTGTTGCCGGGCGAAGGATTCTCGCCCACAGGTTCGCCATGGCTCAGGAAATATTCCTTAAAGTCATTGATAAGGTGGATTGTCTTGTCGAGAAGTTGGTCATCGGCACATCTCTGCATCAGAATTGTCTCAGCTCCAAACATTTCGGGCACTTCGGTAAGCACTGTGGTACCTCCCTGACAGTCGCAGAGAAAATCTGAGAATTCTCCGAGCAGCGGATTGGCCGTGATGCCTGAGAAGCCGTCGCTTCCTCCGCACTTTAGTCCAATCCTCAGTTTCGACGCCGGCAGAGTGGTGCGCTGATCTTTTCTGGCCTTCTCATAGAGACCGCGGAGCACTTCAAGGCCATATTCCACCTCATCGCCCTCTATTTCCTGACAAACCATGAATTTCACGCGGTCTTTGTCATAATCACCGCAAAACTCCTCGAAGACTTTTGGCTGATTATTCTCGCAGCCGAGTCCGACCACGAGAATACCGCCTGCATTGGGATGATGCACCATGTCTCGAAGAATCTTCTTTGTGTTCTCGTGGTCATCTCCCAGCTGCGAGCAGCCGTAGTTATGTGGAAATCCGAAGATGCCGTCGGTGCCTTCGGCACCTGTTTCGGCATTGAGCCTGTCTACAATCTGCTTTACGATACCGTTTACGCAGCCGACAGTAGGAATCACCCATATCTCATTTCTGACACCTGCCTGGCCGTCGGAGCGGAGATAGCCCTCAAACGTGCGTTCTCCTCCCTTGCAAACACTTTTCTCTACAGGTTTCCTTTCTATACCCGAATAGTCGAGCCGGCCTTCGAGATTGGTCTTTATATCATGGTCGTCGAGAAACGCGCCGCGTGCTATGTCATGCCTTGCATGTCCGATAGGGAAACCGTACTTGATTACATTTTCACCTGTGTTGATATCCTTCAGTGCGAATTTGTGGCCCGCCGGTATATCTGAAATTAAGGTGAAGGTGTTGCCGTCGATGTTCACTTCGCGTCCTTTTGCCAGTGCGGTGATTGCCACCGCTACATTGTCCGCGGGATTTATCTTTAAATATTCTTTCATGATGTGGCTTTGATGTGCTAATGGGTGGCTGAGGTGCCCGGCTATGCTTGCGCATGGCCGGGCAAAGTCTTCACAAATCTCAAAGAATGCTTTCCACCGTGGCGAGCATTCCTTTCTCCTGTATGCTGTCGAGATATTCCGTCACGAGGTCGGTGAGTCCGGGAATCTCGTTGAGATTGCCGTGCTCTTTCCAGATGAGCTCATCGGCTGCAAGCACACCTTCAGCCACCTTGCGGGTGTCGTTGGTGGCCCAGAGTTCAGTGAGCAGATTCATGATCTTCTCATCGTCTTTGGGCTGGATGGGAGCCCCGTCGGCACGCTTTCCGCCTTTATAATAAGTGATGATGGCAGCGAGTCCGAGCACAAGACCTTTGGGAAGTTCTCCCTTCCTCTCGAGATAGGTCTTCACTCCGGGCAGGTCGCGGGTCTGATATTTCGGGAAAGAGTTGAGCATGATTGAAGTCACCTGATGGTCAACGAAGGGATTGTTGAATCGCTCAAGCACGCTTTCGCCGTAAGCCTTGAGCTCGTCCATCGGCAGATTGAGTGTCTGCATCAATTCGTCAAACTGCACCTTATGGATGTATTTGCCGATCACTTCATGATTGCAGGCATCTCTCACAATGTCCACGCCGCTGAGGTAGCTTACAGGCGAGAGCACGGTGTGAGGGCCGTTGAGCAGAGTCACTTTCCTCTCATGATACGGAGCCTCGCTGTCTGTGATGATGACGTTGAGACCTGCCTTCTCTGCAGGGAATTCGGCCTTGAGCTCTTCTATGCTCATGTTCTCGGGGCGTTCGATTACCCATACGTGGAAGGCTTCGCCCTGAACCACTACGTTGTCCTTGTAGCCCAGTTTTTCCTGGATATTGCCGATTTCCTTGCGCGGGAATCCCGGAACGATGCGGTCTACGAGCGTAGCGCAGACGTAGTTGTAGGTGTTAAACCACGCCTTGAATCCTTCATAGTCGGCACCGAGATCTTCCTTCCAGAGATCTATGTAGTCGTTGATGAATTTCTTCAGATGATGTCCGTTCTCGAAAATGAGCTCGCAAGGCATGATGATAAGACCCTTTTTCGGATCTCCGTTGAATGCCTTGTAGCGCTTGTAGAGAATCTGTGTGAGTTTAGCAGGATAGGATGCCGGAGGAGTATCGTTGAGTTTGCATGAGGCATCGAATGTGATACCGGCCTCTGTGGTATTAGAGATGACGAATCTGATTTCGGGCTGCACGGCGAGTCCGAGCACTGCATCATGTTGGCCCCAGGGGCTGAGTCCGCGGCTAATTACGTCGATGCGCTTGAAAGAATTGACAATCTCACCGTTAAGACGGCCCTGAAGGTTTACATTATACATGTAATCTTGCGATGAGAGAAGTTTCATGGCGAAGTCATCGGGTGTGCCCTGAAGTATTACAACCGACGAGTTGAAGTCGGTCTTCTCATTCATGTTCTTTACGATCCAGTCTACGAATGCACGGAGGAAATTTCCCTCGCCAAACTGGATGATTCTCTCTGGGGCTGTAGCCTTGGGTGCGGTCAGTTTGTTTAGAACTTTCATGTCTGTTATGAAATTGATGTTTTCATGTTGTTAGTAATGATTCCCCTCAGCCTTCCTTTATTGAGTGTTTCCACTTCAATATGCAAAACTAAAAAAAAATGGGGAAATATGCAAATATTTTCCCAATTACTTTTAATTTGATTTAAATTACTTTTTGCATGTGCTCCATCTCAACGCCGCAGAAGCATCGTCCGCCCTCGCTTTGGAAGCCGTTTTTATCATAGAGTCGCCTTGCCCGAGCATTGTCATAGTCCACCAGAAGACCCAAAGGCTTTCCCTTTCCGGAATGACGCTCCTCAACAGCGGCTATGAGTTTGCTGCCGAGTCCGTGCTCTCTGTATTCCGGTTTCACCGCCAGAGTGTCGAGATAGATCTCGTCGGGCGAGGTCTCATCGTCAAAGTCCTCTTCCCGGAGAGAGGCATCATACATTTTATTATAATTTTTTACAAATACTTCGCGCAACCGATGCAGCTCCGCTCCGTCATAACTCACTGCCACTCCCGCACGGCGGCCGTTTTCATCTTCCGCAATAAGAGCATTTCGGTAACTGTATTGACTGCATTCCTCCGATGCGGTGCGCGTGAAAAGTTCTTTGGTTGAAAGAAGGGGATTACCGGAGTTACGGCCTATCTCTCGGCATATATCCTCGCCAATGGCGGCCATTATGCCCTCGGCTATGAACTCCGCATCTTCTTTCCGTCCATTTCTAATTGTCACCTTCATCTTGTGTATTAAATTTTTAAATCCTGAATTCCACCATCACTCTCTGGTAGAAGATGAAATTGCTTGGATATATGTTGAAATCCAACATACACTTTATATCAACAAAATTCCGGTGCAGAAAGATTATTCCGAGCGATGCCCTGTCGTAGAATGAAGCAGCATAAAATGGCTCGCCCTGATCAAGCAGACATCCATATCTATCGTAGATGGGAAAAAGTTTCCCTCCTGCATAGAGCGTATTCTTTAGCTCAAGAAATTTCCATCTGGCGCAGAGGTCGATCCAGAGGCCAATGGGTGTTTTCCATTCCCTGTCACCCCGGTCGCGTGTCATACCTCCGAGTATTCCCGCTCTGAGCGCGCACGAATCAAGGGGAATCGGGGTGGCTTTAGAGAAATCAATTCCGACATAAGGATTATATAAAAAATTATCCACCACGTTCTGATCAGGATTTCCTGATTTGTCCCATGCCAGATGATTCATCATAGCCGTGCCTCCCCAGAGGAATTTGCCACCTCCGTAGTAGCGTTCTCCGGCCGCTATTATGTTGAAGGCCTCACGCTGAGTCTTCGTCTGCATACCGCGCCAGTCGAGAACGGCCTGAAAATAGCCTTTCTCATTTCTGTAGCCGATCATGGCTCCTCTTATGTTGCGCTGCGAATACTTCACAGAATCGTTCCAGATGTAATTCGGCAAATCGGCATAGAGCTGGTCGCGGCTGAACATTCCCATGGCGAAACGCACACCCTTGTCTTCATATCTGTAGTAGACGGTGGGGGAGATCCTTCGCCCTTCCCATTCGCAGCCTATAGGTTGAGTCCAGACTGCGCCTGCCGCCACCCGATGTCGGCCTTCGTCGAGCGATACTCCAATTTCAGGAGCAAGTTGAGTCTGAAAAAAAGTGCGGGCCGGAGTGTGCTTCTCGTCTCCTTCCCTGTTGTCGAATATAGCCGACATGTAGACATTCCAATACAAATCCGGCCTTTGGGCATAAAGGCCGGATGAAGTGGTGAGGATTGCTGCTGCAATCAATATTCTGCTTAATGAAAGTTTCATGCTGCGTCAGGGTTACGAAAAGAGAGTGCTATTCTCGACCAGTATGTGTTGACCAGACTCACGGTGAGAAGTGCCAGATAGCCGAATACGCTTCCGAAAGCTGCTCCGCAAAGAAGATCGGTAGGATAGTGCACTCCTACGTATAGTCTCGAAAGGCTTACTATTATAGCCCAGATGAATATGAACGCCGTGAACTTTCTCGATCTCATCACGCATGAGAGGAGTGTGGCGAGGGCAAATGTGTTGGCAGCATGGCAACTTGGCCAGCTGTAGCCTCCGGGCTGAATGCCTTTCACGAGAGTGATATATTCAAAAATGGGGTTTTCAGGATTGCAGGGGCGCAGACGTCCTACGATAGGACGAATAACACTTGCACAGATCTGATCAGTCATCACTATGGCGAGAACGACTGCCACAAGAGTGAGAGCCGCATATTTGGGTCCGAGTTTCCTAAAGAGGAGGTCTATAAGCAGCAGGTAAAACGGAATCCATATCCATTTCCCGGTGATCAGCGACATCAGTTCATCAAGAAAAGGTGTGTGCCAACTATTGAAGAAAAGTAATATCTGCTCATCGAGCGATGTTAGGGTTTCAATCATGATTAGTCCGGAATGAAAAATGTAAATTGATGTATTACTGTAAGTTGTTTGTCAATGCAATCAGTGTTGAGCCTCGTCATTCTCCTGATGGGGAATAATTTGGCTTCTCCGATCGAGAATTATATTGCAAAGATAATTCATTTTTTCCGATATATTGTTATGTTTTTCGGTTTTTTTGCACATTTTCAATAAAAAAAGCATCCCCGGGAGGATGCCTTTAAATATTTATTGATTGCGACTTGCTATCAGTCTGTATCAGAATCTCGAAGTGCCGTCGAAGCAATGCGTGCAGATTTGGTCTTTAGGAAGCCCTATCGCCTCCACCAGATTCTCGAGCGTATTGAATTTGAGAGAGCTTAGTCCGTAGATTTCACGCATTTTCTCCACCATTTTGCAATAGCGGCAGCTGCCTGTGGTGGAATACTCCTCGAGATGTGCGTTAGGATCGCCTTCGATATCCTTGATGATTCTGCGTGTGAGCAGTTCCATCTCCGACTTGGAAGAAGTGAAGTTGAGATATTTACACCCGTAGATTAGCGGCGGACATGCAATGCGCATGTGCACTTCCTTAGCCCCGCATTCATAGAGCACCTTGACGTTGTCGTTGAGTTGGGTTCCCCTCACGATGGAATCGTCGCAGAAGAGTGCACGTTTTCCTTTGAGCATGGCCTCGTTGGGCACGAGTTTCATCTTGGCGATGAAACTGCGCATCGACTGATCGCTCGGTGTGAAGCTGCGCGGCCATGTCGGAGTGTATTTAGAGATGCATCTCTGATAAGGTGTGCCGTGTCCGGCTGCATAGCCGAGCGCCATTCCAACTCCGGAATCAGGGATGCCCGCAACGCAGTCCACTTCCGTCTCCTTGTCTTGCTGTCCGAATACATAGCCCGATTTGAAACGCACCTCATCCACATTCCGGTTTTCATAGATTGATGTCGGGAAGCCGTAGTATACCCACATGAAGGCGCATATCTGCATCTCCTTGTTCGGCTCTCTTATCTGGCGGATGCCGTCGGGTTTCAGTTCAAGAATCTCTCCGGGCCCTACATCGCGCAGCAGTTTATAGTCAAGATTCGGGAAAGAGGTGCTCTCGCTGCTCACCGCATACCCGTCTTCTTTCTCGCCTATCACGATAGAAGTGCGTCCGAGTTTGTCGCGGGCCACGATGATGGAATCTTCTGTAAGGATAAGCATGCTGCAGCTGCCCTGTATCTTATTGAAGACATTCTCTATTCCTTCCTTGAAGGTAGCGCCCTCGTTGATGAGAAGGGCTATGAGTTCAGTCTGGTTGGTGGTGCCGCTGCTCAGCTCAGCGAAGTGTGCGCCTTTGTCGATGAGTTCCTTCTCCAGTTCGGCAAGGTTGCACACCTTAGCCACGGTGACGATGGCATAGCGACCGAGGTGAGAATTGATGATGATGGGCTGTGGGTCAGTGTCGCTGATTACACCCATTCCGAGGTTGCCCTTGTACTTGTGCAGTTCCGATTCAAACTTCGTGCGGAAATAATTGCTCTCGAGAGAGTGTATGCTTCGGCAGAAGCGTTTCTCTTCGGCATCGTATGTCACCATGCCTCCTCTTCGGGTGCCAAGATGCGAGTTGTAGTCAGTACCATAGAAAATGTCGTTGCAACATTTCTTCTTCAAGGTCGCTCCAAAAAAACCTCCCATAAGATTTTCTTCTTATTGTATACCTGTAATTTAAGAAATATCCGGTGAGCATCCCGCAGGCGGCCCACCGGAGATATGATGCAAAATTAATAAAAAAGTTGGGATTTTCTATCCTGTCACTTCGTTTTTTTTGATTTCTTTCCCTGTTTTTCGGTAATCTTTCCTACGATTCTTTCGGCGAGAGTCTTCTTATCGAGAGGATGAATATCGTTCCATTCTCCCAGGTCGTAGTTGTCTACAATCTCGCAGTTGCTGATCTCGTCGCACGTTTCACGCTGCACCTTTCGCATTTCAGCCCATGCCTCTCGGCCCCCTTTGTCGCTCTCGGGAAGATAGTTGGCCAATTCCACGATATAGAACGGTAGAGTAGCGTCTTTCCGGTCGTTTCTCCACAGCTCCGTCATGCGTTTGAGCAGATCACCATATTCATTGCGGTTGCTCACGTTGCTCTCACCCTGATACCATACCACATTGCCAACGGGATATTTTGCTGTGGGGGCTATCATGGAGTTATAGAGCACGGTGGGGGAGTAGCACCAGAATGTACTTCCGGGAGCATCCGGCATCCGTATACCCGGCTTGTATTTCCATTCTCCCTCGAGCGAGATTTCCTCACCGTTGTCGAATATGATTTTATATGGTTTCTCCGGTATGAATTCACCGCGGCCACCGTTAGTTACGAGTCTTACGGTCACTGTATTCTCTCCCGGTTTAAGGAGCCCTTCACGCAGATTGTATTTTCTCGGAGGATAGCAATACGATATGGTGCCTGCGAATTCTCCGTTAACGTATGTAGAATCCGAATCGACAATAACACCCATCCTGAGAGTGGCAGGACGACCGGCAAGTTCGGCCGGAACGTTCACTTTCTTCGTGAACCAGTGGCTGCCGCCTATAGGATTTACGCCATCCCATGTCCAGCTGCGATCGGTGAGGATATTCACGTCTTTCCAATCGCTGACGTCAGTGCCGGCGGCTTCCCAATGCTCTTTCCTGCCGGGATCGCCGGCCCATAGTGCCGCATTCCAGCGTGCTTGCTTCTCACGCTCGTTGGCCGATGTCCGGTCACGATAATCTTTGTCTTTATCAATGGCAAGACGCGCCAGTTGCTTCTGATATCCGGTGAGTGATTTCTCGCTCATCCAGGCCTCGATCGGTGTGCCTCCCCAGCTGCAGTTGATCACACCCACCGGCCTTCCGGTTTTCGCATTGAGTTCATTTGCCAGAAAGTAGCCGAGAGCGGAGAATGTGCGGCTTCTCGAGGGGCTCGTCTTTTCCCATTTTCCTCCACTGATGTCGGCAGCAGGGCCATCAAACACTACATCTTTCGGAGCGATAAACTGCCTCACGCGATCGTTGCTGTATGAGTTGATGTAGTCACCATACATATCCTCAACCCTGTAGACGAAGAGCTCGACATTGCTCTGACCCGACACGAGCAGGACATCGCCGCTCAATACGTCGTGGATGGTGACATCGCCCATCTGTATGGTATACGGGCCTCCCGCTTTGAGCGCTGGAAGCTGCACTTCCCATCTTCCGTCGGGGCCTGCTGCTACACTCTTCTTCTTGGAGTTATTGATTTTTATGTCAAACTTTTCGCCCGGGTCAGCTGTGCCCCATAAGGTGAGTGGTTTGGTCCATTCCACCACCATTCCGTCTTGCAGGATAGTGGCGGGCACAACTTTTGCCTGCACACCCGATGCTATGAGGCATCCTGCGGATAAAATAAATGTTCTCATGTTAATATGACCGTTTGCTGAAAATATCAATATCTGTAAAGTTTCACTCTTAGGGCGGAATAGTCGTCTACTCCAATTCTCACGTGGCGTCCCTGATGGGTCTCGTCACCGTTCAGGCGGCGTATCACACGGAAACTGCCGTCAGGATTCACATCCACTTCATCACAACTCAGGATGCCGATACGATTCCGGCCCGTCCATGAACTCTGCTTGGTGGAATCGTTGCCCAACTGAAAGCCGTCTTCGCCGAGTTTTGCGGCTGCTCCGGTCTCGCCTTCGGCCTCGAACTTCACTACGATTCCACGGCCGGCAATGAGGTAGTCGTCTTTTGCCAACTTTATTATCATTCCCCCTCCGTCAGGCCATCGGCTACCATCAGTGGCGCGTGCATCCCAGGGCAGAGTGAAGAAGTGAGAGGCTGTGATGATGACATCTCCGTCGGCAATTTCTTTTGGAGTCCGGATATCGTCACCCTCAAACAGAAGTCCGAATGAAGACCGTCCTTTTCTTAGAGGTGCGATTTTTCCGAGCAAGGAATAAGCTGAGCGCAGAGAGGCTTTCTCCTCCTGACTTGCATTTTCTATCGAAAATGGGCTGAAGCCTATGGCTCCATGCTCGCCCACAGCATAAGAAGCATGGGTGCCGCTGTCGCTGCTCCTTCTGATTTCGGGGATAAAGAGTGGATTCCCCTCCATGTCATACTGCGCGAACCAGGGCTTGAACGGAGGATCATAAAGATCGGGAGAAATGAAATCGATGGAAGGCGCACCCGCTTTCCATATCTTCTCCAGTTTCGCAAGTGGGCCGGCCGAAGGGTATTGGCCGGGTCTGCGCCCGCGGCTATCCATCGCTGCATTTACATAGAGGGGAGTGGCCGGCAATATCTTTCGTGCGGCCTTCGCCAGATTCTCTACATAGCAGGCATAGTTCCAGGCCATAAACATCTCGTCTGCTGAATCAGGGTCGACTGTTGCATCAGTCCACGGCGAGCCTTTTTTCACATTAAGTATGCTGCTGAGCCTTTCAGGTACACCTTTATTATATGCTGCGTCAGCCAGTGGGGAATGGTCTCTCGCTGATTCAAGCATACCTATCTCGTTTTCAATCTGAATCATGCTGACACGTTTATTCTTGTCAGTTGCCTCGAGATGATGGAGCAGGGCGGTGAAAGCACTCAGGTCTGAATCTGCCACATTTTTACTGAATGCGCTCAGAATCTCGAGAGGCTTTCCTTCTTTGGTGACTGCCCGAGGAAACCGCTTGGTGTCGGTCTTCACCCATCCCGGAGCGTAGCAACTCATGGAATTCTTCCACGCGCCAAACCATAGCAATACAATGTTCAGATCATTTTCCTCTGCGCTTTTCAGAGCCTCATCAATAAGAGAAAAGTCATATTTACCCTCTTCCGGCTCTATGAGTTCCCAATAAGCCGGCATCAGCACTGTATTGAGTCCCATATCTTTCAACTCCGGGAATATCTTCACGATATCCTCCTTGCTGCTGGCCGATGAATTGCCGAGTTCTCCTCCTAAAATGAAATGGTCGGGCACCCTTATCTCTGCCCGTACGCCTACCGTCAGTGTCCCCAACAGCAATGAGCACAATAGCGTTTTCATGATTATCTTTTCTGATCGAGCAGATGCATGTCGGGACACGTATAATTGTCGATTCCCAGATCCACTTTCTTCATGTCTTCAAGAAGGTGCATGCTCGGATTTAGCGGCTTGAGGCCTGCATCCTCTCCGAAGTATTCCAGGCAGGCGTCTCTCCACCAGATGGCATCCTTATGTTGCGTCAGCAATCTCATTGAGATATCTTCATAGATTTCCGGATCTACAGCATCTTCAATGGCCGACCAGGTGCGCCTCATGTCAGCCACGCCTTCCACACCGGCATCGTAGTGCCGGTTGAGTGCTTCCCAAAGGGTCTCGCCTCCGGATAGACGGTAGTTCCATGGCAGATGATGAAACCAGAGAAGGTATTTCTCAGGGCATTTGTCAGCATCCTCCACAAGAGAGCGGAAATCATCACGATATTGAGCGGTGCATCCGCTGCCGGTGGCGCAGGTTCTGTTGAATCCGATGCCGTCCTTGCCTGAATTATGATAATATTTCGGAAGCCAGTCAGGTCTTGCGCCTTCCACCTCACACCAGGGCTGAGGGCCGTAATGATGTCCGAAAGCGAAAATATGATGCAGGCCCATGGGCATCATGTAATCTACAACATTCTCGCGGCTTCCGGTCATCATCTCTACAAATTGCTCCAGCTGAACCCCGTCGAGGGCTATCCAGGGAGTCATCCCTGCCCATTCCCTGACGATTTCATCGCTTTTAAGATCTGGATCCCACGCCATGCGCCCGAAGGCATACCAGTTGGCCTGAGCGAGAGGATGCCCTGTCATATTTTCGGTATTTCCGATATTGGCTACGCCTGCTACTCCTTTAATATTGTCGGTCGTAGCCTCATCGAAAAATTCTTCCCACATGGGGGCAAGATATGCCAGATGATTGCTGTGGCCGAGGTATTCCTGAGTAATCTGAAGTTCAGCGATAAGAGGAGTCTGCTTCATTCCGTCGAAGAGGGGGCTGTAAGGCTCTCTGGGCTGGAAATCGATTGGGCCGTTCTTCACCTGAACGAGGACATTATCATCAAATTTTCCGTCGAGAGGATGAAATTCCGCGTAAGCCTGCTTCGCACGGTCAGGATCTGACGGAGAATATACGAAAGCCCTCCACATCACTATGCCGCCGTGAGGCTTCAGGGCCCGGGCGAGCATGTTGGCGCCTTCGGCATGGGTGCGTCCGAAATCACAGGGGCCCGGTTCACCCTCGCTGTTGGCTTTCACAAGAAATCCACCGAAATCAGGTATAAGTTTATATATATCGTCAGCCTTCTTTTTCCACCATTTGGCCACATCCTTATCGAGAGGATCGGCAGTCTTCAATCCGCCGATGACACTCGGAGTGGCGAAATTCACGGAAAGATAGACTTTTATACCGTATGGGCGGAATATGTCGGCTATTTCAGCCACTCTTGCCAGTATCTCAGGCGTCAGCATCTCGGGCGACGCATTCACATTATTGAGAACCGTGGCATTTATGCCTGTCATGGCATTTGCGAGGGCATATTTCTCGTAAATCTCTTTCTGTTCATCGGTCAGAGGGGAATTCCAGTTCCAGATGCTCTTGCCCGCATATCCCCGCTCCACTGTGCCGTTAAGATTATCCCAATGGTTGAGAATGCGGAGCGAGTTCTTGGGAGACTCCTTCCTGTCTCTGATAGAATTGGGCCGATATAGTGAAAGAGCGCCATAGAGGAGTCCGACACCTGATGGCGCGGTCACGGTGACAGTTCTTTCCAGACTGTCAACGGTTATGGTGTAGGATTCATCATTTGTGAATCCGGTTTTTCTATTGATAAGACGTATTTTCCGGAAATAATCATCCGGTGCATCTTTAGAGAGGATTTCCACCGCTTTCAGTGCGTTGGCATTCTTTCCATTGTATTCGGCAACGCATCCGGCCCCGGATGATGGCAGCCAGAGTCGGGAATCCTGCCTTTCTGCATATATGGGGAAGGTGCATGCCGCTATCGTGGAGGAGGAAAGAATACAGATAAAAAATCGTCTGAATGATTTCATGGTCATGTTATGGTAGCTGATGACTATGGAGAGCAAAATGTGTGGGGGAGAGGTAATAAAAAGATTCGGGAGAGAAGCGAGATAATATTGACTTGGGAAGACAGTAGTTCTGCCTTCCCAAGCAATCTTATTTCGTATGAATCGAGAGAAATGTATAGAATTGAATAAATCAGAAGTCAATTCTAATTTCTCGATCTATCATGCATACATGTTGATGATGGCCTCGTAGAGTTCCTGCTTGCCGCTGGTCTGCTTGGGCTCACCTACCTTCTTGCCGATTTCAGCAAGCTGCTCGAGGCTGAGTTTGCCTTCCTCAAATGCCTTGCCTTCGCCATTGTCGAACGATGCGTAGCGGTCAGCGAGCATTTTCTTATAGGGAGACTTCTCGAGAACGTTTGCAGCGCACTCGAGTGCACGTGCCATAGCGTCCATACCTGCGATGTGAGCGATGAAGATATCCTCGAGGTCGGTAG
>CAYPGW010000027.1:0-40289 GCA_964410515.1 uncultured Sangeribacter sp. | reverse complement strand
AACATTTCAATCTGCTCATTTTCTTATATGCACCGTAAATTCGGCTTGTGCCGAATGTATCGCTACATACTCCCGCATAGGTATATCATACCCCGAAGGCGCCTATCGTTGCCTTATCCTTGAGTTAGATTTTGAAATTGCCACATTTCGATCCGTCAAGAACAAGCGCGGATAAACGCTCTGTATAACATGTCTGCACCCCGCCGCTTCACCCCATATCGGGACTCCGCAGACGATATGCAATCGCAAAATTAGCAATTATTTTCATAATCGCAAAAAATCCCACCTAAAAATCTTCTTCAAAATTGAAAATCCGTGATAATCTGTATCTTTGCAACTCGAATTTCCGGTGCATCGTATCTTCATTTATTGCAGACGTGGCACGCCACGTCCCTACTATGATATTGATTCACAGATATAAACGTAGGGACATCGCGTGCGATGTCTGCTGAAGGATGTAGGGCGTGCACCATTCTTCAGGTTTGAATCAAAATTCTGTGTTTCCGTAAAATTTGAAGTGCCTAATTTCTGTGTTTCCGTAAAATTTGAATGCCGAATTTCTGTGTTTCCGGAAAATTTAAAATGTAAAAATTCTGTGTTTCCGTGAAATTCAGACCTATCAGAAATGTCTGAATCTGGCGAAAGGATTGCCGATAACGGTAAGACTTTTTTAGGCGCTACTCGCTGTATTTAATTCTGAATTTCGCAAGAAGAATCTTGAAATTATCCTGTGCCGATAAGCATGTGTCCATCAGATAACCTTTAATGTGAGGCCAGTTTTGCAAGCCATTGTAATAGAACATCTTTAGTTCATCGGTAATTATAAATGGCACATATCCTAAACGCAGGCATTCGCGGAACATTATCAATCTTCCTACCCTTCCGTTCCCATCCTGAAATGGATGGATGGCTTCAAATTTCTGATGAAAGTCGATTATGTCTTCCAGTGTAGGATGCTTTTTGGCATTATATTCCTTCAGAAGTGCTTTTATTTCCCTGCGGACGTTTTCCGGCGCAGTCGTATCCTTTCCGCCAACTTCGTTGGGAAGCTTCTTATAATCACCGACTTTAAACCATTTTTTACGTTCATCCGATGTTCCTGATTTCAATAGAAAATGGATGTGTTTGATGAAGTTTTCCGTTAGTTTGGATTGTGTTTCCTCTATTATGAAGTCGATGGCCCGGAAATGGTTGTTGGTTTCTATAATATCATCTACATTTACAGCGTCATCTGTGAGGCCAATGGTATTGGTCTCAAAAATATAGCGTGTCTGGTCGTGTGTGAGTCGGCTGCCTTCGATGTGGTTGGAGTTATAAGTAAGATCGATTTGGACACGGTGGTAGATTCCACCTTTTGTTTTCCCTGCCTGCTGATCTCTCAGGGCGGCCAACAAAGGAGATATTTTTGTCTTCGCTTTCTTATTGGATAGTTCGGCATCTACAGGTATACTCCAGGTTTTTCCTATAAGAAAGGCATCTTTGATTTTCCCTTGGGCACAATAATTTCGGGCTGTTCGTTCTGAAACGCCATGAGCTTGAGCCCACTCTTTGACTGAAATATAATCCATCTTATCGGCAAGAATTTTTTAATATTATAGTGCAAAGATAACAAAACTTGCCGATATCGGCAAATTATCTGTAATTGGATTATGAGCGGTTAAAGAAACAGACCTGAAAAAAGAAATGCAGATATCGCCTGTGGGTGCACTGGAAAATAAACTAACTGAAATATTTGATTATGTTGAGTTTTTTTGCGAACTTTGCAATACTTAAATCTAACACGCGCGGCAGGAAATGAATGATATAGAATTAATTCGCTCGAAGATATATGAGATAAGGGGTCAGAAAGTGATGCTTGACTTTGACCTCGCTGAAATGTATGGAGTGGAGACTGCTCAACTTAAGAGAGCAGTCAGAAGAAATATTCAAAGATTTGAAGGAGATGACTTCATGTTTGAACTGACTAAGGATGAAGTTTCAAGATGCCAATTTGGCATCTTGAACGGAGGGAGAGGAAGCAACTTCAAATATCTGCCTTTTGCTTTCACAGAATTAGGAGTGGCAATGCTTTCAAGTGTATTGCGAAGTGATACCGCCATAGAAATCAATAGAGGAATAATGAGAGCCTTTGTATCGGTTCGGCAAATGATAGCGGCTAATCCGGTGGCTGCAAGGTTGGCAACTCTGGAGAAGAATTTCGAGGAACTGAAGCAGGATTTGGAGGAGATATTCTCTGATTATAACGATATAAACGAAGATACCAGAGCTCAACTTGAAGCAATCAATATCGCTCTCGCCGATCTCCAAACAACTCATAAGAAAAACACTACACGCAATAGAATAGGATTCAAGGCCAAAGACTGACCGCTCCATTTCTGACGGCAGAATGTCAATGGCTATCATCGGCAGAGTCGCCTGCAGGCGCTCCTATAAGGCGGAGGAGCTGCTGCAGCTCGTGAGCGTTCCAGAAGCCCGAGTATTCGTCGCATACGGCCTCGCCGTCTTTCTCGCGGCATGCATAGAGCGCCCAGCGCCCCGGCTCACGGGCCAGCACGTAGTGGCAGCCGTCAGGGTCAGTGGCGAGATGGAAGTGATGCACGCACCATCCCCATTCAGTCTCCTCCTCATCGTCGGCGAAGCCGAGCAGATGTATAGCCTGCGTGTGGAGCGGACACGGCTCATAGAAGTGCCACTCGCCGGCCTCAACCGTGTATGGCTCGCTTGAGTTGAGGACAACTACCACGGCACTTCCAGGCGAGGGCACCTCAAGCACTTTGGCCATCACGGGCGCCACGCGCTCGTTGAGGCGATACCAGATGATGTCGCCGGCTTCCACCTCGTGTCTTAAATCACGTGGCGGGGTGTCGGGATAGTTGAGAATCACGGGCTCAGCTGAATAAGTTGTGGCGCACCCTGTCGAGAAAAGCCTTCATCGCGGCGGAGTCGCGGCGGTCGATGATGTCTTTCAGTTGCGACAGATGCTCCTGTATGAGCGAGATCTGGGTCGATGTGTGGGGATTAAAGAGGATCTCGGTGAGCAGGAAGTCGTCTTCGTTCATCAGCCCGTTGGCGATGGCGAGATGACGCTTGAAGGTGGTGCCGGGAGCGTCCTGATGCTTCATCACGCTGCCGAAGACGAGCGTGGACGTGAACGGGATGGAGAGTGAGTAGGCTATGGTCTCGTCATGCTCCGCGAAGGTGTACTCCTCGATGTGGAGGCGCAGTTTCCGATAAAGGTCGCGGAAAAAAGATTTTCCCTCCTCATCGCCTTCCTTTATGATGATGGCGTTCTCGTGGGCAAGGTTGCTGAGCGAGGCGAATGTGGGGCCGAACATGGGGTGGGTCGATACGAACCGGAAACCTTTCTCGGCGTAATACTCGGGGAGCCCCGTCTTCACGCTGGCTATGTCGGAGAGGATGGCCGAAGCCGGCAGATATGGCATCACTTTCTCGAAAGCCTCGATGGTGAATTTCACTGTGGCGGCGTTGATGACGAGTTCCGGAGCGAAGTCCTCTGCCTCGGAAGGGTGCATGAAACGCTCTACGTTGAAGGTGAATTTCAGGTGTTCGGGATTCGGGTCGTAGATGGCCACCCTGTGGTCGAAACTCAGCAGATCGCAGAAGAAGGAGCCCATCTTGCCGGCTCCGAGTATAAGGATTTTCATTTTCTTTCAGTGTTATCAGATTCAATGATTCGCCTGCATGGGCCGAACGTGCGTCGGTGGAGCGGTGTCAGTCCCAACCGGGCGATGGCGGCGAGGTGATCTTTTGTGGGGTAGCCCATGTTTTTCTCCCAGCCGTAGCCCGGATATCGGGCCGCGAGGCCGGTCATAAGCTCGTCGCGGTGGGTCTTGGCGAGCACCGAGGCTGCG
This sequence comes from uncultured Sangeribacter sp., assembly GCA_964410515.1. Classification (GTDB taxonomy): domain Bacteria; phylum Bacteroidota; class Bacteroidia; order Bacteroidales; family Muribaculaceae; genus Lepagella. The sequence goes on along the minus strand of CAYPGW010000027.1, from coordinate 36,417 downwards.
GCAATGCTCATATAGGTGGCGTCGCCTTTCACTACAGTGTCGCAGATCACGTCGCGCCAGAGGCGGAAACGGTTGCCGTCGGCTATCACGTGCTCCGGCATCAGGCCGAGGTTGTCGAGTGCCCTATGCATTCCGGTGATTGATGCGTTGAGGATATTGATGGCGTCAATCTCCTCAGGCTCCACCATCACCACCGCCCATGCGAGGGCCTCCTTCTCAATCAGGGGCCGCAGGCGTTCACGCTGCAGGGGCGAGAGCTGTTTGGAATCGTTGAGGGCATCGCAGGTGAAGCCCGGGGGAAGAATCACGGCCGCGCATGCCACAGGCCCGGCCAGGCATCCCCGCCCCGCCTCATCGCATCCGGCTTCGGTGATGCCGGCGGTCATATACGGTTTAAGCATCTGATTCGGGTAGTTTGGAATTGTCGGTGGGTTTTGAGATTATACCTTTTCCTTTGCGGCCGTTGATGGCTATCTGGAGCGGAGAGTCGAACTCCACCACCCTTAGCGGGCCTTTCTCATAGACGGCAGGGAGCGAGTCAAGATAGTCCTCATCGAAGAAGCCGTTACCGGCCGAGGGGTCTACCGTGAAGTATCCCACCCCAAACGAGGTCAGATTCTGGAAGAAGTGCGTGCCCTGCGAGGGCTCTATGCGGTAGCCTTTCATGGCATACTCCACAATCACGCGTGCTCCGGCAATCTGTGGCCACCTCACGGGGATGCCGAGCGCCGAATCGCTCGAGCCCCAGCGTCCCGGGCCGATGAGCACGTAGGGGCGACCCTGCTCAGTGAGCATACGGTTTACCGCGTCCACCTCCTGCGCGAGCTGCACATTGCCCGCAGGGTCGAAATCCTTCCCCCGCACGTAGGCCACAGTCATCACGTTGTCCATCAGGCCGTGGCCGAGGGCAGATTCACTCTTCACTATCAGGTCGGCATCGGGGAAGTCGAGCAGCGAGTCGTCGAGCATTTCCTTTCGGTCTACGATAGGACGCATCTGCAGCCAGTAGAGCATTCCCTTCCGGTTGCTTTTCGCTGCATCCGGGGCAATGATGCCGGCAAACTCTATCTCCACGGGGCGCCCCATCTCATACTGTCCGGTGGCGAGCATCAGTCCGGCCGCCTTCGCAAGGGGATACACCTCCTGCTTCAGCACATTGCCAAACGTGACGAGTTTCCGGCCCGGGCCAAACTCGCTGTCGCGTATCATATAGTCGTTGAGGTCGAAAGTGGAGACGAGATATTTCAGGGCCCCGGTCTTGAAAGCCTCGGCCACCGGAATCTTTTTCAGGTTGAAAGCGTCGTCGGTGCTGAAATCTGTGGCTTCAGTCTGCTGCAGGGCATAAATGTTGCGCTGTGTGTCGCGCAGCGCGAGCTGCACGGTCGAGGTCTGGAGCACCTTGCCCGGATGAGCCGGCGAGAAGCGGAGCGCGAGGCCGCCGTCAACGATATATTTTCCCAGTCCGGCCGCTACTTCCACCACACCCTCCTCCGGGAGTTCATCGCCGATGGGGTAATAGTTGAGCGAGCGTCCCACTCCTGAGAATGAGGGGTAATAGAGGCCATCGTGGTCTTCGCCTACTACTTCCTGGAGGATTATGGCCATCTTCTCCTGGTCTATCACATTGCTCGTGGCGTTCATGTAGAGTTTGGAGTCGGAGAAGAAAACAGAGGCGTAGACACCTTTCACCGCATTGCACAGCTGCCTCAGCATAGCCTCGCGGTCGTCGAGGTGCGGAATCATGTAGGTGGAATATATTCCGGCGAAAGGCTGATAGTGTGAGTCTTCGAGCAGCGACGAGCTGCGCACGGCCAGAGGTCTGTCTACCACATCGTAGAGATATTCGAAATCCTCCTTCAGCGATTTTGGGAGCTTTGCCTTTAGGAATGCCTCGAGAATCTCTTCGTCAGAGGCGTCGCTGAGTGCGATGGGGTAGAGATTGTTGGTCTCCATAAACTCGTCGAAGATATCGGTGCATATCACTACTGTGCGGGGAATTGCAATCGTGATTCCGTCGAGATTGTCGAAAGCCGGATTGCGCTTTATTATCTGGTCGATGAAGGCGAGACCGCGTCCCTTTCCGCCCATTGAGCCCTGCCCGATGCGCGCGAAACTGCTGTAGCGGTCGAAGCGACCCTTGCGGAAGATGGCTACCACACCGCGGTTTTTCATCCTTCTGTATTGCAGGATTGAGTCGAGGATCTGCCTCCTCACCGCCGGCGCCTGATCCATGGTCTCGAAGCGTAGGCTCTTGAGAGCCTCGGCTATGGGGAAGAGCGCGCGGCTGTAGAGCCAGCGCGAGAAGTCATTATTGGCACAATGGCGGAATAGAGCCTCCGACGGGATGTTGTTGACGGCCATCTGCAGGTCTTTAAGCTCATGGAAGCGCATCAGCTCGTTGCCCGTCAGGGGGTCTTTCACTATGAAGTCGCCGAAACCGAAAAGGAGGTCGACTGCCTTGCCGAGATCCAGCGGGAGGGTCTTGCTGTCCTTGTCGAGGAAAGTGAGGCGCATAGCCTCGGCCAGTCGGCGGTTGGCTGCCTCCTGGCTTTCGAGTATAATCGGGACGAAGGGGTTGCGCTCATGCACGTAGGCTGCGAATCGCAGACCGGCATGAGGATCCTTTACCCCGGCGCGGGGGAATCTGACATCGCTGATGATGCCCAGCAGATGCTTTCCGTAGCGGTCAAACAGATATTGCGCTTCCTCATAGTCGCGGGCAAGAAGCACTTTGGGTCGGCCACGCATGCGGAGCATACGCTCGTGGTCGTTGAGGGCCTCGGTTGAGAATTCCTTCGACTGCTGCAGCAGATGCTTGAAGAGGTGGGGTAGGAGCGAACTGTAGAAGCGAATGGAGTCTTCCACGAAGAGGATGCACTGCACTCCCACGTCGAGGATATCGTGCTCGGCATTCATGCGGTCTTCCATCAGCTTGATGATGGCCAGGATGAGGTCTACGTTTCCGAGCCATGAGAACACGTAGTCCACCCCCGACAGGTCTTCATTTGCTATGCGGCGGCGCACTTCCTTCGAGAAGGGCGTGAGCACCACGAGGGGCACGTTGGGGCAGAGGCGCTTTATCTCCTTTGCCTTGGTGAAAGTCTCCGAGACGTCGACACCGGGCATGGCCATGATCAGGTCGAAATGCTTGGTGGCGAGGATAGTGAAGGCCTCGTCGTAGTTGGCCACCATTGTGAAGCGTGGTGGCGACGACAGATTGAGCGAGACATATTCAAAATACACCTGCTCCTCCACGCGTCCGTCTTCCTCCATCATGAAGGCGTCGTAGGGTGTGGCTATCAGCAAAACAGAGAAGACACGCTTCTGCATCAGGTCGGCAAAAGCAGTGTCTCTCAAATGTATGCTGTCGTTAAGGTCAAATCTTGCGCTGTTCACTTAGGCGAGTCTTTCATGTGGGATTCAAGAAAATGTTCGAGTGCGGCAGTCATCGATGGGCTTTCGGGCGAGGGGGCGCTGAAGTCGAGCCTCAGTCCGGCGTCTTCCACAGCCTTCGCGGTGGTGGGGCCGAAAGTGCCGATATATTTGCCGTTGGCGGTCTGGTCGAAGTCGGGGAAATTCTTGGTGAGCGACTTTATTCCCGACGGGGAGAAGAAGAGCAGCACATCGTAGTCGAATGGCTCGTCGGGGGTGAAGTCGTTGGTCAGTGTGCGGAACATCACGGCCTTCGTGAGGTCGATGCCCGCATTCTCCAGTTCGGTGATGTCGTCCTTGTTCTGGTCACCGACAGGCATGAGAAATTTCTCTTTCCTGTTTTTGGTGATGGCGGCCATAAACTGCGGATCGTCGAGTTTTCCTGTTGTGCCGAAAGAGATTTTCCGCTTGCGATATACGATATATTTCTGAAGATAATGTGCTATCTGCTCTGTGGTGCAGACATATCGCATCGTGTCGGGGACATTCACCCGAAGCTCCTCGCAGAGGCGGAAATAATTGTCGACGGCTGTGCGGGATGTGAAAATGATTGCCGTGAAGTCGGAGAGATTGATTTTCTCATGTCGAAACTCCTTCATGGAGAGACCTTCGACCTTGATCATCGAGCGAAAGATCACTTCCACTCCGAATTTCTCGGCAATGTCATAGTAGGGACTCTTCCCTGATGCGGGTTGAGGCTGTGATACTAAAATCTTCTTTATCATCTTCTAATTCTACACATTTACGGGCTCCCTCGAGAAGAGATTAGCCCAGCAAGGAGCACGCCAGGCCGAAGGTGAGAACCAGGGGTATTATTTCAAGACTGCAAAGATAATACAAAAAAACGACCCACGACGAACTTTCGGTGAAAAAAATGCGAAAACCCTTAATTATGAATACTATTTTTACTAAAATTAACATCGAGAGCGCCACAACTACGGTTTGCAAATGCCACTGCGGATAGATGAGGCTCACGAGAGCGAGCGGGAACATCACCACCGAGGCGAGGGCCGTGGCAGCCGTGAATCCGCGCACCCATAGCCATGTGTGAAAGCGGTCGGAAAAGACTATGCCCACGAGATAGTAGGCTGTCCACATCGCTCCGATGTAGGCGCAGCAAAGCGCCATGCATATCAGCGAGGAGGGCAGTTCGGCTCCGGCGATGCACTCGGGGAGCGTGATGGCTGGGATGTCGGCCCTCACCGCGAGGCGGTCGCCGAAAAGCTCCACACCCTGACGCAGCAGCACGCCGAAACTGCATCCCGAGAGCAGCAGCATCATGAAGATGAGCGAGGTCTCGCGCACCGTGGTGTCGAAAAGATTGTCGCGCTCCCTCACCGTGACGAGGTCGCTGAAGAATGACCCGACAAATTTCAGATTGCCCCGCACGCGGAAGCACGCGAGCAGAAACAGGCTGAACAGAATAAGTATGATCCAGCTTGTGGGGTCGGCCGCCGGCGCTATCTGTTGTGAAGTTATTTCATCCATCCTTCGGCTCTATACCAGTCTATGCTGCGCTCTATGCCCTCGCGCAGAGGCGTCGGGGCCACAAACCCGAACATCTCTTTTGCCTTGCGCGTGTCGGCACACCAGTTGCGCTGCTTCATTATGTTGAACTTGTCTCTGTTGAGGGTAGCGGGCTTCCCTCTCGCCGCGCCTATCTTCTCGGCCACACTGCACACTATCCTCGTGGCCCAGAGCGGCACCTTGACCGGAATCACGAGCCGCTTCCCGAGTTTTGCCGCCACTATCCGGCGGAACTCCGCCTGAGAGTATGCCCTGCTTTCGGCAATATTGTAGATTTCCTTGACAGGCGACTTCATCAGGGCGTCGAAGACTGCCGCGGCGAGATCGGGAGCGTAGATGAAAGTCAGCAGCTGCTTGCGGAAGCCCACCGAGAAGTCGAAACCCTTGCGCATAGCGTCGAGCATGAGGAAATAATCCTTGTCGCGCGGGCCGTAGATTCCCGTACACCTGAAGATGATGTAGGGCACCGCGTGCATCTGCAGCAGCATCTCCGCCTTCAGCTTTGAGGCCCCGTAGCGGGTATTGGGCTGGGGTATCATCGTCTCGCTGAAGGGTGTGTAGTCTCGTCCGCTTCCCGGTCCCATGGCTGAGAGCGAGCTGATATAGAGGAATTTCTCGGGCATCATCGAGGTGCGTTCCAGAGTCTCTACAAAGGTGCGGAGCAGGTCATGGTTGATGTGGTCGAAGTCCTTGTAGCGAAGACACTTCGTGGCCCCGAGGTTGTAGACGATCCAGTCCCACTTCTCCCCTTCGGGCAGGGTGCCCGTGAGCACACGCTCCACATCGGCGGCGTCTTCAAAATCGAAGCGCACGGGAATCACTCCCTCTTTCGGAAACCATTGGGTGGCCGTAGACTCCCTGATTCCCGCATACACTTCCAGCCCGGGTATCGACACCGCCTTCTCGAGCAGATGTGAACCGAGGAAGCCGCCTGCCCCCACTATCAGCACCCGTTTCATTCGGCTATCGCTTTATAGGTCTTGGCGCCTTTTTTTACTATCACGATCTCGCCGGCTGCCGGCTGCCCTACGCGGAGGCCCTGAAGGTTGAAATATTCAGTGATCTGCTCGCCGTCGCCTTCAGCCGCGATGCTGTCTACTGCATCAACGTCAGAAGTGGCTACGGTCACGTATGAATTGGCGGGGATTGTGACTTTGCCGGCCACATAGTCGATGTTGCTGTCTTCGCCGGGAGTGGCGGAGAGTATCACGTAGTCAGCGGCATCGCCGGGGAAATTGAAATTCATGGTGATGGCCTGTGCCGGCATGGGATTGATGAAAGTGTATAGGGCTTTGGTGCCCGAAGTAGACTTCATGACGCGTCCGCCGGCCCAGTTGGATGATTTCACCTCAGATGCGAAGACTGCATCTTCGGCAAACAGGTCGGGATTGGCCTTGCGTATGGCCGCGAGTCGGGCGTAGTCGTCTTTCAGTCCGCGGCGGTATTTATTGTCGAGCAGGCTCCAGCATACGGTCTTTGGGTCGGTGTTGTTGCTGCCGTCGGCCGATTTTGTAGACTCCTCGCAGCCCATCTCGGAGAATTGCCAAATCATGTGAGCACCCGGCGTGAGCAGCATCTGGGCTGCTGCCGCTCCGAGCCGCTGCATGGCCACCTGGGTCTTCTTCACCTCGCTCACACCGTAGGTGCGCTGCAAATAGGCGAGCCGCTGCTCGTCGTGGCTCTCGAGATAGCTCACTGTGGAGCCGGGCGTGCGCCCCCAGTTGGGTGCGTAGAAGCCTTCGAGACCCGAATCGTCCTGATAGCCCATGGCAAACTGGCCGCCCTGATGGTTGAGATTGCTCCAGTTGAGCTGACCGAAAGCCGCCATAGCGTTCTCTTCCTGCGCCGTGGCGAGGTTCTCGTTGATGAAGTATGCGTTGGGGTTCACCTCGTTCATCGCAAGCTGGATGGCCCTCATGTTGTCGATGCGGCTCTGATTGAATGCGTTGGTGGCTGCATCGCCTGAGTTGGCGTAGGAACTGTTGTCGCCAAGACCTTTCACGAGGTCGAAGCGGAAGCCGTCAACATTGTATTCCTCAAGCCAATAGCGCACGCAGTCGGCCCACTGCCTGCGCACGAGGGGATGGCCCTGGTTGAAGTCGTTGAGCACACTGTAGGCATGCGGTGCCGTGGGGTTATACATGGGGTTGGCGCCTACGGGATACATCCTGTACCAGGGATGGTGCCAGTCGCTCTGGTTGAAGACCATATCCAGAATCACGGCTATGCCGTTGGCGTGGCATTCGTCGATGAAAGCCTTGTAGTCATCGGGTGTGCCGTAAGCCTTATCGGGCGCAAAGTAGAAGTTGGGGTTGTAGCCCCACGAGATGTTGCCGTTGAATTCGGTGATGGGCAGAAGTTCCACGGCATTTATGCCGAGTTCCTTCAGATAAGGTATCTTCTCCATGGCCAGGCGCACGTTTCCGTTGCCAAGCGCCTTGCCCTCGGTGCCGGTGAAGTCGCGCAGCAGCAGTTCGTAGATGATGAGGTCTTCTTTCTTCGCCCCCTTGAAATTCTTCACTTTCCAATCATATTTGTTGATGTCGGAATTGTAGATGGCGAGGCATACATCGCTCACCTTGCCGTCGGGATAGGCCGGAAGGCCCGGGAATACGGACTCGGGGATGTATTTGTCGTTGGCCGGGTCAAGCACGAGGCGGGCGTAGGGGTCGCCCACTTTTGTGAATCCATCTACGATATAATAATAGATATAGTCCTGTCCGGGCTTGATGCCGGATATAGTCTGCCAGAAATATTCGATTCCGTCGCGGCGGTCGAGATACATTGCGCCGGCCTCCGAGATTTCGTAATCGTTCCAGCTCCCCACGATGCTGACGCAGAGCTTTTCGGGAGCGGCGAGGCAGAACGTCACCGATCCGTCGCCATTGTCGCGGGCACCAAGCACCGGAGCGTCGCCGGGATAAGGCTTCTCGGTGGCCGGCTCCACATTAATTCCGGTGCCCGTCAGCGGCAGGAATATGTCGGCGTCGAAAGCGGCCTTTCCCTCTCTCGAGCCATTGGCGTTGCGAAATACGAATGCTAGCGAATAAACCACTTCATCAGGATCGGTGATGCCGTAATATTGGCGGATGTCGCCGATGTGGAGGCGCCAGAGGTTTGGCTCCACATATTCGAGTTTGTATTTTTCGGCGTTGTCGAGCCATGTGGGGGCATATCGCCAGTCGCCCTTGTTGGTGCAGACGCCCGTGTGGGCGTAGACGGGCGAGGACGCAGGCTGGTCGATCAGTCCTTTATTGCCCTGGTCGGCATGAAAGTAGATCCAGACGTTTTCTGAGTCGATCTCCAGAGGAGAGGGCTCTGATGTGACCTGAGCTGCCGCCGCAAGGCAGAAGATCAGGGCGAATGTGATGGTGAGCAGGCGGTACATGATTAGTTATGAGTTGTCGGTTTAATGGTTATTAAGTGGTCATTCGTCTTCGTCGTCGGGCACGTAGGTGTGCTCGCGCATATCGCGGTATTCCTCCCATTCGGGGTCGTCGGCGGCCTCGAAAGTGAGTGGGAGCGGCGGCAGGGCCTCCAGCGCGCGGTTGAAAACCTTTCCGAAGATGTGGAGGCTGTGGGTGTAGAACACCCAGTCACGGCGTCCGGCGCCGGTATATATTCCGGTCATCACCGCAGCCTTATCCTTCCTGAAGGCTTCGAGCAGGGCATCGGTGGCCTGCTCCATGAGGGCGGCATCGTTGTCGCCGGGCATTCCGTCGGGGCCGGGCTGATAATCCCACGAGGCGGTGACCCGCACAGGGAATTTGCCGGGTTTCATCCATTTTTCAATATCATCGCGTCCGGTCACGAGAATAGTCTGTCCGTCTTCTGACTCGGCGGGATATGTCCAGAATTTCATGTTTGTTCGTATCGGCGTGTTATGGTTTTGATCATTTCTCGGCAGAGATGTCGCTGTCGTCATTTTCTTCCTCCGCTTCTGCCTCGCGCTTCTCGTAGGCGTCTACAATCCGCTGCACGAGCGGATGGCGCACGATGTCTTTCTTCTCAAATTCGATTATCCCTATTCCTTTCACTCCGCGCAATATTCGCAGGGCCTGTATTAGTCCGCTTTGCACCGCGCGCGGGAGGTCGATCTGAGTGGCATCGCCGGTCACGATCATCTTCGCGTTGTGGCCGAGGCGGGTCAGGAACATCTTCATCTGGTGGCGGGTGGTGTTCTGTGCCTCGTCGAGAATGATGATGGCGTCGTTGAGGGTGCGGCCGCGCATGAAGGCGAGGGGCGCTATCTGGATGGTGTCGGTCTCCATGTATTCCTTTAGTTTCACTTGCGGAATCATGTCTTCGAGCGCATCATAGAGAGGCCTCAGATAGGGGTCGATCTTGTCTTTCATGTCGCCCGGGAGGAATCCCAGTTTTTCGCCCGCTTCCACCGCGGGGCGTGAGAGAAGGATACGTCGGCACTGACGGTTTTTCAGGGCCGCCACCGCCAGGGCGATTGCTATATAGGTCTTACCCGTTCCGGCGGGGCCGAGGGCGAAAGTGAGGTCGTTTTCAGCAAAAGATTTCACCATTTTCGCCTGATTTGCATTGCGCGGGGCTATGGGGCGCCCGTTCTGGCCGAAAATGATCACCCCTTCGGCATCGATGGCTTTCGGGGCGTCGCCCTTCACGATGTCGATGATGGCGTCTTCAGTGAGTTTGTTGTATTTCACCGCGAACTCCTCGATGCGGTGAATTTTCTCCTCGAAGTCGAGCGTCTCCGCCTCTTCTCCGATAGCCTTTATCACATTGCCTCGGGCCGCGATCCTCAATTTAGGGAAGAGATTGCGTATGAGGCTGACATTATTATTATTGACCCCATAAAACGTATGGGGATCAATCTGATCTATTATGATTGTTCTTTCGTTCATCCGATATTTATGTAATATATTATCCCACCGAGCCCTCGAGGGTGATCTGCAGGAGTTTCTGGGCCTCCACGGCAAATTCCATAGGGAGTTTGTTCATGACGTCTTTCGCATATCCGTTCACTATGAGCGCCACAGCCTCCTCCATCGGGATGCCGCGCTGCTGACAGTAGAAGAGCTGGGCCTCGTTGATCTTGGAAGTGGTGGCCTCGTGCTCCACGGTAGAGCCGTTGTTGGCTACATCAATGTATGGAAATGTGTGGGCGCCACACCGGTCGCCGAGCAGCAGTGAGTCGCACTGGGTAAAGTTGCGGCAGCCCTCTGCCTTTGATGCCACCTTCACGCCGCCCCGGTAACTGTTTTGCGACATTCCGGCCGAAATACCCTTGCTCACGATGGTAGACTTTGATCGCTTGCCGAGATGTATCATCTTGGTGCCGGTGTCGGCCTGCTGGTGATTGTTGGTGACGGCCACCGAGTAGAATTCCCCCACGCTCTCGTCACCCTTGAGGATACACGAGGGATATTTCCAGGTGATGGCCGAGCCGGTCTCTACCTGTGTCCAGCTCACTTTCGACCTGAATCCGCGGCAGAGAGCGCGCTTGGTCACGAAGTTGTAGATGCCGCCCTTTCCGTCCTTGTCGCCGGCATACCAGTTCTGCACCGTGGAATATTTCACCTCGGCGCGCTCCTCGGCTATTATCTCCACGATGGCGGCATGCAACTGGTTTTCGTCGCGCATCGGGGCCGTGCACCCTTCGAGATAGGAGACGTAGGCATCGTCGTCGGCCACGATGAGCGTGCGCTCGAACTGCCCCGTGCCCGAGGCGTTGATGCGGAAATATGTGGAAAGTTCCATCGGGCAGCGCACACCCTTGGGGATATAGACGAATGAGCCGTCGGAGAAGACCGCCGAGTTCAGGGCAGCGAAGAAATTGTCGCGGTAGCTGACCACGCTGCCGAGATATTTCCTGACGAGATCGGGATAATCTTTCACCGCCTCGGAGAAACTGCAGAAGATCACGCCCATCTCGGCAAGTTTCTCGCGGTGGGTGGTCTTGACGCTCACCGAGTCCATCACAGCGTCTACGGCCACTCCGGCCAGATGCTTCTGCTCCTCGAGCGAGATGCCGAGTTTATTGAAGGTCTTCACGAGTTCGGGATCCACCTCATCCATACTTTTCTTCAGTTCTTTCTGCCGCGGGGCAGCATAGTAGCTGATGGCCTGGTAATCAATGTCGGGGATGTCGAGGTGTGTCCATCGGGGCATGGTGAGAGTGAGCCAGTGGCGATAGGCCTTCAGGCGGAAGTCAAGAAGCCATTGGGGTTCTCCCTTTTTCTCTGAGATGAAGCGGATCACGTCTTCCGACAGGCCCGGTGGCACAATATCGGTGTCGATATCCGATGTGAATCCGTATTTATATTCACTATTCGTGGTCTCGTCGATGACCTTTGCGCTATTGTTTTCCATATTTTAATTCAAGTCTACAAAGATACAACAAAAAAATCGGCAAAACAATAAAAAATCGGATTCTTTTTCTATGGAGTTAGGGAAAGTATGTATGCCGGGAAGTAATTTTGTCTGACATTATCCGGATAAATATTGAAAAAAGGACAAAAGGTCAGGTTTCTATACTTTTGGGGCTGTTGCAAAACGCAGGAAAGCCCTAATTTTGCATCTGAAATAACAAAGTGCTTATTCAAATGAAGAAAATATTACTAATTACATTGTTTACTGTAGTTATGATAAGTAATGCAGTATCAGCCATGAAATATCGTGGCATAGTCTATGATGTGGGTCTTCAGTACAATCCCGATGAATATTCAGTGGAGACCTACAACGATTCTATTGTGAAGTATGATATGAAAGTGATTGCCGATTCTCTCCACTGCAATGCTGTCAGGATTGAAGGTGAGGATATAAAGCGCCTCGTCGCAGCCTCGGAAATTGCTTCTGAAAACGGACTAAAGGTGTTCTTCAATCCCTGGTGGATGAATGCCACTGCCGAACAAGTGATCCCATATATGGCGGAAGCAGCGAAAGCAGCTGAAGAGCTCAGAGAAAAAGGTCTTGACATCACCTTTGTAGCAGGTTGCGAATTCTCCTTGTTCAATAAGGGCATATTTGATGGTAATTCTGTGAATGAACGCATTAAATCTATGATAAACTTTTTGTCTCCCGAAATGAATGAGGAATCTAAGCAGAAATCCATTGACAGCGTAGTAGGAAAACTCAATACCATACTTGCAGAGATTGTAGAAGGCGTGCGCGCAAATTTCAAGGGGGAAGTGACATATTCTGCCGGCACTTGGGAACCCGTAGACTGGTCTATTTTTGATATAGTTGGAGTGGATTATTACCGAATGAAAGAGACCGATGATGAATATTTAAACGGAATTCAAAAATATATGAACCACGGCAAGCCGGTATGGGTCATGGAAGTAGGCTGTTGTGCTTTCGAGGGCGCTGCTGACCTTGGATCCGGCGCATTCGCTGTGTGTCAGGGAGTTGATGAAAATGGGAACGGCATATATGCAGGAGGCATTCCACCGCGTCGTTCTGAAAAAGAACAAGCCGATTATGATGAACGACAGATTCGCATTCTAAACAATTCCGGAATCGAAGGAATGTTTATTTTTGAATTTTCTTTCCCTATTGCCCCGTATCGGGAATCAGGATTGGATTCCGACCTTACAGCATATCCTATTGTGAAAAGCTTTCCTAAAGATGATCCGCGGTCGATGAAAATGCCACCCTGGGAGCCTAAAGAAGCTTTCTATCGCGTTAGTTCCGTATATCGTGAACTACAGGAAAATCACAATTGAGTTTATATTTATATATGGTTATGAACTCATTTATTTGAGCATTTTTGTCAAATAAGTGGGATCGATAGTTTGAGTAGCCTGAAAATTCTCAGGTTACTCTCTATTTTTTCAGTATTTTTTGTAATTTTGTGAAATATCATTCCTGCAATATCATAGACGATGGATATCAATCAACTCAGAAATCCCAAAAATATCGAGCGGCTTGCACAGCAAATCGGCGCTGCTAATATTGGCCATGAACTTGTCCTTTCTGATAATTTATCGGCTGATTTCATCGGATGTGAGGAGTTTAACCCCTTTGAATCTCACCCTTTGAAAGTAGTGGGAGCTACACTGTTGGTTTGTATACGTGGAACTACCACATACCGCATCAATCTTTCGGATTATTCGATGAAAGCCGGTCAGATAATGGTAATTCTTCCCGGCTCTATCATTCAGGTAATAACGGCAACTGATGATCTCCTATTCGCTTCTGTCTCATTCGCCTGCGATTATTATGATGCGATTGTAGACATCGGTCCGGAGATGCGTAATAATCCTGTGATTGATATGTCAGAATCTGATTTTGATGAAATAATGAGTATATACACCCAACTCAAAAATAGACTTTCTCGAATGTCGGGTGACTCTGCAAAATCTATAGCAAAGGGATATATCAGAGTAATATGCAGTATTCTTTTAGACAATTGGCAAAAATGCGATGCAGTAACCCACAACTCAGGAACACGTCCAAATGAACTCTACAATCGATTCCTAATGAAAGTGCAGGAAGGATATCGTGAGCAGCGATCGGTGAAATATTATGCTGACCGACTATGTGTGTCGCCAAAATATCTTTCTTCAATCGTGAAAAAAGAATGTGGAAGAAATGCATCGGAATTTATCGACGAACTCACGATGATGGAAGCAAAAGCGCTCCTTGCCGTGGGAACATACAGTGTTCAACAAGTTGCTGATCTATTAAATTTCCCTAATCCGAGTTACTTCTCCAGATTCTTCAAAAAGCATTCAGGCATTTCACCTTCCGACTATATTCGCACCAACTTTAAGAACACATAAATAATAATGACCATTTAGCCCGGAGTAGGATTGGCGAGTTTGGCAAAATAAATTATAGACGGAGTGCCGTCTTTTGATAGTCCGGAATCAAAATAATCCTTCAAGGCATTCCATATCAGTAATTAGGGTATTAATTGCCGTAATTTAGGTATGTATTTGATATAAATATTAGCAAACTTTGCAGATGGAAATCAGGTTATAATAATATCACATACGATTTAAAAAACAATTACGAATGAATAAGACAATTTTGGGAGTTCTCTTTGTTTCAGCAGGAGTGCTCACATTAAATGCCCGGAATAATATGGAAAGCAGAGACGCCGACACGTCACTTGCTCCAAATTCTTAAAATAAATATGAAAAAGTTATTTTTATTAACATTACTGATGGCTACTGCATTTATGGCTCATTCCCGGACTACAATATTGCTCAGCATTGGCGACAAGACCATGAAGGCTTCTTTGGTTGATAATGCCGCGACACGTGAATTGCAGGAACTGCTTGAGAAGGGCCCCATCACTATTCAGATGAGCGACTACGGCGGTTTTGAGAAGGTGGGGACACTCCCACAATCGTTCACCACCTCAAACTCACAGATCACCACAGAGCCGGGCGACATCATGCTTTATCAAGGCAACAACATGGTGATATTTTATGGTTCCAACTCATGGAGCTATACCCGTCTCGGCAAAATCGACGATGCTACTGTTGCCGGCCTTAGGGATTTTCTCGGATCAGGGAGCATATCAGTAAGAATTGCATTGGATTCCTCTGCCGGAATAGACGATAGTAACATTGAACTGAAAAAGGAAGATACAGTCTATGACCTGAATGGGAGCCTGATCAAGTCACGACCTCTTTCTCCGGGATGTTATATCGTCAATGGTAATAAAATCCTGATAAAGCATTAAAAATATAAACAATATAAAAACATAATAATCAAAATACACAATGTTAGGAAATTTTATATATGCCAATCCCACAAAGTTATATTTCGGGGATGAGGCTCAGAAGCATCTCGCTGATGCGTTAAGCGGTTTCGGAAAGAAAATCCTTCTTACCTACGGAGGTGGTTCAATCAAACGCAACGGCGTTTACGATGACGTTATGGCGGCTCTGAATGCTGCCGGTAAAGAGGTTATTGAACTTCCCGGAGTAATGTCAAATCCGACAGTCGACAAACTCAACGAGGGTCGCAGAATAGCCAGGGAAAACAATGTGGATTTTATTCTTGCCGTCGGAGGCGGTTCCACCATCGACTACTCAAAGGCCGTAAGCGTATCGGCATGGTATGACGGCGACGCTTGGGAACGGTTCTGGGTAAATCAGGATGATCCCAAACCAGGTGAAAGAATAATACCTGTAGGTGCCGTGCTTACAATGGCCGGTACCGGCTCCGAAATGAACGGTGGCTCCGTTATCACAAATCATGCTGCCAATATGAAAATCGGCAAGGTGTTTGGCGAAGAGGTGATGCCTAAGTTTGCAGTGCTCAACCCGCGCTATACCTTCTCTCTTCCACACCGGCAGATGGTGGCCGGCATATTCGACACCATGAGCCACATCATGGAGCAGTATTTTTCAGGCGATGACGACAGCACATCCGATTATCTTTCAGAAGGACTGATGCGCTCGGTGATCGCATCAAGCCGGGTGGCTGTAAAAGATCCCGAAAACTATGAGGCTCGTTCCAATCTGATGTGGTCTTCTACATGGGCACTCAACACGCTTATTGGAGAGGGCAAGTCGGAAGATTGGATGGTGCACATGATAGGCCACGCAATAGGCGCCTACACCAATGCTACCCACGGAATGACCCTATCGGGAATATCAGTGGCCTATTACCGCCACATAATGAAATATGGTCTCAGGCGTTTCGCCCGCTTTGCCCGTGTGGTGTGGGAAATTCCTGCGGATGGTAAAAGCGATCAACAGCTCGCTTCCGAGGGCATTGACGCGCTCGCAAGCTGGATAAAGGAAATCGGAGCAGCATCCGAAATTTCATCTCTCGGCGTTACCCCCGAAATGCTCGACGGCATTGCCGATGCAACCATCATACTTACCGGTGGATATGAAAAACTAAGCCATGACGAAATCGTAGATATCCTGCGCGATAGTCTATAAATGTGAATAAGATTCATATTATTTCAGCCGGTCTGTGTGGCAATATTGATTCCCGCAGGCCGGCTGCAGTGTATGGATAGCATGCTGTCGCTATGCTTGTGTGTTCAATGAGATATTTGTGTTCAATTATATTGAACAAGTGTGAAATATTGAACAAAAGATTTGGTTATCTAAAATTTGTTCATTAATTTTGCAGTGTTCAATGGTATTGAACATTCTATAATTATTGAACAAATGAACGATCTGGAAATATTAAATAGAGCCGTTGCCGCGTTGAACCGCCATCTTTCCCATGAGAAAGCCATAGTGGATTATGACGGCGATGTTCCTTGTCTTACATTAATGGGCAGGCGATTTCGGTGTGTCGTAAAGCCGAACCTTACGCTTGGAGATATGACGGCCAAATGCCTTCCTGCCGACAAGGAGGCGAGGTTTCTTTATGTCACCATCAATGCTACACCAAAAATGCTGGAACTTGCAAAAATTCCGGATGTCAATATATTGGACTGTGCAGGAAATTTCAATATCCAGTATCAGCAAAAAAATGGAAATGTAGTGCTGATGCTTGCCAACAAAGGAGAAAAGCCGATTGAAGAAAATATACCAAAAGCCTATCCTATATTTCTGGAGAAAGGGCTTAAAGTGATTTTCTATCTACTATTGGATAAGAAAAATATTGGTCGTCCTTACCGTGACATAATGGATGCAACGGGTGTGGCAATCGGAACTGTCAAGAATATAATCGACGGTTTGATCTATCAGCAATTCGCACGTGTTGAAGGTAACAAACGCTTTCTCACGAATGCCGACAGACTGCTGATGCACTGGGCAACTAACTATGGTCAGATTCTTAAACCCAAACTATTGCAGACACGTTTTGCATTCCGCGATGAGGAAAAACGTAGGAACTGGAAGGAAATGACGCTCCCCGAAGGTATGATATGGGGAGGGGAACCAGCTGCTGCCCTTACCGATGGATTTCTTACTCCGGGAGAGTTTACCATATATACAGATGTCCCTGCCGCAATCCTTATGAAAACCGGTGCAGTTATTCCTGACACAGATGGAGACATTACCGTATATGAGAAATTCTGGGCTGGAGAAGATACTGCGAATGTAACTCCGGCAATACTGACATACGCGGATCTGATGGATACTGCTAATGGCCGTTGCATCGAGGCCGCACAAAAGATAAAGGAAAATGAGCTTAAATATCTCCTCTGAAAAGATCGATAATCCGCTACTGATTGAATTGCTGCGTCAGCTTAATCGGACTTTTTCAAGAATAGGAAGCGATTTCTTTGTTATTGGTGCAACTGCGCGTGATATCATATTGCGTGTCCTTGTCGATACGTCGGCGAGGAGAAAAACAAAAGATCTTGATATTGCCATAGCCGTAACTAACTGGGACAGGTATAATGAAATCTGTCGGGCATTGATATCCGATGGGTTAAAGAAGTCCTCTCATCAGGCTCAACGATTCTACTTCGGCGATTATGAAGTGGATATAGTGCCTTACGGTGCGCTGGCGAAAAACGATGACAACATCTATTGGCCACCTGAAGAAACGATAGCTATGTCGGTCAAAGGTTTCGACGAGGTGTTGAGCGAAGCAATTACGGTAAGCATAGACAATGAATTTAAGATACGAATCGCATCACTGCACGGACTGTTTTTATTGAAACTGAATGCTTGGCTTGACCGTAATATCGGCACCAATAAGGATGCTGAAGATATGTGGTACATAGTGAGTAATTACTATTTTGCCAATGAAGGACGTGGGATTCATCCGGAAGTATATGAACTTGACGGCTTTGACCTCGCTGTCGGCGGAGCTTATTGGATGGCACATGATATTGCCGACTTACTATCAGAGGAACAGATTGCTTACTATGCTGGTGTTCTTCGCAATGAGATAGAACGTGAGGAAGATAGCCGACTTGTCGTGCAGATTCTTGAAACGAACAGGGCCGTTACATCTTCTGATGTGCTTAAAGTACTGCAAACGATATTGGATGTATTCTCAAAAAGATTGACAGATGATTGATGTTGTGAAGATTTGCCCTTACGCAGAAAAACATCGGTGTCTCGACTATCAGTCGTGTGGTGAGGGAATAATTTTTGCGCGGGTCGGAAATTTTGAGTAATTTTGCAGGATGAATTATGCAACTCATATATTGCCCAACGGCCTGAGGGTGGCCGTCTCGCACACCGATGCCCGCGTTGCCTACATTGGAGTGGCCGCAGGGAGCGGCAGCCGCGATGAGGAGCCGGGGCGCCACGGCCTCGCGCACTTTGTGGAGCATACATTGTTCAAGGGCACTCTGCGCCGTCGCTCATCGGTCATATCCCGACGCATGGAGAGCATCGGCGGCGAGCTGAATGCGTGCACGTCGAAAGAAGACACCATCATATATACGAGCGCTCCTGCCGGTAATGCCGCGAGGGCTCTTGAGCTGCTCGCCGACATAGTGGCAAACTCCACCTTCCCGGCTCCCGAACTTGCCACGGAGCATGAGGTAGTGGTGGAGGAGATAAAGTCTTATCTCGACACTCCCTCTGAAAATGTCTACGACGAGTATGAGGAGCGGATCTTCGCGGGCAATGCACTGGCGCACAACATACTGGGTACTCCCGAAAGCGTGCGCGCGCTCACTCCGGCCGACTGCCGCGATTTCCTCGACCGCAACTATACGCCGAGCAATATGGTGGTCTATATCTCGGCTCCGGATGATCCCGACAGGATGATCAGGCTTGTGGAGAAATATTTCGGGCATCTGCATTTCCCTATGCGCAGACTTGAGCGAATAGAGCCGCCGATGGTGGAAAACTTCTGCAACGTGGTGGATAATGACGGCTTTCAGGCCCATACCATCTATGGGGCTCGCACTTTCTCGCGCTTCGACGATAGGCGCTTCGCACTCTATCTGCTCAGCAATTATCTGGGCGGCCCCTGCATGAGCAGCCGGCTCAACGCGGAACTGAGAGAGAAGCGTGGCCTCGTCTACAGTGTGGACAGTTTCGTATCCAACTTCAGCGATGCGGGGCTCTTCTCGGTCTATATCGGCTGTGACCGGAAGAATGTGGAGAAATGCCTGAAGATGACACGCAGGGAACTTGACAGGCTTATCCAGGATCGCCTCTCCGACCGAATACTCGAGCGCATCAAGAAGCAATATTGCGGCCAACTTCTGGTGAGCACCGACAACCGCGAGAATATGGCTATGGGAATGGGAAAAAGCATGCTCCACCACGGACGCATCTACGACCCCTCGCACACTGCGGAGCGCATCATGGCCGTCACGGCCGACGAGGTGCGCGAAGTGGCTTCGCTGCTTTGTGCCGACCGCTGCAGCCGACTGACGATATGTTGAGAATTGATAATCTTGAACAGGGAATTTAGCATTGAGAATTGAGAATATTGATTTAGGGGAGCGGCCTGTGGTGCTCGCTCCGATGGAGGATGTCACCGACCCTTCGTTTCGCCTTATGTGCAGGGAGCAGGGAGCGGCGATGGTCTATACGGAATTCGTGTCGGCCGAGGCTCTCGTACGCAATATCAACTCCACCACGCGCAAACTTGAGATCGACAACCGCGAGCGTCCGGTGGCTATCCAGATCTACGGCAGAGATGCCGAAGCCATGGTGGAGGCTGCCCGGATTGTGGAGAAGGCGCGCCCCGACATCATCGACATCAATTTCGGATGTCCGGTGAAGAAAGTGGCCGGAAAGGGCGCCGGAGCCGGAATGCTGCGTGAGCCTGAGAAAATGCTGGCCATCACAAAGGCCGTGGTTGATGCCGTGTCGGTGCCGGTCACTGTAAAGACCCGGCTCGGCTGGGACTGCGAGCATAAGATCATCACCGATCTTGCGCCGAGACTTCAGGACTGCGGAATAAAGGCGCTGACCATCCACGGGAGAACGCGCTCCCAGATGTATACCGGCGATGCCGACTGGACTCTCATCGGCGAGGTGAAGGCCGATCCGCGAATGGAGATTCCCATTATCGGGAACGGCGATATAAAGACTCCCGCTCAGGCCAAGGCCGCTTTCGACACTTACGGCGTGGACGCGGTGATGATAGGGCGGGCCAGTTTCGGTGCACCCTGGATTTTCCGCGAGGTGAGGCAATATCTTGATTCCGGCACATTCCCCGAAATCACTGTCGGTGAGAAATTCGATCTTCTACGCCGCCAGATAAGGGAGTCGATCTCGCGCATCGACGAGATAAGGGGCATTCTTCACATACGCCGCCATCTTGCTGCAACTCCGCTGCTTAAAGGCATTCCCGACTTCAAGGAAACAAGAATTAGGCTGTTAAGGGCCGCTACTGAAAAACAACTTGAGGACTTACTTGTTGAGATAGAAGAGAGGTTCTTCGATAAGACTGACTATCCACAACCCTCGACTTAACTAAACTACAAAACCAGTAACCAATAAACAAGGTAAAAAAGATGAGAAGACTGTTTGGAATCCTTCTGACCATGATGGTGGTGATGACCGCCGGCACCATATCCGCAAAAGAATTCAAACTCCCGGTGGGGCAGTTTAGCAAACTTTCGGTCGATGACAATGTAAATGTGGTCTATGTCGGAGGCGACGGAAGTCCCAGCCGCGTGGCCTATTCAGGATCGGCGCATTATGCCAAGGCCTTCATCATCACGCAGAAAGGCAATAAACTGCGCATTCAGGTTGAGACTCCCTTCGTGGGCGATCCGGACCTGCCTACTCTCTATGTCTATTCCGACTTTCTTGATCATGCGTCGCTCTCGGCCGAGTCTACCCTCACACTCAAGTCTGTGGCTCCGGGCTCGAAGCTCGATATCTCACTGATGGGCAACGGCACCATTGTGGCCGACGGATTGCGCGCCACAAAGATATCGGCTGCTTTGAAGACCGGCAACGGTACTATCTCGCTCGGTGGCCAATGCCAGACGGCCGATCTCCTGATGTGTGGCAACGGCACCATCCAGGCCGATCGTCTGCAGGCTGAGAACGTATGCTGCAAGCTCGTGATGGGAAGCGGCACAATCGGATGCTGGGCAGTCAATGATCTGAGCATAAAAGGTATAGGCAACACAAAGATTTACTATAAAGGCCAGCCTGTGATCAAGAAGAAAGGTGGAGGCAAGGTATTCTCCATCGACACCGATACGATTGAGGTGCAGTAAGAAAATATAACGTGAGCCTGAAGGGTGCTACTGTAAAGACCTTGAAGTGGAACACGCTCGATCGTGTGGCCACTCAGGTGCTGTATGGACTGAGCGGCATAGTGCTTGCCAACATGCTCAGTAAGAAAGATTTCGGTCTGGTAGGCGTCTTGTCCGTCTTCCAGGCTTTTGCCATTCTTTTCGTAGACTCAGGTTTCGGGGCAGCCCTGTTGCAGAAGAAAGACCCCGACAGGGAAGACTACAGCACGGTGTTCTGGTTTAATCTCGGTGTCAGCATCGTGGTCTATGCCTTGCTCTATGCGCTCGCTCCCTGTATAGCCGATTTTTTTGGCGATGAGCGCCTCGTGGCCATGAGCAGGGTGATGTTTCTGGGTTTTGTGCTGACCGGCCTCGGGATAGTGCAGACCAATCGCCTGATGAAGCGCATGGATGTGAAGCATATCGCTGTGGCCGACCTTGTGGCCCTGACTTTGTCATCGATTCTCGGCGTAGTGCTCGCACTCGGCGGCTTCGGAGCGTGGGCCATAGTGTGGCAGTCCGTATCGCTGGCCGCCCTCAAGAGCGGCTGGCTCTGGATGATGGGTGGATGGACGCCGTCGGCGGTCTTTTCCATGAGGTCGCTCCGCGACATCAGGAATATTGGCCTGAGTGTGTTCACCACGCAGTTTTTCAACACCCTCTTTCTGAATATCTACCAGTTCGTGATTGGCAAATGGTATTCCCTCTCGCAGCTCGGTAGTTACACGCAGGCCGACAAATGGAGCAAGATGGGTAGCGCGTCGCTCTCGCAGATACTTACCTCCTCATTCGTGCCTGTGCTGAGCAGGGTGCAGGACGATATCGCTGCATTCCACCGCTATATGCGCCGCATCGACCGCTTCACGGCCCTTATCACCTTTCCTGCGCTGAGCCTGCTGGCGGCTTGCGGCGCGAGCATATTCCATTTTCTTTTCGGTACGAAATGGGATGTGGCCATACCCCTCTTTCAGGTGCTGTGCATAAGGGGTATCGGCACTGTGTTCATATCGCTTTTCGGCAACTATATGATGGCTCTCGGTCATGGAAAGCGGCTCGTGGGTCTTGAGGTGGTGAAGGACGCGGCTACTGCAGTGGCGCTTCTCGCTACGGTCTTCACGATGAGCCTCGACGCGCTTGTATGGGGGCAGCTGGGTGCTACGGTCGTCACATGGATAGCGGCAGCCTTCATGGTGAGGCGCAGCACCGGCTATGGCGTCATGTCGCTTTTACGTGATGTCTTGCCCTTCATGGGCGCCGCAGTGGTGGCGGCAATCGCCGTAGTTCTGCTTCCCTTGCCTGGAGGCGACATCTCACACGAACTTAATCTCACGTCGCTCATATCGCTGGCGATTCAGCTCGCCGCCGGAGTCGCTGCCGTAGCCGCAATGCTGGTTCTGCTCCGCGTTCCCGAACTGCCCGAAGCCTTCGCCTATCTCAGGAAAAAGATATAAGAAAAAAAGGAGGCAGGGCCTGTGAAAGCCTTGCCTCTTGAAAAGTCCGGAGCTGAGTTGATTTAATCATGATAAATCATGTTTTATCATGATAAATCATGTTTAATCCCGATTTATAAGGAAATCAATCTCCAATTCAAATCAATAGTATTTCCCGAAATCAACCTGGCTCATGTCGCCGCAGTCGATAAAGCTTTCGTGCAGTGCGAAGGCAGCGTGCAGGTGATGGGGAGTGTGCGCGAGTCCACTCTTGTTGGCGAGCTTGAGATAGTCCCAGAGGAGTTGCTTGTAGGCCGGATGAGCACAGTTCTCGATGATGGCCTCGGCGCGCTGGCGCGGATCCTTGCCACGCAGATCAGCTACACCCTGCTCTGTGATGAGCACCTTCACGGAGTGCTCGGAGTGGTCGATGTGTGAGCACATCGGCACGATGGCCGAAATCTTGCCGCCCTTCTGCACAGAGGGGCATGAGAAAATGGAAAGGTAGGCGTTGCGGGTGAAGTCGCCCGAGCCTCCGATTCCGTTCATCATCTTTGTGCCGAGCACATGGGTGGAGTTCACGTTGCCGTAGATGTCGGCCTCGAGAGCCGTGTTCATGGCTATCACACCTATGCGGCGCACCACTTCGGGGCTGTTGGAGATCTCGCCCGGACGCAGAAGAATCTTGTCGCGGAAGAAGTCGATGTTCTCCATGAAGTGGAGCATGGCGTCGTCTGAGAAAGTCATGGCGCATGTGGAGGCAAACTTGCAGTGGCCCTGCTCCATGAGTGTCATCACGGCATCCTGAATCACTTCGGTATACATCTCGAAGGGAGGCACCTCGGGATTCTCGCCGAGACCGTAGAGCACGGCATTGGCCACATTGCCCACTCCTGACTGGATGGGAAGGAATTCTTTCGGGATGAGGCCCTGACGCAACTGCGAGACGAGGAAGTTGCATACGTTTTCGCCTATGAGATGCGTTACTTCATCAGAGGGGGCGAAAGGTTTCACGCCTTCAGAGTCGTTGGAGGGCACCACGCCTATGATCTTCTTGGGATCGATGTGGAGCACTGTCGAGCCGATGCGGTCGCTGGGCTTGTAGATGGGAATCTCGCGGCGGTGAGGCGGATCGAGGGGCACGTAATTGTCGTGGAAGCCACGGAAGGAAGTCTTGTAATAGCTGGAATATTCCAGAATTACCTTCTTGGCCTTCTGTGCCAGCGTCGGGGTCATGCCCAGTCCGGCTCCGAGGATTACGTCGCCGCTCGGGTTCATCTCCGTCACCTCGATGATAGCCACGTCGATATCGCCGTAGAAACCGTAGCGTATATCCTGCGCCACGTGCGAGAGGTGAGCGTCAAAATAGTTGATGGCCTGGGAATTGATGGCCTTGCGTGAGTCTCCGTGTCCCTGATAGGGAGTGCGGATGGCGATTGCATCGGCCCGGGAGAGTTCGCCGTCGACATGGTCGTTGGTGGAGGCGCCCGTGAAAAGATTGATCTTGAACGGGAGTCCCTTCTCATGGAGTTCTTTGGCACGCTTGGCCAAAGCTACTGTTACAACTTTCGGAGTACCGGCGGCCGTGAAGCCCGATAATCCTACATTATCACCGTTTTTGATGTAGGAAGCAGCCTCTTCTGCTGAAATAAATGGTATACTCATTTGTAACGATTAGATTTATTTGGTAATTTTGCACAAATTTAGGAATAATCTTTGAATTAAAAAATAGTATGGACAAAGTTTTTTGCCTCGCAGACGATAAAAATTGCACTTTTTCGCGGAAAGTGCGCATAGAGACCTACGGATGCCAGATGAATGTGGCCGATTCGGAGGTGGTGGCCTCGGTGATGGGGATGGCCGGATACGAACTGACCGAAGACGACAATGAGGCGTCGGCAGTGATCTTCAACACGTGTTCCATACGCGAGAATGCGGAGCAGAAGATCTATCAGCGCATCAGCCACTGGAAGGCTTTCCGACGCAAGGCGGGGAGAAGAATCCTGATCGCGGTGATAGGGTGTATGGCCGAGAGGCTCAAGAAGAAGCTAATCGAGGACTACGGCGTGGATATAGTGGCCGGCCCCGACAGCTATATGCAGCTTCCCGAACTCTTTGCCGCGGCTGAGGCGGGCGAGAAGGCTATCGACATTGAACTGAGCCTCACCGAGACCTACCGCGATGTGCTGCCGCGCCGCATCGGGGGCACTGGTGTGGGAGGATTCATAAGCATCATGCGCGGATGCAACAATTTTTGCTCATATTGCATAGTGCCGTATACCCGTGGCCGCGAGCGCTCGCGCGAGCCGGAAAGCATACTGCGTGAGCTTGCCGACCTCAGGGCCCGGGGCTTCAAGGAGGTGACATTGCTCGGCCAGAATGTGAATTCCTACCGCTATGCAGACCACGAGGGGAAGGAAGTGGACTTTCCGGCGCTTCTTGCCATGGTGGCCGAGGCCGCTCCCGACATGAGGGTGCGCTTCACCACGTCTCACCCGAAAGACATGAGCGACGAGACTCTTGAGGTGATGGCCGCCCACCCGAACATAGCGCGCCACATACACCTGCCTGTGCAGAGCGGGAGCGACAGTGTGCTGAAAGATATGAACCGAAAGTATACCCGCTCATGGTATCTCGGCCGAATCGAGGCCATACGCCGCATCATTCCCGATGCCGGCATCTCTACCGATATGTTTACCGGTTTCCACGGCGAGACTGAGGAAGACTTTCAGCAGACCCTGTCGCTGATGCGCGAGGCGGCATTTGACAGCGCCTTCATGTTCAAGTATTCGGAGCGCCCCGGCACGTTTGCCTCGAAGCATCTGCCCGACGACGTGCCCGAGGAGGTTAAGGTGGAGCGTCTCAACCGCATGATAGCGCTTCAGAATGAACTGAGTCTCGAATCAAACCGCCGCGATGTGGGCCGCGAGTTCGAAGTGCTTGTCGAGGGAGTCTCGAAGCGAAGCAATGATGAACTCTTCGGACGCACATCGCAGAATAAGGTGGTGGTCTTCGCGCGCGGAGACTTCCGCCCCGGCGACTTCGTCAGGGTGCGCGTCACCGATGCCTCATCCGCCACGCTCCGGGGGGAAGTGGTCTGAATTTAATATTTGGATTTTATTTTTCGAGGAATGGGGTGAGCGCCGCATTGGGAGCCCCATTCTCGAAGCATCCTAAATTGTAGCCTCCGTTATATCCTTCGGGCGCTTCCGGTTCCCAATAGAATATGCCCTCGGAGTCTGCCTGCATGAGCCTCTTGATGAACTCGGCGCAGAGTTCACCCTGGTCGTATGGCATGCCCACCTCGCATATCATCACCGGGCGCCCGTAGCGCTCTTTCAGATAGTCGATATTGGCGATGGCGTCATCGGCCACTCCGCTCCATCCGCCGGGATATCCGTTTTGGGCTGCCCAGAACGGATAGATCGACATGCCTATCATGTCATATTTCCCTCCTGTCTGCTCAAACATGCCAAACATCCTGTCGAAGCGTTCCCGGTCATAGCCGTTGTCAAGATGAACTATCACCTTTGCCTCTGGTAGCACGGCTTTCACGGCATCGTAGCCGGCATTGTTGAGCGCTGTCAGCTGCTCCGGATTGTCGAGCGAGCCCACCGGCAGCATCATGCCGGGAGTGGTCTCGTTGCCTATCTGCACCCATTCGGGTGTAACTCCAATGTTTTTCAGTGCCGTCAGCGTTTCGGTCACGTGCTTGGCGAGCGCCTTCTTCTGGTCTTCAAAGGAGAGTGCCTTCCAGTCGTCGGGCATTTCCTGCTGTCCCGGGTCGGCCCAGTGGTCGGAGAAGTGAAAATCGATCATGGTGCGAAGCCCGAGGTCGTGGGCCCGCTTTGCTTTCGCCATCACGTCGGGAATTGAGTTCCATCCGTTCTTGGGATTGACCCAGACCCTCAGGCGTATTGAGTTTATGCCGCAATAGTCGCGCAGCAGCTCCATGCACTCCATTTCCTGCCGTTCAGGTGTGGGAGTGTAGAATTTATGTCCTTCGGCTTCGAGTTGTGTGAGCCAGCCTACGTCTGCACCTTTGGCAAAATCTGCCCGTGAGTCCTTTCCTTCGGCTTTGTTGGCCCGGGCCGCTGCGTCTGCGGTGGTGAAGATGCATGCCAGCAGCATAATGAGTGTGGTGAATTTCTTCATGATGTAAGATTTTAGCAATGTGATTGTCAGAGATGCAAATTTAATTAATTCCGTTGAGAAATGCAAATATAAAAATCCCGCCGGATGCTGTATATTCCGGCGGGATTTGGAGTTATGTCACCTTAATCGCCTTATTTCTTCACTGCAGTGAATTTTGCGGGATAGCTGGTGAGGTCAAGGGTAATGGTGTATGTTCCGGCATCAGGAAGCACGATGTTGTCGCCGTTGGTCCAGAGAGCGTTCTCTGTTCCTCCGAGGTTGAAGTCCCAGTTGCCGTTAGCGCGGAATTTCCATCCCTGTCCGCTTGTGACGGTGAGGTCGGCAGTCCACTTGTAGAGGTCGTCAGAGGGAGTCATCTCTATGTCGCCTCCCCAGCCATTGAAGTCACCTATCAGGCCCCATGTAGAGGTCTGGGTGAGAGTGTAGTTCCAGTCGTTGGCGTTGAGGTTGCAGAAATAGAGTCCGGCATGGCCGATTACGATGTTGTTGCCGCTGTCATGGCAGGAGCCTTTGTAGATGTAGGCTCCTTCCGATCCGCTTTCGGCGGGAGCGTTTGCGGCGCCGAAGTCACCGTTCCATCCGGCCACGGGCGAGAACTTGAATTCCGTTCCGAGGTTCAGGAAGCCGTAATAGTTGGTGAAGTCCTGTGTGAAGAGGGGCATCCATGCGTTGGAACCCCAGTTGGCCCAGCCATTGCCGGTGACGTAATAATTCTCTACCGCCGGCTTCACTGAATAAGTGTTGTCAAGCACGTTGATTGAGATTTCGCATGGCACATCGATCGAGGGGAGATCGTTGGGGTTGATATTGCCCGATGTGGCCGGCTCGAGGTCGCCGTAGATTACGTCTGATACGGTGCGGTCGTAGACGGGGAGGAAATACTTATGGCCTGCCAGGGGCTCGCCGTATGCCACCTTCCAGGCATCCGAACCGGGGAGGATCATCCATTTGTTGCCGATAGCCGACGGAGTCTTCAGGGTGAATGAGAAGACGGGGTCGTCATACTGGTTGATGTCGGAATGATTGAAAGTCATCATGTGGTTCCAGTCCCAGTTGGTGCCGTCGCCGAGCACGATGCAATACTGACTGTCGAGAATCTTCGCTGCGGGCACGGGGGTGAGAGTGTAGACCGTATCCTGAGCCAGCCATTCGCCCGGCTTGCCGATGTAGATGGCCTCGCCGGTTGAGGCAGTGGCGGTGAGGCTGGTGCGGCCGTAGAATTGCACCACATCAGGATCTTTCGAGAATTTTTCGGTATACTGCGCGGCTATGTCGCCGATGCTTCCGTAGAGGTGCTTGTCGGTGCAGCTCACGGGCACTTCTATCACTTTGCTGAAGTCTTTCGAATCGGAGAGCTGGAGCTTGCCGGCTATCTGATAGTCTGCGGGGAGACCCTTCACGTTGATGAAGCCGAGGTTTACGTCGCCGAGTGTGGGCTCGGTGGCATCAATGTAAGTAAACGGATAATATTGTATATCCATAGCGCTTACTACCGGCCCCTGCGGATTGATCTGGGCGATGCCGAGATCGCTCTTGTCTTCGCATGAGGCGAAACCGAGAGCCAGGGCAGTCAGAAGAATAGCACTGTATTTTTTCATATTTTCAGTTTTATGTTACCCCGCCGGGAGCGACCCGGCGGGATGATTGTCGTTGACCTTTGATTAAATTCCTTCGATGGTGATTGTGTAGCTGTTGAGGTCTACGGCCATCTTTATCTTGGATGCTGTCCAGCTCGAAGACTTGAAGTTTCTCTTCTCTGCCACGATGGTGCCGATATACGGGCCTCCGGCTACTGAGAATTCCTGCTTGCCGTCTTCCGGGCCGAGGAAATTGTTCTCCCAGTCGCCCAGTTTGGTGTAGAGCGCAAACTCAACGCCGTCGGCGGGCTTGGCCACGTCGAAAGTGCCCTCATAGATGTTTGAGCCTGCGGGAGTCTCCTCCAGCGCGCAGTTGTCGCCGTCGATGTTCCAGCCCTGGAAGTTGCCGATGGCGTAGATCTGCTTGCCCTGAGATTTCTGCATTGTGATGCTCATATCCCTGAGGTTTACGGTGATCTCGACGTTGCCGCCTGCCCAGCCATCTACCTTCCAGGAACCTTTACCCTTCTTGTCGCCCTTCTCGATGCCCATGAATACGGGGCCTTCATAGAGGCCTTCGCTGTTGAAGGAGATATCGATGGCATTGTCGGCATCCTGTGAGCCTACAGAGTAGCTTTCCCAGTCGCCGAGGCTCTGATAGAATCTGAACAGGAACTTGCCGGCCGGAACAAATATGTTGCCGTAGAATACCTTGGTTCCGATTCCGGTCTCGTCGATATAGAGCGACTCGCTGTTGATATCCCAGCCGTCGGGGTTGGCGTCGCCGATGATGTAGAGGCGACCCGGCTCGCTGACGGGGATATAGCTCGACACCTTGATGTTGATGACGTTCGACCATATCTCGCTCTGCGGAGCGTTGGGGAGGGCAGCATGCACGCGCACGGCCACGTCTACCGTCTCATGATTGTAGTTGTCCTGATCCAGACCGTAGAGTGTATTGACAGCATCGCAGAAGAGTGTGCCGCCTATGTTGATGACGGCCTGCTGAGTAGCCAGGTTCAGGGTGTATGCCACGGGATTTCCGTCGCTGCCCAGGATGGAGTTGGCGTCTTCGGCATCGCCCTTTGCCATTGCGGCGTCCCAGGTGGCGAAGTCGCTCTCAGCCTTGGCTATCTGCACGGTATAGGTGGGAGTAACGCCGAGGCCGTAGTTTGGCTGCGACACGGTGAAGGTGATGTCGTTGAGGTTCTGATAGTTCTCGTCGTCGCGGAAGATATAGGTCTCGTTGGCCATCTCCGGAGTGTTGAGCTTGAACTCGGTCGGCGCCTGAAGGCGGGGCTGTGTGTCTTCCACGCAGCTTGAGAGGGCTATGCCCATCAGCAGGGGAAGCGCCAGAAGTGATGATATCTTTTTCATTTCTTATAAGCCATTGAGTTGAATAAATTAATAGCCCGGGTTCTGCTTCATTGAGGAGCCGTAGGTGGCCACAATATCGGCGGGTATCGGGAAGAGGTTCATGTAGTCGGGGATGCCGGCGCCTTCGCGCACATTGTTCTTCCAGGCCCAGGTGTAGGTGGTTCCTGTGAATTTACCGAAGCGCACGAGGTCGGTGCGGCGCACATTCTCCCAGTAGAGCTCGCGTGAGCGCTCGTCGAGAAGGTTGTCGAGATTGAAATTGGCATCGGCCCAAGCTGTGACACCGGCGCGGTTGCGGATTAAGTTCACATATTTCAGACCGGTGGCCTTGTCGCCGGCTCCGCGAAGCGAGCATTCGGCTGCCATCAGGTAGACGTCGGCGAGGCGGATGATGGGGAAGTCTGAGCTTGTGAAGTTCTCGGTCTGTGCGGGGAGGCCGTTCACCTCGGGCACGCCTGCCCAGTTGAATACGACTCCCTCCTCGTTGGTGTAGGTCTGACGCGGCATCACGCCGTTGCCGTCGGCGCGGCAGTTGGTGAATTTGACTGCTGCGTAGCCGCTGGTGAATACTGAGAATTCATCGTTGGCTTTCTTGAAGCCCTGCTTCTCGGTGCACCAGAGATATGTGCGGCCGTCTTCGCTGTAGCCGTCGGTGAAGTTGAACTTGTCGGCAAACTGCTCGCGTGCGTGCATACAGCTCCAGTCGGCGTTGAGGCCGTAGAGCACTGTGGGCATGCTCTTGGCAGAGATGGATGAGGCTACGAGGAACATCGTGCCGCCCCAGCTCTCGGTGTAGGGATATTCAAAGGGAATGGTCCATAGAATCTCGTTCTGAGCCTTCAGGCTTCCACCGGGTGCGAACATGTCGTTGCTGCGGCAGAAGAGCGCGAGATAGTCGTTGGCAAGGCCGGAGTTCTGGAATCCGCCGCCCTGGTGGCGGCTGATGATGTTCTGAGCGTGGCTCCAGCACTTGTCATACATTGCAGTGCCTGTGAAGACCTCGGCATTGAGATAGAACTTGCAGAGGAGTGCTTCCACGCCGTCTTTGCCTACGCGGCCGTAGACGCCGCTGTCCTGGAAGCCGGAGAGCACGTCTTCAAGGTCGTCGGTGACGAGTTTGAAGAGCTCTGCGCGGGTCATCTGCTGGGGCACTTCGCCGTAGGGCATGTCGTCCCATGCGCGGGTGGCGTTGCCGAAGAAGTCGATGATGTAGTAATATGAGAGGTCGCGGAGTGCGCGTGCCTCACGTGTGAACTGCTCGCCTTCGGCCGAGGAGCCGTAGAGTCCGTCGCGGTAGCCGCGCAGGAAATCGTTGCAGACAGCTATGTGGGTGTAGAGGCGGCCGTAGGCACCGAAAAGGTTGCCGTTGGAGGTTCCCCATGTGCTGGTGCAGAGGTCAAACACACCTACGTCGGGCCAGATCCACGACACTTCGTCGGTGGTGAATTCGTTGAGCATGAAGATCACGCGGCTCCAGTTTGATGTTCCTCCGTCCAGACCTGAGATGTCAGAGTCTCCGTCGGGGCCTCCCTGCCCCGAAAGGGCGAGAGAAGAGTAGCATTTGCCCATCACGGCTGCCAAGGCTGCCGAGGGGTCACTGCCGAAGCTGCCGGAAGTGATTGTATTGGGGTCGTTGGGCATCTGGTCGAGGTCTCCGACGCACGATGCGAGGCCTGTCATCGACAGAAGCGCGACTCCGGTGAAGAATTTGCTGATATATGATTTCATAATCTATTTCAAATTGTGGAGATATAAATTAGAAAGTGGCCACCAGACCGAGTGTGTAGGATATCGGACGCGGATAGATATTGTTGTCTATGCCGCCGAACACTTCCGGATCCAGACCTTTATATTTCGTGATCACGAAAGGATTCTGCACTGCTCCGTAGAGGCGCAGGCGCAGGCGGTCATGAATAAGGTTGTGGAAGGTGTAGCCGAGTGTGATGTTGTCGCAGCGCACGAAGCCGGCGTTCTT
Organism: uncultured Sangeribacter sp.; assembly: GCA_964410515.1. Lineage (GTDB taxonomy): Bacteria > Bacteroidota > Bacteroidia > Bacteroidales > Muribaculaceae > Lepagella. The sequence goes on along the minus strand of CAYPGW010000027.1, from coordinate 4,875 downwards.
CAGCCAGTAGTCTGAATAATAGCGGTTGGTGGTTTCGCCGCCCTGCAGATAATAGTCGGTCTTGATAAGGTTGTGCACGCCTGAGGTGTTGAATGTCTCCGACAGAGTGCTGTGAGTGGAGAGCACGTCGTTGTAGACGTAGTTGCCGATCGAGGCGCGGAGCTGGAATCCGAGATCCCAGTTCTTCCATGAGAGTGTGTTGTTCCAGCTCATGGTCACCTTCGGGTCTTTGGAGTGCTTGAAGATGCGGTCGTTGTCGTCGATGGTTCCGTCGCCGTTCTGGTCTACGTAGACACCCTCGATAGGCTTGCCGTCCTGGTCATATACCTGCTCGTAGAGGAGGAATGTGTAGGCCGGATATCCCACCTTGTGGGCCTGTACCTTGTTGCCTGTGCCGCCCGAGATGTCGCCTGTGGTGATGAATGAATTCGGGTCGTCGGTGCTGTTGAGCTTGGTGATCTTGTTCTTGTTCCAGGCCACGTTGAAGTTTGTGGTCCATGTGAAGTCGTCGGTCACGATCGGTTTTGCGCCGATTGTAGCCTCAAGACCTACGTTGCGCAGCGAGCCGATGTTCTGGTCCATCATGTTTGATGTAGCCGAGCCGGGAGCCACTGTCACGAACGAGAGGAGGTCTTTCGATTCGCGCAGATACCAGTCGAGGGCCACGGTGAGGCGGTTGTTCCACCATCCCATGTCAACACCCACGTTCCATGTTGTGGTCTCCTCCCATTTCAGGTTGGGGTTGTAGGCACCCGGATAGAGGGTTGTGGAGTTGATCTCGCCGTTTGAGTTCACATACTGGCCTGTGAGCAGGTTAGGATAGTAGGAACCCTGAGTCGATGCGTTGTAGACTGGCATGTAGGGGAAGTATCCGCCCACGCTCTGCTGGCCGGTGATACCCCATCCGAGGCGGAGCTTGAACTCGTTCATGTTGTCGGCCGCCTGCATGAAGTCCATGTTCTTGATCTTCCATGCGAGTGCGAGTGCGGGGAAGAGGCCCCAGCGGTTAGCCTTCGAGAAGCGCGATGTTCCGTCGTCGCGGAGAGTGAAGGTGAGGAGGTAGGTGTCTTTGAAAGAGTAGTTGATACGTCCGAAGAAGCTGACGAGCATCAGGTTGCCCGAGCTCCAGTAGTAGTTGGGGGCAATGTGAGTGCCCGGCTCTGCTGTGTCGGGGTTGATGGTGAGCACGCCTCCGGTGGTGGCGGGGCCGTAGAAGCCCTTGGTGGTGTAGACAGTGCCGTTGTTGCGGCCGTGTGCGTCGAAGCGCTGCCATGAGTAGCCGGCCATCACGTCGAGGTTAGACTGGATGGCCTCGAACTCCTTCTTATAGTTGAGGTAGAAGTCGAGCAGCGTGTTGCGGCGCATCTCATAGATAGTGTAGTGAGTGCCGGCGCCGTTCTTGATGTTCGAGTTCCAGGCGTTGGGTGAGTTCTGGAGCAGATCGTTGTATTCGTTCGACTTGCTCACGTCATAACCGAGGTTGAGGTTGGCATGCAGCTCGGGCAGGAAGTGGAATGCGTAGTCAATCTGCAGGTTGCCGTTTGAGCGGTACACGTTCGAAACGTTCTCGCGGTCTTTGATCGTGGCCAGCGGGTTTACGGTGCCGTTGATGTTCCAGGAGTGGAAGTTGTCGGTGGTCACCGAGGTGTATCCGTTGTAGAAATAGGGGAATTCAGCGTTGCCTGAGGGGATGTTGCTCATCACGGGCACTGTGGGGTTGAATGCCACTGCACCGCCCACAGCTCCTGAGTCGGCAAACGTGTTGCGGATATAATATCCCTTGATGTTGGCAGCGATCTTGAGCTTGCCGTCGAAAAATTCGGGAGTAAGGTTGAAGCCTGCGGTGACACGCTTCATCTGGCTGTCTTTCAGGATACCGTTCGATTCGGTGAAGGTGCCGCTCACGCGATAAGGCATGAATCCGGCCTTTCCGCCCACGCTGAGAGAATAGTCTTGCGAGATGGCTGTGCGGAGCACTTCCTTCTGCCAGTTGGTGTCGGCAGTGCCGAGCTGCGCGGCAGCCTCTGAGTCAGCACCCCAGTAGTTCTTGATGAGGCTTGAGAATTCGGAGGCATTCAGCACTTCCCATGTGCGGCGCGGAGTGTCGACGCTCACATTGGCCGAGAAGTTCACCTGCGGGCGGCCCGATTTTCCGCGTTTTGTCTGGATGATGATGACGCCGTTTGATGCACGCGAACCGTAGATGGCTGTGGCAGAGGCATCTTTCAATACTGTCATCGACTCGATATTGTCAGGCGAGATCATGGCGAGGGGGTTGGCCATACCCTGCACCCCGTCGTTTGCCAGAGGCACGCCGTCGAGCACTATCAGAGGGTCGTTGGTGGCAGAGAGCGAGGAGCCGCCGCGAATGCGGATGGTGGCGCCGCCTTCGGGGCTACCGCCGCCGCTCGTCACTACCACGCCCGGGCTCGCGCCCGTGAGAAGATCCTGAGCCGAGGTGGAGATGCCTTCGGCAATCTCGCTCGGGTTGATCACCGACACTGAGCCGGTGGCGTCAGATTTCTTTACAGAGCCGTAACCGATCACTACGGTCTCGGCCAGGAGTGTGCTGTTTTCCTGAAGGGTAACCTTGATGTCGGTCTGGTTCTTGATGGCTATTTCCTGAGGAGTGTAGCCAACGTAGCTGATCTGAAGAATGGCACCCGGATTGACCGACAGGGTAAAGTTGCCATCGATGTCGGTCGCCGTGCCGTTGGAGGTGCCTTTCTCAATGACTGTGGCGCCGATGAGTGGTTCGCCGAGAGTGTCGTCCACATAGCCGCGGACTGTCACTTTCTGCGCGAGAGCGGGGAGTGAGAGAGTGAGTAGCATAAGCATCGTCACCCATACCTTCCGGCTCATGGTAAAACATACGTTTTTCATGCAGGATGTTTTTTAGTTCTACATTGAATTGTGAATAATCTCATATTTTGGGTTCAGTTGTTCAGATTTTCAGGTACGCTGGCGGGTCAAAACTCAGTTTCTACCCCTTCACCGATTCAAAATTACTACATTTTTTAACATAATAGACCATACCCCCCCTATTTTAACATTATTTAACAATTCGGGGCATAGCCCCCGAAATCTGTGTGGGGGAGCGGCTTTTTAATCACTCCTCACTGAACTATATATGGCGCAGGCGTGTTTTTCCTGAACATTAACCCTTAATTCCACTATGCTATGAAAAAGACACTCATTCTCCTGAGCCTCCTCTTCGCCTCGGTCGGCGCGCATGCCGACATAAAGGAAAGCCTTATGACCCTGCTCCGCAATCATGCCAAAACCAACCCCACGGCTACCGTGGCGCGCGCCGCCGCTCCCGAACTGAGCCGGCATAAGCAAGACTCGATAGTGGCCTCGGTCACGGGGCAGTATGCGGCAGGCCGAATATCGGCCGACAGCGTGGTGACGCTCGCTCTCTATCATAAGGTGGCGAGTCCTGAGGTGGCAGAAAAGTGTCTGAAGGCTGCCGCCGCGCAAAACGATCTGCGCGCCGCTGCCGAACTCGGGGCGCTCTATGCCCTCAACCCCGCCTTCAGCAAAAGAACTTCCGACGGCGAGCGCCTGCTTCAGGCCGTCGCCAATGCCGGCTCACCTGAGGCCGCGGCCTATCTCGGGCTATATTACTATAACCGCAACGACTTCAGGAAGGCCAAGGAATATTTCGACAGATGCAACCCGATGCGCTTCGGTTTCGGAAACACCGCTTTGGGAGCGATGTATCTTCAGGGGCGCGGTGTGAAGACCGACGTGCCGCGTGCGAGAGAATATTTTCATCAGGCTGCACTTGAGGGCTATGCCCGGGGCGCGAGTCTCTACGGCCATAACCTGCGCGCCTCTGCCGGAGGCCCCGTAGATTATCCCGAAGCATTCTTCTGGCTTTACGTGGCCGGCGAGCTCGGCGACGACACGGCCCGCGCCACTCTCGGACGCACACTAACCGGCGAGAGTTTCGGCGAGGGCGAGGCTGCTGAAGACGGGCAGCTCGCACTGCACTGGATCTCCACTGTCAATAACCTGCAAGACATGAAGAAAGAGCCCATATATAAAGACGGATTCATGCCCGGGCTCAAGGCAAAGGAGGCTGCCGCCGTGAAGGGCGACGACTGGGCGCGCTTCTATCTCGGAAGCCTTAACTATAACGACGACTTCCTGAATCAGAACTACTCGCAGGCTGCACGCTACTACGAGCCGCTGGCGCGCGATGCGCGGTTGCCCGAGACAGTGCTTGCCATTGTCAATCTAAGGCTGGCCCACATGTATAAGGAAGGGAAAGGCGTAAAGGCCGATGCCACCAAAGCCGACCGCTATGCCAAGGCCGCGGCCCGCTACGGAAGCACCGAAGCATACGCCTACGCCGAGCACCTGAAATGACCCCTTTGAAAGCATAAATCGCCCGACCGCATCCCCACCGGGTAATCGCGCTCGCCCACCGCGTCAAGAATTCCCAATTGTGGCTTGCGTTAGCATGAGCGCAGCCAATCGTGCATCGTGCATTGTGATTTGTGAATTTCAGTACGCGGGATAAGTCCGCGAGCGATCTCCGAGCGCTCGCCCACCGTTAGAATTGTGGCTTACGTTAGCATGAACGTAGCCAATCGTGCATCGTGCATTGTGACTTGTGAATTTCAGTACATGGGATAAGGGTTCAAACAGGACGGATGGTGCACTCCCCACATCCTTCAGCAGACATCGCACGCGATGTCCCTACGTATATATCTGTGAATCAGGTTAAAGTAGGGACGTGGCGTGCCACGTCTGCAGTGAAGCCCCACCACAAGGCGCCTGACTCCGGCAGTCTACCGTAGCGGATGCACCCGGGTGCACTACTGTCCCAAGAAAAATTTAACATACGAAGATAATGAAACATTGCTG
>CAYPGW010000026.1:0-40671 GCA_964410515.1 uncultured Sangeribacter sp. | reverse complement strand
GGACGGCAAGAAGAAGGTGTCGCTGAGATAAGTGCAGGATTTCTGCTATAACACGCAATAATAACTGTTTTCATGAAGAAGTGGGGATGCGCCTGAGGGGTGCGTTCCCATTCCTTTTAATAATTGTGAATTGTGAATTGAGGTTAGCTTGAGCGCAGCCAATCGTGAATTGTGAATTGAGAATTGTGAATTGAGGTTAGCTTGAGCGTAGCTATTTGTGCATTGTGCATTGTGAATCGTCATGGTGCATCCGCTACGGTAGACTGCCGGAGTCAGGCGCCTTGCGGTGGGGCTTCACTGCAGACGTGGCACGCCACGTCCCTACTTTAAGTTTGATTCACAGATATATACGTAGGGACATCGCGTGCGATGTCTGCTGAGCATCTGTAGGGATGCTCCCCGGAGCATCCGCTACGGTGGGCTGCCGGAGTCAGGCGTCTTGTAATGGGGTTTCACTGCAGACGTGGCACACCACGTCCCTACACTTTCATTCTGAATTCCCGGTGCGGTGGGCGAGCGCTCGGAGATCGCTCGCGGACTTATCCCGCGTTCTGAACATCACAATGTAGGATGGGGCGGTCGCAGTATCAATGCAGAAGATTGAAAACGTTTTGAAAGAAAATCGTATATTTTGCGTATTTTTTGAGATAGATTTCATGATTTTAGCGTTATATATTATTAAGGGGATTTGTTGGCATTCATTCTCCAAACTGATATATGTTGCATTCAATCTATAAAAACAAATAAAAGTATGGGATATTTTGGTCTTGATACGCCGGTAACTTTGGCTTCATTCATGATGAACTGCCTTCTAAGCTTGGCGGGGGGTATAGTTCTGGCCGCAGTCATGCTCGTGGGAGCAAGTTTATATTTTAAATTATTCAAACATAAAGTATCATGAATGCTTTCCTGAACATACTTCAATTATTTGTAAGCGTTTTCCTCTGTCTGCTTCCGGTGTGGACCGCATGGTATTACATCAAGCGCAAGGCGAAGGAGTACGAGTAAACGCCTCTATGAACTTGTGATCGGGATCAAGGTCATATTCCGGCCACACGGTCTGCGAGCGCTCGGACAATGGGAAATCCTTTCTTCGGGGCGGATGCACCGGGGTGCATCCCTACATTTTCCCAATGCAGGATAGGTCTGTCGCGATCTCCGAGCGCGACCATATAATTACCCGGTTAATGCTGAATCCTTTCCTCGTGGTGGAGTTAGGGGCTCTTCACAAAAACGCCCCTCCGAGGCTGGCTGCTCTTTTCATCATTTCCCCCGCGTTGAAACGCGGGGTTTCGTCACAATCCCGGCTCTCCGAGCCTCCGACCACCCTTTAACAGCGCGGAGCGCTATTCGGTGAGCTCGCCGTGGAGATTCTTCTCCATATATTTGCCGGCAAGCTGCGCGGTGGCCCCCATTCCGAAGAGATACATCATTTTGGTGATGGCAGCCTCAGATGTGAGGTCGTGGCCCGAGACGGTGCCGGCTTTGGCGAGCCCGACACCGGCGGAATACTTCATCGGCGTCACCTTACCGTTGGAGCATTGCGAGATGTTGATTACGAGCAGCCCTTTCTGCACGGCATCGCGGATGCAATCGAAAAGCCACGGATTGCTGGGGCTATTGCCCACGCCGTAGGTCTTCATCACCACTCCCTTCAAACCGGGAATGGAAAGGACTGCCTTCACGACGCTTTCCTGAATTCCGGGGAAGAGGTCGAGATATGTCACGTTGGTATCCATGAAATATTCCACCTTGAATTCCTTCCCTTTCGACGGACGCAGCAATGCGTCTTTATTATAAGTGATGGTGAGGCCTATGTTGGCAAGCACCGGGTAATTGCTCGATCGGAAAGCGTCGAAGTTATCGGCCGAGAACTTGGTGCTCCTGTTGCCGCGCAGAAGGGAGTTCTGGAAGAGAATGGCCACTTCCCTCACCATTGGGCCTCCGTCGGTGTCTCTGGCGGCTGCCACCTGCAGGGCCGTGATGAGATTTTCCTCGCCGTCGGTGCGCACCTCCCCGATAGGCAGCTGAGACCCTGTGATGATTACCGGCTTTGTGAGATTGTTGAGCATGAAGCTGAGGGCCGATGCGGTGTAGGCCATAGTGTCGGTGCCGTGGAGAATCACGAATCCGTCGTAGTCATCATAATTGTCTTCTATCACCTTTGCCATCTGCCCCCAATGAGCGGGATTCATGTCGGCAGAGTCGATAGGCACGTCAAACTGGAAATTATCAATCTTGAAATCAAGCATCTTTATCTTCGGAACGTTGTCGAGAAGATGATTGAAGTCGAAAGGCTCCAATGCTTTCGTGTCCGGATTCTCTATCATGCCGATCGTGCCTCCGGTATATATGAGAAGGATGCGAGGTTTCTTAGCTGACATATCTTAATTTCCTTTGAAAGCGCAAAGATAACAAAAATTTCGATAACGCGCAACACTTTTCCATTAAAATTGCCATAAGCCGCATTATTAAGCGCAACTATCCAATCAAAATGACAGACTTCCTGCCGCGCAGCATGTCAAATTGACGTGGATATTTTTACATCTACTGTTGAACTATCCTTGCCCGTGCGCGTTTTGCTTTAAAAAAGGCATCTATATTCATACACCTTGAGAAACACGATATTCCACAATGAACTATCTACAGAAGACTATAATCTGCTGCCTGGGAGCCACACTGACGACGTTTGCCGCGTCAGCGCAGACGGCCCAACCGCGATGGCTCACCGATACGATTCCCGGACAATGGAGCTACACCTCACCCTACAATCAGAAACTTCCGAACGACGACGAATGGTGGAAAACATTCGGCGATTCCTCGCTCGATTCCCTGATAAACATGGCTATCGACCGCAACTATAATCTTGCGGCCGCAGTGAAGCGCATAGACATGGCCCGGCACACTGTGGAGGCTGCCAAAGGAGCCTATTTCCCAACAATCAATCTCAACGCCGGCTATACGAAGGGACAGACATCGGGCACCACCGACCCGGTGCCGGAAAATGCCGATCGATATGGTTATTTCTCAATCGGAGCCTCGGCGCAATGGGAAATAGACCTCTTCGGAAAAATCAGAGCCAACGTGAAGGCTAACAATGCGGCCTACAACGCCACGCGGGCTGAGTATGAAGCGGCGATGGTGGCTCTGGCCGCCAATGTTGCCAAGGCTTACATAAATCTGCGCACATATCAGAATGAACTGCTCGTGGCCAACAACCATCTGGCAGAGCAGACCAAGGTGCTTGCCATAGTGGAAGCACGCTTCAAGGCGGGCCTCGCCAGCATGCTCGATGTGACTCAGTCGAAGATTGTGGTGGCCTCAACCCGGGCCACAATCCCGCCCCTGGAGGCCATGATAGAGAGCACCATCAATTCAATAGCGCTGCTGACAGCCTGCTATCCTCAGGAAATAGACGGATGGCTCGGCACTCCGGCCCCGATGCCACAAATCAAATATGGCGCTCAGCTGGGAGTGCCCGCCGATCTTCTGCGGCGCCGTCCCGACATCATCCGCGCGGAATATGAACTGGCGCAATATGCTGCCGAGGCAGGCATAGCAAAGAAAGATTTCCTCCCCACACTCTCAATCTCGGGCAGCATCAGCACCGAATCGCACAGTGGAAAGAATCTCTTCACGGGCCGCAGCATCTCATGGGAGGTGGCGCCCACACTCTCGTGGACTGTATTCGACGGGCTTGCCCGCAGTGCCCGCGTGGCCTCGGCCAGAGCTCAACTCGAGGCCTCTGTTGATAATTATAATTTCACAGTGATGCAGGCCGTGGTGGAAGTGCAGAATGCCACCACCACTTTCAAGTCGGCGATGAAGACCATAGAACTGACAGCCGATGTGATCGACGAAAGCCGTCGCTCGCTCGACCTTGCAGTGCAGCTCTATAAAAAGGGGCTCTCGCCTTTCAACAACGTGGTCGATGCCCAGTTGAGCTTCATCTCAAATCAGGATTCACAAATCACGGCACAGGGCAAGGCACTCACCGCAGTGGTAAATCTTTACGAGGCTCTCGGCGGAGGGTGGAAGTCGGGTGAATCAGATCTGTATTCCCGCACCATCAACTATAAAAAATAATCTTCCTTAATCTCATAAATCAGCCATGAAGAATCTAAGTCTTTACCTCCTCATAACGGCAGCGGCAGCCTCTGCCGCGCTCGCAACCGGCTGCTCGAAGCAATCGAAGGCCGACACCGACACGGAAATACCTGAAATAAACGTAGCCGTGCCACTCGTAGACTCAATAGTGCTCCATAAGACATATCCGGGCCTGCTGATGGCCAACAATTCGATCGACATAGTATGCCGCGTTAACGGCACTCTGCAAAGCAGCAATTATGAAGCCGGCCAGTTTGTGAATAAGGGTCAGGTGCTCTTCACCATAGAGTCTACGCAATATCGTGATGCCGTGAAGCGGGCCGAAGCCGCACTCACCACAGCCAAAAGCCAGTATGACTATGCAAGCCGCAATTACGAGGCGCTGAGCGAGGCGCTGAAGAGCGATGCCGTGTCGCAGATAGAAGTGATTCAGGCTAAATCGCAGATGGAGCAGGCCGCCGCATCGGTGAAAGACTCTGAAGCGGCCCTGAGTCTCGCACGTCTCAACCTGAGCTACTGCACCATAACCGCCCCTATGAGCGGATATGTGAGCAACGGAGCCTTCAGCGTGGGATCGGTGATAAACGGGGCCGGGGCTCCGGTGACTCTCGCCACGCTTTACGACAACACGCAGATGGTAGCGCAATTCCACATCGAGGATGCCCAATATGAGCAGATGGCCGGACAGGCCGGAATCAGCAATAAGAGCCTCTACAGCAAAGTGCCCCTGAAGTTCGCACAGGATCTCCCCCACACCTATACCACGGAATTATATTATGAATCTCCTTCTGTGAATTCTTCTACCGGCACGCTCGAACTCAGAGGAAGAATCGACAATCCTTACAACGAACTGAAAAACGGCATGTATGTGACCGTGGAACTCCCCTACGGCATCAATTCAAAGGCAATTCTCATCAAAGATTCATCTATCGGCACTGATCAGCTCGGTAAATACGTCTATCTCGTGAATGATTCCGACAAAATAGTGTATACTCCCATCAAGACAGGAGAACTCTACAGGGATTCGCTCCGCGTCGTGAACGAAGGCCTCAAACCCGGCGACCGGTATGTGACAGAGGCTCTTCTCACCGTGCGCAACGGTATGCAAGTGAACCCAAAATTGCAGAAATAACAATCTAAGATGCCTATTGCATTTTTTGACATATTCTTATAGCCATGTTCTCCAAATTCTTCATAAACCGCCCTATTTTCGCCACTGTGATAGCAATAATCATGGTGGTGGCCGGCGCGCTGTGTTATTTCACGCTGCCTGTAGCGCAGTATCCCGATATCACGCCTCCCACCGTCATGGTGTCGGCCGCCTATCCCGGAGCCTCCGCCTCCACAGTGGCTCAGACCGTGGGCGTGCCCATCGAGCAGCAGATAAATGGTGTGGAAGGGATGCTCTACATGAGCAGCACTTCAAGTTCTGACGGCAGTTACAGTCTGACAGTGACGTTTGAAAACGGCACAGACCTTGACCAGGCTGCCGTGGAGGTGCAAAACCGTATCTCGCTCATCAGCGCGTCGCTGCCTTCCGAAGTGGCCCAGCAGGGCGTGAGCGTAAACAAAGAGGCGAGCGACCAGATAATGTTTCTTGCGCTGACCTCTGACGACAATTCACGCTACGACGCGCTTTATCTCACCAACTATGCCGAGTTGAATCTTGTGAATCCTCTTACCCGCGTGAAGGGAGTGGGAGGCGTGAACGCCTTCGGCGGAGGCCAATACAGCATGCGTATATGGCTCGATCCGGAAGCATTGAGAGTGAGAGGTCTCACCCCGGCCGACGTGGCCGCGGCCGTGCAGTCGCAGAATATGGAGGTAAGCGCCGGATCGGTAGGACAGCCGCCCCATAACGACAATGCAGCGTTTGAATATACGCTCGTGAGCCACGGACGCCTGTCCTCACCCGAGGAATTCGGAAATATAGTCATCAAGACCGACGGAATCAACCTTCTCCGACTGAAAGATGTGGCCAAGATCGACTTAGGCGCCGAAAGTTATTCCAACAGTTCCACTGTCAACGGCAAGCCGAGCTGTGCGATAGGCATAAACCAACTTCCCGGTGCAAATGCACTGGAAGTGGCTAAAGGAGTCACGGCAGAGATAGAGCGTCTGAGTCAGTATCTCCCCGATGGTGTGCATCTCAATGTCATCATGAATCAGACGAATTATGTGAAGGAATCTATCGATGATCTCTTCGTCACATTCCTGCTTACGTCGCTCATCGTAATGGCTGTGATCCTCATCTTCCTGCAGAACTGGAGGGCGGTAGTGATTCCGATGATCACCATACCGGTATCTCTGATAGCCACTTTCGCGGTGATGAAGCTCATGGGCTTCTCTCTCAATACTCTCTCGCTTTTCGGCCTCGTGCTGGCTATTGCGATAGTGGTGGATGATGCAATCGTGGTGGTGGAAGACTGTTCCCGACTTGTAGACTCAGGGCAGCTCTCCCGGCATGATGCCGCTGTGAAGGCAATGCAGGAACTCACCGGCCCTGTGGTGGGCGAAGTGCTCGTGCTTCTTTCGGTGTTCATTCCTACGGCGTTTGTATCGGGCATCACCGGACAACTCTACAAGCAGTTTGCATTGACTATCGCTGTCTCCACTGCGTTCTCAGGCTTCAACGCCCTCACGCTCACACCGGCACTTTGCGCGCTGTTCCTGACACCGCGAAAGCCTGCGAAATTCTTCCTTTACAGATGGTTTAATGCGTTATGGACAAAAGTCGAGAATCTATATAACCGGTGCATCTCAGCGATGCTCAGGCATGCCAAGATGTCGCTCGCGGTCTTCTTAGTGCTATCCGGGCTTGCGTTCTGGGGATTCATCAAGTGGCCCACAAGCTATATACCCTCTGAGGATATGGGATATTTCATGACCTCCGTACAGCTTCCCACCGGCGCGTCGCTCGAACGCACCGAAAAGATCACCAATCAGCTTGCGGCGGAAATCAAGGAGCTCCCGGCAGTGAAAGATGTGATGACGATTTCCGGTTTTTCCATGATGGGAGGCGGAGCGGCCTCAAACGGAGCATCGCTTTTCGTGATGCTGGAGCCATGGAAAGATCGCGGACGCAAGGAATCTGTTGACAATGTGATGGCTGAAGTAGACCGTCTGGCGCAGAAATATCAGGGTGCGACCGTGTTCACTATCAATCCTCCGGCGATCCCCGGCCTCGGCATGTCATCGGGCCTGGAGATGAATCTGCTTGACATCAACTCGCTCGGCCCAACCGAGACCTACAAGGCAATCGAGGCGCTGAGGCTTGCGGTGGAAAAAGACCCGAGGCTACAGTCGTTCAACTCGATGTATCAGGGCGAGGTGCCGCAGTATCAATTAAATATTGACCGGGATAAGGCTAAGATGCAGGGCCTCACGATGGCCGACATCTACAACACCCTGAGCGAATATATGGGAGGCAGCTACGTAAACGATTTCGTTGAGTTCGACCGCGTGTTTCAGGTGCGGATGCAGGGAAATCAGGCAGCCCGCGACAACATAAACGATATTCTCCGCCTCTCGGTCAGGAATACCGATGGCATGATGGTGCCGTTCTCATCCTTCACGAGTATAGAGCCGGTGATGGGAGAGGCTTCAGTGAGCCGCTACAATATGTACCAGTCAGCATCGGTCACCGTCACCCCCGCTAAAGGCGTATCATCGTCGGAAGGAATAAAGGCGATGGAAGAGATCGTGGAGAAAACTCTCGGAAAGAATTATTCTTACGCATGGACAGGTATAGCTTATCAGGAAACCAACTCGGGCACCACCATCACATTCGTGCTTATCTTCGCCATAATCATGACCATCCTCGTGCTGGCTGCGCAGTATGAAAGCTGGACCGACCCGATAGCCGTGATACTTGCGGTGCCGATAGCGGTGCTTGGCACTGTGCTCGGATGCATCTGCATGAGCCAGTCTATAAGCGTCTACACCCAGATAGGACTTATATTGCTCATAGGTATGGCTGCCAAGAACGCTATCCTGATTGTGGAATACGCCACAGACTTCCGGAAGAGCGGCAAGAGCATCATGCAGTCGGCCCATGACGCCGGAGTGATAAGGTTCAGGCCGATAATGATGACAGCCCTTGCATTCGTATTCGGAGTGCTGCCCATGATGTTCTCCACCGGAGCGGGTGCCAACAGCCGCATAGAACTGGGCACCGCCATCGTCTTCGGCATGGCCGTGAATGCCTTCATCGGAACGCTGTTCGTACCGAATTTCTGGGAACTGATGCAGCGCATCAACGAAAAATATCTCAGCGGCCTCTTCAAGGACAACACGCCCAAAGGAGGCACTACAAACACCTCTTCTGATTCAGAGATAATCTGATGATTCAGTGATGAAAAAGACATCCGGCATCAGGGATTGATACTCCCCGATGCCGGATGCCGTTTATTTACCCGTGGGCAGGAACACGAAGAATACCGCTCCCACAAGGCATAAAAATGCAGCGATATGGGTCCACTGGAGTTTCTCTCCTGAGAGGAAAAACACCGATATGATTGTGAAAACAGTGAGGGTTATCACTTCCTGCACCACCTTCAACTGCATCATGGAGAAGGGGCCGCCGTTTTCCACATATCCCATCCTGTTGGCAGGCACCATGAAGCAATACTCAAGCAGAGCGATGCCCCACGATAGGAGAATGACACAGAACAGGGGCCAGCTCTTTATCCAGCCGAGACTCTGCATCTTCAGATGCCCATACCATGCGAAGGTCATGAACGTGTTTGAAATGACAAGAAGAATTATTGTAAGCAAAGCAGATTTCATAATCTTTTCTCTTCCTTTACGATTTTCTTATATTCTATTGGAGTGACCTGAATGAAGTCTTTAAGCGCTGCGTCCCAGTCATCAAGTATGCGCCCGGCAAGCGCAGAGCGGGTATGGCGGTAGTGAGCCGAGATGAGCCTGTGAAGCTCGCGGGCGTCGGCGGCGTCTTCCACCAGAGTCAGTTCCACCATCTCCATGTTGCAGAAATAGTCGAAAGTGCGCTCCGGATCGTAGACGTATGCCACTCCCCCACTCATTCCTGCTGCAAAATTTCGGCCTGTGGGCCCGAGCACCACGGTGCGTCCGCCGGTCATATATTCACAGCAATGGTCGCCCACACCTTCCACTACGGCGCAGGCTCCGGAATTTCGCACACAGAAGCGTTCACCCACCCTTCCGCAGATGAATATTTCTCCGGAAGTGGCACCGTAGAGTATAGTGTTTCCCGCAATGATGTTGTCTTCGGGCCTGAATGCGCTGCCCTTAGGCGGCACAATCACAATTCTGCCGCCCGAAAGTCCTTTTCCTACATAGTCATTAGCGTCGCCCTCAAGCCTGAACATCACACCGTGGGCAAGAAACGCTCCGAAACTCTGACCGGCCGAGCCCTTGAACGTAGCTTTTATCATGTCGTGGCCCGGGAGCCCTTCATCACCATATTTCAGCGCAATCTCGCCCGAGAGCATAGCGCCCACCGCGCGGTCTGTGTTGGATATGGGAAATTCCATCTCAACCGAAGTCTGAGACTCAAGCGCGGGATAGGCCCGGGCAATTATCTCGCGGTCTATGACATGATCAATCTCATGTTTCTGACAGGCCACACCCGTCACGGCATTGGTGCGGGCTTCTTCCGGCACGTAGAGCAGGCGGCTTAGATCGAGTCCTTCAGGCAGCATTTCGCTTCTCACCAAGAGATATTCCGGGTGTCCTATCACTTCGTCGAGACGCCTGATGCCCCTTTCGGCCATCATCTCCCTGATTCTGCGGGCGAGGAAGCGGAAATAGCGCACCAGATATTCAACCGACCCATCGAATTTCGAGCGTAATTCCGGTTTCTGAGTCGCAATGCCCACAGGGCAGTTGTTGGTGTGACACTTGCGATCCATGATACATCCGAGCACTATCATCGGCGCGGTGGAGAAACCATACTCCTCCGCTCCGAGCATTGCCATCACAAGCACATCTTTCGCCGTCTTCAGCTGCCCGTCGGCATACAGACGCACCAGACCGCGAAGATTATTCATGACCAGGGTCTGCTGTGTCTCCGAGAGGCCGAACTCCACCGGCGTTCCGGCGTAGCGTATTGACGAGGCCGGAGAAGCACCCGTGCCTCCGTCACTTCCGGAGACGGCTATGACATCGCTCTTCGCTTTCGCCACCCCGGCGGCTATGGTGCCGATTCCTGTCTCGGATACAAGTTTCACCGAGATCTTGGCACGAGGATTGATATTCTTCAGGTCGAATATCAATTGGGCGAGATCTTCGATCGAATATATGTCATGATGAGGAGGCGGCGAGATAAGCGAAATGCCGGGGATGGAATGGCGTGTCTTCGCTATCACCTTATCCACCTTGAACCCGGGCAACTGGCCTCCCTCACCGGGCTTGGCACCCTGAGCCACCTTGATCTGGATTTCATCGGCATTCACGAGATAGTTGGCCGTAACTCCGAAGCGTCCGGAAGCCACCTGCTTAATGGCTGAGCGCACCGATGTGCCGTCGGCGCGAGGCTTGAAGCGCTCAGAATCCTCGCCGCCCTCACCGGTGTTTGACTTGGCGCCGATACTGTTCATGGCGGCAGCAATAGCCTCATGAGCCTCTATCGAGATGGCTCCGAAAGAGATAGCCCCTGTCACGAACCTGCGGAGTATATCCTCTTCCGGCTCAACTTCATCAACCGGTATGCTTTCTCCCAGTCTTCCCACCTCAAGATAATCTCTAACGAATATTGGAGTCTCTTTCTTGTCGACAATGTCACAAAACTCTACAAATCCCGAATAGTCTCCGCTGCGCGTGGCAGTCCTGAGCGCACGTATGGCCATGGGATTCCATGAGTGAGCCTCACCATCGGGCCTGAACTGATACCGGCCGCCCGAAGCTATCGGATGCGCTATATCAAACTCCTCGCTCCATGCCTCGCCATGCGCATCGAGTATATCTTCCGTGATGGATGAGAGGCCCAGACCGCTGATCTTCGACGGAGTATGCCCGAAATAGCGGTTGCAGATATCAACCGAGAGGCCTACTGCCTCGAAGAGCTGTGAACCTTTGTAAGATGTCAGCATCGAGATTCCCATTTTTGACATCACCTTCAGCAGTCCTTTGTCAACAGCCTCGATATAATGTCGCAAAGCCGTGGGGAAATCAAGCTGAATCTTTTTCATCTCCACCATACGGTCGATTATGGCGAAAGCCATATACGGATTTATTGCCGAAGCCCCGTAGCCCACAAGCAGAGCGAAATGCATCACCTCGCGGGCATCGCCGGTCTCAACCACAATGGCGGTATGTGTGCGCTTACGGGCCTCGATTAGATGATGATGCACGGCAGCTGTGGCAAGCAGCGAAGGAATCGGAGCACGCCTGTCGCTGACCTTGCGGTCGGAAAGGATTATGTAACTGCATCCTTCGTCTACCGCCTGCTCGGCCTTACGGCAGAGTTCCTTCACAGCCGCTTCCATGCCCTCGGCACCTGAATCCACATCAAATGTCATGTCGAGGTCGCGCGCCTCAAAGCCTTTATAGCGCAGATGCCGGAGCAGGTCAAGTTCACGGTTAGAGATGACAGGCCTGTTGAGGAGCACCATCTTGCAGAGATCAGGAGAGAAATCCATCAGCTCGGCATCCACAGCACCGATGTAGCTGTCGAGACTCATCACGAGTTCCTCGCGCAAGGGGTCGATGGCCGGGTTGGTGACCTGTGCGAAATGCTGACGGAAATAGTTATAAAGCAGCTGCCGGCGTCTGGAGATAGCAGCCAGCGGAGTGTCGTCGCCCATTGAGTGAACAGGCTCCTTGGCCTCAACTATCATCGGCGTGAGGATTCTCTCTATCTCATCTGTATCATACATGAAGAGATGGAGCAGGCGCTCGAAATTTTCAACCGATGAAGACACCTTTCGTCCTGAAGATATCTTATCGAGTTTCACGCGGTTGCGTGCCAGCCAGTCGCGATAGGGAGCCATATCGGCAAGACTTTGCTTTATTTCCTCGTCGAAGAGAATCTTATGCTCCTTCATGTCCACGAGCATCATCTTTCCGGGTTTCAGACGCCCTTTTCTCTTGATTTCAGCCGGATCGAAAGCCAGCACTCCCGATTCTGACGCTATCACCACCGTGTCGGTGGCTGTGATGAGATAGCGGGCCGGGCGCAGACCGTTTCTGTCGAGCATACCTCCTGCATAGCGTCCGTCGCTGAAAAGCAGGGTTGCAGGGCCATCCCATGCCTCCATTATGATGGAATGGTACTCGTAGAAGGCTTTCAGGGCCGGCGAGATAGGGTTCTTGTCGTTGAAAGATTCAGGCACCATCATTGCGAGCGCATGAGGCAGAGAGACTCCGGCCATCACGAAATATTCCAGCACATTGTCGAATGAGGCCGAATCGCTCATTCCGGCCTGAATAAGGGGAGTCATATCCTGATCACCGAAAGCCGCCGGGTGCATGCTGCTCTCGCGGGCCTTCATCCATAGGCGGTTGCCCTGAATGGTATTGATCTCACCGTTATGGCCTACCATGCGGAATGGCTGCGCAAGGCTCCAGGCCGGGAAGGTATTCGTAGAGAAACGGGAGTGCACAAGGGCCATGGCCGACGTGAAGCGCGGATTCATCAGGTCGGGGTAATAATATCTCAGCTGCATGCTGGTGAGCATTCCCTTGTAGACGATATTTTTCGATGATAGCGAACAAATGTAGAAATCATCCTTGCCCTCAATATCAGACTCGGCCACCTTCTTCTCCACTCTTTTTCTGAGAAGATAGAGCCGCAGTTCCATCGGGCGGTCGCTCTCCTCATCGCTTATGAATATCTGGCGCACTGCAGGTTCGGAATTTCGCGCCACTTCTCCGAGCGAGGAATTATTGGTCGGCACTTCGCGGGTGGCCAGCAGTGTCATTCCGTCGTCCATCGCCTCCCTTTCAATGATGCCGAAGATTTCCTCGCGCGCCTCTCTGCTGTGGGGCATAAATACAATTCCGGTGCCGTAGCGTCCTTTCTCAGGCACCGGCACACCCTGCAGAAGGATGAACTCATGCGGAATCTGCACCATGATTCCGGCTCCGTCACCGGTTTTGGGATCGGCTCCTTCCGCCCCCCTGTGCACCATGTGCTCGAGCACCTGAAGGGCTTTCTCTACGAGACTATGGCTTTTTCTGCCGCGAATATTGACAAGCAGGCCCACTCCGCAGGCGTCATGCTCGAATCTCGGGTCGTAAAGACCCCTTGCTTCCGCTTCTCTCATAAACGTTATATAAGAATCATGATTTAACGAATTATTATCTTACTCCACATCCCGATTCAATTCTCCTCGATGCCACGAAACCATTCATCTTCCGACGGGAACTCGCGGGTGCCGTCCGGATCATAGAATTCATCATGCTGAGAGGCGTCAAGGCCAGTCTTCTCGCTCTCTCCCGACACCCTCATGGGAATTATCTTATCAGTGACCCAATATAGGAAATAACTGACCACGAAAGTATAGACAAACACGCCGATGATGACAAGGAGATGATTGAAGAAAAAACCGGTGCGTGAGATCATCTCCGGGTCACTATCTGCAAAAAAATCGTATGCGAAGATTCCTGTGAGCAGAGTGCCGATGATGCCTCCCAGCCCATGAGTAGGGAACACATCAAGGGCATCATCAAGCATGCGGGAGTAACTTTTCCATGTTACGGCGAAATTGCAACAGAGTGTGATTATGAATGCAATGCAGATACTTTGTCCTGCGCTCACCCAACCGGCCATGGGAGTAATGGCTACGAGTCCCACCACCGCGCCTATCGACGCACCCATAGCAGATGGTTTGCGGCCGCGCACCGCGTCAAGAGTCACCCATGTCACCATTGCTGTTGCGGCAGCAGTGTTTGTGTTGAGGAATGCTGAGATGGCGATACCATCCGCAGCAAGCGAACTTCCACCATTAAAACCGAACCAGCCCAACCAGAGGAGGGCAGCTCCGAGAAGCACAAAGGGCACGTTGGCCGGACGATGCGATTCACTCCGGCTCTCCTGACGCCTTCCAAGAAAAATTGCACCCGCAAGTGCGGCGATACCTGAAGCCGCATGCACCACTATCCCACCTGCATAGTCATGCACATGGAGCATTCCGAACAGGCCTTCAGGATGCCATGTGCAATGTGCAAGAGGACAATATACTATGATGGTCCAAAGCATCATGAAGAGCAGATAGCCGGTGAAATGCACTCTCTCGGCAAACGCTCCGGTAATTAGAGAAGGCGTGATAATGGCAAATTTCATCTGAAAAAGTGCAAAGAGCGCCAGAGGGATTGTAGTGGTGGCAATGCCAATCTCCGAGATAACACTTCCTTCACCCGTTATGTTGCCTACGCCGACATTGCGAAACATCAGAAAGTCGGTCGGGTCGCCGATGATATGCCATACGTCGTTGCCGAAAGCGAGACCGAAACCAACGATGACCCACAAGACACTGACAAAGCCCATTACTATAAAACTCTGGAGCATGGTGGAAATCACATTTTTCTTCCTCACCATACCTCCATAGAAGAATGAAAGACCCGGAGTCATCATCAGCACGAATATCGTGGCTGTTATCATCCAGGCAATATTTGCCCAGATGCCGCCGTCTTCACCGAGATTGAAAAGGGTGCCTGAATAGGGGAAGAATACTCCCCAGATGCTGATGGCTGCGATGCCTAAAAGCACGCTTAGCCATCCTAAACTGACATTTCTACCTGCAAGTTTCATTTTTTACCTATATTGATTATCCTGTAAAAATATATTCATCTTGCTAAAGTTTAGACCACTGCCTGCGGCAGATTGATAAACTTTGTCATATCAGCGCACAAAAGTAGTAATTTTTTTCAAAATTTACAAATTTATTAACATTTTTCTTCTCGCGTCTCGCTTCACGTCTCCCCAGTTCTCAACCGGCTGCCGCAACACAGGTTTGAGCAAATGCAAAACGAAACATCTTTATACGGCTGACAAAACATGTTTTACAACATAATTTGCAGGTCTACATTAAGAAAGCCTCAGAAAAGTTTGGAGAAATAGAAATAATTGTGTAATTTAGGCGTCACTAACCAATATCCTCTCCAATCATGAATAAATCTCCCGTGAAAATACTCCTGTCGGCCCTCTGCTCAGTATTGTCTGTGGCAGCTTTTACAGTTAATTCAATATGGTGATAAAAAATTAATGCGAATATGACGTCAAAGGAATTATTCTCAAGAATACTATCAGAATTAATGTCTGATGAGTATTTTTCCAAATTCAAGTTCACGAAATCGCTAAATCTTTTAAGCATCCAGGAGGGAGGTATGCGAAAATCAATCGATCTTGAGCATTGGACCAATTATGACGAACTATGCATAAGACCTCACTACGGTGTTAAGTTCAATATTCTGAATGATTGGTTCAAGCCGTATAACGTCCTGTCGAAGGCTGACCAAAGAGCCAACGATGATGTTTTTTTTGATGCAATTGAAAACTTGACAAGTGTTAGTAGATTGAACATATATGAATTCAGAAAAGATGGACTCAATTTTGAGGAATCTGTTCAATTACTGAAAACAGATCTTGTCAATTGTTCTAAATTTGTGTTTGAACAGTACGGGACTCTTTCTAAGTTTTTTAATAACGATGTTCTCCCTATTTTGGATGGAAGACGCAAATTGGGTGTCTGTGATGGTGGAGCTGATTGGATCTTCATATACCTGAAATTGTGTCGTCTGGTATCTCCTGAGAATTATGAAAGGTTGAAGGAGATCCTTATGGCGCATTTTGAATTCATGCGGCAACGTGGAGAGCCAAACATCTTAAAGTACGTAGACAAAATTGATGACATACTGCGTAGTCTTGAGTATGACTGACGAAAAGCTATACAAGAACGGGAAGGTAGACATGGTGCTCTTCCCCGGAGGCTACGCCACGGTAGAGGGCGGCGTTACGTTCCATTACTACACCCAGGACTATCTCGGCAATAACCGCGCGGTCATCAACGGCTCGACGGGAGCTATTGAGCAGACAGTGGCCTACTATCCCTACGGCGGCGTGATAGCCGACCTCGGCACCAACCTCTCGAAGCAGCAGTATAAGTTCGGAGGCAAGGAACTGCTTACGGGTAACGGCCTCAACGAGTATGACTTCGGCGCGCGCAGATACTACTCCGCAGTGCCCCACTTCACGAGCATTGACCCATGCTGCGAGAAATACTACTGGCTGTCACCATATCTATACTGTGCAAACAATCCGGTAATCCTCATTGATAAAAATGGGGAAGAACCGTCAAACTATGAAGCAGCCATCATGGCCGGATATGTATATATGGATGAGCACTTTACTCATTATAAAGGTCTCTTGAAAGATACGGGGTGGATCGTGTCTCCCAAACAAACCTCTATCAAGATGAATTACACTCAGTTTGGAGAGAACGGACTTCAATCCATGTTATTTCAAAGAACCATAGACGGAGTTACTGAATATGCATACGTTTTTGCAGGAACAAATTGTTTTGAAGATTGCTTGGAGGATGTTGCTCAGCTTATTGGCGTTGCTCCTCAATATTCATGTGCAATAGCCAACGCAAAGACTTTATGTACAGAACTTGAAGGTGCAGAAATCACTTTTAT
This sequence comes from uncultured Sangeribacter sp., assembly GCA_964410515.1. Lineage (GTDB taxonomy): Bacteria > Bacteroidota > Bacteroidia > Bacteroidales > Muribaculaceae > Lepagella. Next base: position 23,943 of record CAYPGW010000026.1, on the reverse strand, counting down.
TGGACATTCGAAGGGAGGGGCAGAAGCAGCGGCAGCAAGTATGGCAACTAACAGAGTAGCCATTACATTCAATCGTGCTTCTGTAAGCAGCCTGACAAAATTGTTCAATAAACTCGGTTCTACAAGGAATGTAAAGAATGTGATCACACAGTCATTGAATTCATCAGGTTGCTACGTAAAGGAACCATTGTCAAGAATTCAGGATGTGAATGCATTAGGAATGAAAATTATGCGGACGATGGGAAGGACCGAATACATCAAGATAAATCAGCGCCTTCCTTTCGTGAAGGCCCATTCCATAAAGACAATAGTTGATTATTATAAAGATTTAAAGTGACTTAATGATAGAAAAAAAATTAAAAAATAGATCTCCTTACTTCTTATTATTGATTATCGTGCTGGTTGGAATGCATAATTGCTATAGAGTAGAAAAATTCACCCACCTCACGGATGAAGACTTTGCCTGGACAGATTGCTATTCCCCTGATGACAAACTATTATTCAAAAGTACAGACGGACAAATCGATACAATGACAATAACTAAAATCGATATCCATAACTCAATTTTTCCCTATATGCCTCCATACAGTCAGTGGGCGGAAGGTAGTGAATACATCGCTGCCATCTTTCTTGACTTTAACATTCAACATGAAGGGTTGACTTATGAAGGGAGCTTCTTTGTAACAAAAAATGTTTCTTATGCACCACCTATGCTTTACGGCGAGATTGGCAACTTGCATACCGATACCCCCTTTTTTTCACAAGAAGAAAGTGAATTGTATACAATCTACACTCCATGTTTTACAGTGAACAGGGAAAACGCTAAAGATAATAAACGTCTTGCACCTACAGAAGACACCACTAAACACATTGAAAAATTCGAATGGTGCAAACATATCGGATTAAAATCTTACACGTTCAGGAATGGTGAAGTCTATGAGTTGGTAGAAGATGAAAAATAGCGATTAGACAAAAGTGCAGTGGCGTGACGTTCCATTACCACATTCATGACTATCTCGGCAACAACCGCGCGGTGATCAACGGCACGACGGAATTTTAAGAATAGGGAAAGCATACGAACTTTTTTCGCTTGAAGCGTTATAGTGTTATAATCGTATATCATCCCTTATCTATTATACTCTCATCTATGAAAACACATCTACTCGTATGCACTGCGATCTTGGGAAGCGCCTTTATGGCTCATTCTTCCACCCTGACTCCTGCGGAGGCGCTTCGACGCCTGAATGAATCGCCGGCAGCCAAAGCTCCATCAAAAAATGCAAACAAATCAAGACTAATCGAGACCGTAGGAAACATATATGTGTTTTCCTCTTCCGACGGATTCATGCTTCTTCCCAACGAGGACAGAGCTCCGGCACTACTCGGCTATGCTGACTCGGGAACTTTCGACACCGAGACGAATCCGGCACTGCAGGAATGGCTCGACTTCTACAATCAGGAACTGGACTGGCTCAAGACGCATCAGGAAGCACACGCCGCCGGCAACCGAGCCAACACTACAAGAGATGCTATCGCTCCATTACTCAAAACTGAATGGAATCAGGAATATCCCTACAATATACTCTGCCCGAAAGTGGACGGACACGAGACTGTGACCGGATGCGTGGCAACAGCCATGGCCCAGGTGATGAAATATCACAACTGGCCTCCTAAAGGAAAAGGATCACACTCCTACTTCTGGCGCCCTGGTGAGGAGGAACTGACTTTTGACTATGACAACACTCCGTTTGAATGGAGCGAGATGACCGACAGATACGGAAAGGAAAGTTCGGAAGAATCACGCCGGGCCGTGGCGGAACTTATGCTCGGATGCGGGGTGAGCGTAGACATGCACTACGAACCGGGAGGCTCGGGAGCGGCCACCTCGGCAATGGGAGCCGCGCTTATCGACATATTTGATTATTCTAAATCAATCAGTATGCCCAACCGCATCTTCTATGGTTATGACGAATGGGAATCAATGATCTACGCTGATCTGGAGCAGGGGCTGCCCGTGCTCTATAGCGGAGCGGGCACAGCCGGAGGCCATCAGTTTGTATGCGATGGATATAAGGACGGTTATTTTCATTTCAACTGGGGCTGGGGAGGCCTCAGCAACGGATATTTCCTTCTGACAGCCCTTAATCCTGCCGACCTCGGAGTGGGAGGAGGAGCGGGAGGCTTCAACACCTCGCAAATCATCACGCTGGGAGTGAGACCGGCAAAGGATGGAGACAAACCGGTGTATTTATTCTGCAACACCGGTGAATTTCTTCCGCTGACCAATACCGTAAGGGAAGGAGAAGACTTCAGTTGCGGAGGTTTGTATTTCAACTATAGCCTCGGCGAAATGCCTTCGGGGTCTCGCCTCGGAATGAAGTTTACGGATAAATCCACAGGTGAAGTTCGCTATGCCGACGGGCCGGGAGTGGCCGGTTATCGTGATGGCGACGGCCGCAGAGACCTAAGGGTAAGGTTTCCCCATCTCCCCGACGGCACTTACATCATCACGCCGGCCCTTCAGGTGGAAGGGGCTTGGAGCGAGGTGAGAATGCCGGTAGGTTATGCTTCAGAAGTTGTTGCCACCGTGGAAAACGGAGTGGCACACCTCTCGGGTGCATCGGAATCGGCAATCAGGATTTCAGACGTGACCACACCCTCGGTGATATACAGCGAAAAGGAGTTCCCGATGGAGTTCAGAGTGAGCAATCCCACCGATAAGGAGTATTACGGCCGGGTCACTCCCTGGCTTGAAGACTCGGAAGGGCGCATCGTGGCTCAATCGCTTTTCCGTCCGCTCGACGTGCTCCCGGGTGAGACTCAAAACGTATCTGACTATATCGGAAAATTCGCACCCCTTCATGACTCTCAGATGCCTGCGGGCAATTACAAGATGATATTCCGCGACAGTTTCGGTAAGAATGTGAGCATGCCTGTGGAAGTGACAGTGGAGATTGACTCCGCCACTCCTGAGATTCAGTTCTCCGATCTGCGCCTGGCAGACGGAGAAGATATTACCGACCCGGTGACTGTAAAATTCAGTTTTGATGTGGAATGCACTGAGGGATATTACTTCGGCGCCCCTCACATCGACATTTTCCACGATTGGGGAGGATGGGACATCTACAGCAAGTCGGCCGAGAGGATTTATCTCACTTCAGGCGAGAGCCGCTCTGTGGATATCGACGCAGACCTGTCGCATCTGGCAGACGGATGGTATGATGCCGTGCTTTACGACGGAGGCAAGGCTGCAAGCGCAGCAATCCGCTTCCATATAGACAGAAGTCTCGGGGTCGAATCTCTGTCATCACAGGGCAAAAGCAGGATTTTCGACATGCAGGGACGTCCCACCACACCCGACAGCCCCGGGGTCTACATCATAGATGCCACCCCCACCCTGATAAGATGAATCAACCGACATTGAATATTGCTCCGCAAGCCTGCCATACGGCAACGCTTGCGGTTTTTTATTTGCAATTATGTGAAATATTATGTAAATTTGCGTTGTGATTGCCTTGCACAGCAATCAATAATTCATTGTTATTACCGGATGGTTAAAGCCGACAACCACACAAGTCAATACTAATACATATTAAGTTATGAAGAAAATACTGATCGGATTAGGAGCAGCTGCTTTGATGGCCGCCAACTGCAGCGCCAACAACACTCCCGGCGAGGGCTCCAAATGCTGCGGACAATGCTGCAACGACACCGCCATAGTGTATATGACAAAAGAAATTTCACCCGAAGCGATACTGCGCCTATACAACGCCCTCGGAAGAGAGGCTAAAGGAAAAGTAGCAGTGAAGATCTCCACCGGAGAGCCCGGTGGCCACAATTTCCTGAGTCCTGCACTCATCGCTCCCTTCGTGAAGGAAGTGAACGGCACGATTGTGGAGTGCAACACAGCCTACGCCGGCCGCCGCTACACTGCCGACGACCACAGGAAGGCAGCCGAAGAGCATGGCTTCACCGCGATTGCACCGGTAGACATCATGGACGCCGAGGGCGAGGTGAAGATTCCGGTGAAAGACGGCCGTCATCTCAACTTCGACATCGTAGGAGCGTCTTATCCGGATTATGACTTCACTGTGATTCTCAGCCACTTCAAGGGCCATGCCATGGGAGGCTTCGGCGGAGCGGTGAAAAATATGTCGATCGGCATAGCGTCGGGCAACGGAAAAATGTATATCCACAGTGCCGGTGCTACCGAAACCCGTGAGAACGGTTGGAAAGCGGCTGCGCAAGACGATTTCCTCGAGTCGATGGCGGAAGCCGCCAAAGCAGTGGCAGACCATGCCGGCGACAATATCATCTACATCAGCGTTGCCAATAATCTCTCTGTAGACTGCGACTGCGACTCCCACCCGGCCGACCCGCAGATGCACGACATCGGGATACTCGCGTCGCTCGACCCGATCGCCCTCGACAAAGCCTGCACCGATCTTGTGCGCAACTCTGACGATCACGGTAAAATTCACCTTATTGAGCGCATCGACTCCCGCCACGGAATGCACACGCTCGACTACGGAGAGGAGATTGGTCTCGGCACTCAGAACTATAAACTCGTAATAGCTGACTAAACACCCTACGGCCTAACGCTCATGAAACACAAATTGCTTCTGACAGTGCTTGCCCTGGCTCCGACAGCCTTCGCCTACGCCGATTCCCACACACTGAAATTTGACCGGAAAGCAGACTTCTTTGAAGAGACTTTCGTGATCGGCAACGGAACTCAAGGCGGCATCATCTACGGAAACCCCGACACCGAGCGCATATCGCTCAACGACATCACTTTCTGGACAGGTGAGCCTGACACCGCCGTCTACTCTCCGGGAGCCTACAAAGCCATTCCGGAGATTCGCAAGGCCATTGATGACGGCGACTACAGACTTGCTGAAAAACTTCAAAGGAAAATTCAAGGGAGATACACCAACAACTATCAGCCCGTCGGCAACCTCCTCATAGACTTTCACGACAAGACCCCGACCTCTGATTACGTGCGAAAATTAGACATCTCCACGGCCACGGCCACCACCCGCTTCAGCAGGAACGGCAACGAAATACTCACAGAATATTTCGCTTCCGCGCCTGACAGCATCATAGCGGTACGTATTTCCTCGGGCAATCCCATAGATCTGACACTGCGTTTTGAATCTCCTATACGCTCAGCATCGGCCACTTCCTCAGCCGAGGGCATCTTAGCCACCGGCTACGCATCCTATAAGTCGCTTCCCTCATACGTAAAAGTGCCTGACGAAGAGCGGATGCTTTATGATGAAAACAAGGGAATACGCTTTGCCGCCGACATCCGCGCCTCGGCTCCGGGAGCTGTCATCACCCCCGCTCCTGACGGCTCGCTGACTATAACGGGGGCTCGGGAAACGACACTCTACATATCGATTGCCACAAGTTTCAATGGTGCCGACAAAGATCCGGCCCGATTCGGTAAGGACTGCAAAGTCATAGCCGAACGAAAAGCTGACAATGCTGCCGCCAAAGGATTTGGCAAACTGCTGGAGACTCATCTGGCCGACTACAGCCGACTCTACGACAGGGCCGCTATCGATCTCGGACGTTCGGACGACGCGCTTAACGAAATGCCTACCGACCTGCGCCTGCTGAACTACTTCGACAATTCCGCCACTGACCCCGATCTTGAGGAATTGTATTTCAACTATGGCAGATATCTTCTCATAAGCTGCTCCCGCACTCCTAATGTGCCGGCAAACCTTCAGGGCTTATGGAATGAATACCTGCTTCCGCCATGGAGTTCGAACTACACCACCAACATCAATGTGGAGGAAAATTACTGGCCTGCCGAAGTGACTAATCTCGGAGAGCTGCATCTGCCGCTGCTCTCATTCATCAGGCAACTTCCACGTACAGGGGCGGATACGGCCCGCGAATATTACGGAGTGGATCGCGGATGGTGTCTCGGACATAATTCAGATATATGGGCCATTACCAATCCGGTGGGTCTCAATTCGGGCAATCCGCAGTGGGCCAACTGGAACATGGGGGGCGCTTGGATAGCATCTCACATCTGGGAGCACTATCTCTTCACCCGCGACCTCGACTTCTTGCGTGAATATTATCCGGCACTGCGCGGAGCGGCCGAATTCTGCCTCGGTTGGCTCACCGACGACGACTCAGGACATCTCATCACGTCGCCCTCCACATCGCCCGAGAACTCGTTTATCGCGCCCGATGGCACGAAAGCGTCAACGAGCGCCGGAGGATTTGCCGACATAGCCATGATTCGCCAATGCCTCGCCGACACGCGCGATGCCGCCACGACACTCGGATGCGACGCCAAACTCGTGGAGGAGATAAACTCCACCCTCGGCAAACTTCCTGACTACAAGATAGGGAAAAACGGACAACTGCAGGAATGGGCCATAGATTTCACAGAAGATGACCCGCAGCATCGCCATCAGTCTCATCTCTACGGCCTCTATCCCGGGCATCACATCTCGGTGGAAAGCACACCGGAACTGGCACGCGCCGCAGCGCGCACACTCGAGATAAAAGGCGACAACACCACGGGCTGGAGTACAGGATGGCGCGTGAATCTGCTGGCACGTCTTGCCGATGCCGATAAAGCCTACGCCATGTATCGCCGTCTGCTGAAATATGTAAGCCCGGACCACTACAAAGGCCCCGACAAGCGCTCGGGAGGAGGCACTTATCCCAATCTGCTCGATGCCCATGCTCCCTTCCAGATCGACGGCAACTTCGGCGGCACTGCGGGAGTGGCAGAAATGCTTCTGCAGTCCACGCCCGAAGTCATCACCCTGCTTCCCGCCCTTCCCGCGCAATGGAACGACGGAAGTTTCAGAGGACTGCGCACCCGCGCCGGCATCACTGTCGATGCCGAATGGAAAGACGGCACTGCGCGCTCGGTGACTCTCTATTCGGACAACGACGTGAAAGCGACCCTGAGAGTGAACGGACAGGATATTCCGGTGACTCTTTCAGCAGGAAAGCCCGAAACGATATCATTGTGAGATAAACATATCTCACATCAACTGCAATACTGCCGGGAGATAAGGCTCTTATCTTCCGGCAGTATTCATTTTACCCCATGCCATATAAAGATAATGCGTATTGCTGGCGAGGTACGATAAAAATTCTACAGATAATTTTTCAAAATGTCAATAATTTTTATTAACTTTGCAACGCAAGCACTTCAGCACGTCTGCCACCGGGAGACGTGCCGGAGTTTGCGGAATTTATGCTAACCAACTAACCATAAAAGGATACCATGAAAAGATTCGCATTCAAAATGTTTCTCAAGCCCGGATTTGAGGCCGAGTATGAAAAACGCCACGCTCAACTCTGGCCCGAACTGAAAACGCAGATAGCGGACTCCGGAGTGCGCAACTATTCGATATTTTGGGATAAAGACACAAATATTCTTTTCGGATATCAGGAAGTGGAGGGCGATTCCAATTCTCAAGATGCGGAAGCAGCCGATGAAATCACACGCAAATGGTGGGACTTTATGGCCGACATCATGGAAGTAAACCCCGATAACTCCCCGGTCACCATTCCGGTGAAGGAAGTGTTCCATCTCGACTGAAAAAGTTCCGCGCTCATGGAAAAGACCTATCATCTCGCCGTAGACCTCGGCGCCACTTCCGGACGCACGATTCTCGCCACGTTTGAAAACGGAAAGGTGGACATGCAGGAAATAGCACGCTACACCTATCCGATGCTCCCGATCGGCAACCATCACTACTGGAATCTCCCGCTCATCTATCAGCATATCCTCGAATCGATGAAGAAGGCTGCCGAAATTCTCGCCACCCTTCCCGGCGAGCCAAGCCTCACCAGCATCGGCATCGACTCGTGGGGTTGCGATGTGGCTTACTTCCACAAAGACGGAAGCATAGCATCGCTCCCCTACTGCTACCGCGACACCCACACTGCAGGCGCAGTGGAGAAATTCTGCAAGGAAATGCCGAAGGAAGATGTGTATGCAAGAACCGGCATACAATTCATGGACTTCAACACACTCTTTCAACTTTACACAATAAGGCAAAACGACCCGGAGATTCTCGACACCGCCGACAAAATCCTCTTTATTCCCGATGCTCTCTCCTACATGCTGACGGGCAACGCAGTGACTGAACGCACCGTAGCATCCACATCACAGATGCTCAATCCCAACACCGGCGACCTCGACGACGTGCTTCTCTCCAAATTGGAGCTTCCCCGATCGAAATTCGGGCCCATGATAGAGCCGGGCGAGCAAATCGGCACTCTCCTTCCGCGCCTGGCGGAACTCACCGGCCTCGGCGCTGTGCCGGTGGTAGCCGTAGCAGGGCATGACACGGCTTCGGCTGTGGCGGCAGTGCCTACACCCGACAGGAACTACGCATATCTCAGTTGCGGCACATGGTCGCTGCTGGGCATCGAAAACGATGGCCCCATCATTACTGACAAGAGCCTCGAGTATAACTTCACAAACGAAGGTGGAGTAGACGGCACAATCCGTGTGCTCAAGAACATCTGCGGCCTATGGCTCTTCGAGCGCTGCCGTGCGGAGTTTAAGGATGCGCCGGCCGATGTGGCCTCGCTCGCCGCCCTCTATCTCGAAAGCGACTGTGACAGCATCATCAACCCCGACGATCCGGCCTTCGCCAATCCGGAAAGCATGACCAAAGACATCGACGACTATTGCGAGGCAAGCGGACAGCCAAAGCCGCAGACACCGGCCGACTACATCAGGGTCATATACAGAAGCCTTGCGCGCCGCTATGGTGAAATCACCGAGTGGCTGCGCGAACTCTCACCCGTAGATATAGAGCGTCTGCACGTGATCGGAGGCGGCTCACGCAATAGATATCTGATGCAGATGGCAGCCGACACGCTGGGCATACCCGTCGTGGCAGGGCCCGCTGAATGCACCGCTCTCGGCAACGTGCTGATGCAGCTTAGGGCATCGAAGGCACTCTCTTCGCTGAAGGATATGCGTGAGGTGGCAATCAACTCCACTGAGACAGAGACTTTTCAACCAAGCAACAAATAAACAAACCTAATACACCTATCACATTATGAAAGAAGAACTTATCAACAAGGCATACGAAGTTGCCCGCGAACGCTACGCTGCAATCGGTGTAGACACTGAAAAGGTGCTTCAGCAGATGCAGGACTTTCACCTCAGCATGCACTGCTGGCAGGCTGATGACGTAACCGGTTTCGAGCCCCGCGAAGGCGGACTCACCGGCGGCATTCAGGTAAATGGCAATTATCCCGGCAAGGCACGCAATCTTACGGAACTCCGTGCCGACATCCTCTATGCCATGAGCCTTATCCCGGGCAAACACCGCCTCAACCTGCACGAAATCTACGGCGATTTCCAGGGAAAATTCGTAGACCGCGACGAGGTAACTCCCGAATATTTCCAGAGCTGGATAGAGTGGGGCAAGGAAAACGACATCAAGCTCGACTTCAACTCCACATCGTTCTCTCACTCAAAGAGCGGCGACCTTTCACTTTCAAATCCCGATCCCGCAATCCGCAATTTCTGGATTGAGCATTCCAAGCGTTGCCGTGCCATCTCACAGGCCATCGGCGAGGCGCAGAATGACCCCTGCATCATGAACACATGGGTGCACGACGGCAGCAAGGACATCACTGTAAACCGCTACATGTATCGTGAACTGCTCAAGAGCTCGCTCGACCAGATCTTCGAGCATCGCTACGACATGATGAAAGACTGCGTGGAGTCGAAGGTGTTCGGCATCGGACTCGAAAGCTACACAGTGGGCAGCAACGACTTCTACACCGCTTACGCCGCCAAGAACAACATGATGATCACTCTCGACACAGGCCACTTCCACCCCACCGAGAGCGTAGCCGACAAGGTGAGCGCAATGCTCCTCTTCGTGCCGGAGCTGATGCTTCATGTATCGCGCCCCGTGCGCTGGGACTCTGACCATGTGACCATCATGGACGACCCGACAATGGATCTCTTCAGCGAGATAGTACGCGCCGGCGCTCTCAATCTCGTGCACTACGGTCTTGACTACTTCGACGGCACACTCAACCGTATCGGCGCATACGTGATCGGAAGCCGCGCTGCTCAGAAGTGTATGATCCGCGCTCTGCTCGAGCCCATCAACACGCTTCGCAACTATGAGCTCGACGACAAGAAATTCCAGCGTCTCGCACTTCTTGAAGAGTGCAAGAACATGCCCTGGAACGCTGTCTACGACATGTTCTGCCTCCGCAACGGTGTGCCTGTAGGCGAAACCTACATCAAGGAAATCGAGAAATACGAAGCTGACGTCACTTCAAAACGCTAACACCTCCACATGATATTATCTGATAAGGTGCGACTCAACGACGCACCTTGTCAGATTTATAATATCAAATCTTATTCCTGAAAATAATGCTTATTCTCGGACTTCTAATCATAGCCGTGGGTGGCTTCTGCCAGTCAAGTTGCTATGTTCCCATCAATAAGGTCAAGAACTGGAGTTGGGAAAGTTTCTGGTTTATCCAGGCTGTCTTCGCCTATCTCCTGCTACCCTTCATAGGCTCGCTTCTCGCTGTGCCCGAGGGGCATTCGATATTTGAACTATTCAACAATGCGGCCCCATTCGAGTTCTGGATGACCATACTCTTCGGCATGCTATGGGGAGTTGGCGGCCTGACTTTCGGACTCTCGATGCGCTATCTCGGAGTGGCGCTCGGCCAGTCGATAGCCCTGGGCACATGTGCCGGCTTAGGCACGGTGCTCGCCCCACTGCTGCTCCAGATATTCTTCCCCGAGGCTGACCCGATCTCCCAACTCACCTACTCGGTTATCATCGGAGTGATCGTGACACTTCTGGGCATCAACATCATCGGCATAGCCGGAGCAATGAAGGCCAACGCCATCAGCGCGTCAGATAATGATAAAAAAACGGTGGTGAAAGAGTTTAATTTCACCAAAGGCATCATGATAGCGCTTCTCTGCGGCTTCATGAGCGGATGCTTCAATATCGGACTCGCTTTCGGACAGAACATCAACTTCGGCGCCCTCACCCCCGCCATTTACAAGACGCTTCCCGCCACCTTCCTGGTGACACTTGGCGGCTTCGTCTCAAATGCGGCCTACTGCCTATTTCAGAATCAGAAAAACAACACCTGGAGTGATTACAGCAATAAATCGGTATTGTTCAACAATATTATGTGGTGTCTTCTCGCGGGTGCCCTTTGGTATTCGCAGTTTTTCGGACTCTCGTTGGGAAAAGGCTTCCTCACAGGCTATCCGACGCTCATGACGCTATCTTTCTGCATCCTTATGGCGCTCAACGTGATATTCTCCAATGTCTGGGGCATCATACTCAAGGAATGGCAGGGCTGCCCGCCCCGTACAATTGCAGTGCTGATAGTGGGCATCGTGGTGCTCGTGATATCATGCTTCCTGCCGCAGCTTATCTGACGGCGAGTATCTTGTCAGGACACCAACATATCATAATCAAGGATATCTTTAAATCAAACAGAAATGTCTTCAGTATTAGATAATAACCCCGGCCTCGCACACGAGGTTGACCAGGTGGCCGAAGCTGCCGGCTACCTGTGGCAGAAAGGTTGGGCAGAGCGCAACGGCGGCAACATCACCGTCAATGTCACCGAACATATCACCGATGAGATGAAGGCCCTTCCGGCCATCGCAGGCCCATTCCCTATCGGCATCAAGCTCCCCTATCTCAAGGGATGCTGGTTTTATTGCAAAGGCACTCAGATGAGAATGCGCGATCTCGCACGCCGTCCGATGGACAACGGATCGATCATTCGCATTTGCGACGACTGCGAAAGCTACGAGATCGTGGCTGACAAACCTGTGAAGCCGACTTCAGAACTGCCGTCTCACCTTGCGGTGCATAATTACCTTATCGGAAAGGGTTCACCCTACAAGGCATCGCTCCATACGCACCCCATAGAGCTCGTGGCAATGACGCACAATCCGGAATATCTCAAGAAAGATGTGCTCACCAAGATACTCTGGTCGATGATTCCCGAGACAAAAGCATTTGCGCCTCGCGGCCTTGGCATCGTGCCCTATATGCTCCCCTCGTCGAATGCCCTCGCCGATGCAACAATAACCGCCATTGATGATGACTACGACGTGGTGATGTGGGAGAAACACGGAGTGTTTGCAGTTGATACCGACATCATGTCGGCTTTCGACCAGATAGACGTGCTCAATAAGAGTGCCAACATCTATATGTGCGCAAGAAACATGGGATTCGTGCCCGAAGGAATGTCGGATGAATCCATGAAAGAAATCTCCACTGTGTTCAATCTGCCCAAATAAGCATTTCAACCAGTATATTCACAAGGGGTTTTGCCGACGGCAAAACCCCTTTGCTTAATTGTGGCCCCTCATTAGCACCGGATAGTGAGAATGATTTGCACGAAACATTTTTTTTTCTTAATTTTGTGATATAATTCATTCATGAACCTTATGGATATTCTTCACAAAACCCTCATAACGCTACTCTTCTCATTGTTGGCTCCGGTAGCCTTCGCCTTTGAGAATGCCACTTTCCACTGCGAGCAGGACACTGCCATCATCAATTCGCTGCTCTCGAGCAGTGAACTTAAAGAAATGACACCTGCAGAGAGAGTTGCATTCTTCGCAAAGAAACTTGTAGGCACTCCGTCATCTCTGCGAGAGGAGATTCTTGAATCAGACTCCACCGAGTTTGTGATCAGCATTCACGGATTCACTCCCATCGGCTTTATCTCAACATGCATCGCCCTCGCCCAGGCCTACGAGACTTCATCGGCTCCGGGCTGGAGAGATTTCGCCGACAAATATGAGTCAGTGATGTATAAAGGCGGGAAATCGGGCGATTTCGCATCGAGGATGCTTTATGGTTCTGACTGGATCACCGACAACATCTTCAGAGGAAATGTGAAAGATGCCACTCCCGACATCGAGGGTATAGCCATCAGAAGAAAAGAGAAATCAATCGACTACATTTCCCACCATAAGGAAGATTTCAAGGCTCTAGCCAACGAGAATAACCTCCAGCGGATAAAGATGCTTGAGATGGGCTTCCGCAACCATCAGATTCCTTACGTGTCAAACGGAGATCTGACCGCCCCCTCACGATATGCCGCAAAAGCTAAAGACGGCGATATATTCTTCCTTCTAACTCCGGATTACAACCTCGATTTCCGCGAAATGGGAATACTCTTCAGGGATAACAACGAACTGAAGATGATACACGTGTCATATCCGCGTGAAGAAGTCACCATCGAGCCCCTGCCATTTCCAAACTACGTGAAGCGCAATATAAAACGCATACAGGGAGCCCGCATCATCAGAGTCTACTGACAATGAAGCCGGCTCATGTAGTGGCATTCGATCTTGACGACACTCTCGTGGCGGAGGCGCTTTTCATCAAAAGCGGCATCAGGCACATTGCCCGCCGGCTTCACGAGTGCCTGCCGAGTCTGGAGGCACACCGCATCACGGCGGTCATGGACGAGGCCATGATGCGCCGTCACAATCATTATTCCGCTCTCGAACTTCTGCTCGGGCAAAAAGACATGGCCCGGCTCATCGATATGAAAGAGGTGGTGGCGGAATTTCGCGGTCACGTTCCGGACCATGACATCTATCATCTTCCGCCCTCGATAAGAGCGCTCCTGTCGAAACTGAAGGATGAAGGGCATCATCTTGCCCTCATCACCGACGGGCGGAGCCTGACCCAGCGAAACAAGATAATGGCTGCCGGGCTTAACGAGTTCTTTCCGGATGAGGATATATTAATATCAGAAGAAACAGGACACGATAAACTCGCTCCTGACAATTTCATGGCGTTAATGCGACGCTATCCTGACGCGATAGCGTTCCACTATGTTGGCGACAATCCGGCAAAAGATTTCGTGCAACCTTCATTGCTGGGATGGCACTCTCATCAGGTGAGGCCGTTTCCCCTGACCGTGCATCAGGGAATTCCGAGATAGCGATGTGTCTGCAGGCTGAGCGTCCATCTCGGATCGGCCAGCACCCGGCGCACCGTGCGCATTGTATTGCTGCGTCTCTGCTCCTTATCTTTCACATAGCAGGGCTGCAGATACATCAAAGTATAATCTTTGCGACACGGCAGGTCAAAATAGCAGTCGAGAGGCTGTCCAATGTCCACAACCTTTATCTCGTCGGCCCTCTCAACCTTAATTTCCGGATTACCCTTCATGTCGTCCATTCCTGTCTTTGGAGATACCGTTATCCAGTCTATACCTTCAGGCAGCGGCACAGTGCCGTTGGTCTCTATCGCAATCTTCTTCCCTGTGGCCTGATGAAGCAGGCGAATGAAGTCGCGGTCTATCCTGAGAGCCGGCTCTCCACCTGTCAGCACCACCCAATCTGCCTTGTAAAGGTTCACTGCATGAATGATATCATTATCAGTCATTGCCACCCCCTCATTATGACGCGTGTCGCAGAAGGGGCACTCAAGATTGCACCCCGAGAAGCGGATGAATACGGAAGGATAACCGGTGTGATGCCCCTCTCCCTGCAGGGAGTAGAATATCTCGTTGATCTTCTTCATGTCAGTCTTCTTCGTAGATTGCAATGTTCCCTTCCGACTCCTGCACCTCGCAGCGATAGCACTGCGGAATTGAGTCTACAATCCAGCGGGCTATGTTTTCAGCCGTAGGGTTAAAGTCCACCACATCATTGATGACGGCATGATCGAGCATCGAAGTGATGTGACGCTTGATATGCGAGAAATCCACCACCATGCCGGCCTCATTAAGTTCGCGCGACTTACACTCCACTGTGATCACCCAGTTGTGACCGTGAAGATTGGTGCATTTGCTCTCGTAGGGAAGGGTGAGCCTATGGGCGGCGGATATGACAAGTCGTTTTTTTACGTAATACATATTCCAGAATCAGATTTCAAGTTCAATTCCGGCATCGCGCAAAGCCTCCATGCGCTCCACGCATGTGCCGCACTTGCCGCAATGTTTCTCCCCACCCTTATAGCATGAATAGGTGAGGGAATAGTCCACTCCAATATGCTTTCCGATGCGGGCAATATCGCTTTTTGTGATGGCTGTGTATGGAGCATCAATCACTACGCCGTCGTAGGTGCCTTGCCTGATGGCTTCGCTCATGGCTTCGATGAAGCCCGGACGACAGTCGGGATATATGGCATGGTCACCCCCATGGTTAGCAAGCATCACCTTTGAGAGACCCCGGCTCTCGGCAAGCCCTGCAGCCACCGCAAGCATTATGCCGTTGCGGAAAGGCACCACTGTCGACTTCATATTCTCGTCGGCATAGTGGCCTTCGGGAATCTCCTCACCTCCGATCAGCAAAGAAGATTTGAAATATTTACCCATGAATTCAAGCGGAATCACGAGGTGCTCCACTCCCAGCATCTCGCAATTCTTTCGCGCGCATTCTATCTCACGGGCATTGTGGCGGGAGCCATAATCGAAAGTAACTGCAAGTGCTATTTCATCTTTTCGCTCATGAAGCAAAGTTGTGGAATCCATGCCTCCACTGAGCACTAAAACGGCATTTTTCATATTCAGAATTCAAGATTATCTGTTAAGCGCCTTTTGGCAAGCTCCTTATGATCCTCATCGCCCCAATTGGCAAAAGGATGAATAGAAATGCCACCACGCGGCATGAAGATACCTTTCACCTCGATATAGCGCGGATCCATCAGATTTCTCAGATCTTTCATGATGATATTGACGCAGTCCTCATGAAAATCGCCATGATTGCGGAAAGAGAAGAGATAAAGTTTCAGACTTTTACTCTCCACCATTCTGCGGCGCGGGATATAGGATATCTTTATGTGCCCGAAGTCGGGTTGGCCGGTCTTTGGGCACAGCGTAGTAAACTCGGGGCAGTCGAGGCGCACCACATATTCATTTTCAGGATGAACATTCTCGAAAGTCTCGAGAATGGAAGGATTATAGTCGTAACTATAAACAGTGCCCTTATTTCCGAGCAGGGTCACACCCTGCAGTTCTTCATCTGTTCTCATATCAGTCAATTAAAAAAGCCGTGCAGGCATCTTAACATCGCATTTGGGCTAAGCAGAATCAACACTGCACTTCGCTCGCGTCTAAGCTGACAATGCTTTCTCGGTTAATTATTATTGAGAGGCATGACTCAGCCGTCTGCGCTTGCGCTTCACCGCACGTTAAGGAAATTCATGTGCCAAGTCAATCCTAAAGAGGCATACAGCGTCTTATCCTGCATTAAATCGGCACTATTCGTGTTCTTGCCGAAAGAATAGAAGGCTGCGGCATGGGCACGCAAGGTGTGGCGTGAATTCCTGATAGGATACCATTCAGCCACAGCGCCCACCATCGTGATTTCCGATCCACGGGATATCTCAGTTTTCGTAGTCTTATTGCGACCCATGTTGCAGTCGTAAGACACCTTACCGGTAAACTTCCATGCAGGCGACAAATTATATGCCACCTCTGCCATGAAGGTATTGTTTTTGAAGATGCTGTTGTCGTGATAAGTTCTGGTTATGGCATCAAGAAGCAACGTGAAGCGGTCATTAACCACAAATTTATTGCCGAGGGCTATAAAATTGCAGTATTGCCCTTTTTCATATTGAATTTCATTGACAGACCATACCGTCTCCAGGCGCACTTGGTCGGTTATGGCGTGAGCACCGCGCCACATCAGGTTGAAGGCGTATAGATTGCGGTCAGCGGAATCGGCATACGGACTTTGAGAGATCTGAAACAGTAGCTTGTCGCCGGGCGTGAGCTGAACGCCACCCGAGACACCAAACTGATAGCAGGCCACATTGGTGACGAATATGTTGGGACTCATCAAATTGATCGGGGCGCGGTCATATTCATATCCGCCGATAAGCACCACTTGCTTTCCGGCTCCGATATTCCATCGGCCGGATTTATAGTTGATGTCGAGGAAATCGGTCTGATCCCAGAACGTATGATCTTTCGGAGTGCGCGAGAAACGCTGCCGCCAATTGTAGGTAAGCCCCTTGGCGAGAGTGCCGTGGGCGCCGAGTGCAATGTATTTTCCGACAAATCCGGTGTTGGCACGGTTGGTGTCGCCGTCAGTGCCTACATATTGCCAGTCAAGCCGGGCCTCGGCATTGAACGATATCAGATGATTGTCGGCATCCAGCTGCCAGTCAGCACCTTTTTCTTGAGCTTGTGCACCTAATGCCGGAAGAAGGAATGCTACGGCAACTGCCAGATGTATTAATTTCATTTGTAAATCAAAGTGTTGAAAGTTGCTAATTCCAACTGTTGGAGTTTCGTGAGGCAAAATTAAAAAATTAATTGTAATTCTACAAATTTATTACTCTTAAAATGCTTGCGAAATCAATAATATTTTTGTAATTTTGCGTGCGAATAAGAATCGCAAACATAACATCATCATGACAGTAACCGACAGATTCCTTGAATTTATCAAATTCGACACTCAGAGCGACGAAGAAACAAACCTCACCCCCTCCACTCCGGGACAGATGACTTTCGCCCGCCATCTCAAGACTATCGTCGAAGAAATGGGACTTAGCGAGGTGTCGCTCGACGATAACGGTTACCTTATGGCGACCCTTCCTGCCAATACCGACAAGGCTCTGCCCACCATTGGCTTCATAGCCCACATGGACACTTCGCCCGACATGAGCGGACGACACGTCAATGCGAGAATTGTGAGCAACTATGACGGCACCACAATAACGCTCAACGACCAGCTGAACATATTCCTGAGTCCGGAAGAGTTTCCGGAGCTCCTAAACTATAAAGGTCAGGATCTTATCGTGACCGACGGCACCACTCTGCTCGGAGCCGACGACAAGGCGGGAATTGCAGAGATTCTTTCAGCTGTGGAATATCTGCAGTCTCACCCCGAAATCAAGCACGGAAAAATCCGTATAGGGTTCAATCCGGATGAGGAAATAGGCAAGGGTGCCCACAAATTTGACGTGGAACGCTTCGGATGCGATTTCGCCTACACCATGGACGGAGGTGCTGTGGGAGAACTGGAATATGAAAACTTCAACGCGGCGTCGGCAGAAGTTACTATCAAGGGACGCAACGTGCACCCCGGCACTGCGAAACATAAGATGGTGAATTCGATTCGTGTGGCCAACCAGTTTATTCAGATGCTTCCTCGCTGGGAGACACCGGAACACACAGAGGGCTATGAAGGATTCTATCATCTCGTAGGCATCAACGGCAGCGTGGAGAAGACAGTGCTCTACTACATAATACGCGACCACGACCGCGCTCGCTTCGAGAGCCGCAAACGCGAGATTGAGCATCTTTGCAGAAAGACCAACATGGAGCATCCCGGCTCCTGCTCGGTGGAGATCAAAGATCAGTACTACAACATGCGCGAGAAAATCGAGCCTGTGATGCACATTATCGAGATAGCCGAAAAAGCCATGCTCGAGGCGGGAGTGACGCCGAAAGTGCAGCCGATAAGAGGCGGCACGGACGGAGCGCAACTTTCATTCAAGGGCCTCCCCTGCCCCAATATCTTCGCCGGCGGAGAGAATATGCACGGCAGATATGAGTTCGTGGCCATTCAGTCGATGGAAAAGGCCACTGAAGTGATAGTGAACATCGCAAGGATAATCGCGGAGTAAGCACACGGCTGAAGATATTGAAAAAACTCATTGTTATCACCGGGCCCACGGCTTCGGGGAAGACAGACCTCGCCATAAGACTTGCGCTTGAGCACGACACGGAGATTATCTCGGCAGATTCACGCCAGATCTTCAAGGGCATACCTATCGTCACCGCAGTGCCTTCGATGGCGGAGCGAAAGGGGGTGAAGCATCATCTGATGGAGACCCTGCCGCTCGATGCCTATTATTCGGCAGCCCTTTTCGAGCAGGATGCGCTGCGCATTGCTGCCGAGATTTGGAAACGTCGTGATGTTGCGATAGTATGCGGAGGGTCGATGATGTATGTGGACGCTCTCACCGACGGCATCGATGCCCTACCTACTGTGCCGGATTCGATACGCTCGGGGCTTGCCGAGGAATGGAGAGAAAAAGGTGACGACTGGCTGCGCGACCGCTTGAAAGCGCTTGACCCGGAGTATTACAGACTGGTGGAACTGGCCAACATGAAAAGGGTTTTTCACGCTGTTGAGATATGTCTGGCGTCAGGCACTACATATTCCTCGCTAAGGACAGGACAGAAAAAGAAGCGTGACTTTGAGATTGAGAAAATTGTGCTTACCCCACCGAGGGAGGTTCTTTTCGACCGTATCAACCGCCGTGTGCTGGCTATGGTAGACGAGGGGCTTGAGGAGGAAGCAAGAAGGGTGTATCCGATGCGCCATCTTAATTCACTCAATACGGTAGGACTTAAAGAAATGTTCTCATATTTCGAGGGACAAATGGATTTCCCGACCGCCGTTGCCCGGATTCAGAAAAATACCCGCGTCTTTGCCAAGAAGCAATTGACGTGGCTAAAAAAGAAACAAGATGACTGTGCTTTATAAGAAAAAGAATAATAAGCAAAGGATACTGATAGTGTTGCTGATATGCGTGTGTGTGGCTTTCTGCTGCATAGGATGCTGCATGGCTGCTCACAGCGAGGAGCCGGAAGCTGAACCGGCAATTGACCCGGCTCAGCTTGAAAAGGTAAAAATTCCTAAGGGCATCCCCTCCGAGAAGAAAGACTACACGGGGTTTACGGTATACTTCAATGAGAACAATCATACACCCAACTGCGTGATCTGGACTCTTCAAGACCATGAGACCTCAGGCGATGCTGCACGTTACAACAAGTTCTGGACAGACCTTGATCTAAAAGGTTGTCCCGACACGAAGGATTATTCAAACTCCGGATATGACCGCGGCCACTTATGCCCTGCCGCCGACCAGAAATGGAGCGACGAGGCCATGCGGCATTGCTTCGTGATGGCAAACATGTGTCCGCAGAAGCATGAACTGAACAGCGGCGCATGGAAGACCCTGGAAGATAAGGAGAGGGTCTGGGCCGCCCGCGACGGCGTTGTGGTGATTGCAGCCGGCCCCATCTATAGTGAGGACGACACGAAGCGTATTGGCAACATTGGAGTGAGAGTGCCGTCGGCCTTTTTTAAAGTTCTTCTCGCGCCTTACGCCACCCCGATGAGGGCGATAGGGTTCATATATCCTAACATGACATCGCCGGGCAACATGGACAACTATGCATGCACCGTCGATGAAGTGGAACGCATCACCGGGCTCGACTTTTTCTCATCGCTTCCCGATGATATTGAGAATGAAGTGGAAAGCGTAGCATCTTTTAAGGAATGGAACAGCAACCGCAAGTGACCGACACCATAGTGGCCGCAGCCACGCCTACTGGCGGAGGAGCGCTGGGAATTGTAAGGATTTCAGGGCCTGATGCCGTTGCTATTGTGGATAAGGCCTGGCAGGGTATTCGGCTCGCCGACGTAGCCACACACACCGCACACCTCGGATATATCAAGGACGAAAAGGGTGAGATACTCGATCAGGCGGTTGCCACCGTCTTCAAGGGGCCGCGTTCTTTCACAGGTGAAGACTGCGTGGAACTTACCCTTCACGGGTCGGCATGGATTATGCGCGAAGTGATCAACCTTCTTCTCCGCCACGGAGCGCGCGGCGCGGAACCGGGTGAATTCTCACGTCGCGCATATATGAACGGCCGTATGGATCTCGCGTCGGCCGAAGGTGTGGCCGACCTTATCGCTTCCACCTCACGCGCCGCACACCATCTGGCAATGCGCCAGACTCGGGGCGCTTTCTCTAAAGAGTTCAACACTCTGCGCGACAGACTGGTAGAACTCGCATCCCTTCTCGAACTTGAACTCGACTTCTCGGAAGAAGATGTGGAGTTTGCCGACCGCACACACCTGAAAGACATCACAAAACAGTTGCTGCTGAAAATCGACCGGCTCACAAAGTCGTACTCGGCCGGCAGGGCATTCAAGGAAGGTGTGCCGGTAGTGATCGCCGGACTGCCCAACGTGGGGAAATCGACGCTCCTCAATGCTATGCTTCAGGAAGACAAAGCCATTGTATCAAACATTCCGGGCACCACACGCGACATTATTGAGGACACTTGCGAGATAGAGGGCGTACTTTTCCGATTTGTCGATACTGCCGGGCTGCACGAATCGTCAGACGAAGTTGAGACCATAGGAATTGAACGTGCGCGTCGCCGCATTGAGCAAGCGGCCATCATTGCATGGCTGATCGATCCACACGCCCCCGCCGCTCCGCAACTGAAAGAACTCAACGAAGTGCTCCCGAACCTGACTGATAGTCAGAAACTCATAGCAGTCATCACCAAGAGCGCGGCTCAGCCATCATCTTCCGCGCTGAGCGACCTCGCTCGGGAATTAGAGGCCTTACCCGAAGGGAAAAAGATTTATGACGTGATACGCATATCAGCAGCCGAAGACGAAGGCCTTGAAAATCTAAGAACAGCCCTGAAGCAGGCGGCGACTTCTGACTATAATCCTGACAGCGAGATTTTGCTCACCAACGCTCGCCATTACAGCGACCTGCTACATGCAGGGCAGGCGCTACGCCGTGCACTTGAAGGAATGGAAACGCAAGCCTCAGCCGACTTCATAGCGATGGACATACGCGAAGCCACCGCAGCCCTCTCCTCCCTCACCGGCGCCATCACCCCCCCCGACCTCCTCAACTCCATCTTCTCCCACTTCTGCATCGGGAAATAGATAAAAGACTGAAAATCACATAATTAGCTAACAAATAACACGAAACGCCTCTTTTCAGGGGCGTTTTTTATTGGTCAAAATGTCCGATTTTTGCGCATTTTGGTCGATTTTAACGCTTTTTTGTATCGCGATTGTACCGAATTCGGGGTTTCCCACAAACCTCAGAGGAGGTTGTGGACGGTATGGCACACAGTGACACACACTGACACGCCATGACACAGATTTAACAGAAATAACAAGGAAATAACAATGAGCAGTACAATCGAAATTACTAAAATTTGTGAGTTTTGCGGCAGGTCGTTTATTGCCCGTAAATGCTCGACCCGTTTCTGTTGTAAAAGGTGTGCCGAACACGCATATAAACAACAGAAACGAAATTTACATGTTGCCGAACAACAAGGCATAGCTAATTCTGTAGGATTGGATAAAATTTCTGAAAGAGAATATATCAGTCCGACTCAATGTGCTATATTGATAGGAGTGTCAAGAAGAACCTTGTATCGTTATCTTGAAGCAAACAAAATACCTTGTTGCCAATTCCGAGGATGCACCAGAATAAGAAGAAAAGATGTTGAATCCCTCTTTGGAAATTCCACAGAATATATCAAGAGGGAGAAGAAGCAGGCAGAACCTATTGAGGAGTTCTATACTACAAAGGAGATTCTTGAAAAGTTTGGCATCAGCAATTCATGGCTTTTCAAGATGGCAAAGGAACGGAACATTCCGAAGACCGTTGTCCGGGGCAAAACACTCTGGAGCCGGAAACATATCGACAAAGCTCTTGCGGATAAGCAACCTGCTGAGCTGGTAGCCGAAGAATGGTATTCGGTCGAAGAGGTATGCGCCAAGTTCAATATGTCGAAGGAGGCTGTCTATCGTTTCGTGTCGGAGCGGAAGATTGACAAGCGGAAGGACAAGTGCAAGGTATTCTATTCTCGCCGTCAGTTTGACAAGGCGATGGGAGTTGAATGTGATTTGGTGCCGGAATACTACACTATGCCGGAGGCGATGGCTCGTTACAACATGACCAGAGATCAGCTTTCCCACTATATCCGTACTCACAACATTCCCCGAACATACGAAGGACGCTATGTAAGGATTGACCGAAAGGCGCTTGATGCTCTGTTCGCTCCACCAAAGATAAGTTAAAAATCAGTGAATGATACAGGTGATTTCATTTACACTGGTTCACCATCAATGAGTTATATAGTTTTGCAGAATATTTCAAAAATCAATAGAATACATAAATATGCTACCCTCAACTTGTTCCAAAGTAACCTTGCGTCAGCGTCCTATTAGCAATGACAGGCTGTCGCTCTATCTGGACTACTATCCGGCTGTTCGCAACCCAAAGACCATGAAGATGTCCAGACGTGAATCACTCGGTTTTTACATCTTTGCCAATCCTCGCAGCAAGTATCAGAAGGAATATAACGATGCAATCCTCATGCGAGCCGAAGTAATCCGCTGTCGCCGTCAGGAGGCAGTGATCAATCACGAGTTCGGATTTCTCGACCGCGAACAGCCCAAAGCCAACTTCCTTGAATATTTCGAGGATAAGGCAAAGCAGCACTATGAAAAATGGATGATTACCTATCGCCATTTTGAAAAGTTCGTCAAAGGGAAATGCACCTTCGGGGAGGTTACGGTGGAACTATGCAATAAGTTCCGTGATTACCTCTTGAAAGCAAAGCAGCTCCGGCATCCGAAAATGAACATATCCCGTAACTCTGCCGCCGGGTACTTCTCCACGTTCCGGGCATTGTTGAAAGCAGCTTACAAGGAGCGTCTTCTGAAAGAGAACCTGAATGACTTCATCGAAGAGATAGAATATGAAGAGGTCAAGAAGAATTTTCTGACTGCCGACGAGGTGAAACAGCTTGCAGCTACACCATGCGAAAAGCCTGTCCTCAAAGCAGCATCGTTGTTCTCAATACTCACCGGACTTCGCATTAGTGATATTCTCAAACTCCGTTGGGAAGACATTCGTCCGGAATCTAACGGCGAGATGGCAATGTTCATTCGCATACAAAAGACCCAGAAAGAGTCAGTTCATCCACTCAGTCCCGAGATGCTTGCCCTCTGCGGTGAGCGATGTACCGGAATTGTATTCAAAGGTTTCAACCGCTCGATGACACAAGGTGATCTGAAGAAGTGGCTTAAAGCCGCCGGTATAACCAAGCGTATCACGTTTCACCGATTCCGAGACACCTACGCGACACTCCAACTCGCAGCCGGGA
>CAYPGW010000025.1:0-44602 GCA_964410515.1 uncultured Sangeribacter sp. | reverse complement strand
AGATCCTGCATAGAGAGAGGGTGCATCATAATCTTACTTATGATACACCCTCTCTTCATTTTCCCGGAGCGGAGACGTGGGTCAAATCTGACGGCCGGTCGGGTCTGTCGGGATGGATAATTTGGATGGACTTGATTATCAGGTAAGTAGATTTTTGTGTATACAAAAGTTAACGGATTTGATACGCCATAGAGTCCCTTTGTTACGAATTGTGACATATATAATAGCGCCGCGCGCGTGAAGTCAAATCAAAATCGCTAAATTTGCGTCATTAATTCAAACAGACATGAAATTCAAACTAACCAACATCGCTCTTGCTCTCGGATGCATCGCCGTCTTCACGGGGTGCAGATCGAAAGCCACGACTATCGCCCCCCAGAGTTCTGTGGCGATATTCGACTCGTTCAGCTATGTCGGCGACGATTCGTTCTACAAGGAAAATCCCTTGCCTGATGAAGGATCGTACTACAATCCGGTCTTGGCCGGATGGTATTCCGACCCCTCAATATGCACCAACGGCAAGGGCGATTACTTCCTCGTGACCTCAACGTTCACATTCTTCCCAGGTGTGCCTATTTTCCACAGCCGCGATCTCGTGAACTGGACTCAGGTGAGCCATGTGCTCAGCCGTCCGTCGCAGCTCGTCAATATGGAAAAGCAGCACGTCAGCGGCGGCATATTCGCTCCCGATATCGCCTACAATCCTGCGAATGAGACCTACTACATGGTCACAACCAACGTGGGTGCGGGCAATTTCTTCGTGAAGACCAAAGACCCCTTCGGCGAGTGGAGCGATCCCATCATGCTTCCTGAAGTGGCCGGCATCGACCCTGCTTTCTTCTTCGACGAAGATGGTAAGGGCTATATCGTGAACAACGATGATGCCCCCGACGGAAAGCCCGAATATGACGGCCACCGCACCGTGCGCGTGGTGGAGTTTGACCCCGCTACCGACAAATGTGTGGGCGAGCGCAAAATCGTCATCAACAAAGGCTCGCGCCCGGAAGAGAAACCCATCTGGTGCGAGGGCCCGCACATATATAATGTAGACGGCACATATTATCTCATGACTGCCGAAGGCGGCACGAGCGACTGGCACAGCGAGGTGATCTATCGCGGCCCGACACCCTTCGGCCCCTACACTGCATGGGAAGGCAACCCCATCCTCACTCAGCGCACGCTCGATAAGGACAGGGTCAATCCCGTGACCTGTGCCGGACACGCCGATCTTGTCAAGACTCCGGAAGGGGAGTGGTGGGGAGTCTTCCTCGCATGCCGTCCGGTAGAAGACAACAAGGAGAATCTCGGCCGCGAGACTTTCATGCTCCCCGTGAAGTGGACAGCCGACGGCTGGCCCCGCTTTGTGGAGAACGGCGCCGAGGTGCCCCTCATGGCTTCGCGCAAGGGCGTGAAGAGAGGCGATAACCTTACTTTCGGAAACTATGAGCGCAGGGAAAACTTCGCCGACTCCGTACTCGGCTGCGAATGGATGACGCTTCGCGGAAACGCCGCCGATTACTATTCACTCTCGAAGAATCCCGGACGCCTCACCATGAAGTGTGCCGACGTGAAATCGAGCGAGAAGGCGGTGCTCCCTTACGTGTGCCGCCGCATCTGCCATCACAACTTCACCGCCGACACTCATGTCACATTCGTGCCTGAGACCGACGGCCAGCTCGCCGGCCTTCTGCTACTGAAAGACGAGAGCCATCAGTATATGCTCGCGCGCACGAAGCACGGCGACGAGCATAAGCTTGAGGTGAGGAAGATAGCCGAAGACGGAGTGCACACCATCGCCGAGGTTCCCGTAGACGCTTCACTCGCCGATGTGGATTTCCGGGTTACAGGCAAAGGTCTCAAATATGGATTCCACTATAGCACCGACGGTGGCAAAAACTGGAATCTGCTGGCCGATGACGTTGATGCCGCCTTCACTTCCACCGGCGTGGCCGGAGGCTTCACCGGAACAGTGGTAGGTATGTACGCCTCGGCTGCCGAAACAATCGACTGATTTTTTTTCCATTATACATTAAGATTTAATAACATGAAAGATGTAAAGAAAACATTTCGTTACATTGCGTTGCTGGTGACTATGCTGGTGACGGGCGCGATAAGTGCCCGGGCCGAATTAGTCAAGGGTAACGTCGTCGATGAGCAGGGCGAACCGCTCATCGGCGTGACTGTGCGTGTGTCAGGCCTCGCAGGAGGTACTGTCACCGACATCGATGGTAATTACTCCATCGACGTGCCTAACTTAAAGAAGAGCGACCTGATCTTCTCCTATGTCGGTATGACCGAACTCAAGGAAGAGGTGAAGGGCCGCACTCTTATCAATGTGGTCATGAAAGAGAACTCCGACATGCTCGACGAGGTCGTGGTCGTGGGTTATGGCCAGCAGAAGAAGGCTTCTGTGGTGGGCGCCATCACTCAGACCACGGGTGAAGTGCTCGAGCGTGCCGCCGGTGTGCACGACCTCAGTGCCGCACTCACCGGTAACCTCCCCGGCGTCGTGACTGTGCAGTCTTCCGGTATGCCCGGCGACGAAAGCGCTGAAATCACGATTCGTGGTGCTTCCTCCTGGAACAACTCCAAGCCCCTCGTGCTTGTCGATGGCGTGGAGCGTGACATGAGCAGCGTCGATGTAAGCTCCGTGAAGTCGATCTCAGTGCTCAAGGACGCATCCGCAACAGCGGTCTACGGTGTGAAGGGTGCTAACGGTGTGATCCTCATCACCACCCGCCGCGGTCAGGAAGGACGTGCCAAGATCGACGTGGGCTTCACCGCTACCATGAAGACTGTCTCCCGACTTCCGGCCAAGTATGACTCCTACGGCGCCCTCAAGCAGAGAAACTACTCTATCATGAACGAGCTCGTGACCAATCCCGATTCATGGGGCTACATGACTCCCGAGGCAACTCTGCTTAAATATGCCAATCCCGCTAATCTCGAGGAAGCCGAGCGTTACCCCAACGTAGACTGGCAGAAGGAACTTTTCAAGGATCACGCCATGTCTTACAACGCCAACGTTGCTATCTCCGGCGGTACGAAGTTCGTGCGCTACTACGCAGTGATCGACTTCGTGAACGAGGGTGACCTCTTCCGCAAGATCGATAACGGCCGCGGATATCAGCCCGGTTTCGGCTACAACCGTATCAACGCCCGCTCCAACCTTGATTTCTCACTCACCAAGACCACTACACTGAAGGTGAACATCGCCGGATCGAATGGCGTGAAGAAGTCAAGATGGCCGGCAGACGGCTCCAACTTCAATCAGGCCAGCTGGAACGACCAGCAGATCTGGGCCGGTGTCTACAACATCCCGACCAACGCGTTCCTCCCCCGCTATTCCGACGGCAGCTGGGGCTTCCAGCCGCAGTTTGACTCGCAGTGTGCCAACTCCCTGCAGATGCTGGCCGTAGGTGGTGCTTTCAAGACCACCACCACCCGCATCAACACCGACTTCTCTCTTGAGCAGGATCTTTCATTCATCACCCCGGGTCTTACTGCTCGCGGCCTCATCTCATGGGACAATACCTTTGTTCAGTCTGGTGAGGGTATCAGCGAAGGCTACAACAGCACCGTGGTTAGAAAATGGATTAATCCTGACGATGGAGTCGTGACTTTGCAGCCCGACCGCAACAGTATGACCCAGTTTGACGCCGAGGGCACCAACAACTGGACCACTTCCGGCGGTAGTGTCAATAACTGGAACACGCTGCGTAACCTCTACTATCAGGTTCAGCTCAACTACAACCGCGAGTTCGGCAAGAACAACGTAGGTGTAACCGGCGTATGGAACCGTCAGGAACTCGCTACCGGTAACATGATACCTATCCATCGTGAGGACTGGGTGTTCCGTGCCACATATAACTTCGACGACCGCTACTTTGTGGAATATAACGGCGCCTACAACGGCTCCGAGAAATTCGGCAAAGGCTACCGTTTCGGTTTCTTCAACTCAGGCGCTATCGGATGGCGTCCCTCTCAGGAGAAGTTCTGGAGCGCCATCGGCCTCGACAAGTGGTGGCAGGAACTCAAGATCCGTGCCTCTTTCGGTGAAATCGGTGACGACTCCGGCGACCGCTTCCTCTACATGGATCAGTGGGCATACGGTGGCAACACTCAGATGAACCTCCAGCAGAGCAACTTCTGGGGTGGCTACGAAAACGGTTCACTCTTCACTTTCTATCGCCAGAGCGCCCTCGGCAACCCGAATGCTCACTGGGAGAAAGTGACAAAATACAACCTCGGTATCGACTTCTCGTTCCTCAACGGTATGTTTGCAGGTACAGTCGAACTCTTCAAAGACAAACGTAAGGACATTCTCATCAAGGGTGAGCACCGTTCGATGCCCTCCTACTTCGGACAGACTCCTCCGACTGCCAACCTCGGAAAGGCTGAAGTTACTGGTTATGAGCTCGAGCTCCGCTTCAACAAGCAGATTACTCCCGACATGCGCGTCTGGGCAAACCTTGCCATGACTCATGCAGCCAACAAGATCATTGATCGTGACGACCCCGCCAAGATGCCCGACTATCAGAAGAAGGCCGGCTACGTGATCGATCAGGTTCAAAGCTGGATTTCAGGTCAATTCCTTAATTCATGGGATGCAGTCTACGGTTCTCCCTCGCATGACATCAACGATGACGTGCGTCTGCCGGGCGACTACTATATCGTGGACTTCAACGGCGACGGTATTGTGGATGAACTCGATAAGGCTCCCTACGGCTACTCCGGCACTCCGCAGAACACTTATAATGCCACTGTCGGTTTCGAATGGAAAGGTTTCAGCTGCTTCGCTCAGTTCTATGGTGTGACCGGTGTGACCCGCGACGTAAACCTCGGCTCATTCACCAATCACCTCGACAACGTCTACAACCTCGGCAAGTGGTGGGACGGCGAGACCTACGCGGCTGATGTGATCATTCCCCGTTTCTATCGCGCGGAGAATAACTATTATAAAGGTACTGAGAACTGGTATGACGCTTCCTATTTCCGTCTGAAGAACGTCGAGGTGGCCTACACCTGGACAAGCGGATGGGTGAAGAAGCTCGGTCTCGACTATCTCAAGGTCTTCCTCAACGGCAACAACCTCTATCTCTGGACCCGTATGCCCGACGACCGCGAGAACAACTTCTCAGGTGGTTCCGGCTCAGGTGCCTATCCTACGATGCGTCGATTCAACTTCGGCATCAAGTTTAACCTTTAATTCAATTCAGGATAACAACTACAATGAAAAGAATGTATAAATATATGGCGGTCGCCGGAGCTCTCCTTGCAGGAGTGTCGCTCACTTCCTGTGAGGACTACCTCGACAAGGAACCTGCATCTGACGTGTCTGCCGACCTCGCTTTCAAGAATTTCAGGAATGCGCAGGGATATGTGGAGGAAATCTACAACTGTATCCCCAATATGACACAGTGCAGCTGGTGTCCGGAATTCAACTATGGCGACGACCTGATCCAGAATCCGCAGGCCGACGGCAATATCAACCATCAGGTTGACTTAGGTAACTTCTGGGCATGGGCTACAAACGATAATTTCTGGTTTTCAAACACCACAGCCAATCCGACATCTGACGACGGCCACCAGCATCATTTCTATGGTCACGCATGGTATTGCATCGCCAAGTGCAACAAGGGCATAGCCGAACTCGAGAATCCCGACCATGTCTTCAACGGCACTCAGGAAGAGAAGAATTTCCTGCTCGGTCAGATGTACTTCTTCCGCGGATGGTGGCATTTCGGAATGATGGAGTTCTTCGGTGGTATCCCCTATATCGATGAGGTTCTCGATCCGGGTGCTGCTCCCACAAATATCCGTCTCAGCTATCAGGAATGTGCCGAGAAGGCAGCTGCCGATTTCCGCAAGGCTGCCGATCTCCTTCCCGTGAACTGGGACAATACGGAAACCGGTAAGGCTTCGGGCGAGAATTCGCTCCGTATAAATAAGGTGACAGCCCTTTCTTACCTCGGCAAGAACTACCTCTGGGCTGCCAGCCCGCTCATGCAGCATGGCGCTCAGAAAGGTGCTTCACAAAATGGTAAGACCTACGATTATGATAAGGATCTTGCAGGCAAGGCAGCTGCCGCGCTCGGCGAGGTGCTCGAACTGGTTCAGACAGGAGCCTGCCAGTATAAGCTCAACGACTTCAACTATGATGATGTATCCGCCCATACGAAGGCCGAAGGTGTGGATTATTCCTACAGCGAACTCTTCCTCACTTCAGGCCGCGGAGGTATTCAGCCCGGTGGCCCCGAGGCTATCATGCGCGGTCCGTCAAAGGGTTGGTCTTACACATACTACCGCTGGGGTATGACTTTCGTTGCCAACGACATTTCTGATGGTTGCGACAATATCGGTCACTCTCCCACAGCCAACTACGTTCAGAACTACGGTATGGCCAACGGTCTTCCTCTCGACGACCCCGAGTCAGGCTGGGATCCGACACGCCCCTACAAGGATCGTGACCCGCGCTTCTATCATGACATCATTTATGATGGAATGATGTATATAAAGGCCGATCCTCAGGCGTCACACTCTTATTACAAGTATGCACGTCTTGCCTCCGCATCGCAGTTTATCAATGACAAGGGCGAGAATAAGAGTATGCGTAAGGTCGAGAATGCTTCGCGCACAGGCTATCTTCTCAATAAGTTTGTATCGCATATCGCTAATCAGTATGATGGTTCAAACTACATGAGTGGCGCCGCTCTTCCTCACTCATATTGCCCCTACATGCGTCTGGCCGACGTTTATCTGATGTATGCCGAGGCTGCAGCCGTCTTGGGCGGCCCCTCCGGAAAGAGCTCGAACTGCTCCCTGACATCAATCGACGCTCTCAACGTGCTGCGCGACCGCGTGGGTTGCGGACATGTCTCCACCAAGTTCTCAGGCAATGCCTATATGGATGAGGTTCGCCGTGAGCGTGCCGTGGAGCTCGCTTTCGAGGGCTTCCGCTTCCACGACCTGCAGCGCTGGCTGCTCCTCACCGAGCCGAAATATCTCTCGAAGACTTCTCATGAATTCATCCGTGTGGATGGTGCTGATGAAGTGGACAGAAGCGATGACGCTTATCCTACATCTCAAACCAATTTCTATAATGTGGATATGGATGGAGACGGCGTTCCTGATAATGACCATCGTGATGCACGCGTGTCGGAGTTCCGCGAGCAAGTCATCATCACCCGCAACTATGACACAAAGCATTATTGGTTCCCCCTGCTGCGTGACGACGTCTATATCGTCGACGGATTCGAGCAGAATCCCGGCTGGTAATCAATTCCATTAATCATTAAAGATACCGATACAACATGATATCAATTTTTAAGAAATATCTTCCTGCGGTGCTTCTGGGATCGATGATGTCTACATCTGTCGCAGTCTACGCGCAGGATATCGAGGAGCCTCTTCTGGCCGACTCTCTGGTGCAGCTGGCCTATCGCCGGGTGGCTGAGGCTGACCTTCTGGGCGGATCCGAAAAAATCAACATCAAGGATCTGATGGAGAAGAATCACATCAATGATCTCAACGGCACCACCCTCAAAGGATACATCCCCGGCTATAACGGCGGCTCCCTCTGGGGTGCCGACACTGACAACGGTGGCATCCTCGTTCTCATCGACGGAGTGATCCGCGACATGAACAACATTCCCCCCACAGAGGTGGAGAGCGTAACATTCATGAAGGGCGCTCAGGCCGTGGTTCTCTACGGAGCACGCGCTGCCAAAGGTGCCATCTTCATCACCACAAAGCGCGGCGAGCAGGGCGACCTGCGTGTGAAGGCTCACGCCAGCACCGGTTGGGCAGTGGCAAAGCGCATGCCCGAGTATCTCGGAGCCACCAACTACATGCTCATGTATAATCAGGCTCAGTCAAACATCCCGAACGGCAACGCGAATTATTACTCTGATGAGCAGATCTACTACACAGCTACCGGAGCAAATCCCTTCCGCTATCCCGACGTGGATCTCCTTTCGGGCGACTACGTGAAGCACACCTACAACCGCACCGATGCTGACGTTGAGATCTCCGGCGGAAACGAGCGTGCACGCTACTACACCAACATCAGCTACTATCGCTTCGGCGACTATCTGAAAGCAGGCGAGGCGAAGCATAACTACACCGACCGCTTCGGCGTGAGAGGCAACGTAGACGTGAAATTCTCCGACTATGTGACCGGCTACGTCAACACTGCCGCCACATTCTACGGCGCCCGCTCCGCTATCGGCAACTACTGGGAGGCTGTGAACACGTTCCGCCCCAACCGTGTGGTTCCCTTCATCCCCGTTGATATGATCAACAGCAATTCGGCCGATGCTCTGCAGACCGTGATGAACTCCAACAACCTCATGAACGGTATGTTCCCCGGAGGTAACGCCGCAAACACTACCAACATCCTCGGCGACTACTTCTTCGGAGGCTACCAGAAGTTCATAAGCCGTCAGTTCCAGTTTGATGCCGGACTCAACATCGACCTCAGCAAAGTGGCCAAGGGCCTCACATTCGGAGCCATGTATGCCATCGACTACGCTACATCCTACTACACCAAATATCAGGATGAATACGCTACGTTCGTGCCGACATGGATGAGCTTCAACGGCAAGGACGAAATCGTGGCTATCACACAGGAAGGTCTTGACAAGCACGACGGTATCCAGAAAGTTGACAATTCCGCTTCGCGTCAGACACAGCACTTCTCGGCTCAGTTTGACTACACCCGCACCTGGGACGCGCTGCATAACTTCCACGCCATGCTCGTGGGAGCAGGCTGGCAGCGTTCGCAGTCGGGCGAATATCACAAGACCAGCAGCGCCAACCTCGGCCTCGGCATCGACTACAACTATGACCATACTTATTATGCAGAGTTCGGCTCCGCCCTCGTGCACTCGGCCAAACTCGCTCCCGGTCACAGAAACGGTCTTTCCGTATCAGGTACTGTAGGTGTGAATTTTGCAAATATAGGTTCTCTGAAGGACAACAGCAATGTAAACAACCTCATGCTGTCATTGTCAGCATCCAGCCTCAAGCAGGATATGGACATCGAGAACTACTATATGTATACTGCAACATACGAGGATCACGGCTGGTATAGCTGGACGAGCAACGGCCAGGCTGCCAAGGCTCCTACCAGAGGCCCGAACGAAGGTCTTACCTTTATCACACGTAAGGAATACTCTGCTTCGGTTCGCGGTGACTTCTTCAATCGCGCACTCGGCGTGAACGCTTCGGTGTTCATGTATGACAAGGATGGCATGCTCATCAACAACTCCACCAAGTTCCCGTCGTTCTTCTCTACCTACTATCCCGATGCATCTTTCGTGCCCTGGCTCAACTATGACGCCAACCGCACCAAAGGTTTTGACTTCGGAGTTACTGGCCGCAAGAAATTCGGCGAATTCGAACTTGAACTCGGCGTGAACGGAACTTACTACAAGACCAAAGCCACCAAGCGCGATGAAGTTCATAACGATGCTTATCAGTATGCTGTAGGCAGGGACGTAGACGGCATCTGGGGCTATCGTTGTCTCGGCTTCTTCGAGACCGACGCTGAGGCTGCAGCCGTAGACCAGAGCGCCCTCGGATCTGCTCATCTCGGCGCAGGCGACCTCAAATATGAGGACGTGAACGGTGATGGCGTTGTCAACAATCAGGACCGCGTCTTCCTCGGCCGCGGCGGATGGTATGGCGATCCCTTCACCCTCGGCATCAACCTCACCGCCAAGTATAAGGGCTTCACCCTCTTCGTGCACTGCACCGGCGGCTACGGCGCCAACGGTCTCAAGAGCGGCACCTACTATCGCCCGCAGGAGGAATGCAAATATTCTTCTGAAGTGCTCGGATGCTGGACTCCGGAGACTGCCGCTACTGCAACTCTACCCCGTCTGCGCGCTGACAATGCTGCCAACAACAACCAGGACTCCGACTTCTGGATGTATAGCCGCGACCGCTTCGAGATTGCTAAGGTGCAGCTCACCTACGACTTCGCAAGCCATCTCTTCAACGGTAAGGTTGTGAAAGGTGTTCAGCTCTTCCTCAGCGCTGACGATCTTCTCATGATCAGCAAGAACAAGAAAATCATGGAAACGAATGTGGGAGGCGCTCCTCAGAACCGCTTCTATAACTTCGGTGCCACCGTATCGTTCTAACCTACATGCATAAAACGATGAAAAAAACAATTAAACTAATGGCGGCGGGTATGCTTATGGCAAGCATGGCATCTTGCGACGACATGTTCACACCCGCTAAGGAAAATATAAAAGACGAAAACACAATGGTGACAGAGGCTGACTTTGCCGAGCGTGTTTTCGGCAGCGCCTACATCCTTCTGCCCTATTCGTCTTCACCCTACAATGATGTCGCCACCGACGATGCGGTTAGCAATGACCTCTCTGACGCGTGGCTGACCATGGCCGGCGGTGCATGGACTTCGCAGACCGGTGTCTCAAACGACAACTGGCGCGACCGCAATGCTTCCATACAGTATGTGAACCTCATGCTTCAGAAACTTGACCAGATACAGTTCAGCTCGAACGAAAATCTTGATGTCATGTTCCACGATCGCTACAGAGGCGAGGCTCTCGGCCTGCGTGCCCTCAACATGTATTATCTGCTGCAGAACTACGGCGGCTTCGGCACTTCCGGTGAACTTCTCGGCGTGCATATCTTCGACGAGCCGTTTGATGCTACCCAGGACATGAATCTGCCGCGTAATACTTTCAGGCAATGTCTCGATCACCTTCTCGCCGATGCTGCGGAGGCTCTCACACTTCTTCCCGAAGACTACGTAAATGTAAGGACAAACAGTGAAGTTCCTGCCAAGTATGCGTCGCTTGGTGTGGATATGGCTGCCTACAACCGTGTGTTCGGTGCCACTACCCACACCCGCGTTAGCGGAAGAATCGTGGCTGCCGTGCGCGCACAGGCCGCCCTTCTCGCTGCCAGCCCCGCTTTCGAGGCTTCCGGAATGTCGTGGGCTGAGGCTGCTGACTACGCTGCTATTGTGCTCGACCAGATTGGTGGAGTAGCCGGTATGGACGTAAACGGTCATATCTGGTACACTGCCGCGCAGGTGGGTGAACCCGCTGACTATTCTGACCAGAAAGAGATTCTCTGGCGCGAGCGCTCAGGCACATCCTGCTCGCTTGAAGAGAGCAACTTCCCTCCCACACTTTATGGCAACGGACGCGTGAACCCGACCCAGAATCTTGTTGACGCTTTCCCCGCACTCAACGGATATCCCATCTCTGATGCAAAAGCCGGTTACAACCCCAATGATCCTTACAGCAACCGCGACCCGCGTCTCGGCTACTATATTGTGACTAATGGCTCGGAGGTGGCAGGTTCTGCCATCAACACATCAGTGCACCAGCCTATCAACGACAATGATAAGGATGGTCTGAATGCCGAGAGCGGAAGATCGACCCGTACAGGTTACTATCTGCGCAAGCTCATGCGTGAGGACGTGAATCCCAACAGCTCCAACCAGATCGTGAAGCAGCACTACACCAAGCGCATTCGTTTCACCGAGATTTTCCTCGCTTACGCTGAGGCTGCCAATGAGGCATGGGGCCCGACAGCATCAGGAAGCCACGGTTATTCAGCCTACGACGTGATCAAGGCCATCCGCAAACGCGCAGGTATCGGCCTCGAAAACGGTGACGAATATCTCGAGAGCATCAAGGGAAATAAGGAGCAGATGCGCGAACTTATCCGCAACGAACGCCGTCTCGAGCTCTGCTTCGAGAATATCCGCTTCTGGGATCTCCGCCGCTGGAAAGCCAACCTCAACGAGACAGCACGCGGCATGCGCATCGAAGGAAACACCTACACCCCGTTTGATGTGGAACGTCGCAACTACGGCTCTCACATGATCTATGGCCCGATTCCTTACGGAGACGTGATGAAATTCGGCAATATCGAGCAGAACGCCGGATGGTAATTAATCTTTAAATGAAACAACAATGATAAAGACAATTAAATACGCAGCGTTTGCAGGCGCTGCACTCCTCGCTCTCGGCGTGACTTCATGCAAGAATCCCGAGAATGACTTCCCCGATCATCAGGATGGAGTGTCTGCATTCTTCCCATACCAGTATCCTTTCCGCACGCTTACTCTCGGAGAGGATCGCCACGCTGACAACTCTCTCGACATCGAGCACAAGTGCAGCATCAGGGCAACCCAGGGTGGCGCCTACAAGAGCCGCAACCTCAAGATTGACGTGGTGGTTGACAACTCGCTGACCAACAATCTTACATTCCCTGACGGGTCTCCGGTGAAGGCGATGCCCTCAAACTACTACACACTCGAGTCGACCACCCTCACCAAAGTGGAGGACTATCAGTTCGGAACTACCGTAACCCTGACCGACGCTTTCTTCGCTGATCCCGAAGCCGTGAAGGAGACTTACGTGATTCCTTTGCGTATGGTGAAGGCCATAGGAGCCGATTACATCATTACCGGCACTCCTCTTCTTGAGGGCACCAGCCCGGCTCTTACCGATGCATCGGCTTGGGAAGTGCAGCCTAAGGACTTCGTGCTCTATGGTGTGAAATACATCAATGAGTGGACCGGCAGCTACTGCCGCCGCGGCACCGACAAGATCACCGACAACGCGACCGGAGCCGTTACCAACGAGGAGCGTAAGGCTGAATTCGTGGAGCGCGACGAGGTTGTGTTCCTCTCCACGAAATCAATCAATACCGCTATCTTCCCCGTTTCTGTTCAGTATAACGACGGTAACACCATCACAACACTCACCTGCAATCTCGAACTCACATTTGATGGCGAGGGCAACTGCACCATCACCACCAACACTCCGGGCATGTCAGCTTCCGGCAGTGGCAAGTGGGTGAAGAAGGGTGAGAAGCACAGCATCAACAATGAGGACTGTGATGCTCTTTACCTGAAATATACCATCAACTTCGGCCCCGTCACCTACGAGACTGACGACACACTCGTGATGCGTCATCGTGAGGTGAAAGGTAATTTCGATTTCAAACCTGTTTATAACAACTGATCAAGACTCAGGCAATGAAACATATCAAATATCTATCGATCATCGCTTCCGGACTGATGCTTGCCACAAGCTGCACAGACACCTTCGAAGAAACGCTGATCCAAAATGTCGAGAAACCCAATACAATTGCGGCACTCGAATATCTGAACGCTTATCCCACCCTAAAGGAGGCTCTTCACGGAGGCTCCTCAAGGGGTGTCAATCCCAATTTCACTCTCGGTTGCGGTGTAGGAGCCAACGACTACATCAACGGCGGAGGAATCTACGCACTTGTCAACTCCAACTTCGACATGATGACCGCAGGCAACGAGATGAAGTATGCCTCGATCGTAAATGACAAAGGTGAGATGAATTTCGGCACCGTGCAGTCGTTTGTAAACGCAGCTGAGAATGCCGGAATGAAAATCTATGGCCACACACTTGTATGGCATGAGCAGCAGAACCTGAAATATCTCAATGGGCTTATTGCCGACAAGGAAGTGCCTATCGAGGGTGGTTCAGGCGAGAAAATCATGGCTTCTCAGATTGGCCTTGCCGACGGTAGCGCTATATGTGAAAATCTCGTTTCGCGCGTGAAAGGTAATGATGACGTTCCTTCTCCCATCGTCAATGATTCGGAGAGAGGCCCTGTCTACAAGTGCGATATCCTCGCTGACCCCGTTGACCCGTGGGATTGCCAGTTCTTCATCAAGAGTAACAAGCCTCTGAAAGCCGGCGACAATATCCACGTCGCATTCTGGTACAAGACGTCTGATACCCGTAATATCGACACCCAGGCTCATGGCGAACCCGGTGATTATCACCACTGGGCATGTATTGGTACTCTCAATGGTGAAAATTCGTGGAAGGAATTTGTCTACGACGGCCCTGTCGGCGCGGAATGGGTAGGCGAGCCCGGATTTATCTCCATTGCTTTCAACCTCAGCAGCACTGCAGCAGCCTCGACATTCTATATTGATGATGTTGTATTTGAAGCGGAAGAAGCCGCTCCCGCTACATACGACTTCCCTCTGATCACCGGCGGCGATGCTGATAATGGTCAGTGTGATAATCTGATAGCCCGTGTTAAGGGTAACGACGACGTTCCCGCGCCTATCGTAAATGATCCGAGCCGTGGCCCGGTCTACAAATGCGATATCCTTGCTGACCCTGTTGATCCGTGGGATTGCCAGTTCTTCATCAAGAGCAACGAGGCTCTGAAGACAGGCGACAAGATCAAGGTACACTTCTGGTATCGTGCTAACGATGAGCGAAACATAGATACTCAGGCTCATGCCGAACCAGGTGATTATCACCACTGGGCTTGTATCGGAACTCTGAATGCTTCCACCGAATGGAAAGAACATAACTACGAAGGTGCTGTAAGTGCCGATTGGGTAGGCAGCAACGGTTTCATCTCGATTGCCTTCAACCTTTCAAGTGCGGCAGGCGCATCTTGCTTCTACATCGACGACGTGACATTCACTGTTGAGAAGTCGGGCAACACCATGATTGTGCCTCTCACCGATGAAGAGAAATATGAAGCCATCGACGGCGCCCTCAACAACTGGATCAAGGGCATGATGGATGCTACGGCAGGCAAGGTGAAAGCATGGGATGTGGTGAACGAGCCTATCAGCGATGCAAACAACGCCAACCTGAAGCACGCAGCCGTGGAAGCTAATAACGAATGTTTCTACTGGCAGGATATTCTGGGCGACGACTATGTGCGCAACGCCGTGAAGTATGCCCGTGAGTATTATGCCGATCAGGAGGATGCAAATGCCGGCGACCTCAAGCTCTTCGTGAATGATTACGGCCTCGAAGGTGCAGGAAGCACCAAGGTGACGAGCCTCATCAACTGGATCAACCGTTGGGAGAGCGACGGCGTAACGAAGATCGATGGTATCGGAACTCAGATGCACGTATATTATTCCACCGATCCCGAGGCTCAGGCAAGAACAGAGAAGGGTATTGTGGATATGTTTGAGAAACTTGCAGCAACAGGCAAACTCATCCGCATCACCGAGCTTGACATGGGCATCAAGGAAACTGATAATTGGCAGGAAGCCGGCCGCAAGACCGAGACAGTGTCGATCGAGGAAAGCAAGAAGATGGGTGAATTCTACAAGTTCATCATCGAAAAGTATTTCGAGATCATCCCCGTTGATCAGCAGTTTGGTATCGGCCAGTGGTGCATCACCGACGCACCCGCCGACAGCAGCTGGAAGGGCGGCGAACCTGTAGGCCTCTGGAATCTTGACTACCAGCGCAAGCCGACTTACGGCGGCTTTGTTGAAGGTCTTCTTGAATTTGCAAAATAAATCATAAATGTTCCGGGGTCCGGGTGATTCCGGATCCCGGAACAGTATATTTTTTACACTTATATCATTTTTATTAACCCAAAAATCAACAGATGAAAAAAATTCTACTTTTCGCTGCAGCCGCTGTCATGGCTGCAAGTGCAAGTGCAGGTGAAACTGTGCTCGCCGAGACCGACTTCTCAACAATGTCGGAATACCAGATGTGGCATGGCGGTTCCGGTGAATTCAGCATCGCTAACGGCGGCCTCACAGTGTCTAACGCAGAGGCAACTCCCAACTTCTGGGATGTTCAATACATTGTGGCCGACAATATGACGGTTAAGGCCGGTACTGAATACACAGTTTCCGTAAAGATCAAAGGCTTCTCCGGAACTCTTCACTATGTAATGGGCGCTTGGGGCACTGACGTATTTGCCGCAGCAGCCGACGTAGCCGAAAGTGCTGACTGGCAGACCGTGACTTTCAAAGGATCTGCCGCTGACGATGTGGCAGGCGTTCACCTCATTCTCCAGTCGGGCGAATTCGTGGGCTCTTACACTATCGAGAGCGTAAAAATTACATACGCTGACGGCGGCAGCACTCCCTCCGAGCCTACCAAGAATATCCTCCTTTCCTTCTATGACGGCAGCGGTGCCACTCTCGGAGGCTGGGGCGGCGACTTCCAGAATGTGGAAGAAGATGGCAAGCCCTGTGTGCAGGTTACTGTAGCATCTGAATTGGATAATGACTGGAGCTGCCAGATGGCTATCGACTATGACTTCGAGCCTGGTGTGACTTACTACATCGATATGGAAGTGAAGGGTACGGTTGCCGGTTCAATCTCATCCGGACTCCAGAACAATCAGACTTATGCCGGTGGTGGTAACTTCGACAATTTCAACATCACCACAAGCTGGGCTAAGCAGACCATTTCCTGCACCGCTACAAACGCCGGTGACGGACTGCCTAACCGTTGGACTGCAAACTTCGGCAAGTATGTCGGAACTGCATGGCTGACCAATATTGTGCTTTATACTCTCAGCGAGGGTTCTGTAGAAAGCGTAGTCGCTCCCGTTAAGGCAGTGGCAGGCGTCTACAACATGCAGGGCGTGAAGGTTGCTGACTCTCTCGACGAAGTATCCGCTCCCGGCCTTTACATTTCTAACGGAAAGAAGATAATTAAGAAATAATCTGACACCAATTCTAAAAATTTCCCGACGCGGAAATAAGACCGCTTCGGGAATTTTTAGTAACTTTGCATAAGAATACCCTGCCGGCAGTGAAACGCCGTCAGGGCACCACCGGGCTCCTTCAGCCTCGTTAAAATTAACCTCACCGAAAATCATGAACTTATAATATGATGAAACGTTTTTTACTCTCTTTATCGCTGATTGCTGCGGCATGCGGCGCCTATGCAGAGAATCCGCTCGTGCAGACTTGCTTCACGACCGATCCTGCTCCGATGGTGCATGGTGATCGCCTTTACGTATACACAGGACATGACGAGAATAATGCCGATTTCTTCTGGATGCAGGAATGGCGCGTCTACTCCACAGATGATATGGTGAACTGGACAGATCACGGTTCGCCTCTTGCCATTGAGGACTTCTCATGGGGCGACGACCGTGCATGGGCTCCGCAGTGTGTGGAGCGCAACGGCAAGTTCTATTTCTACGTGCCTCTACATTCAAAACTCACCGGTGCCATGGCTATAGGCGTGGCTGTGGGCGATTCCCCTACAGGCCCGTTCAGAGACGCGCTCGGCAAGCCCCTTGCCGACGGCAGCTGGGACTTCATAGACCCGACATGTTTCATCGATGATGACGGTCAGGCTTATCTCTACTGGGGAAACCCCACGATCTACTACGTGAAACTCAACGACGACATGATCTCTTTCGAGGGTGAAGTGCAGAAACTCGTGCCTGATGCAGAAGGTTTCGGCCCCGGAAAAGAGGTGCCGATGGAGCCGGGAAAGAAATATGCAAGTTCCTACACCGAAGGCCCCTGGTTCTATAAGAGGGATGGAAAATACTATATGGTGTATGCTGCCGGTGGCATTCCTGAACACATCGCCTACTCAATGAGCGATTCTCCCACAGGCCCCTGGAAATATATGGGCACGATAATGCCGCAGAAAGATGAGACTAACTCCTTCACAAACCACTCGGGAGTGATAGACTACAAGGGGAAATCATATTTCTTCTATCACACCGGCAATCTCCCCGGAGGCGGCGGATTCGGCCGCAGCATCTGTGTGGAGCCGTTTGAATATAA
The DNA here is from genome assembly GCA_964410515.1 of uncultured Sangeribacter sp. GTDB lineage: Bacteria > Bacteroidota > Bacteroidia > Bacteroidales > Muribaculaceae > Lepagella. The sequence goes on along the minus strand of CAYPGW010000025.1, from coordinate 27,027 downwards.
CCCCGACGGCACGTTCCCTACAATTCTTCCCACTAAAGAGGGCGCTCCTGCCGTGGGTATGCTCGATCCCTATCAGAGGGTTGAAGCCGAGACCATGGCATGGTCGGAGGGCGTGACATCGCGTCAGAACGCAAAGGAAGGAGTCTATGTTTCCAATATCCATAACGGCGATTATATCAAGGTGGCCAATGCCAATTTCATGAGCGGGGGTCCGCGCACTTTCTGCGCTTCTGCAGCAAGCGGACTTCGTGGCGGCACTATAGAGGTGCATATAGATTCGATCGACGGCCCGCTCGTGGCCGAACTCAATGTGCCGGCCACCGGCGGCTGGGAGAATTTCGCGTATATCGAGGCTCCCGCCAAGATAGAGGTGCCGGGAGTGCACGACATCTACCTTGTCTTCAAGGGCCGCAAGGGTCCGGAACTCTTTAACTTTGACTATTGGCAATTCAAATGAGAATGAAAAATAATATTATCACGATAATGCTCGTCTTGCTGTTGGGGACTTTGTCTGCTGCGGCATGGCCGGGTATGGAGATGCCCCGCCTTCATGTGGAGGGGCGCTGGCTCATGGATGAAAACGGCAATAAAGTGAATCTGCACGGTTTCGGTCAGACATATAGCCCGTGGTTCAATGAGCAGGGTCGCAAATGGAACAACTACGACATTGACGCTTGCCTGAAATACAATAAGGAAATTCTCGATGGCGTGATGGACAAGGCCGGATGGAAGATGACATATCTGCGCCTGCACATGGATCCTTACTGGTCAAACAAGCCCGGAGTGCAAACCACGGGAGAGAATGACATATCCGCTTTCGACTTCACCCGATTTGCAAATTACCTCGACAGGGTCTTCATCCCGATGGCGGAATATGCCATCTCCAAAGGTCTGTATGTGGTGATGAGGCCGCCGGGTGTATGTCCTGAAGAAATAGCAGTTGGCGACGCTTATCATAATTATCTCAAAAAGGTGTGGGGGTATGTCGCTTCGCAAAAGCGGCTGACTGATAATCCACACATCATGTTTGAACTGGCCAACGAACCTGTCAGGATCAAAGGCACTGACGGAGTCTACGGTGCCGGCTCTGATGCCTGCAACGAGGCCCTCACTCAGTTCTTTCAGGAAATAGTTGATCTTATGCGCGACAAGGGATGTGAGAACATCCTGTGGGTGCCGGGCACTGCCTATCAGTCGCAATATGCCGGTTTCGCCAAATATCCCATAAAAGGGAATAACATAGGCTATGCCGTGCATGTCTATCCGGGATGGTATGGAAGCGATGCTATAGAGCCGAGCCATGAGCTTGGAGGAAGCTACGGCGGCGGATATGACGCTTTTGCCGCAGGATGGAAAAATCAGATAGAGCCCTGCGCTGCTATAGCCCCTATGCTCGTGACCGAGATGGACTGGATGCCGTCGAAATATCAGGCTTCATGGGGCAGGAGCATCACAGGCAAGATGCTCGGCCAGGGTTTCGGCGCCAACTTCAAGCTGCTGGCCGACCGCACCGGAAATGTGGGCTGGATGCTCTTCACCGGCCCGGAACTCCTTGCTAAATACGACGGCAAAGCCGGCACGGAGGGAAACTACACCATGTATAACGACCCCGAAGCCTGCATGTGGCCAACATATCATTGGTTTGAGGAATATGCCGGTCTTCCTGTCCCGGATGTGATAAGCACAGATCTCTATTTCTCACCGAGAGGAACAGCCTCGGGCGACGAGACCGTAATCATGACCGGAAGTTCAAAGGGAGCCGCTCTCATTGCCGACAGAGGAATAGGTGTGGACTTCAACGTGAGCGGAGACATGCAGGTGAATGTCTCAAATCAGGATGTGATGGGATGGGACGGTTCCTGTTTCACCGCTTTCCGCCCCGGAAAGAGCAAGTGTGACATCGCATATACCATCGACGGAAGGAGAGAAACAAAATCGATCAATTTCGTATCTACGCCCTTCCCGCTTCTCAACGGCTATTTCAATCCCTCTATATGGGAACATGGCACCTTTAATGAGCAGACCGGTGAAATCACAACCGGACAGTATGGATTTGCCGGATGGACATACGGAAGCGGGCTTGATCTCTCGGAATACGAATATCTCATCTGCGAGGTTGAGAATCCGGGCTGTGGCCTTTCACTGCGTCTCTTTGATAAGAACAATTACTGGACTGATCCGTATATGATAGATTTCAACGGTAAGCAGAGGGTTGTGGTGGATCTGCACAAAATGAAATCAAACGATAACAGGACAGTGGATCCTTCCCACCTGTATATCATCGGATTCTGGACTTACGGAGGCCATGTGTTCAAGGTAAGGAACATCTTCCCGGCCCACGATCCTGATGACACCGCCGTTGAGGCTGTAGCAGCCGTAAATGCCCGAGTTGATGTGTTCAATCTTCAGGGTGTGGCCGTGCGCAGGAATGTCAGCATGGATGAAGCTACCCTTGGACTCCCTGCAGGAATTTACATCATAGGGGGTAAGAAAGTATCAGTAAGATAATTCAATTTGAAATATCAGGAAAATAAGGATATGAATTTCGTTAAAAATATAATGGTATCAGCAGCGGCTTTATGCACATTCTTGAGCGTGAACGCCGCTCAGGATCCCAACTTCCACATCTATCTCTGCTACGGCCAATCAAATATGGAGGGCAATGCTCAGGTGGAAAACGTAGACCGCACGGATATCCCGGAGCGTTTTCAGATGATGGCGGCGGTGAACTACAATAATCCCAAAAGGGTGATGAAAGAGTGGTATCAGGCCATGCCGCCGCTCTGCCGCGAGAATACCGGACTGACACCCGCCGACTGGTTCGGACGCACTATGGTGGAGAATCTGCCTGAGAACGTAAGAATCGGAGTGATCAACGTTGCTGTCGGAGGCGCGCCTATTGAAGACCTCGACAAAGACCTCGATCCTGCTACGCTCGCAAGCAAGGATGGCTGGTACAGAAATTTTATGAAGGAATATGACAACTCTCCCTACAACCGTCTGCTCGAATGTGCGAAAAAGGCTCAGGAATCAGGCGTGATAAAGGGAATACTGCTTCATCAGGGAGAGTCGAATAATGGCCAGGAATCCTGGTGCGGGAAGGTGAAGAAGATCTACGACGATCTTCTCTCAGATCTCGGTCTTGAGCCTAATTCTATCCCTCTCCTTGTAGGTGAAACGGTGAGATCGGAGATGGGTGGCGTCTGTGGAATGCACAACTCCGTAATAGCCAAACTTCCTAATGTGATTCCGACAGCAAAAGTGGTTTCGTCGGCCAATCTTGAGCAGAAAGGCGACGGCCTTCACTTCACGGCCCACAGTTATCGCGTGCTCGGCTGTCGATATGCCACCGCCATGCTTGAAACTATGGGCATCACCGATCCGATAGTGTCTTATACCGAGGAGATTCCCGAGGTTCCGCACCCCGACCCCGCAGAGGGAGACTTTGTGTTTGACCTCTCCACGTTCAACCCCACAATATGGGCAGACGGCACGTTCGACCCTTCCACCGGCATTTTCGTGGCCGGCCAATATGGGTTCGGCGGTTGGGAATACAATACACAGATCGATCTCTCGGGATATAAATATCTTGTGGCAGAACTCACTGAGCCTCAGAGCAACGGTTTGGAACTCAGGGTGTTCGACACAATGAGCTACTGGGAACAGCCTTACTCGGCCGTGTTTGGTAATAATGTGATTGTGGTGAGTGAACTCGCCGGCATGATGAAAAATCTTCCCACAGGAATCGTGCCTCTGAATACTTCGCAGGTCTACAGGGTCGGCTTCTGGTGCTATGGCTTTGCTCCGATTCATATAAAGCATGTATTCGCCACCAACAATGACCCTTACGCCTCGGTTAAAGCACAGGAAGCCGCCACGGGGCCGGTATCTGTCTATAATCTTCAGGGCATCGCGGTGAAAAAAGACGTGGACATCTCCGAGGCCACTGTCGGAATCCCCGAAGGCGTCTATATCATTAATAATAAGAAAGTACTGATAAAATAATACTTGACGCGCGTTCTCCCTCCCCGTGTGTCGATCAATTAACCACTTCATTACTCATGAAATTTTTCAAAACGATACTTTTGGCATTGGCCGCGTTACCCGCAATTAGCATTAATGCCGCGCAAGATCCGAATTTTCATATCTATATATGCCTCGGACAGTCAAACATGGAGGGCAATGCAGCTGTAGAGCCTACCGACCGCCGCAACGTGCCTGAACGATTCAAGGTGATGGCGACTACAGATTTCAATAATCCCACCCGCAAGCAGGGGGAGTGGTATGTTGCAGTTCCCCCGTTGGTGAGGGAGAACACCGGTCTCACTCCGATGGACTATTTCGGACGCACGATGCTCGACAATCTTCCGGCCGATGTCACCGTTGGCGTGGTGCCTGTGGCAGTAGGCGGCTGCAAGATCGAACATCTCAGCAAGGATTATGATCCAGCTTCGGTGGCTTCTGAGGCGGAATGGTTTCAGGGTTTCATGAAGGCTTACGACAACAAACCTTACGATCGCCTTGTGGAATGCGCGAAAAAAGCTCAGCAAGATGGTGTGTTCAAAGGAATACTCCTGCATCAGGGTGAGTCAAACACCGGTGATGCGAAGTGGCCTGAGAAAGTGAAGAAAGTTTACGACAATCTTCTTGCCGACCTCGGTCTGGCTCCGAACTCTGTTCCGCTCATTGCAGGCGAAGTAGTTTCATCAGATAAGGGTGGAGTGTGCGGAAGCATGAACGCCATCATCAATACACTTCCTGAATATGTGCCTGAAGCACATGTCGTTTCGTCAGCCGGACTTCCTCAGCGTGGCGATGGCCTGCATTTCACTGCCTACGCCTATCGTGAGCTGGGCAGCCGATATGCCAATGAGATGCTCTCTACCATGAACGTGAATGATCCGGTGCTGAACTATTCAGCCGAGGCTATGTTCAGCCCCGACACCTACGAGCTGAAGAGCCCTGACGGAAAGACTGTGGTCACAGTCACCGACTCCGGAATGGGACTTTCTTACTCCATAACGTACGACGGAAAGCCGTTCCTGCTGTCGTCGCCCCTCGGACTCAAGACAAATATCGGTGACTTTACCGAAGGTCTTGATATCACGGCCTCGACCGGGGTGAAGGAAGTGTCTGATTCCTATTCTTTATCAAACATCAAGAAGAGCAAGGTGGATTATCTTGCCAATGAGGAGACCTTTACGGTGTCGCAGGCAGGAGTACCCGTCTTCGACATCCAGATGCGCGTGAGCGATAACAATGTGGCTTTCAGATACAAGATTCTGCCTAAGAATGAGACATTATGCTGCGTGGTGGAGAATGAAGCCACCGCATTCGTGATGCCTGAAGGCACCACCACCTTCCTTTGCCCCCAGATGCAGCCTATGACCGGTTTCGCGCGCACCGCTCCGAGCTATGAGACCAACTATACGCTCGACGATGAGATGGGCAAGAACGGTTGGGGCAACGGATACACCTTCCCGTGCCTCTTCAGGAATGGCGACAACGGTTGGATGCTTATATCCGAGACCGGCGTTGCCGGCGACTATGTTGGCTCGCACCTTGCCAATAAGAAAGACAATGACTATAGAATAGCCTACGCGATGCGTGGCGAGCAGAACGGTTTCGGATCTACCGGCGCCGCAGTGTCGCTGCCCGGATATACTCCCTGGCGCACAATCACCGTGGGCTCCTCGCTCGCGCCGATAGTGGAGACCACCATTCCCTTCGATGTGGTGGAGCCTCTTTACGCTCCCTCAAAAGATTATGACTACGGCAAGGGCAGCTGGAGCTGGATCATAAAGATGGATCCGAGCTGCAATTTTGAAGAGCAGAAGAGATATATCGACTTCTCCGCTGCCATGGGCTGGGACACTGTGCTCGTTGATGCTCTCTGGGACACTCAGATCGGTTATGAGGGAATAGAGAAACTTGCCGCTTACGGAAAGGAAAAAGGTGTGGATCTCTACCTTTGGTATAACTCCAACGGCACGTGGAACGACGCTCCGCAAGGCCCTCGCGGAGTGATGAACGACATCGTGAAGCGCCGCAAAGACATGAAATGGATGCAGGAAAACGGCATCCGTGGCATAAAGGTTGATTTCTTCGGCGGCGACAAGCAGGAGACAATGCGCCTCTATCACGATATCCTCGCCGATGCCAACGACCACGGCATTCTGGTGATATTCCATGGCTGCACACTCCCGAGGGGCTGGGACCGAATGTATCCTAATTTCGCAGCGGCTGAGGCAGTGCTGGCCAGCGAGAACCTGCATTTCTCGCAGGGCATGTGCGATGCAGAGGCCAAGAACGCCGCCACACATCCTTTCATCCGCAATGCGGTGGGAAGTATGGATTTCGGAGGAAGCACCCTCAATAAATGGTATAACGCGAATAATGAGCCCGGCAGAGGATCACAGCGCAAGACTTCTGATGTATTCGCGCTCGCAACTGCCGTTCTCTTCCAAAGTCCGGTACAGCACTTCGCCATGGCTCCTAATAATCTTGACGATGCTCCGGCATGGGCAGTGGAATTCATGAAGAATGTTCCCACAACCTGGGATGAAGTGAAATTTATCGACGGATATCCCGGAAAATATATCATCATGGCCCGCAGAAGCGGAGATAACTGGTATGTGGCGGGAATCAATGCTGAAGAGGCGCCTCTGAGCACCGAAATTTCACTTCCCGGCTATGCCGCCGGCAAGAACGTCGAGATGTATGCCGACAGCAGTGATCTCACAGGCTCCGTGAAGACTGTAAAGGCCGACAAGAAAGGAAAAATCAAGGTGACAATACCGCAGAACGGCGGCTGGCTCCTCAGATATTGAATCGAAGATATCTGAAAGAAATACAGGAAAACGAAAAAAACTAACCCAAATATTATTATGACACTATCTTCCCAGGAACAAAAAGGTTTCTACAAACTCAACTGGCTGCAAAGGATCGGATTTGGTTCAGGCGATCTCGCCCAGAATCTTATCTATCAGACCATCAGCATGTATCTGCTATTCTTCTACACTAATGTCTACGGTCTTGATCCGGCTGTGGCCGCGGTGATGTTTCTCGTGGTGAGGATCGTGGATGTGGTATGGGATCCTTTGGTGGGAACGTTTGTTGATAAGCATGATCCCAAGTGGGGAAAATACCGTTCTTATTTGCTTCTGGGCGGTATACCGCTGACCGGATTCGCTATCCTCTGCTTCTGGAACGGTTTCTCAGGCTCTCTTCTCTATGCCTATATCACGTATGTAGGCCTCTCCATGTGCTACACACTCGTCAATGTGCCCTACGGTGCACTGAACGCATCGCTGACACGTGACACCAATGAGATCACCGTGCTCACCTCAACCAGAATGTTCATGGCTAATTTAGGTGGTCTTGCTGTTTCGGCAGGTGTGCCTATCGTCATTGCCATTCTGGCTTGCCAGAAAGAGATGCCTATAGAGACGGCCCTGTTCATGGGACTCGGTTCGCTTCCGGCGTTCATATTCATGCCCCTTGTTCCGGCAATCAAGAAAGCCGTGGGTAAGAAAGGTATGTTCTATATCTTCCTTTCAGTTGCTATTTTCGGCATGGCCATGCTCTACTGCATCACGAAATTTCTCGACATGCAGAAATATATGTGGCTGATCTACATTGCACAGTTTATCAAATCTACCGGTGTCATCGTTGCCACGGGCTATATGTGGGCGCTCATTCCTGAAGTGATTAGCTTCGGTGAGTACACTCATGGCAAGCGCATCAGCGGCATCGTGAATGCTTTGACAGGAATCTTCTACAAGGCAGGTATGGCGCTCGGCGGTGTAGTGCCCGGATTCGTGCTTGCATGGACCGGATATGTGGCCGCTCCCGAAGAAGCCAGCGGACTCCCCGTGAATTCAACCGCCTGGTTCAATACCATGCTTATCTATGCCGTTGTGGGCCTCGCTCTTCTCGTGTTCTGCTTCGTGCAGTGCAAGGAGAGGGTTGTGATGGATGCAAAGGATACGGAAAACGTGCACGTGAGTGACTTATGGAAGGAATTTGTAAGAAACAGACCTCTGCGTGTGATAGCATTGTTCTTCATCACGGCATTTGCAATGATGTCTGTAGGCAACGCTGCCGGTGCTTACTATATGAATGAACTGCAGCAGCAGACGCCGCTTGCACAGGAAGGTATTCTCTGGCTTGTGGCCGTGATTCCGGCTCTCCTCCTCATCCTCGCCATGTTCATCATCTCAAGATATGAACTCGATGATAAGCGCATTGATGAGATCAACCATGAGATAGAGATGCGCCACCTTAATAATAATAAATCCTGAAATAATAATAAATCCTGATTTATTAGAAATATTAGGTCAATCTCTTGAATATTAACCTGTAATAATTTCTAATATCATGAATCACTCAACTCAGGAAACCAAGGGCTTCTATAAAGTATCCCTGCTGCAATGTATCGGGTTCGGCTCCGGCGATCTTGCCCAGAACCTGATATATCAGACCGTGTCATTCTATCTGCTTTTCTTCTATACGAATGTCTATGGCCTTGATCCGACCGTTGCGGCAGTGATGTTTCTCGTGGTGCGCATCATCGACGTGTTTTGGGATCCTTTAGTGGGGGCTTTTGTGGATAAACATGACTCTCCTCTCGGCAAATACCGAATATATCTTTTCTTCGGAGGAGTGCCGATGACTACTTTCGCCATACTTTGCTTCTGGAACGGCTTCTCAGGCTCGCTTGCTTACGCATATATCACATACGTCGGGTTGTCGCTCTGCTACACTCTCGTGAATGTGCCATACGGGGCGCTCAACGCCTCCATGACGCGCGACACCGGAGAGATAACCAAACTGACATCAGTGAGAATGTTTATGGCAAATCTGGGCGGCCTTGCTGTGGGCATGGGCATTCCCTATCTTGTCAGATATTTCGATCCCAACGAGGTGCAGGATCTATCCACAAACGACTCTGCGTGGCTCTACACCATGATTGTCTACGGCGTGGTAGGTCTGATGCTTCTGCTCTTCTGCTTCTCACAGTGCAAGGAGAGGGTGGTGATGCGCAAATCGGAGATTCAGAACGTGAAGTTCTCCGACCTTTGGAATGAATTCGTGCGAAACCGTCCTCTGCGCGTGGTGGCTCTCTTCTTCATCACGGCCTTCACCCTCATGGCTATCGGCAACTCAGCAGGAGCGTATTTCGTAAATTACAACATGCACGGCAACGCCTCGCAACTCGCTCTCTTCATGGGTTTCGGTACTATTCCGGGTATTATTTTCCTGCCTTTGGTGCCTGCCATCAAGAAGAAAGTGGGTAAGAAAGGAATGTTTCATATCTCGCTGATCACTGCTATAGTAGGCATGGCAATGCTCTATGTAGTGGCTGTTCTCCCCGGCCTGAAGCAGATGTGGATGGTGTATGCGGCGCAGTTTGTCAAGTCTGCCGGCATTAGTGTTGCCACAGGCTATATGTGGACTCTCGTGCCTGAAGTGATATCCTTCAGCGAGTATATCCACGGAAAGAGAATTGCGGGAATCGTGAACGCGCTCATAGGCATCTTCTACAGGGCGGGAATGGCGCTCGGTGGCGCAGTGCCTGGTCTGGTGCTCGCCTACGTAGGCTTCAAGAATAATGCTCTCGACCAGACTGCATTCGCACAGCAGGGTATACTTTGGCTCGAAGCCGTGATTCCGGCCATGCTTCTGCTGCTCGCCCTTTACATAATTTCAAAATACGAACTCACCGATAAACGCATCGACGACATCAATAAGGAGATCGAAGCCCGCTACATGAAGGAAGAACCTTCCTATCCCTCCTATTTTGATGATTTCTGAGTTCCTGAATCGCATAAATACGATAAAAATACAATGAAAACGACTTTTTTCCCTGCTGCATTAGCGCTTATCATCGCCTCGGGCTGCTCTTCAAGCAAGGAGGAGCAGGCTCCGGCCACGATGAAGGATCATTTCAAAGACGATTTCCTGATCGGTGCTGCCATCAATGTGCCTCTTCTTAACGGAGAAGATCAGAAGGCAGACTCAATAGTGTCGCTCCATTACAACTCGATTGTGGCTGAAAACTGCATGAAGAGCATGGAGATTCATCCTGAAAAAGACAGATATTTCTGGGATGAGGCCGATGCTTTCGTCAAATATGGCGAAGACCGCGATATGGCAGTCATAGGCCATTGCCTCGTATGGCATGCTCAGCTTGCACCCTGGATGCCCTACGATGAGAATGGTGAGTATGTTGACAAGGAAGAATTGAAGTCACGCATGAAGGAGCATATCCAGACCGTAGTGGGACGCTATAAGGGCAGAATCAAAGGCTGGGATGTGGTCAATGAATGCATCGAGGACGATGGCACCTGGCGTCACACTCCTTTCTATGACATCATCGGAGAGGAATTCCTTCCTCTCGCATTTGAATATGCCCACGAGGCCGACCCTGACGCCGAACTCTATCTCAACGATTATTCCATGTATAAGCCCGCGAAGCGCGACAAATATGTGGAGATAATCCGCGACCTCAAGAAGCGCGGAATCAGAATAGACGGAATGGGAATGCAGAGCCATATCGGATATGAGGCGAATGATCCGGACCTGTCTGAATATCAGGCGGTGATAGACTCGCTCGCATCCACCGGAGTGAATGTGATGGTCACCGAGCTCGACATCTCGGCCCTTCCGTTCGTGATGCAGGGTGCTGACACCGACGCGAATATCGATCTTACCGATGAGCTCAATCCTTTTGCCGACGGCCTCTCTGAAGAAAGGGCAGCCCAATGGAACAAGCGCGCCGCTTCTCTCATGGAATTCTACAAGAAGAATTCCGACAAGATCAGCCGCGTGACCTGGTGGGGAACTCACGACGGAATGTCGTGGCGCAACGACTGGCCGGTGAAGGGTCGTACTGACTATCCCCTGCCGTTTGACAGGAACTATAACATGAAGCCTTTCATGAAGAATATAATCGAGAATTGAGAAACGGTTCTAATTTTGAATCGGGAATTTGGAATTTAGAATCTCTCATCACAACTGAATATTATTAACTTACAACAATAACATGAAAAAATCATCACTTATACTGTTGTCGCTTGCCGCGGCTTTCGCCGCCCAGAGCCAGACACAGACGGTAAAGGATCATTTCAAGAATGATTTCCTTATCGGCGCCGCCATTCCGGTGAGACACGTCAATGGCATGGATCCCCGTGCCGACTCCATAGTCAGCATGCATTTCAACTCCATCGTGGCTGAGAATTGCATGAAAAATGCCGAGATTCAGCCCAAGGAGGGTGAATTCTTCTGGGAAGACGCCGACAAGTTCGTGAAATATGGTGAAGACCGGAATATGGCAATCATAGGGCATGCACTTATATGGCACTCCCAGCTTGCTCCCTGGTTTACCAAAGACAAGGACGGAAATGATGTGAGCCCCGAAGTGCTCAAGCAGCGCATGAAAGATCACATATATGCCGTGGTTGGCCGTTATAAGGGCAGAATCAAAGGCTGGGACGTGGTAAACGAGCCGATTGAAGACGACGGAAGCTATCGCAAATCGCCCTTCTATCGCATTCTCGGCGAAGAATTTATCCCTCTCGCTTTTCAGTATGCGCATGAGGCTGACCCTGACGCCGAGCTCTATATCAACGATTACTCCATGTTCCTCCCGGGAAAGCGTGAGGCATACGTGAAAATCGTCAACGACATGAAGAAGCGCGGTCTCAGGGTAGACGGTATCGGAATGCAGAGCCACATAGCACTCGACTATCCCGATCTCGACGAATATGAGAAAAGCATACTGGCTTTCGCCGGCACAGGATGCAACGTGATGATCACCGAACTCGACATGTCGGCACTTCCTACCGTGCAGATGAGCGCTGACGTAGGCTCAATCTTCAGGATGAAGCCCGAAGAGCGCCGCGAAGCCATGAAGAAATATAATGTCTATCCCGACGGGCTCCCTCAGGAGGTGAGCGATGAGTGGAACGATCGCATGGCAGCTGTAATGGCTATCTACCAGAAGCACGCCGACAAGATCTCGCGCGTGACCTGGTGGGGCACTCACGACGGAATGTCGTGGAAAAACGGTTTCCCCATTCCCGGACGCACCGATTATCCGCTCCTGTTCGGACGTGACTACAACATGAAGCCCTTCATGAAAAAGATACTCGAAAATCAAGATTAATCAAGCAAAACCAAGATTAATCATGATGAATCTTGATATATCATGATAAATCCTTAAAAATCTCAAACTATGCTTAACCCTGAAAAAAGATACCTTTTCCCTGCCGACTATATGGCAGACCCGAGTGTGCACATCTTCAACGGCAAAATCTATATCTATCCCTCACACGACTGGGAGTGTGAGAATGTGGAAAACGACAACGGCGACCAGTATGTGATGAAAGACATGCACGTGCTCTCGATCGACGGCGACCCGATGACCGGCAAGGTGACCGACCACGGAAAAGCCCTCGACATAGCCGATATACCCTGGGCCGGACGTCAGCTCTGGGACTGCGACGTGGCCGAGAAAGACGGAAAGTATTATCTCTACTTCCCGCTCAAGGATAAGAACGACATTTTCCGTGTGGGCGTGGCTGTGGCCGACCGTCCGGAAGGGCCGTTCATCCCGCAGCCCGATCCCATCCGCGGCAGCTACTCCATAGACATGTGCGTGCTGAAGGATGGCGAGGACTATTACATGTATTTCGGTGGTCTTTGGGGCGGCCAGCTCCAGCGCTATCAGGACAACAAGGCGCTTGAGGTGCCTTATCTGCCCGAAGGTGATGCCGACTCCCTCCCGAGCCGCTGTGTGCGCCTGAGCAAAGATATGATGCAGTTTGCCGAGGAGCCGCGTCCCGTGCAGGTAGTCGACGAGGAGGGAAAGCCTCTGAAGGCAAATGATCCCCACCGTTTCTTCGAGGCTTCATGGGTGCACAAGATGGGCGACAAGTATATATTCTCTTACTCCACCGGCGACAGTCATCTGCTCTGTTATGCGGTAGGCGATAACCCCTACGGCCCCTTCACCTATCAGGGCGAGATCCTGACCCCTGTAGTGGGTTGGACCACTCACCACAGCATCATCGAATACGACGGCAAGTGGTATCTGTTCCATCATGACAGCGTTCCCTCCGGAGGCAAGTCCTGGCTCCGCAGCCTGAAAGTGTGTGAGCTGACTTTCGACGAGAACGGTAAGATTCAGACCATCGACGGCGGCGGCTCAGCCGAGTAAGCAAGTTTTACGTATTGACAGGGGCATGCCTTGCCCCTGCCATTTATTATAATCAAACATCTTCCCCATAATGAGACATCTTTTTCTTTCGCTGCTCTCCATAATCAGCCTCTTTGCGTCTGCGCAGACTCCATTCATCGACTTTATAACTCCTACTATAGTCAGGGTGAGATGGAATCCCGAAGGCGTGAAAACCGACAATGCCACAGGTGTGTGCAGAACTTCGCACTCCCCGGTAGATGTCAAGACAGTGCGCTGCGACGGAAATACTTGCATCCAGTCTGATTCGCTGAGGGTGATGATCTCTGACAAGGGTGAGATAGATTTTTATGAGAAGTCGGGCGATAAGTTTGTTCGGGTGTTGAGCACTGCCGATCAGGCCATAGCAGTGAGGGCTTTCGCTTGCGACACTGTAGTGCGCGAGCGTTTGGTCTACGACGACGCCTCTGCGAGAATGGAGGAGACAGCCAATGGCAAAGTCACTGTGAAGGATGTGATAAGCCGCGACACGATCGGCATAAGCAGGAGATTCCGGATGTCTTTCATCAACGAGGGGGAAGCCCTCTACGGTTTGGGCTCCCAGATGGAGGACTATATGAATCTCATGGGAAAGAATCTCTACCTCACGCAGCATAATCTGAAGATAATGGTGCCGATGCTCGTTTCCACAAAGGGCTACGGCCTGCTCTTCGATGCCGGTTGCTCCATGAAGTTTGAGAGCGACCCGCTGTTGCGGAGCGCGAAAGTACCCTACGCTCAGATGACCACTATCGAGTTTGAGGCTGCCAATACGGCAGACTATTACTTCATAATGGGCCCCACGATGGAGCAGGTGGTAGAAGGCTACCGTTATCTCACCGGCAATGTGTCGATGATGCCCCGCTATCTGTTTGGCTACACCCAGTCGAAAGAGAGATATGTCTCGAGCGAGGATATCGTGAACACGGTCAAGGAATATCGCCGCCGCCATGTGCCCCTCGACATGATAGTGCAGGACTGGAACTACTGGCCTCAGGGCTGGGGCTACATGAAGATGAACCGCCAGTATTATCCCGACCCGAAGGCTTTGGCCGATTCAGTGCATGCCCTCGATGCCAAACTGATGGTGAGCATCTGGGCCAACCCACAGTATTGTCCGGAGGAAGAGGATTTCAGAAGCAAGGGAATGATGCTTGAGCATTCGGTGTATGATGCATTCAATCCCGATGCCAGAGACCTCTATTGGCAGTATGCCGACAATGAGTTTTTCAGCAACGGCTTCGACGCCTGGTGGTGTGACAGCAGCGAACCTCTCGATGGCGACTGGAATCAGACACCGGAACCTGAGAACGGTAAGCCATACGGCTGGGAAGACCACGAGCGCCGCTGGCATCTTAACGATGCCGTCCTCTCAGAGGCCTTGGGTGCGGAACGCGCGTGTCTCTACTCGTTGAATCATGCGAAGGGAATATATGATCATCAGCGAGCAGCGACTGACCGCAAGCGTGTGGTGAATCTGACACGCTCATCATTCGCCGGACAGCAAAAATACGGCACTATCGTGTGGAACGGCGATACTCACGCTTCGTGGAAGTCGTTCAAGCAGCAGATTCCGTCAGGCCTCAACTATTTTGCCACCGGCAACCCGTACTGGACTGTCGATGTCGGGTCATTCTTCACTAAACCGGGTGGACGCTGGTTCTGGAAAGGAGAGTTTCCCGACGGGGTGAAGGATGACGCCTACAAGGAGTATTACACACGCATGTTTCAATGGGGCACATTCCTCCCCGTGCTGCGTAGCCACGGCACCGACACTCCCCGCGAGATATGGCAGTTCGGAGAGGAGGGCACACCTTACTACGACGCTATCCTCAAGATGATCAGGCTGCGCTACAGCCTTCTGCCCTATATCTACAGCATGGCCGACCTTCAGACGCGAAGCGGATTCTCTATGGCGCGTCCGCTGGCTTTCGATTTTCCGGCAGACAAGAATGTGCACGACATTAAAGACCAGTATATGTTTGGCGACATCATGGTGTGTCCCGTCACAGATCCCGGTGTGGAGTCAAGAGAGGTGTATCTGCCCGAAGGTTCTGAATGGATTGATTTCTGGACCGGAAAGCGCTTTGTCGGAGGTGAATCCATCACTGCCGCCGCTCCGCTCAGCAGCCTTCCGCTCTATGTGAAGGCCGGAAGCATTATCCTCACCACTGAACCTGCGGAGCACTCCGGTGCTTCGGCTCAGCAGCCTGTGAATGTCGATATTTATCCGGGCAGGGATGCGCAGTTCACTCTTTACGACGATGCCGGCGACACCTACGACTTCGAGAAGGGGGAATATACCCGCATCAATCTTGACTGGAATGATGACAAAGGCGTGCTGACAATCTCCGAAGCCGAGGGCACTTATCCTGAAAACCTCCCTGTCAGGACTCTCGTGGTGCGCAAGGATGGCAAGGCAAAACAGGTGAAATATAAGGGGAAGAAGACCGTAGTTAAGATATAACCAACGAATATTAAAATATTCGTGGTAATTTCGATCTGCGGATAACGTTATCAAAATGAAGAAATAATTAAATACCTTTAAAAGAATGAAAAGAAATCTTTTGGCATTGGCTGCGATAGGCGCGATCATGGCGCCGGCGGCGCTCGCGGAGGGGAACATGCCCCTCGTCCAGACCAAGTATACGGCCGATCCGGCTCCTATCGTGCGTAATGACACCATTTATCTGTATACCTCCCATGATGAAGACAATGCCGAAGGATTCCTGATGAAAAACTGGCTGCTCTACACTTCGACAGATATGGTCAATTGGCAAGACCGCGGAGTGGCAGCCTCTCTTGAAGACTTCAAGTGGTTTGACGGCAAAAACGGAGCATGGGCCATTCAGGTGGTGGAGCGCAACGGCAAGTGGTATATGTATTGTCCTATCCACGGACATGGAATCGGCGTGCTTGTGGCCGATTCACCTTACGGCCCCTTCAAGGATCCCATCGGCGAGCCGCTGATCTGGCAGAAAGAGCACTGGTATGACATCGACCCCACTGTCTTCGTGGATGAAGACGGACAGGCTTACCTCTACTGGGGAAATCCTCACCTCTACATGGTGAAACTCAACGATGACATGATCTCCTATTCGGGCGATATCGTGCAGCATCCCGACATCCCCGACTATCAGGAGGGCCCCTGGTTCTATCGCAGAGGTGATAACTACTATCTTGCATTCGCCTCGACATGCTGCCCTGAGGGCATAGGATATGCCATGAGCAAGTCTCCCACAGGGCCGTGGGAATACAAAGGCCATCTCATGGATCACACCGACCGCACACGTGGCAATCACCCCGGCATCATCGACTACAAGGGCAAGAGTTATCTCTTTGGCCAGAATACCGAACTCCTCAAGCTCGAGCAGCCTGAATATCTCGAACGCCGCTCGGTGAGCGCTGCCGAGATGCACTATAATGAAGATGGAACCATTCAGGAAGTGCCTTATTGGTTTGACAACGAACTGAAACAGATCGAGCCCTTCAATCCCTATAGAAGAGTGGAGGCTGAAACCATGTCGTGGGGCTACGGAATGCGCACCACGCCCCGCAATCCCTGGGGCCCACAGAAGTGGAATCAGCTTGTCACCGCTATTGACGACGGAGAATATATCAAGGTGAGCGGTGTTGATTTCGCCGACGGCCCCAAAGAATTCTCCATCGACGCACAGTGCCCTCTATATGGCGGTGTTATCGAGATCCGTGTGGATGATGTGGATGGCCCTCAGATTGGAACTGTGACAATCACCGGAACCAAAAACAAAATCCAGACTTTCACCACTCCTGTGGAAAGCGTAAAGGGCGTTCATGATCTCTATTTGGTATTCAAGGGATCGAAACGTCAGAAGAAGAATCTCTTCAACCTCGACAGCTGGGCATTCTCGCGCTGAGACTGAAAGCTCCGGTGTCCGGGGCTTGAGCCACAATCCTGAATGCCATGAACTTCAGAACAATTACATCCCTTTTATTGTCGGTTTTCCCGGTCGCAGTCCTCGCAGGAGGGCAGCCTGACTGGGAGAACCCGCTTGTAGTAGGAATAAATAAACTTCCGTATCATGTCACTCTCGGGTTGCCGTCCGGCCATTCCGGCAGGACTGACCGGATAAGCCTCGACGGCGAGTGGGGGTTCCGATGGTCGGCCGATCCGGGCAGTCGCCCTGTAGGTTTTGAAGAGGAGGGGTATGACGTGAGCGGATGGGATCGCATTGCGGTGCCCGGCAACTGGCAGATGCAGAATTTCGGCCTTCCCATCTACGTCAATATATCATATCCTTTTCAGCGAAACAGACCGAGCGTGACTTCCGAACCTCCTGAAGATTGGTATGCCTACGCTCACCGCAACCCTGTGGGCAGTTATGTTCGGGAATTTGATGTCACACCCGAAATGCTCGGCAAGAATCTCACCCTTTCGTTTGAGGGAGTGAAATCGGCCATGTATGTCTGGATCAATGGCAAAAAGGTAGGCTACAGCCAGAATTCTATGTCGCCCGCTGAATTTGACATTACCGACTATGTGAGGCCGGGCGCCAACCGTCTTGCAGTGGAAGTGTATCGCTGGAGCGACGGCAGTTATCTTGAAGATCAGGATATGTGGCGGCTGAGCGGAATTTTCCGCCCGGTCAGTATCCTCGTGCGTCCGAAGCTGCATATCGCGGACTATAAGGTTGATGCGGCTCTTGACCATGATCTCCTGAAGGCTCTGGTGACTGCAGAAGTAAGTGTCTGCAACACAGGCCGCATGCCTGAAAAGGGCGTGACGGTCAGTATTGATATCGACGGAACCACGTTGAGGAGCGGTGCTGCCGACATCATGCCCGGCGACACCATAGAACTGACACTTACCCATGAAATTGAAAATCCGAGCCTGTGGTCAGCCGAAACTCCGGCGCTCTATCCCTATTCTATAACGCTTGCCGACGGCCGGGGAACGACACTCGAGGACTACGACTGGCATCTCGGGGTGAGGAAGATCGAGACCGACGGGGAGATTTTCAAGATAAATGGCCGCAATGTGAAGCTCCGCGGGGTAAACCGGCACGATCATCACCCCCGCACCGGACGATGGGTAGACGATGCAACGCTGGAGCGTGATCTGCGCCTGATGAAGCAGAACAATATCAATTTCCTGCGCACTTCACACTATCCCGACCGTCCGCTCCTTTATGAACTCTGCGACCGCTACGGCATCTACGTGATGGACGAGGCCTGCCAGGAAAGTCATGGCTACGGATATGCCAACGAGGAGATGGGCCATGATCCGGACTGGAAGATTGCTCACGTGGACAGGGCGGTCTCGCTCGTGTCGCGCGACCGGAATCATCCATCCGTCATAATCTGGAGTCTCGGAAATGAGGGCGGTGTCGGGCCCAACATTCAGGCAATGTATGATACGGTTGTGGCTATGGATCCCTCCCGACTTCCCTTCTATGACTGCAATCCTATTTATTCCGCGCTTCACGACGAGGGATATCCCACACCTGACATGATCAGGGAAAACGCGCGAAAGATTTCGGATAAACCATATATTGCAAGGGAATATGCGCATGCCATGGGCAATTCGATGGGTCACCTGAAGGAATATTGGGACGCCATCTATGCTGATGAATCAATAGCGGGCGCCGCAATCTGGGACTGGGTGGATCAGGGCATCGCCAAGCCCATAGACGGCTCACCCCTGCGGCCTTCAGCATCAATATCGCGCAGTGAAGATGAGTTCTGGGCATACGGAGGCGACTTCGGCGACATGCCAAACGACGAAAACTTCTGCATCAACGGACTTGTGGGGCCTGACCGGGTGCCAAATCCTCATCTCACCGAAGTGAAGCACGTGTATGCCCCCATCTGGTTTGAACGGACTGATGACGGCATTCATCTTGTAAATCATGACAGTTTCACTCCTCTGTCGGCATACGTCTACAGTTACGAGCTGCTTGCCGGCGGAGAGGTGATTGCGGAAGGCCGTCTTGAACTTTCCGGTGATATGCTTCCGATTCCTGATTATAAGGCTGATCCATGCGGTGTGTGGGTGAATGTCTACGCACGTCTGCCCGAGGCTACGCTCTGGGCTGATAAGGGGCATGTAGTGGCCGCACAGCAATTTCAACTTACCCCTTACGTGCTTCCGCAAATCATGAAATCAGGCAAGGCTCCGCATGTAGACAAAAAAGGGGGAGATGTTATCGTTAAGACGGCCGATTCTCAATTCGCCGTAGATGCTTCCGGCGCTCTGGTCTCATGGCGAAAAGGTGGAAAGGAATTGCTTCAGGCGCCTCTCGAGCCATATTTCTGGAAGCCCGTAAACGACAACCAGAGCAAGAATGCGTATTACAATGAAAAGATGAGTATCTGGAAAGACATGGCTTCCCTCCGCGAGGTGAAAGAGACCAAGGTCGAGAAAAAAGACGGATTGGTGGTTGTCACCACATCTTTCACCCTTCCGGTGGGAGCAGACTATGAGCTTTCCTATACTTTCGACCGTGATGGTAAGGTTAAGGTGGAAGCGTCTTACGTCCCATTGTCAGACACCATTCCCCTGATTCCGAAATTCGGAATCAGGATGCGTCTTCCCAAAGATATGACCGATATCGAATATCTTGGACGGGGTCCGGGAGAGAATTATCCCGACAGGAAACTGGGTTCTTTCATAGGGCGTTATTCCATGCCGCTATCGGAGTTTCAGCATGATTATATCCGTCCTCAGGACAATGGAAACCGCTGTGACGTGTATTTCATTACCTTCAGCGATGCCACGGGCGGCAACCTCCCGGCTATAAAGGTTGCTTCGTCAGAGTCGCCGCTCTGTGTGCGGGCCTGGGACTACGGAGAGGATGACCTGCAGAATGCACGTCATCCCTACGAACTCAAGCGAGGTGAATTCGTGAACGTGAACATAGACCATAATATCCACGGCGTTGGAGGCACCGACACATGGGGCCGGCCAACACTTGAAAAGTACACCATCAAAGGAACGGAGCCTCACCATTATTCGTTTGTTCTCTCCGCTCAATAGAAATAATAATATAATAAACATATCATCATGAATCGTAAAATCCTTCCCTCCTGCCTGCTCGCGCTTGCCGCTGTCTTCACCGCGGCCGCCGACCGTGTAGACGTGAAATTCTTCACCCCTGAGATAGTCAGGATTCTCAAATATCCCGGCGATGCTCAGGCTAAGGAGCGCGAGTCGCTTGTAGTCACCGCCAAGCCTGAGAATGTCAAGGTGTCGGTGTCGTCGAAAGGTACCGAAACACACTACAAGACTTCTGCTCTCACTGTAGTAGCCGATGACAAGGATGGGAAAGTAAGTTTCTTCAAGCCTGACGGCACCTTATTGGTTGCGGAAGGTAAACATGGCTTCACACCCATAACCGAGGGTATCGACAAAGGTTCCTTCAAGGTGATGCAGAGTTTTGCCCTCGAAGCCGACGAGCCTATCTATGGTGTAGGAATGCTTCAGAATGCAAAGATGTCGCAGCGCGGCGAGCACAGGCTGATGCAGCAGTCGAATCTTGAGGATTTCGCTCATTTTTTCCAGAGCATCAAGGGCTACGGCATATATTGGGACAACTATTCCCCCACGACACTTAACGACAACGAGACTCTTGAGCTTGAAAGTCAGGTAGGCGATCTTGTGGACTATTATTTCATGTATGGAGGAGATGCCGACGGTGTGATAGCCGATATACGCTGGCTCACTGGCAGCGTTCCGATGCTGCCTCTCTGGACCTACGGTTTCCACCAGAGCCGCGAGCGCTACAAGACTCAGGATGAACTGCTTGAGGTGGTGGATAATTACAGGAAACTCGGCATTCCTCTTGACGGCATCATTCAGGACTGGCAATATTGGGGAAGTAACTACACCTGGAACGCCATGGAGTTTATCAGTCCCGATTTCAACCGCGCACAGGAGATGATAGATAATGTGCACGACAACAACGCCCATATCAGCATAAGCATCTGGTCGAGTTTCGGCCCTCAGACAAAGCAGTATAAGGAACTAAAGGAGAAGGGTCTTCTCTTCGACTTCGAGACCTGGCCCGAATCCGGCCTCACTGAATGGCCGCCCCGCCGCGACTATCTGTCGGGAGTGCGTGTCTACGACTGCTACAGCGATACGGCGCGTGATATATATTGGAATCACCTGAAGCGCCTCCATTCAATGGGTATTGATGCGTGGTGGATGGACTCGACCGATCCCGACCACATGCAGTATAAGGACTCTGATCTTGACCAGCCTTCGGCTCTCGGCTCATATCGTTCGGTGCGTAATCTCTTCCCCTTTATGGCGGTTGGAGGTGTAGACACACATCAGCGCGCCGAAGACAAGGTGAAACGTCCGTTTATCCTTACACGCTCTTACTTCACCGGTCAGCAGCGTTACGGCGCCAACACATGGAGCGGCGACGTGGGCAGCTCATGGCAATCGCTACGGGCTCAGGTGCCCCTCTGCCTCAATCATACCCTGACCGGAAATCCCAACGTGAACACTGATATAGGAGGTTTCTTCTCAGGATCTTACAACAGGAACTGGGATCCGACGTCGGGTTCGAAGAATCCTCAGTTTCAGGAACTCTATACACGCTGGATGCAGTTCGGCCTGTTCACTCCCATGATGCGCAGCCACGGAGCCGACACCTATCGTGAGATATATCATTTCGGAAAGGCCGGTGAACCCGTCTACGATGCTCTCGTAGATGCTATCAAACTGCGTTACCGCCTTATGCCGTATATCTACAGCACCGCCAGAAAGGTCAGCGCAAACGACGACAGCTTCATGCGCGCCCTCTTCATGGACTTCAGGAATGACAAAAACACATGGGACAACAACCGCGAGTTCATGTTCGGACGCAGTCTGCTTGTATGCCCGGTGGTAGATCCTCTTTACACTGAGGAAAAAGCCGTGAAGACCAATGAGATGACCGGTTGGGATAAGCAGGACGCAAACCTGAATTCCAATGGCTGGCCCACAGTGGACTGGACCCAGAACAAACAATATGAGGTGTATCTCCCCGCCGGCGCTGACTGGTATGACTATTGGACAAACAGGAAATATGACGGGGGCAAGAAAGTGATGGCTGATGCTCCGCTCGCTTATTCTCCTCTCTTCGTGAAGGCCGGAAGCATCATTCCTCTTGCCGAGGATATGCAGTATACATCGGAAAAACCCTGGGATAACCTCACACTCAATGTCTATCCCGGCAAAGATGCCGAATTCACCCTTTATGAGGATGAGGGTGATAATTTCAATTATCTCGAGGGCAAGTTCTCTGAAATACCCATCAGGTGGAACGACAGGAAGCGTACCCTTACCATCGAGGCTGTAAAAGGCGGTTTTGACGGCATGCTGAAGACACGCACCTTCAATGTAGTACTTCCCGACGGGCAGTCAAAGGTTGTTGAGTATGCCGGCAAGCGCGTCTCCATCTCGTTTAAGTGAAGAAAATTATGATTTTTAGAAAAATATTGCTCCCATTCTGCCTGATAGGCACTATGCTGCCTGCCGCAGCCGGGAATGCCGGTACTTGTTTCGTGACATCTGTGAATAGTCACGATATGATTTTCGGCTATAAAGCCGGCAAGGACATAACCATCCCTCTGATGACCCTCGAATGTGGTGATTTCAAGGAAATTGGTGATATGTCGGTGGTAAAGTCCGATTATGAGATGAAGACGGGCAAGCGGCGTCATTGCTCATATCAATACACTGAGCAGAAGTATCTGCTTTCCGATGGAGATACTCTGGCGGTAAGAATATATGGTGATGGTCTGGCATGGAAGAAGTCAGGATCCTCACGGATTGAGTTCGTAGACCCTGTGCATACCTGGTTGCAGGACTGGACAGACTGTTATGAAGGCTTCTTTCCTAAGGATCAGACTATGACTGAAGGAAAGCGCATCGGCTATCCTGCACTCGTGGAATATAAGGATGGCATTTTCGGCCTTCTGACAGAATCAGGTATCACGCCTGCTGAGGCAGGTGTGAGCATGTATGCGCTTGGCGGCAATGGTTTTGAACTGAAACCCGATGGCCCGGAAGACGGCGGCTGGCAGACCTTTATTGTGGGAACACTCGCTGATGTGGTGGAGTCTACGCTCGTTTCTGACGTCGCGGCTCCAAGCCGGCTTGAAGATACTTCATGGATTGAGCCCGGTGTGGCCTCATGGGTCTACTGGGCTTACAATCACGGCTCGAACGATTATGATATTATATGCAAATATGTTGATCTCGCAGCCGAGCTGAAACTTCCCTACGTTCTGATCGATGCCGAATGGGATCAGATGAAAGACGGCAAGACGGTGGAGGATGCCGTGGCCTATGCCATATCAAAGGGCGTAAAGCCGATGATATGGTATAATTCATCCGTAGGGTGGGTCAACGGGGCGCCGACTCCCAAATATAGGTTGAACACTCCCGAAGATCTCGAGAAGGAGTTTGCCTGGTGTGAGAAAATAGGGGTAAAAGGTGTGAAAATTGACTTTTTCTCGGGTGATACCAATCTCAACTGGCGGTTTATGGATGAGCTTCTGGCTGCCGGTGCACGTCATCACCTGCTCGTCAATTTCCACGGTTCTCCTCTTCCACGAGGTTGGCAGCGTACATATCCCAATTTCATAACTACAGAATCTGTGTATGGGGCGGAATGG
Organism: uncultured Sangeribacter sp.; assembly: GCA_964410515.1. Classification (GTDB taxonomy): domain Bacteria; phylum Bacteroidota; class Bacteroidia; order Bacteroidales; family Muribaculaceae; genus Lepagella. Next base: position 3,137 of record CAYPGW010000025.1, on the reverse strand, counting down.
TATAACAACGTCCCGACTTTCACCGATAAGGCCGCTGCGCACAATGCTACATTGCCGTTTACGCGTAATGTGATCGGCTCAATGGACTACACTCCCTGTGCGTTCACCGACTCGCAGCATCCTCACATCACCACCCATGCCCACGAACTCGCGCTGACAGCCCTCTATGAATCAGGTATTCAGCACCTTGCAGACCGCCCTGAAAGTTTCTTGGCTCAGCCGCAGGAAGTGAAAGATTATCTTTCTTCGCTGCCCGCTGCGTGGGACGATACTATCCTTCTCGGGGGCTATCCGGGCGAATACGCCGTAATGGCAAGGAAGAAGGATGGCAGTTGGTGGATATCGGCCATCAACGGCACCGATTCCAAAATTGAAATGACGGATATGGATTATTCACGTCTTGGACTTGAGGGTGGCTGCGAAGTAAAGATATTTGAAGATGCCGAGCCGGGCAGTCCTGATAAATGGAAAATCTCCGCCACATCTTCCCTTCCTGACTCGTTCAGTCTGCTTCCGCGTGGCGGGCTGGTAATGGTAGTAACTCCTGAATAAACAATCATTATGATGAAAATAAAATCATTGATAATTTCGGCGGTGGCATTTCTGATGCCTGCTATGGCTTCTGCCGCCGACGACCTGACATTATGGTATTCCAAACCCGCCGAGCAGTGGGTCGAGGCTCTACCCGTGGGCAATTCGCGCATGGGGGCCATGATTTTTGGCGGAGTGGAGCGGGAACGCATTCAGCTCAACGACGAGACGTTCTGGGCCGGAAGTCCGCATAATAACAATAATCCCGAGGGAATAAAGCATCTTCAGGAGATCAGACAGCTGATTTTCGATGGCAAGGAGAACGAGGCCGAGGGGCTTATCGATAAGTATTACATGACTCCTCACCACGGTATGTGCTATCTTACTCTCGGATCGCTCTATATCAATTTCCGTCACGAAGGTGAGATCGAAGGATACAGAAGAGAACTTAATATCTCAAATGCAGTCTCGGAAGTGAGCTATAAGGCCGGCGATGTCACTTTCAGAAGGCAGACTATAGCGTCGCTTCCCGATGGTGTGATCATGATAAGCCTGACGGCAGATAAGAAGAAAGCCCTCGATATATCTCTTGAGTATGATGCTCCGGAAGGGGGAGTGGTGAAGATGGCTGGCAAGGGCATGGATGTCACTGTGCCCGGACGCGAGCATGAGGGTATCCCCGCCGGCCTCACGGCCAAATGCGGAATCAGGGTGAAGAGCAACGGAAAGGTCTTTGCTAAAGAAGGTATGCTGAATGTGGAAGATGCGGATTACGCGGTGATCTACATTGCTTCCGCCACCAACTATGTCAACTATCAGGATATCTCAGGCAATCCGGAGAAGATCGTGGCCGGATTGCTCCGTAATGCCATGAAGGGAGATTTCGACAAGTCTATGGCGGCGCATACCGATGCCTACAAGGAGCAGTTCGACAGGGTGTCGCTGTCGCTTCCGGCGGCCGGCGATGCCGACAGGGAGACACATCTGCGGGTGGCTGACTTCAAAAACACCTACGATCCGTCGCTGATCGCGCTCCTCTTTCAGTATGGACGCTATCTTCTGATTTCCTCGTCGCAGCCCGGAGGACAGCCCGCCAATCTGCAGGGAGTCTGGAATGAATCGAACTATGCCCCCTGGGATAGCAAATACACCATCAACATCAATGCCGAGATGAACTACTGGCCGGCGGAAGTGACAAACCTTTCGGAATGTCATGAGCCGCTGTTCGACTTGATAGAGGATCTCAGCCATACCGGTGCGGAGACCGCAAAAACACTTTATGGCGCCGACGGATGGGTGGCACATCACAATACTGACGCATGGCGCGTGTGCGGCCCTATAGATATGGCTCGATATGGCATGTGGCCCAATGGCGGAGCATGGCTCGCCACCCACCTTTTCGACCACTATCTCTTTACGGGTGATGAGGATTTCCTGCGCAAGTATTATCCCGTCATCAAGGGCACTGCTGATTTCTATCTCACGGCTATGGTTGAGGATCCGGCTTCGGGTTGCCTCGTCACATCTCCCTCCATGTCGCCCGAACACGGCTACGGCAGCAGCTGGATCACCGCGGGATGCACGATGGACAATCAGATCGCTTACGATGCCCTTAACAATACATTGCTTTGTGCTGAGATATTGGGTGAGGATGCTGAATACTTAGCTCGTCTTCATAATGCCATCTCAAGACTCCGCCCCATGAAGGTGGGCGGATACGGCCAGTTGCAGGAGTGGACTGTTGATGCCGATAACCCACGTGACGATCATCGCCATGTGTCGCATCTCTACGGCCTCTATCCCTCGCGTCAGATCACTCCCAATTCCACGCCTGCTGCTTTCTCGGGAGCCAAAAACTCACTTATACAGCGCGGAGATATGGCCACAGGCTGGAGCATAGGCTGGAAAATCAATCTGTGGGCTCGTCTGCTCGACGGCAACCATGCCGACAAAATTATCAGAAACTTCGTGACGTTGCTCCCCGCGTCGCGTCCGATCGACTATTCCGGCGGGGGCGAGGGGCGCCTCTATCCGAATCTGTTTGATGCGCATCCACCGTTTCAGATCGACGGCAATTTCGGGTTCACGGCAGGCGTAGCCGAGATGCTGCTTCAGAGTCATGACGGAGCGGTGCATCTGCTGCCCGCCCTTCCCGAATCATGGGCTGAAGGCGAGGTGAAAGGCCTGAAGGCGAGAGGAAATTTCACTGTGGATATGGACTGGAGCCAAGGGCAGCTTGCCAATGCTACGGTGCGCTCCAACATCGGAGGCAATCTGCGTCTGCGCTCTTACGTTCCGCTCGAAGGGCCGGGCCTTGTTGCTGCAGAGGGCGCTGTGGATAATCCGCTGCTGATGCCTCTCACGCTTGAAGACGCGATAGTGAGCGAAGAGACCCGTAAGCAATACCCGCTTCTCATGAAGGTGTATGAATATGACTTGAAGACAGACCCGGGAGCGACCTACACCCTGACCCGGGCAAGATAATTATAATTAATGATCCCTATTTGAATTGCACCCCAAAAGTTATACACAAAACTTTTGGGGTGCAGTTTATTAATCTATAAAATCCCATTGTTAGGCGTAATATCCAGGCCGGCGGCTTCGAT
>CAYPGW010000024.1:0-44730 GCA_964410515.1 uncultured Sangeribacter sp. | reverse complement strand
TAGCGATTGCCATGTACTATATAGACTCTGAAGTTTATCCATTTTATTGATTTTTGCGTTTGAAGGTATACATCATATACCTTTAAACGTATTTTTTAGAGATTTATTTTTAATGTGAAATCCAAATTTCAATATTTGCAGACAGTCCGCAAAATTAGTCTGAACGCACATTAATTCCTAAATCATAAAATTTTTCGGATTGTGTCGGATGAATAAATCTTCGCTACATTACTCTCCACAGCGTCAAGGCTTTTCATTCGTAATTGTCCATATATTTAGTTTATGAATTAGCGAAACAATCGGAATGCCAATTTTCAACATTAGTGTCGATATAGTTCATAATATTCTCAAATGAATATTGACTCTTTATTATATGTTCATAAAATCGTGATTGCCAAACCGGTAGGGACGCGATTCTTCGCGTCCGCGCTGTGCGGGTAACACCGGCTTTAAAAGTACCAATAATTGATGCCAACCTAGAATTATGATGAAAATATTCACATTCTTCACCAGATTTCGAATGTTTAAGACAACCTAAATTCAACTCACAGTTTTCTGTGGACGCGAAAAATCGCGTCTCTGGTTTTTCTGTGGACGCGAAAAATCGCGTCCCTACTGCAATGACTAAATGGATGTGATTGGGCATAATTACGCTGTTCCAAAGCTCAACATCGGAATAATGGGTCGGCAGATTTCTGAGATGGTCTATGATAATTTCTCCCAATTCAGACGGCTGAAATGTATTATTAAGGATTCTTCCGAATGAATGTTTCTTTTCACATGAACATATAGTGACGAAATAAATGCCACCGTTATAGTCGTGCCATTTTGCACGAAATTGATGCCTGTCACCCATCGAGACCTACTTTCAGCAAAGTTGCCATTCGGTTGTGAACAACTATCATCCAAATGGTAAGTCACTTAAAGCGCTTTCTATATCATCCAGTTTGTCACAAACATCTGAGATTTGATTATATGCGCCATCACCTTGAATCCCTTCCAACTTGGAATGAATGTCTGTAAGTACAGAATAAATACTTCCCAAGGTCTCGCTTATGTTCGATTGATTGTCACGAATGTCAGTCAAGACATTATAAATATCATTTATATCCATATTTATAAATATTAAAAAAAAGCAAAATAATTCAAAATCATTGAGTATGCGGACTTCGTTGCCGAAAAGCGATCCGGCTGATAATGTCTACTCTCAGACTGCCCTACAGCGTGGATTCAATCGCAAATGTAATGATTATTTTTTATTTGGCAAAGTATTAAAGAATTTATTTTGGAGTGTTTGACAATGTGAGAGTAATTTTTTGCCATGAGATATTTTTTTTGTAATTTTACCGATATTTTCTATCCATAGATTCATTAGTTCATCATGACCACACCTGACGACAATATCAATATCGCTCCTGTCACTCCGAATTCTCAGGGCTCTCCGGAGCCTGAAAGGGAGGAGAAAAAAAGGAATAATCGCGCTCCTGTAAAGCCGATGCTTCTGCTTGGAGAGATTCTGCTTACGGGCACAGCGGGCTGGAAACAGCTGCGCCGGGCAAGACTCACTCCCGAGAAAGCTGCCGCCGGATGCTTCTACCCGCTGCTCGCAATCGGAGCCGTGGCTCAGTTTGCCGACTGCATATATATGCCTGAATTCAATATTGCCTCCACACTCGTGGAAGCAGCGACTTTTTTCGCTTCATTCTTCTTCTCCTATTTTGCAGTGCAGGTGGTGTGCAGATGGCTCTACCCTTCTGAAGCGAAGAGCAAGACCGAGACTAATTTCTTCAAACTCATAGTGCAATATGCGCTGGCAAGCCTCGCGCTCTTCTGCATTCCCACACAAATACTCCCCATTCTCACTCCTATAGCAGTGTTCCTGCCAATCTGGACTATATTCATCATCACAAAAGCTGTTCGCTTCCTGCGCTTCCCTTCATCGTGCCAGACACGTTGCATGGTGACTCTCGTGCTCGCAACCATCATCATGCCTTATCTGTTTATGTGGATAGGATCGCTTTTGGCGAATAACCAATGATTCAATTATGGATGCAAAACAAATAAATATTAAGAACCGCCGCGCAAGTTTCGACTATGAGATAGGCGACACATACACTGCGGGAATGGTGCTGACGGGCACGGAGATAAAATCCATACGTTCGGGCAAGGCCTCACTGACCGACTCTTACTGCATCATCGACCGGGGCGAGGTGTGGGTGAAAGGCATGAACATATCCGAATATTTCTATGGTTCATACAATAACCACATAGCACGACGCGACCGCAAGCTGCTTCTCAGCAGGAAGGAAATTGCCAAAATCGAGAAAGCCATCGCAGACCCGGGCTATACACTGATTCCGCTCCGCATCTTTATCAACGACCGCGGATATGCCAAACTCGTTGTGGGAGTGGCGCGAGGCAAAAAGCAATTCGACAAGCGCCAGTCAATCAAGGAACGCGAAGACAAACGTATGCTCGACCGCATGATGAAGAAATAACCCGCAGCCAGATGAGACCTCTTGAACTCCTTGCACCGGCAGGCAATGCGGAAATCGCTATCGAGGCCATACTGCATGGCGCCGATGCCGTCTACATAGGCGCATCAAGCCACGGAGCACGCCACAACGCGGCAAATTCCATCGACGACATAAGAAGAGTTGTTGATTTTGCCCATGTCTACAGGGCGAAGGTATATGTCACGGTGAATACCATCATCTATGAAAAGGAGCTCCGGCAAGTTGAGCGCCTTATCGCTGACCTATATTCTGCCGGTGTAGATGCCATCATAGTTCAGGATATGGGAATATTGCGGATGGATATTCCTCCCATAGAACTGCACGCAAGCACACAGTGTGACATCCGCACACCTGAAAAGGCAAGATTCTTGCAGGAGGTCGGTTTCAGCCAACTGGTATTGCCGCGAGAGCTCACTCTGGAGGAAATCAGGAATATTGCCGCGAGCGTCAGCATTCCGATAGAATGCTTCGTTCACGGGGCTCTTTGTGTGAGTTATTCAGGCAGATGCCATGCCAGTATGGCTTCACGCGGCAGAAGTGCCAACCGGGGCGAGTGTGCCCAGATATGCCGTCTGCCGTTCACGCTCACTGATGCCAACGGAAAGATTATCGCCAAAGACAGGCACCTGCTCTCGCTACGCGATCTCAACACCATCGACTTGCTACCACGACTCGTAGACGCGGGTGTGGCGAGCTTCAAGATTGAAGGGAGACTCAAAGATGCGCCATACGTGAAAAACACCGTTGCGGCCTACCGGCAAGCTATCGATGCCATTATTGCCGACAATCCCGATTCATATAAAAGGAGCAGCTGCGGCGTCTCTGACATAACCTTTACCCCGGAACTCTCCAAATCGTTCAACCGAGGATTCTCGCATTATTTTCTGGAAAGAAGGCGTCCGGAGAATATCGCAAGCATGCTGACTCCGAAATCGATGGGGGAACTCATAAGCGACCCCGGTGTGCTGAACAACGGAGACGGAATCAGTTTCTTTGATGCAAACGGCAATTACACCGGCGATGTGGTGAATGGAGTGGAAGGAAAACGTATCATAACATCGCGCAACCTCCGCATTCCTCACGGGGCGGAGATACACCGCACTTTCGACCGTGTCCGCGACAAGCAATTGAATCGCAACACAGCTACACGAAAGGTAAGAGTCAATTTCTCGATAGATGCTTTCGGAGCATCAGCATCCGACGAGCGCGGCAACTTCGTGCGCGTTCCACTTGAGAACACTCCCGAAAAGGCAAGGAAGGAACCGGATTATTCATCTTATTTCGCCAAACTCGGCAACACCCCTTATATGATGCAATCTTTTGCATCGCATTTGCCGGCTATGTCTTTCATCCCGGCTACCGAGATAGTAAAGCTCCGCAGAGTTCTCATCTCCATGCTCGACCGGGCCAACCTCACGACGTATCCCTACTCTTACAGAAAGAGTGAGAACAGAGAGGCGAGATATATGACCGATAGTCTTGATTTCCGCGACAACGTGGCCAATAGCCTCGCACGTCAGTTCTATCTTGACCACGGTGTGAAAAAAATAGAGCCGGCAATGGAAATCAAAGGCGGGAGCATAGCTAAAGGCACGAGACTGATGACTACCCGACACTGCATCCTGCGCGAACTCGGAATGTGCCGCAAGGAAAAAGGACTCGGCAGATTTGCCGAGCCCCTTACCATATCTTCGGGAAAAGAATCATACCGTCTTGAATTCAATTGCCGGGATTGTGAGATGCATCTTCTAAGATAAGGCTGTCGGAAGGAATTGTATCTGCCGGCATGCTCCGTCGCAACAGAGTATTCAGTTTCTCATCTCTCACCTCAATCAGGCGCAGGAGCGACTGATGAATCGTATCGTTCTGTCCTTCCGTCAGCAGAAGATCTGTGTCGGGAGGATATGAAAAATTCAGTTTTTCAAGACTGTCTTGAAATTCCATGTAGAGCGATTCTATTGAAACGCTATCGGGACAATTCTCCATCCTGAGGGCGAACCTGTCGGCGAGAGCCACCGTGCGTTTGAATAGATCATCGCCGGCACTTCTGTCCTTATTCTTTTTCTCAGCGGTGCATGCTGACGCGATGAGAAAAACTCCTAAATAAATAGCAGCTGACTTCAGTTTCATTTTCTTTCTAATTTCGGAAGCAGATAGCGACCCGTGTATGAATCTTCACATGCCGCGACATCTTCCGGAGTACCGGCCACCACGAGCGTGCCACCCGCATCGCCACCTTCCGGGCCTATGTCTATCACCCAGTCGGCACTCTTTATCACGTCCATGTTGTGTTCTATTATTATTACAGTGTGTCCGGCAGCCACGAGGCGGCGGAGCGATTTGAGCAAGGTTGAGATGTCGTGGAAATGAAGCCCTGTGGTCGGCTCATCGAAGATAAACATGGTGTGCGGTTGCTTTTCCTGCGATATGAAATAGGCAAGTTTAACGCGCTGGCTCTCTCCTCCCGACAATGATGAACTGCTCTGGCCGAGTTTCACATATCCCAGACCCACTTCCTGAAGCGGCCGAAGGCGTTTTATGATTTTCTTCACCTGCCCGTCAGACTTATCCTCCTCCAGAAATTCAATACACTCATCGATGGTCATTTCCAGAAAATCATGAATATTCTTGCCCCTATATTCCACGTCGAGAACATCCTGCTTGAAGCGCTTGCCATGACACTCCTCACACTCTATGGTGATATCGGCCATGAACTGCATGGGAATGGTGATGGAGCCCTCCCCCTTGCACTCCTCGCATCTGCCACCTTCGGCATTGAAAGAGAAGAAACTCGGCGTGAAGCCCATCTGTTTTGACAACTGCTGCTCGGCAAAGAGTTTTCTGATCTCGTCAAAGGCTTTGAGATATGTGGCCGGATTTGACCGCGACGAAGTGCCGATAGGATTCTGGTCTACAAACTCTATGGCTCCTACAGACTTGACGTCGCCTGCAATCTTTCTATGCGTGCCCGGTGCATCGCATGGATCGCCGAGCAGACGCACCATGGCCTTATATAATATCTCCCTCACGAGAGTTGATTTTCCGCTTCCGCTAACTCCTGTCACCACCGACATGACTCCGAGCGGAAACTTCACATCAATATTCTTCAGGTTGTTGGCCGAAGCTCCGACAACCTCAACATATTTTTTCCACGGACGACGCAGACGAGGCACCTCTATCGACCTGATTCCTTTCAGATATTCCACCGTATATGAATCGGTAGGAGCATCTGATTCAAGAGCATCCTTCAACTTCCCCTGATACACGATGTTTCCGCCGTTGCGTCCGGCATCCTTGCCTATATCCACAATCTCATCGGCCGCCATGATGATATCCTCATCATGCTCCACAACCACAACGGTATTGCCTATGGCCTGAAGTTTACGGAGCACACCAACAAGTTTCTCGGTGTCTCTCGAATGAAGACCGATGGAAGGCTCATCAAGGATATAGAGCGACCCTACGAGCGAACTTCCGAGCGAGGTTGCAAGATTGATTCTCTGACTCTCGCCTCCTGAGAGTGACGACGATAATCGGTCGAGTGTAAGATACCCCAGACCTACCCTTACCATAAAGTCAAGACGGCTGCGAATCTCAATCAGAAGGCGCGTAGCGATGGCCGCATCAGTCTCGTTGAGTTCAAGATTCTCGAAAAAATCCTTCAGTTCGGAAATTGGCATCCTCACAAGTTCGGTGATGCTTTTCCCTCCAACCTTGACATACTCCGCGTCGGGACGCAGACGTGTACCCTGACAGTCGGGACATACAGTGCGCCCTCGATAACGGGCCTTCATCACCCTGTATTGTATCTTATACTGGTTCTCATCCACCATTCTGAAGAACCCGTCGATGCCTTCCCACTGGCCTTTTCCATGCCAAAGTATATCCTTCTCTTCCTGAGTAAGCTCCATATATGGCTTATGCACCGGAAAACCTATGGAAGGAGCCAACTTGACGAGCCATTTCTTCCACTCCCCCATCTTATCGCCTCGGAAGCATACAACTGCATCCTGATACACAGAAAGGGAGCGATCCGGAATCACCAGATCCTCGCTCACGCCAAGAATCTTGCCGAAACCCTCGCAACGAGGGCAGGCACCGTAGGGATTGTTGAAATTAAACATCAGGTCGGTAGGCTCCCTGAATTCAATACCATCAGCCGAAAACCTACGGGAATACTCTCTTTCCACTACCCCATCCGAAGTCCACAACTTCACTATACAACGGTCGCGGCCCTCGAAATATGCCGTCTCCAATGAATCGGTGAGCCGCGACACTTCATCCTTCTCTCCGTTCACACTCAGGCGGTCGATGAGCAGAAGATAATTCCTCCCTTCATCTTCAGAAAGCGAGTTATCTTCAAGACTCTCTATCACTTGGGATATATCAATAAAATCTCCGTCATGCTCAAGTCTGGAGTATCCTTCCTTTCGGTATATCTCAAGCTGAGCCGCGAGCGAACGTCCTTCCGGCACATTGATGGGAATTAATATTGCCAGTCGCGTGCCCTGAGGGTAAGAACAGATGCTGCTTACAATATCCTCGATGGTCTCGCGTTTCACCTCCTCACCTGTGACAGGCGAAAACGTATGGCCTGCGCGTGCGAATAGCATACGCATATAGTCATATATTTCAGTCGAAGTTCCAACCGTGCTTCGGGGATTGCGGGTATTCACTTTCTGCTCTATTGCTATTGCAGGAGGGAGCCCTTTTATATAGTCGCATTCGGGCTTGGCCATTCTGCCGAGAAACTGGCGTGCATAAGCCGAAAGGCTCTCCACATATCGACGCTGACCTTCAGCATATAGAGTATCGAAAGCAAGTGATGACTTGCCGCTTCCGCTGACGCCCGTCATCACTATGAACTCTCCTATGGGAAGCTGCAGGTCAACATTCTTCAGATTATTGACCCTTGCCCCCTTTATTTCAATTTTTCTATTTTCCATTACAGTTTACAGAGCAAAAACCGCGCCAAAATCATGATTCGGCGTCATCATCGTCGTCATCTTCCCAATCGAGAAAGTATGAATCGGCGTATGAATCCTCTCTGAAGCGCGACATCTCGCGCCCTTCTTTCTTCGTGGGGCGTCCGAGCCCTTTGCGACGGTCTACAAATCCTGAGATACGCGTCATCTCCAGAATATCATATTGCTCTTTTGGTGTGATATTTTCGAGATAGTCGGGCACAAGACGCGCCCCGAGTCTGTTCTGAGTGGTAGCCTTCACGCGGAAAGTGTAGGTGATCGGTGGCTTTTTCACTTCGATCACATCACCTTCCTTCACTGTGCGAGAAGGCTTCACCGGCGCACCACCCATCATGACGCGCCCCTTCTTGCAGGCATCTGTGGCGATGGTGCGGGTCTTGAACACCCTCATCGCCCAAAGCCACTTGTCAACTCTCACTTCCATACTCAATCTTCTATTGGAGAGGTTCTGTGAAGAAGCATCACCTGCTGACCATTGCTGCCCACAAGCTCAACCTCATCGGCAGAGATCTTGTTGGCGCTTACGGCCTCTTCAAGCGACATCACCATGCGGGTTTCCCATCCTGAATCGGGACAAGCCATTCTGGTCATGCCTATTTTTGAGAACGATATGGAGTTGGCCGTATCCATGTCAGTTTCGAATTCTCCATTGATGATGTTGCATCCGGTGTTGCCGTGCATCCTTTTCTCATCCACATCGAGAGCGAGTTTCATGCCATCGATATCAACCTTCTCGCCGTCGATAGCAACAACCTTCCATGTTCCATCAAGGAAATGGAAATCGCGCTGCATCAGGGTCATAACCTCCTTACCTGCTGCGTCATAAAAGCGCAATGTGGCATCAGAGTCCGCCGTATCTATCGAATAGCGTACAGTCATTCCGAGAGCCTGACCCACCTCCACATCTGTGATGTCAGTCTGCCCGCACATCATCATTGTGGTGGCGATATTGCCGAACTGAAGCTTTTTAGCTGCATAATCAGCACTATAAGTGGCGTTCATCACATTGCAGCCGTTGTTGCCATACATGCGATTCTCGGCCGGCACAAACTTAATGCACGGTGGGGTCTCTCCTACCGCTTTCTTACCGAGCACATTCATGATGGCCCAGTCTCCTTCAAGAACCGATGAGGTCTGCTGAGACTGTTTTAATCCAGTCTCTTCAGCCACCTTATCCACTGCAACCTGAGTCTTGTGCTCAACCTTATCGGCAGTTTTCTCCACCGTCTCAGCCACATCCTTCGCTTTTCCGGATACCTTGTCAGCAGCAGCCTCCACATCTTCGTGTTCACTCACGATCCATCCCTGAAGGCCTTTGCCCGACCCTTCATATGTCTTCACAGGCTTGAACACCGAGCATCCTGTAGCCCCTGCAGCCAGCATCATTATCCCGGCAGCCACGACTGCGTTTTTATTTATAAATTTCATATATTCAGTTTTTAATTGATAATCAATCATTAATCACCCCAATGCTTGCGAATCGGGAACTTGACGGGGCGCATCAGCAACCGCAAAGATGTGGAATAGGTGCAATAATTCCATATCCAGTTCATCAATACAGTCACTTTAGTTCGCGTGCCGAGAATGCTTATCAAGTGAATAAGCATCCACATCATCCAGGCAAACCATCCTGAAAACGTGGCCTTGCCGATCTGCGCTATGGCCTTGTTGCGGCCTACTGTTGCCATGGTTCCCTTGTCATTATATTTGAAAGGAGTCCTCATCTCGCCGGCATTCAGATTCTTTGCAAGGTTCTTTGCCTGCTGAATTGCGGGTTGAGCCAGCTGCGGATGACCATTCGGACAATCTTCTGTCTGCATCAGGGCAATGTCTCCGAGAGCGAAAACATCATCAGCCCCCTTCACACGGTTGAAGCCGTCTACGATTATACGGTTGCCTTTTCCAATAAAATCGGCAGGAAGTCCGGGCATCGGCTCACCCTTAACACCGGCTGTCCATATCAGGGTCTCCCAATATTCCTCATGACCATCGGCAAAAGTCACCATCTTATTGTCATAGCCTTTCATTACGGTATTGAGGCGAATATCGACGAGCAACTGCTGCAGATACACGTAAGCCTTCTGGCTCAATCCCGGATCAAATGCAGAGAGCAGCCTGTCGGCTCCCTCCACAAGCACTATGCTCATATCTTCTGGATCCAACTCAGGATATTCACGGGGCAAGACATCACGCTTCATCTCTCCGAGAGAGCCGGCAATCTCCACACCTGCCGGGCCCCCGCCGATTACGAGGAAACTGAGAAGCTGACGCCTGCGGTCGGGATCCTTCTCAAGACATGCACGCTCAAGGCGGTCGAGAATCTCGTCGCGGGTGTGACTCGCCTCGCCCGAGGTCTTGATGCAGAACACATTTTCTTCCAATCCCTGCATCCCGAAGAAATTATTGGTTGAGCCGGCGGCTATCACCAGATAGTCATAGTTCAGGGTCTCATAGCTTGTGGTGACACTCTTCGACTTAATATCTATCTGCTTCACATGACCCATGTGATAGGTCACACCTCCACGGGTGTTCTTGAACTCCCTGCGGAATGGAAACGATATGCTCGGCACATCGAGCGCCGAGGATGCGATCTGATAGAAAAGGGGCGGAAACGAGTGGAAATTATTCCTGTCGATCAGCTTTATATCGAATTTCTTTCGGTTGAGTCGCTTCGCAAGATTCAATCCTGCAAAACCGCCGCCTATTATCAAAACAATCTTTTTTTCCATGTTGTCAATTCCTGAAAATGAGTCGATATACATTCAGACAATAATATAACAATGAGAATCGGACGGAGGTTTGCAAATTCAAAAAAAACTTCTTAACTTTGCCACATGAAACTACTAAGAAGCCTCATAATTCTCGCCGTCACGGCTTTTATGCCCATTTCCGTGAAGGCGCAGATCAACGCCGAGCAGGTAATCACCATCGGAAAGAATGTGCTCTCGATGGATGACTACATGCTTGCCATACAATATTTCAACCAGGCAATAAAGGCCAAGCCTTATTTGGCTGATCCCTACTTCTTCAGGGCACTCGCCAAATTGAATCTTGAAGACTACAAAGGGGCGGAAAACGATTGCACCCAGGCACTGAAAATAAACAAGTTCAAGTCTGAGGCTTACAAACTCAGAGGCTTTGCCCGCCAGCAGCTCGGACTTGACTCCCTTGCCGTGGCAGACTACGACGAAGGCCTCAAATATGACCCGACCGACAAGTATTTCCTCTTTTACAAGGGTGTTGCGCAGACATCGATGCATCAGGACTCGACTGCTCTCGAAACGCTCAATCAGCTCTTGCGTTTATATCCTCGCTTTGAAGAGGGTCTGGCTGCAAGGGCGTCACTACATCTGCAGCGCAACGACACCACAGCCGCGCTCGATGATGTGGAGAAGGCCCTCAAACTCAACCGTGCACTCGTGAATCCTTATCTCATTCGAGCCGATATTGAAAGCAACCGGGGCAACTGGGACTCCGCCCTCACCGATATGGATGAGGTGGTGCGCCTGTATCCTGACGAGCCTTCCTTCTATATCAACCGAGCTTATCTGAGATACAACACCGACAACTATATGGGAGCGATGGCCGACTACAATTATGCTCTCGAACTCGACAACAACAATATGGCCGCGCTCTTCAACAGGGCCCTGCTGCGTTTTGAGGTGAAAGACCTGATCAACGCAAAGAAGGATTTCACTTCGGTGCTCGCACACAATCCGGGAAATTTCCACGCGCTCTATAACAGGGGTCTCGTGGAGCTTGAATCCGGCCAGCCTAAAGAAGCACTTGAAGACTTCCGTGCCATCGCCAACAGATATCCAAATTTCTATCCGGTATATTACGCCATCGCAGAGGCCGAGCGCCGTCTCGGAAACCTGAAGGCAGTGGGAGCTAATATAAATCATGCGGAAAGCCTTGTCAGGAAATATGTGGCTAATCCCGAGGAAAATCCGCTCGACCGACCCACTATCGCAGCCGGCACCGCACGGAACACACGTTCCGGCATGAAGGAAGAAGAAGAGGATGAAAATGAAGTGATGAACCGCTTCAACCAGCTCGTAACGATGCAGGAGATACCTCAGACTCAACTTTCCTACAACGAGAAAATCAAGGGTCGCGTGCAAGACCGCAACGTCATGGCCGAGCCGGAGCCTCTTTTCGCAATATCTTTCTCGCCGTCGCCTAAAGCCATCGGCCCCGACAATAATTATTTCAGAGAACTGGATGCCTTCAACCGCGGACGCTACATCACCCGACAGCTTTACATATCTCCCGTGTCGGGCACTCAGTCAGAATCTGAATATGACGCACTCTTCAGGCTTGCCGACGACTACACTTCGGTGATAGCCTCAAGCAAGAATGCGGTGCGTCCGGCCGATCTTATGGCTCGCGGAGTAGCATTCTGCATGCTGAAAAATTATAAAGGTGCCATTGAAGACTTCAATGCGCTCATAGAAGCGAACAAAGACTTCACAATGGCATATTTCGGAAGGGGAACGGCAAGATATTTCGATGCCCTCACCGAGCAGGATCAGCGTCTGGCCATGCAGGAAATAGCACTGGCTGCTGCAGATTTCGACACCGTGACACGACTCAACCCCACCCTGGCCCACGCATGGTATGACAAGGGCTGCATACTTTATTTCCAACGTGACTATACGCAAGCGTCGGAATGCTTCGGGAAAGCCATACAGATCGATCCCGATTTCGGGGCAGCATATTATAACAGGGGCCTATGCGCACTCTCCACAGGAAAGAAAAATGAAGCTTTCGCCGACCTTTCAAGAGCCGGAGAGCTCGGAATACTTCCAAGTTACAATATTCTGAAGAGAATGAAATGATGACAACTTAAACCTTTGGCTTGACATATTAGTTATTAGCATTAGAAAAGTTAAATCATCAAACTCTTCAACACTATGACTACATCAGCAACCACTAATCCTACGCCTTCCCTACCCGGGAAAAAGCATAACTACGTGAAGACCATTATGAACATGGTCGTATTGCTTCTGTCGGCCGCATTGATTGTATGGATCTCGATAGATACTTTCAATAATGTGGAGATTCTCTCAAATGTGGAATATATGCACTTCCAGTTTTGGGTGTGTCTTGTCTTCATCGTTGACTTTTTAGTCGGCTTATGGTATGCCGAAAAGAAACGTCAATATTTCTGGCGACATCTTCTATTCCTTATCATCTCCATCCCCTATCTGAACCTAATCAATTATTTCGGTCTGCAACTCGGCCCGGAGGCCAACTATTACATCAGGTTCATCCCCCTTATGAGAGGTGCGCTCGCTTTCGCCATTGTGGTAAGCTACGTATCAAGCAATGCAGTGACAAGCCTCTTTTCTTCCTATATCACAATTATGATATTCATCGTCTATTTCGCATCTCTGATTTTCTATCAGATGGAAAACCCGGTGAATCCGCAGATCAATACTTATTGGACCGCGCTCTGGTGGTCGGCGATGAACATGTCTACCGTAGGGTGCTACATAAATCCCGTCACGGTCACCGGAAAGGTCATAGCGGTGATTCTGCCTATCACGGGCATGATAATCTTCCCGCTCTTCACCGTATATCTCACCAATTACGTGACAAACGCACTGAAGAAGAACGATACTGCAGACAAGAAGAATTAACAATAATTATCAAAAAAACTTTTAAATAAAGTCCGGATTTCTTTCAATTCCGGACTTTATTTGTTAATTTTGCCTTTTAAAGCGCGGCAAAACTGAATTCCAACATACGGATTCGTCATGGTCGCCTTCAAAAATTATACTAACCTATTGTTGCTTAAACCTATATGCATAGCGACCCGAAAGATTGCCTCTATTGCACCAACAATGAGACACTCCACAACCTTATGATCGAGATAGCTCCGCTGAGCGTTTCCCGCGTATTCCTTTTCAAAGAGCAGACCTACAGAGGCCGTTGCCTCGTGGCTTACAACGGCCATGTAGATGATCTGCATGATCTCTCAGACGAAGAGCGCAACGCCTTCATGAAAGATGTGACACGCGTCACCCGCGCAATGTCGAAAGTATTCAACCCGGAGAAAATCAATTACGGGGCCTACAGCGACAAACTCTCTCACCTCCACTTCCACCTTGCTCCCAAATATGTGGACGGCCCCGACTACGGCGGTGTTTTCCGCATGAATCCCGGAGAAGTTTATCTCTCTGACGAAGAGTATGACGCCATGGTGAAGGCCATGCGCGAAGCTCTTGATGAATAAGACCTGAATAACTAACCTATCATTTTTTTATGAAAAAAACATTACTCACGGCGGCCTTGTTAGCCGCCGCATCGGGAACCTGGGCGCAATACTCGCATCAGGTGAACCACGACAACCTCGGTCGCGGGCCTCTTGCAGTGACCGGGCCCAACGGGGTTTTCGTGTCATGGAGATCCCTGCCTACCGACGATAAGGGTATCCACTTCGACATCTATCGTGACGGCGTCAAGATCAATGAATCTCCCCTCACTAAAGCCACCAACTTCACAGATGCCCAAGGCAACTCAAATTCGCAATATGTAATCAAGGCATATATTGGAGACACTGAGAAAGAATCAGTAGCAGTGCCTGCCGTGTGGGCGCAAGACTACATGAAAATTCATCTCGACCGTCCTGAAGGTGGCACTTCTCCGGCAGGAGGGGCAAAAGAACAGCGAGACTATACCTATACTCCCGACGATGTTTCGGTTGGCGATGTGGACGGTGACGGGGAGTTTGAGTTCATCGTAAAATGGTTTCCGACCAATGCCGCCGATAATGCTCACACCCGGTACACCGGTAAAACATTTATAGACTGCTACAAACTCGATGGAACCAAACTGTGGCGCATCGACCTCGGTTGCAACATTCGCTCGGGTAATCACTATACTCAGTTTATGGTCTATGACTTCGACGGCGATGGAAAAGCGGAACTTATCTGCAAGACCGCTCCCGGCACAATCGACGGCAACGGCAATGCCGTGCTGATGGGAAATGACAAGGTCAGCGACGACTTCCGAAAGAATGACGGCACTGTGATGAGCGGTCCGGAATACCTGACAGTCTTTAACGGACAGACGGGTGCGCAAATTCACACAATCGCCTACAATCCGCCACGCACCATACTGAAAAACGATAAGTCCTCCTCAGGTTGGGGCGACAATTACGGCAACCGCTCCGAACGCTACCTCGCTGGTGTGGCATATCTCGACGGAGAGAAGCCGAGCGCGATATTCGTGAGAGGATATTACACCGCCTCATACGTCTGGGCCGTAGACTTCGACGGCTCACAGCTCAAGGAGCGTTGGCTCCACAAGTCAGAGACCTCCGGAAGCCGTAGCATATACGGACAAGGTACGCACTCCCTCTCTATCGCGGATCTCGACGGCGACGGATTTGATGAAATCATCATCGGATCAGGAGCGTTAGACCATGACGGATCATTCCTCCACTCTACGGGCGCAGGCCACGGCGATGCCCTTCATGTGGGCGACTTCATTCTCGAAAACGAAGGCCTTGAGATTTTCATGCCTCACGAAGACAAGTCAGGAAAATGGGCTACCACACTGCGCGACGGAAAGACCGGCAACATTCTCTTCGGACAGCAGCAGCCAAGCCCGGGCGTAGACGTGGGAAGAGGTATAATAGCCAATATCTCGGCAAAACATGGCGGTTATGAATACTGGTCTACTCTCAACTCAAATGTGATGAACAGCGGTGAAGTCGTAGGTTCGAAAAGGCCATCGGTCAATTTCAGAATCTATTGGGACGGTGACCTTCTTGACGAGCTTCTTGACGGCACGACTGTCACAAAGCCAAACCGCGACATGAACAGTATTTCCACTGTGAAATCATTCGGCTCATTCTCAAACGCCGGCTCTTGCAACGGCACAAAGAATACACCTAATCTTCAGGCCGACATTTTCGGAGACTGGCGTGAGGAGGTGATACTCCACGACACTAAGACCGAGTCTGACCTGATTATCTTCACCACCACCATACCTTCAGACTACAAGGTGCCTTGCCTAATGACCGACAGGCAGTATCGTGAGGCTATAGCATGGCAGAATGTGGCATACAACCAGCCCCCTCACCTCAGCTATAATCTCGAAGCGAGATTTGATACTCGCCCGCGCATCGTGGTTTCAGGCGGAACGCTCAACCAGTCAGTTTCACTTGGCGACGCTATTGCCGACATAGAGTTCACGATAGTCAGGGCCATGAAGGCTGACGTGACCGGGCTGCCTCAGGGAGTGAACTTCTCATTTGACGAAACAACCAAGAAAGGAGTTATCTCAGGCACTCCGCTCGAACAGGGAGAATCGGTATTCACCATCACGACATCCGGCTCTGAAGACGGCGAAGAAGTATCACTTCAGGGTACCATCTCAGTTACGTATACCGACAAGAGTCTCCGCGCAGGCTACTTCTCATTCGATGAGATTGGAGCATCGTCGGTAGTGAACAACTTCAACGATACATACGCCACAATCAATGGTAATGTATTCTCTACAAAAGGTGTGAAAGAGGGA
This sequence comes from uncultured Sangeribacter sp., assembly GCA_964410515.1. Taxonomy (GTDB): domain Bacteria; phylum Bacteroidota; class Bacteroidia; order Bacteroidales; family Muribaculaceae; genus Lepagella. Next base: position 28,697 of record CAYPGW010000024.1, on the reverse strand, counting down.
GCTATCGAATTTGACGGCAGCGGATATCTGACTCAGCCTATCTATGACGAATTGCAATTCGGCAACAACAGTTTCTCTATCGAACTTTGGATGAAATCGACCGACGACGACGGCTATCTCTTCTGCATCGGCACCCACAATAAGACCAATGTGGATGGTGGCTCAGGCAACTGGATAGGAATGGAACGCCTGAAAAACAGCAGCACCGACCGTCTGAATTTCACTATCGACGACGATGTGACCAAGACCGACTGCTCGGCGGTGTCTCCCTCGGCGATATTCGACGGCAACTGGCATCAGATAGTGTGCGTCCGCAATGGTGAAGCTCATTCCATGTCGATCTACGTAGACGGTAAGCACAACGTCACCAACAGCAATGTCGGCACCGGTGCCCTTCATTTCAATGCAAGCGAACTCTTCTTTATCGGCGGCGACGACGAGCCTACAAGCGGACGTGAGAACAGAACATTCAACGGCTGCTTAGACGAGCTCACCATCTATCCCTTCGCGCTTTCGGCTGAAGATGTGAAAGCCAACTTCGATGCATTATCACCCTCTTCTGTCGGGGAGATTGCAGAGTATGCTGAAAATGCTCAATACAGCGTGATAGAAGCATTCTCCGGAAGAATCGTTAAGACTGCACGCGGAGAAGCCGGCAAGACCATCACAGAGGGTCTGGAGAAAGGCATGTATATTCTTCTGATCGAGCGCGGCTCATCTAAAGAGACCCGCAAATTTGTGAAGAAGTAAGTAAATAATTATCACACGTGAAAAGAGGGAAGAACCGCGATGGATCTTCCCTCATTTTTTATTATCAGATAGATTTCAGTATTTCTTGAATTCCTTGTTTGCCTTGAAGATCTGGCAGGAAATCAGAATCCTGTAGATTCCGAATGTGATGAATGCGATTCCGAGATAGAGCCATACTGCGATACCGCCTGCTATCGGGCCAGCAAGGAAAATCACCGCGAGAATCAGCGTGCAAACAATGAACGACAGAAGCATCGCCATCCAATAGCGCGTGTTGCCGTAGTAAAGAATGGTCTCACTCACTGCGCAGAGAGCCACGAAAACGAGATAGAAACCAATTCCGAAGATGAAAGTGCTCACCAGCGCTTCCTGCGGAAGACATAGCATCCAAACGCCGCAGACTATTTCAATAATGCCGAGAATCAATTTATAGCCCCAGCCTGTGACGCTGCCGATATTAACCAGTCCGAAGACTACATTCATAAATCCGATGCAGCAAAGCACCAGTGAGAAAGCGTATGCCATCGCGGGAATTGATTCCTGAGGGGTGGCGAGGCACCATATTCCGAGAGCGACTGCGAGAATTCCTGTGATCATCGGCAGCCACCAGAAGCGTGCCGAACTTTTGAGCATTGATTGTGTCATAGTTTTAAGTATTAATTATTATAGATAAGGTATAGTGACCGAAAGGTCTTGAATAGGAATAATTAGTAAATTTTTCCTTTCTTTGACATAAAAACATTTATGGCCTCGATTTGGTTTATCAGTATTGAAAAGTTTTTTGAATTTCAGGTGCATTTTTTCGACTTGTAATTTTGCAATCTGACAATTTCGCAGTAATTTTGCAAAGATTTTCTCAGGTGAATAAGTTCCAGAGCTGAAAGGCTCATAACCATCAGACAAGACTGCAATGTCAATACATTGTAATTCAATATATAACATTTCAAAACCGGCACGTCGGCTTCTGCTGCTCGCCGCATTATTGACTTGCATGGCAATCTTTCCTGCGGCAGGGGGAGCCAAAGTGAGGAGCATAGCGCTTCTTGGCGACTCCCTGACCTGGCTCGGGGGCGACTCATGCTCAAATCCCACAGGCTGGAGCCATTATCTGCGTGAAAGCGGGATGGCTGACACTATCGAGGTATATGCCCGCAGCGGAGCCACATGGACCAATACTCCCGAAAGCCGACCCAACATTCAAGCATATTCAGAGGTTCTCGCATCTCATAATATTATATTCAATCAGATTCTGCGCATCGGCAAGCGAATTGAAGACAACGGAGGGAAAGAGCCTGAAATCATAATAATCATGGCCGGCACCAACGACGCTTGGTTTTCAGACCGCTTTCCCCGCATCTTCCATGAAGAAGAAAACGCGGGGTTCACCGCTGATTTTGATCCTGCAAAGTTCACCACACTTTCGGGAAGCGTGAAACTGGGATGCCGTATGCTTAAAAAGATAGCTCCGGAATCCAAAATCGTCATAGTGACTCCACCTCAAAACTCCAAAGTTCCGGCAGACGCAATCCATCACGTTTCAGACATCATCGAGACAGCCGCCCTACGCTGTGGCGCAAAAGTTGCGCGGGCTGACCGGGAATGCGGCATCACTCACGAAAGAGAAGTCTCCTCTCCCCTTTTCACATACGATGGCGTTCACACCAACCCTGAAGGTGCACGCATCGTGGCCGACTACATCCTCTCTCAACTGACTAACGAAAACTGACAACCTCACCATGGTATTTTCCGACCTGTTTTTCATATTCTGCTTTATTCCGCTCTTCGGCCTTCTGTATCTGCTTTGTGGACGCATAGACCGGCTCAGGAAGTATTTCAAGGATAAGCGGCACCCCGATTCTGCGTTGAAGCGGCCGATGCTCTTCCGCAATATCGTGCTGACTATCTTCTCCATTCTGTTCTATGCTTGGGGAGAACCTGTGTATGTATTCCTCATGCTTGCTGTGGTGCTCGTGAATTATTTCTGCGGCATCCTGATGTATCGCAAGGAAAAGACAGCGATCGGCAAGTTCTGGCTCATATTCGGAGTTGTGGCCGACCTCGCTGCTCTCGCAAGTTTCAAATATCTCGGATTCTTCACAGGAATAGTAAGGAACTTCGGAGTCGATCTGCCTGATCCGCAGATAGCACTCCCCATAGGCATCAGTTTCTACATATTCCAGTCTATTTCTTACCTGATCGACGTATACAGAACGGAATCAAAACCGCAGCGAAACTATTTCGACCTTCTGCTCTACATCTCGATGTTCCCACAGCTGATTGCAGGCCCCATAGTGCGCTACGGCACGGTTGCAGCAGAAATCACCCGCCGATCAGCAACCGCCGACGATGTGGCCGACGGAGTTTACCGGTTTATCATAGGACTCGGAAAGAAAGTAGTGATAGCCAATATCATGGGCGAGATAGCCACTTCCCTTCTCGGAGGCAGTCTTGAAAACATGTCGGCAGCCGCCGCGTGGGTAGGAATACTTGCATTTTCCATCCAGATCTATTTCGACTTCTCGGGCTACTCCGACATGGCTATCGGCATAGGCAGATGCGTAGGCTTCCATTTCCCGGAGAATTTCAATCATCCCTACACATGCACATCCATGACGGATTTCTGGCGGAGATGGCATATAAGTCTGGGATCATTCTTCAGGGATTATGTCTATATCCCTATGGGTGGCAACCGCCGCCATCAGGCACTGAACATAATGACTGTTTGGTTCCTGACCGGAATGTGGCACGGCGCAAGCTGGAACTTCATAATCTGGGGCGTCTATTTCGGCCTGATCATTATGATTGAGAAATATACCCTTCTGAAGTGGAACGTACCCAAAATCGGACTCTACGTCTACAGCATATTCCTTATACTCGTGGGCTGGGGACTCTTCTATTTTGACGATTTCGGACGCATGTCGCAGTTCTTCACAGCGATGTTCGGCTTCAACGAGCCGCAGGGACTTCCGATGCACGTGGAAAGCGTCCTGATCGACAATCTATGGCTTTGGGTGGCGGCTCTTATTCTCTGCCTACCGGTGCGGGGAAAAATTGAAAAGCTCGGCACTTACACTGCCTCCAAGATTCCGGGAATAGGCAATTATGCAGTGGAATTCTGCCGCGCCCTTGTCTCAATTGTGATTCTCATCTGCTGCGTGGCGCTACTCGTAGGCGCTACCAACAATGCTTTCATCTACACACGTTTCTGATCGATGCAACAGAATAATTCAAATACTCCATCTTCACCGCGAAGAGGCAGCGGAGCAGCAAAAATGTATCTTTTCATTGTAGGAATTTGCTTCCTGCTGATGACGGCTGTCTTTGTGTTTCTTCCACGCTCAACATATTCAGTGCTTGAAAAAAGAGATCTTGCGGAATTTCCCGACTACAGGAAATATACCGATAAACCGGGTGAATACACCGCGGCTGTCTCGTCATGGTTCAGCGACACCGAGCCTTACCGCGACGAGCTTATGACTCTCAGCATGAGTATCAGAGGCGCCATGAAGGGCAATTTCATCGCGGAGGAAGATGCCGTATCTTTCCGGCCTGCCGATGTAGCTCCCGCTCCTGCACCGGTGAAATCTGCCTCACCGTCTTCTGAAACGCAAACAGAAGATAAGGAAAACGACATCAATGCCGACACGGATGAAGAATCAGCAACGGAGACTGAATCGGACGACGAAGACCTCGACGACGGAGTTGCCAAACTCGGAAGCTCAGGCACCATCATAGTCGGCAAAGGCGACAAGACAAGGGCCCTTATGGCTTTCGGTGGAACCGCCAAAGGTGGCGGAGGCTACGTGGATCTTCTCAATACGCTTGCAGATGAATTTCCCGGCAAAAATGTGTATGCTATGGTGGCTCCGCTCGCCACAGAGTTTTATCTCCCTGCAAAGGCCGCGAAAGCAAGCAATCCGCAGAAACCATTCATCTACAGCATACGAGACCGTCTTTCGCCGAAAGTTAAGTTTGTGGATATCTACGATGAGCTTTCAAAACATAAGAAAGAAGATATCTATCTCCGCACCGATCATCACTGGTCGGGACTCGGAGGCTACTATGCTGCCAAGCGCCTCGCGCAGACAGCAGGTGTGCCGTTCAAGGGGCTGGATGCTTACGACAAGCATACGGTGAAGGACTTCGTTGGCTCGATGTATGGCTATACGAAGGATATGTCTGTGAAGAAAGCCCCGGAAGATTTCGTGTACTATACACCCAATCAGGTGACTTACGATGCTGAGTTCGTAGCCTACACGCTCAACAAGAAATTTCAGATCACGAGAGAATCGAAACCATATAAATCATCGTTTTTCAAGCACTTCAAGGATGGTAACGGCAATGCCTACCTTACTTTCATAGGCAGCGATCAGGTCTACGTGAAAGTAAAGACCTCCACCCCCGGCAACCGGAAACTGCTCATCATCAAAGACTCCTACGGAAATGCAGTGCCGGGCAATCTGTTCTATTCGTTCAATGAGGTTCACGTGGTGGATTTCCGCTACTTCACTCATAATCTGAAGAAATATATCAACGATAACGGAATCACAGATATAGCAGTGTGCTTCAACGTCTTCAACGCTTACAGCAGCGGAAGCGCATCAAAAGTGAAGAAGATGCTGACACAGACAGGTAGCATACAGGCATCGGCGGCTGCGCAGAGCAAGTCTGAGGCCAAGCCTCAGGGCAAGAAAAAGCCGGCGGAGACCAATACCGGAACCACTGCTACAGAAGACGAGACTATTTCATCTGATAAGGTTGAAGAAGCGCCACGTCAGCAAAAGCCTGACTCCATAAAATAAAATGAGATTGCAATGGCAGATTTCAGAAGAAAACCTGAATGGCTCAAGATAAAACTACCGCGAGGCTTCAAGACAAGTCAGGTGGTTGGACTTCTCAATGAGAAGCATCTTCACACTATTTGCTCAAGCGGCATGTGTCCCAATCGCGGAGAATGCTGGGGACGTGGCACCGCCACCTTCATGATCGGCGGCAACGTTTGCACACGCAGTTGCAAATTCTGCAATGTGGCCACAGGCAAGCCCGCTCCACTCGATGATAAGGAAATCACCGACATTGTGGATTCTGTAAAAGCCCTCAGACTCCGGCATATCGTGATCACATCGGTAGACCGTGACGATCTTCCCGATCTCGGCGCCAATCACTGGGCAAGGATGATAAGGACTCTGAAAGAGGAATGTCCTGATGTCACCATGGAAGTTCTGATTCCCGATTTTCAGGGCCGGGAGGAACTTGTAGGGAAGATCATCGACGAGCGCCCGCATGTGATCTCACACAATCTCGAAACCGTGAGACGCCTCACTCCAGAAGTCCGTTGCCACGCTACCTACGATACGTCACTGAAGGTGATAAGGCAGATAGCATCAAGCGGAATACGCTCTAAAAGCGGAATCATGCTCGGGCTCGGCGAAACCCCGGAAGAGATTGTTGAGACCATGAAAGACTTGCTCGAAGCCGGCTGCGAGGTGATGACCATAGGCCAATATCTTCAGCCTACGTCACGACACTATCCGGTGAAAGAATATGTGCATCCAGAGGTATTTGAAGAGTACCGGAAGAAGGGAATTGAGTTAGGCTTCAGGCATATAGAATCTGCACCGATGGTGAGGTCTTCATATCATGCCGAGCGGCATGTGGAATAAAAAAGGCCGGATTCACCGACCTTAATTCATACCGGCTCCCGATTGCTCAGTCTGTCATCTTCATGCTCTTGAACTGGCCAAGAAGATTGAATGTGAGTTCAACATCATCCGACAGTTCCACTTCATATTTAGTGGCAGTCTTCTCAATTTTGACTATCTTCACATCCGGACAGTTCTTGTTCACGTATTTCCTGATAGCGGCCGGAATAATCTTTTCCGGCACTGCGGATTTCTTGCAATCCACCGAAGTCCACTTGCCGGAATTGTTAAATTCCAATTTAGTGCCATTCACCAGTTTCACGTCATAGTCCGTCTTTTTAAGCAGATGCTTGTCTACCTTTATCATCGCTATCTTGGCCTTAGGGAAGTGAAGTTCAATAAACTCACGGGCATCGGCAGGAAGGTCTGCCCTGTCGATTGAATATTTATCGAGAGCGTAGCCTGATGAGAATGAAAACATCACCGTCATCAGAATCAATAGATACTTCTTCATATCGATTTCTATTTAAAATTGTGTCTTTGCATTATTAATTTAATAATAATACAACAAACGACACTATCCAAAAGATTAACCGATATGATAAGAGTCAGGACATGCGGTCACGATAATCCTCGTAAGTGAACTCACGCAGAAGCACGGGCTCCCCTTCTGATGGCTGAAACCAGATGGATGGATGCTGAATACCGTTAAACATGTTGGTCTTCACTGTGGTGTAATGGTTCATGTCGCAGAGCGTGAGCCTCTCGCCCGGAATCAGCGAATGGTCAAAATCCCAGTCACCGACATAATCTCCGCTAAGACATGAATTTCCGCCGAGTCGATATGTATGCCTCACAGAGTCGCCGAAGTGGGTGTCGGCCGTGCGCAGATCATGATTCTCCTCTTCGGGAAGAGCCTCTGCTATCACGGGCTTATATGGCATCTCCAGGCAATCAGGCATGTGGCAGGCAAATGAGGCATCAATAATGGCTGTTTTGATACCGGAATCTTCCACTACGTCGAGCACCGACGTTACAAGATCGCCCGTCTGCCATGTGAAGGCGCTTCCCGGCTCCATGATGATTTGCAAGTCGGGATAATCCCGGTGCAGATCCTGCATAAGTTCGACAAGAAAGTCGATATCATACTCCTTTCTGGTCATCAGATGGCCACCTCCCATGTTGAGCCATTTGATTTTTGGGAGAAGATGGCCGAACTGCTGCTTGAGAGCATCGAGAACTTTTGCAAGGTCGTGGCTGTCTGACTCGCACAGGGCATGAAAATGCAGACCCTCAATCCCCTCAGGCAGCCCCTCGGCCAAAGCATCGGCCGACTCGCCAAACCGTGAGCCGGGCACACAGGGATTGTAGATATCAGTGTCAATCACGCTGCAATGCGGATTCACGCGCAAGCCGGCGCTTACCTTTCTGTCGGGATGCGAGGCATTCCAGGCATCGAGAGCAGGCTTGAACTTGCCATACTGAGCAAGGGAATTGAACGTGATATGCGAACATCCGGCGAGAAACATAGGAAAAGTCTCATCGGTATAGACCGGGCAATAGGCGTGGACATCATTTCCGAGATAATCGAGCGAGAGGCGCATCTCGTTGAGCGAACTTGCAGTGGAAGCGCTGAAATAGCGGTGTATCACCGGAAAGGTCTTCCAGAGTGCATTGGCCTTGAAAGCCATAATTATCTTCACGTCAGCCCTCTCCTCCACACTTTTGAGCAGACGCAGATTTCTCTCGAGTTTGTCTTCGTAGACAATGTAATACGGGGTGGGGATAGTATTATTCATTGAAGTGACGATGCTTGATTATCCTTAAAAATCAATTTTACCCTTCTTGGCTTCCTGCAGCATCTTCTCACCGGGCATGAGATAGATCTCAAGCCTCCTGTTCTTGCTCCTGTTTTCCATCGAAGTATTGGGCACGAGAGGCTGCTCATCGCCGAAAGCGTAAGAGAATGTATAGGACGTATCCGCTCCGTTCTCCTCAAACCAGGAAGTGACCGCATCCACGCGATCGCCCGTGATATTCTCCCTATACTCTTCAGAGCCGGTGTTGTCGGTGTGCATCACGAGCAGCACACGAAACATATCGGAATCTTTCATATACCTCTTGATGGGTGAGAGATAGGTTGCAGCCCCCGACAGCAGTTCGGTCGAATTCGGAGCAAACAGCAGATGGGCCGGGATAGTGATGAGAATCACTTCCTTTTTGCGGAATGCCTCGATGTTGCAATCGCTCCTGTTGGGCGAGAGCGGACCGTTCATCAGTTTCTGACGTGCCTCCAGATCCTGAAACTTCCGAATGAGGTCAGCCGCCTTGTTCTCTTTGGAAAGATCTACCGACTTGAGCATCCGGGCGAAAGAAAGATCCTCGAGAGCGGGCTGATTCTGAGCGTATGACGTGAATGCCCCGGTAATAAGGGCAAGTGAAATGAGAATTGCCTTTATATTCATTCTATAAAATTGGCGTTTAATTAAGGTCTAAAAGCCCTGAAGGAAGCTGCATCATAATCTTTTTCTCAGCCTCGTTCATTTTTACAATGAAGTCTTCAGTGAGAGGGATAAAGACGCGCTCGCCTTCCGGGGTCTCCACTATGAAGAGTTCGTTTTCCGTATTAGTGTCAATTTCCGCCACCTTTCCGATTTCTCCAAGCTCGGTGTCTTCAATTGTCCAGCCTATAAGGTCATCATAGAGAGCATATTCCTCGTCATAGTTATCAAGCATGAACTCCTTGAGCCTGTCGCGCAGGGCAAAGACAGTCTTATTTACGAATTTCTTTGCTTCAATCTCACTTGAAATTCCTTCAAACTTCACCAGATAAGAGAAGTTGCCTTTCGGACGGATGCTCTCGGCATAGAACGGAACAAAAATGCCATCCACATCGAGCACTACCGGATTATTATCTTCAAGATATTCAGGCGCTATGTCGAGAAGAATATTCATTTCCCCCTTCAGGGCATGAGTCTTCAGCAACTTACCGACAGCCGTCAGTTCTTCTTCCCTGATCATACGCTACGGAATATTTTTGCTCCCAGCTCATTGAGGCGTTCATCTATTCTCTCATAGCCTCTATCGATCTGGTCGATATTCTCGATGCGGCTCGTACCTTTGGCCGACATAGCAGCCATCAGCAGTGCTATACCGGCACGAATATCCGGACTTACCATTCTTGCCGCTTTCAGCGAATTGAACTTCCCGCTTCCTATCACGGCCGCGCGATGAGGATCGCAGAGAATTATCTTCGCACCCATATCGATGAGTTTATCCACGAAGAAGAGACGGCTTTCAAACATCTTCTGATGAATCAGCACGCTCCCCCGGGCCTGAGTAGCCGCCACGAGGAAGATACTGAGCAAGTCGGGAGAGAGGCCGGGCCAGGGGGCGTCGGCTATAGTCATTATGCTTCCGTCGATGAAGGAGTCAATGGTATATATTTCTTTCTGGTCGATGACAATATCGTCGCCCTTCACGGTCAGGTCAATGCCGAGACGCGAGAAGGAGTCGGGAATTATACCGAGATCGCGGACGCTTACATTTTTCAGAGTGATGTTGCTTCCGGTCATAGCGGCTATTCCTATGAAACTGCCCACCTCGATCATGTCGGGCAGCAGACGATGATTGGCGCCCCACAGGGTTGGAACACCCGTGATGGTGAGCAGATTACTGCCTATGCCTTCGATCTTCGCTCCCATCCTAACGAGCATTCTGCAGAGTTGCTGAATATAAGGCTCACAGGCGGCATTATAAATAGTGGTGACACCCTTGGCGAGCACGGCTGCCATGATGAGATTTGCGGTGCCTGTCACTGAAGCCTCGTCGAGCAGCATGTAGATTCCTTCAAGCCCTTTGGATGCGGTGATATTGTAGACTCTTTTTGAAGAATCATACTCAAAAGTGGCTCCGAGTCTTTCAAGTCCGATCAGGTGCGTGTCAAGACGACGGCGGCCAATCTTGTCGCCTCCCGGCTTGGAAAGCACGGCCTCGCCGAACCGGGCCACAAGCGGACCGGTGACCATGACAGAGCCTCGCAGGGCCTCAGACTTCTTGCGGAATTCTTCGGTATGGAGATATGAGAGGTTCACATTGTGAGCCTTAAACTCACAGGTGTGCCGGTCGATGTATCTCGTCTCAACGCCTAGACGCGTCAGCAGATCGATCAGATTGTTCACATCCGCAATGTCGGGCAGATTTGAGATGGTCACTTTCTCAGATGTAAGCAGTGTAGCGCATATCACTTGAAGCGCTTCATTTTTTGCTCCCTGGGGTTCTATCGTGCCTTCAAGGCGGCACCCGCCTTCCACTATAAACTCGCTCATGGTCTACTCACATCTTATTGTTGTTGTTTTTCTTCTGCTTTTTCTGCTTCTGATTCGGATTGATCACGGCCACCTCCTGAAAATCGTAGAGATAGATGTCACCGGGGAGAAGATCGATCTTTCCATCGCTCATGAAGCAAAGGTCGCGGAGCACTTTCGCATCGCTCACACCCTCCTTATTGTGGGCGAGCATGAGTTTTTTCATGTGGTTGGCTATCACCCCCACCATGCTTTTCTTATCTTCCGAATCCTCCATGTCGGCAACCACCTTCACCATGTCCTGGATATGCTTACCATAGTAGCGGAAAAGTATCTCACGCGAATTGCCGTAAGGAATGCCCTGCGGCACAGGATTCGCCTCCTCGGCCTGAATCACTTCTACAGGGAAATCGATGTCGAGTTCAAAACGCGACATTATGTTGATATGATCCCATATCTTCTTCCGTCCGTTCGGATCTTTCTTCAGGGCCGGGAATAGCACAGTCATTATGTCGGCTATGGCATTGGCACACCGCGTGCGCTCTTCCCTGTCGGGAATGCCCACGCAGAAATCCACAAGATTCTGGATATTGCGTCCATATTCCGCAAGAGTCACCGGAGGCATCCCGGTGTTATAGGGTATCATGTGAAGCACTTCCGAGCTTACCTCTACCCCGGCAATCTCAGCCGTAGGGATATTATTTATATCTTCGTTCATCTTATTATCAGTATCAATTTTTCAAATTACAATATCTTTATCCGAGGGCTCACAAACCCTTCACATGGCTTTTCCGGGCCTCATACTCTTTAAGATATTCAGGCACACTATAAGCCACATCAAGAAATTTGCCCTCCCTGAACGATTTCTCGGCAAGAGCCACCATATCCGATGCCTTAGGATTGATTCCATCGAGCCAGCGGAACCTGTCATCTTTCAGAACAGCCTTTGATTTTTCAGCGCCATCACCCATGAAATAGACTTTTCTATCTTTTGGCAGACTCTCAAAACTGTCTTCGGAAAGAATCATCGGAGCCGGTGAAATCAGGGCATCGAGTCTGAAATCGTATGCCGCTGTGTAGACCTCCATGCGCCGGGCGTCGATCATTGGCACGAGAATTTCATCGCCCTCCCACTCAATATTCCTGAACATGGCTTTCACTGCGAGCAATTGCAGAGTGGACACCCCTATCAGGGGGACATCAAGTGAGAAGCAAAGGCCCTTGGCCATCGAAAGTCCGATGCGGAGACCGGTATAACTTCCGGGCCCCATGCTCACCGCGACAGCGTCAATCTTCCAGTCCCGACGGCGAGCCTCGTCTACACAATATTTCACGAATGGGCCAATCACGCGGGCATGGTTCATCTCCACGTCATCTTCCTTGCTCACCTCAGCAAGGCCCTCGTGGATGAGCGCCACGCTGCAGAACTTACCCGATGTCTCTATGCTTAAAATCGTACTCATTTCTTTCTGTAGTATTCAAATATCTGATCGGCACACCTCATTCCGTCGATGGCAGCCGACACTATTCCACCGGCATAACCGGCGCCTTCACCGGCCGGGTAAAGCCCCTCGATGTCGGTGTGACAGAGAGTTTCCTTGTCACGCGGAATCCTTACGGGGCTCGAAGTTCTCGATTCCAGCCCGATGAGAATGGCCTCGTTGGTTAGAAAACCTTTCGCTTTCTTTCCGAATTCAACAAAGCCTTTCTGAAGTCGCTCGGCTATGAAAGGGGGAAGCAGCAAGTCAAGCCTGCCTTCGTAAAGGCCCGGAAGATAACTTGACGGCGGGAGATTGGCCGAGACCCGGCCTTCTACAAAATCTTTCATTCTCTGCGCCGGAGCCACGATGCTGCAGCCGGATTCCTGATAGAATTTCTTCTCAAGATCTTCTACAAAATCGAGAAGCCGGAAAACTCCGCTTCCATCATATTCAGGGAAATCTTCAGGATGAATCTCAACCACCATGCCTGAGTTAGCCCATATACTGCTGCGTTTAGAGGCTGACATGCCGTTGACCACAAGTTCGCCTCCGCCACTTGCTGCAGGCACCACCACTCCCCCGGGACACATGCAGAAACTATATACTCCCCTGCCGTCGACCTGCGTCACAAAACTGTATTCGGCAGGAGGCAGCCATCTGCCGCGTCCATTGGGATTATGATACTGAATCGAATCGATGAGGCGTTGCGGATGCTCAAGACGCACTCCCACTGCAAGCCCCTTGGCCTCGAGACGCACGCCGTCGGCATCAAGATTCCGATATACGTCGCGTGCGGAGTGCCCTGTGGCGAGAATCACGGCATCGCCATACACTTTGTCTCCTTCTGAAGTCACCACACCCCTGACCTTACCGTCTTCGACGATTAGACGCTCGAACTTTGTATTGAAACGCACGTCACCACCATGCTCAATAATGGCAAGGCGGATATTCTTCATGATCTGCGGAAGTTTATCGCTTCCTATATGTGGATGTGCGTCGATGAGTATGCGCTCGTCTGCGCCATGCTGCACGAGCAGCGATAAGACTTCGCCCGTATTGCCGCGTTTTTTGCTTCTCGTGTAGAGTTTTCCGTCAGAAAATGTTCCGGCTCCCCCCTCGCCGAAGCAATAGTTCGACTCAGGGTCTACTTTCTTCTCACGATTAAGGGTAGCGATATCAATGCGCCTTGCATCCACATCCCTACCCCTCTCGAGCACCACCGGACGCATTCCGAGTTTCAGACACTCGAGGGCGGCGAAAAGTCCGGCAGGGCCGGCTCCGACAATTACGACGGTGAGCGCAGAATCCTTAACATCCTGAAATGAAGCCGGACTGTAGCCTGAAGGTACCTCTCTGTCGGTGTCAGATGCAATCCTGACAGTAAGATTGACCATAATATCACGTTTGCGGGCATCTATGGAACGGCGAACGACCTTCCAGTCGTTCACTCTTCCTCCGGCCATACCCCACACCTTCTTCTGAAGAAGCGAGGGAGTTTCGGCCACCTCGGGCGGAACACGCAGCGTTATATCTTTTATCATCTATATCAAGTGTTCTTTCTGCAACAAACCGGCTGCACAAATGTTTTCACTACAAAATTAATAAATATTTTTGGCACTTCATAAAAATATCTGTAATTTTGTAGCGTATGAAAGAAAATGATACCATCGGCTGCCTTTTCGACCTCGACGGAGTGCTAGTAGACAGCGAAAGATTATATACTAAAATCTGGGAGTCTATCGAGAAGCAGTGGCCCACAGGAGTTGATAATTTTGCTTATAAGATAAAAGGCACCACACTTGAAGATATCCTGGCGCGATACTTTCCGGAAGATATCAGGGGAAAAGTCACTGAAGAACTTATCCGGCTCGAAGGCATGATGATCTATGGCCCTCTTCCGGGTGCAATAGACTTCCTCGACAAACTTAGGGAAAGAAACATTCCCCTCGCATTGGTGACGAGCAGCAACAATCTCAAGATGGAGCATTTATGGCATGACATGCCTGACTTCAGGAGCAAGTTCAATATCGTCATCACAGGCGACGTTGTGACCAATTCAAAACCCGATCCGGAAGGCTATCTAAAAGCAGCTCACGGAATTGGGGTGAATCCGGCACGTTGCGCTGTGTTTGAAGATTCGCTGCAGGGAGTGAAGGCCGGCCGGGCTGCCGGGGCTTTCGTAGTAGGCGTGGCCGGCACGCTCAAAGCCGAGGATATCGCGCCATTCTGCGACGTTGTGGTGAATGCGGTGGCCGAGGTGAATGTAGACGAGCTTGTAGACACGTTGCGATCAAGAGTATAACTCCGCCATGAATAATTTCGAGCCACTTGCCGAAAGGCTGCGTCCGCGCACTCTCGATGACTATATCGGGCAGAAGCATCTCGTGGGTGAAGGCGGCATCATCCGCAACATGATAACCACAGGGAAGATCAATTCCTTCATACTCTGGGGCCCTCCCGGAGTGGGCAAGACCACACTCGCGCGCATAATCGCAAACACCATCGAAGCCCGATTCTACACTCTCAGCGCCGTAACTTCGGGAGTGAAGGAAGTCAGGGAAGTGATTGAGAAATGCGAGCGCGAGGCCAACAGCGTTTTCGCACAGGGACGCCCTATTCTCTTCATCGACGAAATCCACCGCTTCAACAAGGCACAGCAGGATTCCCTTCTCGGAGCGGTAGAAAAGGGAATTGTAACCCTGATAGGAGCCACTACGGAGAATCCTTCGTTTGAAGTGATACGTCCTCTTCTGAGCCGTGCGCAGGTCTACACGCTGAAGTCGCTTGAAGAGGAGGATCTGCAGACACTTCTCGACAGGGCGCTGAAACATGACAAAATACTCTCGAAGAGAGAAGTGGAAGTGAAATCGACAAAGGCTCTCTTCCGCTTTGCCGGAGGCGACGCCCGGAAACTTCTCAATATCCTCGACCTGCTGGAGCAGAGCGTTCCGGAAGGCTCTGCCATAGTGATAGATGACGAATCAGTCACCAACTCGCTTCAGGTGAATCCGGCGGCTTACGACCGGAACGGAGAGATGCACTACGACATAATTTCGGCTTTCATCAAATCGGTGCGAGGAAGTGATCCCGACGCAGCCATATACTGGCTCGCGCGTATGGTGGCCGGAGGTGAAGACCCTAAATTCATAGCCCGGCGACTCGTGATACTTGCGGCTGAAGACATCGGACTGGCCAATCCCAATGCGTTGCTCCTTGCTAACGCCACTTTCGACGCCCTGCAGAAGATAGGCTGGCCCGAAGGACGCATCATTCTCGCGGAATGCACTATCTATCTCGCCACTTCGCCCAAAAGCAATTCGGCCTATCTCTCGATCGACAACGCACTCGAGACAGTAAGGAAAACCGGCGACCTCCCAGTGCCACTCCACTTGCGCAATGCCCCAACATCGCTAATGAAGGATATGGGCTACGGACACGATTATAAGTATGCTCACGATTTCAAGAATCACTACGCCGCGCAGCAATATCTTCCCGACGCCCTTGCAGGCTCGCGCTTCTGGACACCGCAGCCCAATCCGGCCGAGGCGAAACTTGACGCCTACATGCGCAGCCTCAGGGCCGGAGCTTCGGAATAACGACTTATCCCGCACATTATATGGTCGGGAAAATCACCATTCGAGAATAAACGTGACGTTGTAATTCCTCTCCGGGCGCTCGGCCAGTCTCAGCAGATATCCCTGACTCATAAGGATCTGACGCGACAGTGAAAGCCCGATGCCACTTCCTCCGGCCTTAGTGGTGAAGAATGGTATGAATATCTCACGCGCCACTTCGTCGGGGATGACGTGGCCATCGTTGCTGATCAGAATTTCGGAATCAGAACAGCGGATGCACATTGACCCGGCATCGGCTTCCTTTGCATTTTTCACAAGATTGATAAACACCTGCCGCAGCAAATCCTCATCCGCTCTGAGTTTCGGCGATCCGGACATAGACAACTCCCACCTCAGTTCGGGATAGAGGGCGCTGATGCTTCCGCAAAACGCGTCGAAGTCAATATCGCTCATCACCGGCTCCTGCAGCTGAGTCAGTTTGCGATAACTGTCCACGAAAGAGGATAAGCCGGTGCTCGTATCATAAATTGCCCTCAGGCCTTCCTCAAAGGGAGTATCATTGATGTCGGGATGCTCGAGATAGGCCTGGCTGATGCTCCTGATCGGAGTGGTGGCATTCATTATCTCATGTGTCAGCACCCGGGTGAGGCGTTGCCACGATTCCACCTCATTGCGGGCCACGAGTTTCTCAATGTCGTGGCCCATCTCATTCAGCGCCTGCTGCAGGGCACGCTCTCCGAAGAGGAGACCCTTGACTGGCAGTTTGAATGAAAAATCGCGGTGACGCATGGCATCACGCATGAGTAAAGCCCTGTCGCGCAGCAGACACTGATGGCGGAATGCCCACGCAATCACGAGGATTATGACACATAATAATACAGCGGCCGCGACGATCATGGCTGATATTTTCTATATAAGGTCTGGCGTGTGATGCCGAGCAGTTCGGCAGCCTTGCTCATGTTGCCGTTGCATTTGCCCACAACTTTCCTTATATGTTCCATCTCCATCTCATGCAGCGGAGTCACTTCCTTTGTATGATCAACGGCATCTTTGAGCACACGTATAAGTTCTTCATTTTCCCATGGTTTGATTACAAAATCCACCGCTCCGTTTTTCAGACCTCTCACAGCCAGTTTCACATCCGCGTATGCCGTCATGAGCACCACCGGAACGTCGGGATGCTTCTTCCGCAGGGTGGAGAGCCAAACCATTCCGTCAAGTCCTGAATTTACACCCGGTGAGAAATTCATGTCGAGAAGAATCACATCTACAGGCTCTTGCGCAAGCCTGACCAATATTGCATCGGGAGTGGACAGAGTGATGACACGCTCGAAAGCCTTGGCGAGGCAGATCTTCAGTGCCGTGAGGATAGCAGGATTATCATCTGCCACCAATATGGTGCCGTATTTAGTATTCATAATCCAATATTTCTTCTTTCACCCGATGCTGTCACTGTATCAGAAAATGTCTTTCAGGAGAGCATCGGATATCTCTTTGCAAAGATAATCAATTTTGGCGAGTATTTTCATTTCCGGATGAGAATTCAGCATATCCGCGAATAAAAGTGTATGAAAATCACACACTGTGGTGTATGATTTTCATACAAACCGCCATCTGGGCCCTTAAAATTCATTGCTGATTCAAATTACGCCGCTATCTTTGCATCAAATCTCAAACGAAATGAAGAATCTTATCGCCATACTCATAATCGGTGCCCTCTGCGGCAACCTCCATGCAGTGGAGCCGGACACCCTTACGCTCACACTTGACGACGCTATCCGGATTGCACGGCAGAATTCGCCATCGGCTCAGAGCGCCCGCAACACGTTTCTATCCGCTTATTGGAACTACCGCTACTTCCGCGCCAACTATCTGCCTTCGGTGACACTCACTTCGTCGCCATATATAAATAAGGAGATGAACAAGATCACCCAGTCTGACGGCTCGGCCATGTTTATCAGGCAGGATCAATTTGGCGCCGATCTCACACTGAAGATCAATCAGAATATCAGCCTCACCGGAGGAAGTTTTTTCCTCAAGAGCTCACTCAACAGAATCGATGAGTTTCAACACCGCACTACCGCTTACAGCAGTCAGCCCCTTGTGATCGGTTATCAGCAGAGCCTCTTCGGATATAATTCGCTTAAATGGGACAGAAAAATCGAACCTGCAAAATATCGTGAGGCTAAAAAGCAGTATGCCGAGACCCTTGAGCTAATTTCAGCAACCACCTGCAACCATTTCTTTTCACTCGCATCTGCCGGCAACGAACTCGAAATGGCCCGTCAGAACTTCGCTTCGGCCGACACCCTCTACAGAATGGCCCGGGGACGCTACGAAATCGGCACAATCACTGAGAATGAAATGCTCCAGCTTGAAATCAACCGCCTCAACGAAGAGACAAACGTGATGGATGCCGAGATCACTCTCAGGGATGCACAGCAAAGATTACGCTCTTTTCTCGGAGTCGAGGATAATATGAATATCCAGTTGACGGTGCCCGACACTGTGCCCGATTTTGAGATTCCGTCAGCATCTGCGTTGGAACTTGCGCTCTGTAATAGTCCGGATCCTGAATATTACAACCGCATCATAAGGCAGAGCGAAAGCAATCTTGCCTACGCAAAAGCCAACTCGAGAATGAAAGCAGACCTATATGTGCAGTTCGGTCTCTCACAGACCGGAAAGGATATCGGGCAATCTCTCAGCCACTTGATGCATCAGGAATACGCGAGTGTCACCCTTTCGGTGCCCATACTCGACTGGGGGCGCGGGCGCGGCAAGGTAAAGGAAGCCAAATCGCAGCTGGCACTTGCCCGGACCACTGCCGATCAGGGAATGAACGACTTCAGGCAGAACGTGGAGAAACTCGTGATGCAGTTCAACATGCAGGCACGGAAAGTGAGCATAGCATCCTTAACTTCACAACGGTCTACGCAAAGGCATACGGTAGCGATGAAGCTTTTCGTCATGGGGCGCATCGGAATCCTCGACCTTATGAATGCCGTCAGCGAGAAGAATGTAGCCCGAAGGAGTTTCATAGCCGCCATGAGCACATACTGGAGTCTTTACTATACCCTGCGCAGCATGACAGCTTACGACTTCGAGCACAACACGGAGATTACGAATGAAGAAATATTATTGAAAAAAATATAAGAGAATCGGGAATTTTCATCACCTTATCATTTCCACACATGGACATCCAACTGAAAAAGAAACCCTGGTATATACGCCACATCTACTCCATCATCGCAGTCTTAGCGTTGGCGGCTCTCATCATCTATGTTAGCATTCTCGCATTCGGCCCCAGACGGCTCAGGATTGACCCTGACGAACTCCGAACGGCCGAGGCTCAGGAAAAGCCCTTTCTGGAATACCTTGACGTGGAAGGGACAGTGCAGCCTATATGCACCATTAAGGTAAACGCGCTCGAAAGCGGGTTTGTGGAGCGTATCGTGGCCGAGGAAGGAAGCATGCTTGAAGCCGGCGACACCATACTCGTGCTGACCAATATCGAACTGATGCGTGCCATTGAAGACGAACAGGCGGAGTGGCAGAATCAGCAGCGCAACTATCAGGAGCAGGAAATCGAGATGGAGCAGCGCAGCATCACCCTGCGTCAGCAGGCTCTCGATGCGGAGCATCAGATGGCGGCGCTTGAGAAATCGATGCATCAGAGCCGCGAAGAATTCAGAATGGGAATCAAGAGCAAGGCGGAACTGGATGTGGCGGAAGAGGACTACGATTATCAGTACAAGCGGGCCCGGCTGCAGATGCAGAGCCTGCGTCATGACTCAGTAGCCACGCATCTGAAAAGTGAGATGGTGCGCGCTAACCGAGAGGCATCCAACCGCAAACTATCACGCACGGCCGACAGGACGGCCAACCTCGTGGTCAGGGCTCCGGTGTCGGGTCAGTTGAGTTTCCTGAATGTGACCCTTGGGCAACAGGTGGCAGCCGGAAACGGAATCGGAGAAATTAAGGTGATGACCGAATATAAGATACATGTCTCGCTTCCTGAATACTATATAGACCGCATTGTGCAGGGGCTTCCGGCGAATGTGAAGAATCAGGACAGAAAGTTTCCGATGAAGATTAGTAAAGTTGTGCCGGAGATAAAAGAACGCTGCTTCGCAAGCGACCTTCTCTTCACCTCAGACAAGCCTTCAAATATTAGGCTCGGCAAAAACTATCGTGTCCAGATAGAATTGGCTTCTCCGGAGACAGCCCTCGTCATACCACGGGGAGATTTCTTCCAGAAGACATCCGGACGCTGGATCTACAGGCTATCACCGTCGGGCGACAAAGCAATCAAGACAGAAATCGAGGTCGGACGCCAGAATCCTGAGATGTTCGAGATAGTATCAGGACTGAGCCCGGGCGACAGGGTGATCCTGTCAGGGTATGACCGGCTTGGCGATTTTGATGAAATCAGAATAAAATAATCACTCTAAAAATTAGTTAATTATATATGAATCTTTTCATCCACAATCTGAAGGTCGCCGTAAGGAACCTGATGAAATATAAGCTTCAGACCGCCATCAGCGTGCTCAGCATCGCCATCGGCATCGTCACGCTTGCACTGGCACATTCCCTTATTGATGGCTACAGACTGCCATACATCTATCATACGCAACACTTCGACAGGGCGTATGATGTCACATTCCAATCCGTATCAGACGAGAAGCCGGGAAGTATGAACATTGAGATAATCAGGAATCTCAAGAAAAAGATCGGTGCCGGGAGTGCTGAAAAAATCGTAGTGGAAAACAGCGTGTCGATCGGCATACCCACAGAATTTCATCTTTCCGATTCCACCGTTCGCAAAGGATATGTCCCAATACAGATGATAGATAGCGGATATGCGGAATATGCGGGTCTGAAATCGGCGATAACGGGAAAGGATATTGCACGGCTTCATCCCGGCGAAGGTATTGTAAGTGAGGATTTTGCAGAAAAGAATTTTCAGGGGAGGAATCCTATAGGCGCGATTCAGACATTCACCTTAGCGGCTCAGGCCGGGATTCCGATAAAGATTGTAGACGTCTTTAAGTCGGTATCGTTATCCGACGCCCCCATCAATAATGACGGATTCTTTTATTGCGGAGATGAAAAAGCCGAAACCGAGAATTATAATCTCGATTTCATCCCGATATATATGAGTATCGTGCTGAAAGAAGGCTTCACAGGACAGCAACTTTTGAAAGAACTTGACGACTTCCTGCTGCCATACGGAATGTCGGCTAATATATCAAAAGTTTCTGATAAACGGGAACTCAGAAAAATAATCGCCATAAGAATGCTGACCTATATAATCGGTTCACTGATACTTCTGGCAGCCATGATCGGTTTTCTCCGCATTCAGACACAACTGCTCCGTCTGCGCAGGCGCGAACTGGCCCTTCGCATAGTAAATGGAGCCAAAACGAGGGAACTGTTCGGCCTTCTTTTCGCGGAAATCGCTATTACTGTATTCATATCGGTCATCATAGCCATGCTGCTCGGGACTTTGCTTCAGGATTTCATTGGCTCAAAGCTGATGCTCTTTATGGAATATTCTGATTATAAAGTCAAAAACCTCTGTTGGTATAGCCTCGTGATAGGTGCGATATTGACAGCCATCTGCAGCCTGACAGCTTGGATATTACTGCTTCAGATATGCAGGTCGGGCCGAAGCCTTGATAAAAATATGCGCAGAAGCAATCGTCATCTGTGGCGCAACGTGATGCTGGGATTGCAGACCACCATAGTCATTGTCTTGGTGTGTGGTGTCTTGATCCTGCTTAATGGAGAAAAGTACATCATCAGGGCATGCAATATGCCTGAGAACGACTCTGAAATTAAGGAATATCTATATTTTGCTCCGAAAGATTACTTTCACAAGTGGGAAGGACTTCATGATGAAATCAGGCGGCTGCCCGAACTTGATAGAATGATTCAATACGACCTCTTCTTATTGCCCATTCAGGAATATGAAGAAGCCGTGAATCCCGACGGTGGCATGGTGACAAGAAATTTTAAAACAATCTTTACCGATGATAAGACGCTCCCCGACGTGCTCGGGATGGATGCGGATTGGTTCAACCGTGATATTGACCGCAACCAATGTGTTCTTGTAAGCGAAAAAATCTACCATGAGTTTGAGGAACTTGGGCTTTTAGACAATAACAGCCTGAATATCGGATATTCGACAAACCCGATATTTCTCCCTATAGGCGGAATACTAAGAACGGTACCATACGAGATGAATGGTGAGACCATTATAGTCATCAGGCCGGTAGAAGCACGCGCCGGAACTGAGTTTCTGCTGGTTCCGAAGCCGGGCAAAGGGAACGCTCTTGCAAGAAGTGTGAATGAAACAATCGCTACTCATGCTCCGGAATGCTTCAACAATATGATCTATAGTTACCGTGAGAGGACAAATCCAATGCCCGATCTCGTGGAGACAGTGCGTGCCGGCGGATGGATCCTGAGCGTTGTCAGCCTTATTATCTGTGCGATGGGCATATTCAGCTGTATCACACTCGACACACGCGCGAGAAGGAAGGAAATCGCCATCCGTAAGATCAATGGTGCGAAGAGCAAGGATATCTACAGTTTGTTCGGTCGCGTCTACGCGCTGATTCTGCTCATCTCCGTCACGATAGCGGTTCCGGTGTGCATCATTATCAACCGTTGGGTTGAAAACTATGTGAATGAGAATATCCCGATAGGTACACACCTCTCCCCCGTCCGGCCTATTGCAATCGGATGCAGTGTAATAGTCCTTTTGGTTCTCGCCATCGTAGGCTGGCAGATATACCGCACGATGCAGACAGATGCGGCCAAGATCATAGCCAAAGAGTGAGCGGACAAGCATAGCCCTATCAGAAAGATTAATTTCAAATTATTTTCAAACCATATTTTAGAATGAAAAAATTATTATTAACTGCGACATTGGCTCTCGGCATGGCTTCGTACGCGTCGGCAGCCTCACGCACAGTAGAGTATCCGATCATCGGATATGCCAGCGGCAAGATCCTGGATGTGGCGAAAGTCGAACTCAACGACAGCGTCACGATAGTAGATCTAAACGCCTATTACTACCCCAAACACTGGATAAAGATAGTCGGCGGGTCTTATCTGACGAATGATGGCAAGAGGTATGCCCTGAAATCGACCGAAGGAATCACCCCCGACGAACTTTTCTGGATGCCGGAAAGCGGACAGGCAAGTTTCAGGCTCATCTTCGAGCCGCTGCCTTTAGACACACGCTCGTTTGATCTCATCGAAGGCGATGTGGAAGGTGCTTTCAAACTTGCCGATATCCTCATCCCTACAACACCGGAATTGCCGGAACGCTATCCGGCAGGAGTTCCTGAAGAGGTGAAGGCCGAATTCATAGATATGGAGATGCCGGCTCCCGTGTTTGAATCAGCCAATACCACTGTCAGGTTTCATCTGATCTCCTCTAAGCCGGAATATGCCGAGAATCTCCGTTTCGTTGCTGAATCCATGTTTGGTTATGTCTATGGAACAGAATTGAAATTCGACGATAACGGCATCGCAACTTTTACTTTCCATCAGGACGGCACAGTGAACGGAAAGGTTATTGACGGATCAACCTATATTCCATACGCCTACATAACACTCAATCCGGGTGAGACGGTAGACTGCTACATCGACGGCAGACTTAGCGGAGTTGAAGCCATGTACCGCCGTAAGAATGTACCTGTCATGTCGTATTCGAAGACGATGCACACCGGAGCACTTCGCAATCTTGACAAAATCAAAAGTCCCGGAGAAGCACCGGGGAACAAAACCGACTACCACGAGTACTTAATGAATTATATGAATACTCCGTTTTATAATCTTGACAACGAGCAATTCATGAAATTCCTGAAAGACACTTACGATAACTGTCGTGACTCCATATCCCGATCGGATGCGCCGGCGATGGTAAAGGAATACCAGTTGCTCTGTGTGCAAAACGGTATAGCGAATGCCCTCAACCCCGCGCTGCTTGAATATAATTATCGCATATCCAACGATTATTGGGATGGGGATGTTCCGAGAGATTCCATCCGTGTCAACATCAATGGCGATATCCGTAAGGAATTGACCGGCTGGATTGACCTATCTAATCCCAAAATGCTGTTGGCAGGAGACGCGTTGAGTCAGTACCCTGACTGGAACACGTTCGGAGTGCCGGGTGATCTGTCAAAATCATGCGTCATGCTCAAAGTAGCATTGAGAAAAGCTACTGCCGGAGATTTGACGCAGGAAGATCTGGATGAACTCAAGACACTCTCCAATCCATTCTTTTACAACGTTGCCGATTCCGTATCAAAGGATGTAAAGCGCAAGCTGGAGGAGGCTAAGACTCCCGACAACTTCAGGGCTACTCCGGAAGTGGCTGATGATGAGGTTTTCGATGCCATCATCGCGCAACACAAGGGAAAGGTGGTGGTGGTTGACCTCTGGAACACCTGGTGCGGGCCTTGCCGTGCCGCCATCAAGCAGACTGAGCCGATTAAAGCAGGGGAACTGGCAAGCGATGATATCGTCTGGATCTATATAGCAGACAAATCGTCAGACCCGCTGGAATACCTCAAGATGATACCCGACATCAAGGGTATTCACTACAAGTTGAATCAGAGTCAGATAGAAGCGATTAATCAGAGATTCTCGGTAGACGGTATACCCTTCTACATACTGGTGGATCGTGATGGCAATGCAAAGGGTCGTCCCGACATCCGCGACCACTCCAAATATGTGAAAGAGATCAAGGCCCTGCTCTAAGAGAAGGACTTTTCCGAAACCGAAGAATAATCGGGTGTAAGTTTGGATGTTTGAGCGCCGGAAGGATTTCCTTTCGGCGCTTGTCTATTAATCAGTTACTTTTACATAAATTGATTGAATTGGTTGTGAATATCTTTGTGAAATGAAAGAGTCATCTTATAAAAATGTGGAATTACACACATTCTTCCATAGAAAAATGTGCGAATTTACACATTTTTATATGATAATATTGTTTTCTCAAATTATTTTATTAACTTTGTAAGAGAAAAAAATCAATATAATAATGGAAATATACAGGGAAATATCAGAAGAACTTGAAAAGTGGAAAATATCCGAAAATCGGCGACCTCTAATCATTCAAGGTGCACGCCAGATCGGAAAAACTTGGGTGATGAAGAAATTCGGAGAAGAGCATTATCGCCATACTGCCTATTTCAATTTTGAATCAAGCAAGGAATTATGCCTCGAATTTGGCAAAACAAAAGATCCTACCAGAATAATCAGCATACTTGGTTTATACACTAACAGTCCAATTAAACCGGAAGATACTCTTATCATATTCGATGAAATCCAGGAATGTCCGGATGCTCTAAACTCTTTAAAGTATTTTTGTGAAGATGCTCCACAATACCATATCATGGCCGCCGGATCACTTTTAGGTGTAGCAATACATCATCAAAAAGGATTTCCGGTTGGTAAAGTCGACTTTCTTCACATGTATCCGATTACATTCAAAGAATACCTTCGGTCTGAAAATAATGATTTGGTGAATTACATCAACGGAATAGATATCATCCAACCATTGCCGGAAATAGTTTCAGGAAAACTATGGGAAGCATTTCGCAAATATGAAATTTGCGGAGGGATGCCGAAAGCTGTTGTCGCCTCTCTTGAAAACAGAGGAATAGATGCCATAAGCAGAGAACTGGAAGGGATTTTGACTTCGTATTACTTTGACTTTACCAAACATACGTCTGCGACTGAATTTCCAAGAATTGCAGCTGTCTGGCAATCATTGCCCTCCCAACTGGCTAAGGAGAATCGGAAATTTATCTATAAGGTAGTCAAACCGGGTGCCAGAGCACGAGAATACGAAACCGCCATATCCTGGCTTCGGGAGGCCGGACTCGTATATCAGATATTCTGTGCGTCAAAACCGGGGTTACCATTAAGTGCATTTGATGACCTGAATGCATTCAAACTTTATATGCTTGATATCGGACTGCTAAGATCACTCGCAAAACTTCCACCGGAAATTTTCACTAATCCGAATCCTCTATTTTCAGAGTTCAGGGGAGCTCTAACGGAGAATTTGGTAGCGCAAGCATTTGCGGCTCAACTTACACAGTTGCCACGATATTGGGTATCTAACGGAACTGCGGAGATTGACTTCCTGATTCAAGAAAGTCTCTCCATTATACCAATAGAGGTAAAAAGCTCAACAAACACTTCCGGCAAAAGTCTTTCCGTATATATTGGTAAATACTCGCCTAAAACAGCCATCATTTTTTCAGGAAAAGAACTTGCAGCCGCTACAGGCAAAGATTCAACCACGAAGATCCTGAATATACCTCTTCCACTCATCGACTGGCTTCCTCAGCTGATGAAATTGGGATAATTTCGGCACTTTTTAGAATAATCTTGTCAGAGTGTATGAAAATCACACACAAGGATGTATGATTTTCATACAATCGGCATTATGGGGGCCTGAAAAGTTTTGTGAAACCGTCATATAGAAGTATCTTTGCAGTGTAAACAAAGATAACTATATGAAAATGATTCTTCACAACCTCAAGGTTGCCGTCAGGAACCTGATGAAGTATAAGTTGCAGACCGCAATCAGCGTGCTCAGCATCGCTGTCGGCATCGTCACGCTCTCATTCACACATTCTCTGATCAAGAGATTCCAACACCCTGCCATCAGCAGAGAATCTTACTTCGACCGAACTTATCAACTGTCGTTCCTCTCCATTGATGAAGGTAAGGAAGTTGAAATCACAAATGATATAGTGCGTGCCGTCAAAAAGGAAGGCGTCCCGGCAAGCATTGAGAAGATGGCTGTTCCAAATGGTTACCCTCATTTTATGGATGCTTCCTTTCATTTAGTTGACTCCACGATTCGCAAGGGGCATGTCTGCAGCATGATTATTGATCCTGAATACGCCAATTTATCAGGCTTTCGTTCTGCCATAACCGGAAAGAAAATCAGGGTATTGAAGCAAGGTGAGGCAATAATAAGCGAGGATATGGCCCGACGCGTTTTCAAAGATAAAAATCCTGTCGGCGCCATACAGACATCTACAAATGAGGTTCAGACCATTCCTGTTACCATAGTGGATGTCTACAAGTCGCTTTCTGTGTGGGATTCCCCTGTAGACAATAATAAAATATATTTCACCCTCACAGACGACATTGCGGAGCAGGATTTCAATGGTAAAATATATGGCAGATGGATAGCAGCTGTCTTGAAGAAAGACATTACGAAAACACAGCTTGAAAAAGAAATAACTGAAAGAATAAAGCCATTAGGCCTGAAAGTAAAATTGAAGAAAATGTCGGATAAATCTGAATTCGACATGATAATAAGCATTCAGTTTTTTGGTTACATGATCGGCGCTCTGATTCTCATAGCCGCCATAATAGGTTTTCTTCGCATCGAGATACAGTTATTCCACATACGGCGTCGTGAACTGGCCCTGCGCATAGTGAACGGAGCCAAACGGCTGCAACTCTTCTATATGCTCTTGACCGAGATATTAATCTGCCTCGTTCTTGCGGTAGGCATAGCCATAATCCTCGGGGTCATGCTGCAGGACTTCTGTAACGTAAAACTTAACATTTTAGTCAACAATTTTGGCTTTACATTACGCGATCTATGGCGCTACAGCCTTCTGACAGGTGGAGGATTGCTCGCGGTGTGCAGTCTAACAGCATGGCTCACACTATATAGAATCGGCCGAAACAGTCTCGCTGAGAAGATGCGAAAATCACGCAACCATTTCTTACGCAACGTCATGTTGTGCATTCAGACTGTGATTTGTATTGTGTTCGTATGCAGCACGTTCATAATTGTGAACGCCGGCAACCATATACTGAAACAATTCAATATTCCTGACAACGACAAGACATTTAAGGAATATATTCATCTTGATCCGAGTTATTCCTCAGATCCTGCAAAACTGATTGATGAAATCAAACGTCTACCCGATCTGGACAAAGCTCTCGTTTGCGATGACGCATATCATACCATGTCAGAAATCAAAGATAATGATGACATAAAGGAGAAACTAAATAATAACATATATTTCAGCACATATACGATTGAAGACACAGCGACACTCTCAGCGCTTGGAATGGATGTGGAATGGTTCAAACACGATATAGACCGTAACGACTGTATACTCATCTGTGAGAACCTCTACCGACAACTGAAAGATCTCGGCGTGCTTGACAATAATGTTCTTACGCCGGAAACGTATTGGAACAATGACCGCACACTTCCTATAGCCGGAATAATTAGAAGCATAGCATACGATAGTGAAGGCATGTCGGTGGTGGTGATACAGCCCGATTGGCTCTCAAATGGTAATTATCCGTCGTTCCTGCTTATACCGAAACAGGGTAAAGGTGCTTCTCTTGCCCGGAGTGTGGATGAGACTATAGAGCGCGTCGAACCGGAACTGATCAATAAAATGGTATCAAATTATAGTGAAAAAGTAAGTCCGCTTCCCGGATTCGTAGAGGCGATAAGAAGCGGGGGCATGATATTGGGATGTGTCAGTCTGCTGATATGCGCCATGAGCATATTCAGCACCATAACACTTGACACACGGGCAAGAAGGAAAGAGGTCGCCATCCGAAAGGTGAACGGAGCCAAGAGCCGGGATATATACCGAATGTTCGGCAGGATATACGTAGTGCTGATCGCAGTCTCCATCCTTATCGCCGTGCCGATATGTGTGATGTTCAATAAGATAGTAGAATCTTTCGGTAGGGAGGTATCGTCTGAGACTGCCCTCTCCCCCGTCGTTCCGATAATTTCGGGATGCCTGATAGTGACTGTTCTAATCTTAGCCATTGTAGGATGGCAGATTCACCGCACAATGCAGGTGGATCCCGCGAAGATAATCGCAAAAGAATAAGTATTATTGGAAGCGTGAG
>CAYPGW010000023.1:0-45726 GCA_964410515.1 uncultured Sangeribacter sp. | reverse complement strand
GTGCCGAGACCCTGTCGGTTAGATTCCTTATGTCAGAATCATAGTCGTGGCAGCCGGTTGATACTGAGAGTAAGAAGAGTGCTCCAATAAAGAGCGATAATTTAAATTTCATAAGAGATAATACTATGTGTTAATATTGAGTTTCGATGATGTGAGCAGCAAATGAATTTTCGACCGGATTAGTTGCTGAAGTGTCCTTAAAGGAGGTTTTGTGTAAGAATGATTTTTGCTTTAGATCAGAGAATATTTCTTCGTCAAAAGCGGTATCTTTGTATTTATACCATAAGGTGTGTGTATCATCCTGATTCAGTTTGGGCATTTTGTCAAATAGAAGTTTTGCTTCTTGATTTTCATGCACTATTAATCTGAACATCAGATGATGAACGAAATAGTCGATTGATTTATACATGTGACGCCAATAATTGTGGATTGCGTCTCTCCATATCCCCAACAAGGGGTTACCTTGTGTTGCTCTTATGAAGCAATTTTGGATAAAGGAATAACTGTAGCCCACATTGCCTGTCATATACATAAAGAAATCACACTCCATGATCTCCTTCGGGATGTCGGCAGTGATATAATCCGTTGCGTCCATCCATACCCCGCCATATCTATACAGAAGTTCGATTCTGCATATATCGCTGAAGTGGGCCGCTCCGATTTCTCCTTTTTTCCATTTCTTCATGATAAAGTCAGGTAAGGAGATCCAATCGAAAATTGTCTTGTCATCAAGTACGATCAATTCCATTTGCAGATGCTTGCGCATACTTGCAAAGCAGGCCCGTATCAGTGGCGGAGCTTCTTTCTCGCCCTGAAACCAGATTGAAAAGGCCCGCTCCTTGCATTCTTTTTCAGGAGGCTTTATGACGCTGATAGATCTGACATAACGTGCATAACTCATCAGATAAAGGATGCTCGACTTTTCAAGTATCGATTGCCTATGTTTTGCTCTCTTTTCTTTAGAGCACCAATGAGGATTCAATATGAAGCCGAATATGATTACAAACAGCTTTCTAAATGCAAGACTAACGAAGACTTGAACTCCCTTTTTCGACATCACAGATATCTTTTTTTCTTGTGATTATTCAGAAATTAATAAAATGGATCTCTACCGAGATCTCTTTTGATGATCTTTTTCAAGAAATATCTCATCCAATCCCAGACGCGAGGAGAAAAATGAGGCTCCCGCCGGGGAAAGATGCAGGCAATCGAATGATATTATCATTCTCTCCGGAGTGAATATCCTGATCTCTCCATCTTCATTTAGTGAAGCTGATACAAAATCGATATAGTTATTGCCCCAACTTTTCTTCCATTCGTCATTGGTCTTTTTTAATAGGTTCGGTACCGGAACTGAAGAATCATAATAGCTGTCAGTTCCCTTCATTCTGTAGAACTGTCCAAAAGTTTTTCCAAAATATTTGGTGCCTATTCCGTAAATTTTACAATCTGAAGCAATAGAATCCCACACCCATTGAGGACAATATTTTTTGTCTCCTAAGAAAAAGATATAGTCCGAGTCATGGAATCTTGAATCGTCTTTGATTGGATCAGGCATATATGATATTTCCAAAATCTTCTCGTGATCCCATTCTTCAAGACAGCATGCTAAATCCCGGGCAAAACTATTCCCGATTACTAATACTTTAATCCTGTCTGTGGCATACGGTTTGTTATAATCGTATATACGATCAATGTATTCTGTATTTCTTACGGCATAAGGATTCTTAGTGGTGACTCCCATTTCCGGGAAATCTCTTAAAACGCCGGCTTTGCTGTAGATATATCCGGAGACACATAATACACACGCCCAACTTATCATTAATATCCATTTAGCAAGATTGCTTGTAATCTTTAGTTTCTCAAGCCAAAAGTATGATGCTGATGAAACTATAAAAACGAGCGCCAGATACGATAATAAGCTCTCAGGTGTGAAAGTCTCAATAAAGGAATATCTCAGGAATGCCAATATAACCTGATGCCAGATATACAGGCTTAGCGACATCTTTCCCAGAAATGCAAAGCCTGAGAAAATCTTATTAATTTTGATAAATCTCAGTAGTAAGAAGGTGCTCGTTATTACTGTTGTAATAAGCAGTAATGGTTTTGGAATCTTGAAGGAATCTTTCTCCACCTCGGCTCCAACAATGTTAATGTGGTCTATATCTATAAGACTTTTTGGGCATAATGAAAGAATTATATGAAGAATAAATATCAAGACAATATATAGTGATATATTGTAAGTTGTTTTATATCTGCTTGATAAATAAAAAGCAGATGCTCCGAGACCCAACTCCCATATTCTGAAGGGCAAATAATAAAACTTGACATCGGGACTGAAGAAAGGAAGACTATACAGTATTATAGAAATCAGAGTAATAGTATATAATGAGTATAATGCGACTTTTGTCGGAGAGATTTTCTTAAAGATCTTCTTTGCGCATATTATTATCAAAGGAAATAATACAAAAAATTGAACAAGTATACCGAGATACCATAGTGCGAGCAATGGTTTATATTCATTTGCGGACGCCCAATAATTCTTGGTGGTGAGTGATAACAGAATATTATTGGCGAAAAACTCGGATGCTATTACAGATTGAGAAAGATTCTCATAATCATCGGGTATCATCAGGAAATATCCGATTATCAGAGAAATGGCGCAAACGATTATTACAAGAGGGAGAAATCTTTTTATTCTTCTCCACAACCATGTGAAATATTGGAATTTGCCGTTGCTTATTTCTGATAATGCGGGCGGAATGATTAAAAATCCACTAATGACAAGAAAGACATCCACTCCGAGATATCCAAAAGGGAGTATCCCGATATGGTATAAAATTACGGCTATGATCGAGATGCCTTTAATAAAGTCCAGATCGGCTCTTCTTTGCATTGTAGCTCAAAATAGATGCCTTAGACTCTCAGATAGGCATTGATATGTTGATCTACAACAAAAAAAGCGTGAGAGCCATTATCGTTGCTCGCTCTCACAACTCGAGGCTCTGGCTTGCCCACTTAGGTTAGAACGAGCAACTGGAGCCTCACGCTGAAATGATATACCTACCATGTCTGAACCCGCAGAGCGGATTCAGTCACGCTTCAGTACACATCGCTGAAAGGCGTCGATCGTTGCCTCATTCTTGACCTAAGTTGAAACTGCCAGATTTCGAGTTGTCAAGAATTAGCGCGATAAACGCTTGTTATGTATTTCGCCCACCCTCTTAGCCCCATACCGATGAGGCTCCGATGATGGTATGCAATGCAAAATTACACAAAAATCTATTTTCCTGCAAATTTTCCATTGAAAAATTCGGCAAAAAATTATCGGGGTTCAGAATCGTCATTAATTGAAGACTTTGCACGCCAAGTCAGATGTTTTGGATTGATAAGTTTATATTATGTGGTTGCGCTGCTATGGATTTGATTTAAAGCGAAGGAGGGGATTGGCGTGGGCTGAAAATAATGATTGGCATTGGTGTTTTGATTCGAGAGATATGCGGCACGAAATTGTCACGGATTTGAGCCGAAAGGCGTTTTTAAGAATCATTAAGATTTGAATGGTTGGCTGTTTGGCAATTTTTGATTAATTTTGCATCCAAATGGCGATTCAGAAGATACCCATAGACGAGAAGAAACTTGTGGAGCAACTGCAGGATGAGAAGACGGCCTCGGCTGCCTTCGACACGTTGATGCGCGTCTATGGAGAGCCGGTCTACTGGCAGATCCGTAAGATGGTGGTGAAGCACGATGACGCCGATGATATTCTCCAGAACGTATTCCTGAAAGCATGGAATAATCTGAACAATTTCCGTGGCGACGCGAAACTCTCGACGTGGCTTTATAAGATTGCCATAAACGAATCGATCAATTTCATCAATAAGGAGCGGACACGTGCCAACATCTCATCGGAAGAGGGCGACGATTCGTTTCTGCTTGCCAATATCGAGGCGGATCCTTATTTCGATGGCGACGCCTTGCACGCCGAGCTGCTGAAGGCTGTGGCGAAGTTGCCCGAGAAGCAGCGCCTCGTGTTCAATATGCGCTATTTCGACGATATGAAATATGAGGAGATATCAGAAGTGCTGGGCACTTCGGTAGGCGCCCTGAAGGCGAGTTATCACCACGCGGTGAAGAAAATTGAAGAATTGTTTGCCGAAAATTGAACCATTATGTGGAAAATCTCTTTAATAGAGTAAGAATGATTAAATAACACTGCTATGAAAAGAAATTTCCTCGCCGCAATCTGCGTAGTCCTCTCACTCTTCGTGTCTGAAAAAGCGTCAGCTCAATATACTTCGATCGTGAATCAGGTGGCCAATATAGTTCAGACCGCTGCCTACGGCGGTGCCGGCTATAAG
The DNA here is from genome assembly GCA_964410515.1 of uncultured Sangeribacter sp. GTDB lineage: Bacteria > Bacteroidota > Bacteroidia > Bacteroidales > Muribaculaceae > Lepagella. The sequence continues at coordinate 41,365 of CAYPGW010000023.1, read as the reverse complement.
GGTTACATAGATGCGTCATATACCGGAGGCTTCGGCAATGTAAGAGCCGATTTCTTAGGCGTATCCACAACTCAGGGCGCTACACTCTCGTCATGGTTCTTCATGGGAGCCGGCTTGGGTGTGGATGTAGTGTTCTCGAAGACGGGAAGTGGCTATGTGTCGGATTGGAACGGTAGCAGAAAGACTCGCACCTGCGGAGTGATGATTCCGGTCTTCACCGATTTCCGATTCAATTTTGGACAGAAGACATCAACAGGAATATATCTTGATGTCAAGGCCGGAGGCTCGTTCCTGATCGGAGGCGATTATCTGGCTATTGAAAACGGATATATCTCGTCGACGGAATATTTCCTTCTGAAGCCTACGCTCGGAATAAGAGTGCCTATGGGTGGCAACGGAAAAAAGGCTGTGAACATAGGCCTTACCTATCAATTGCTCACTTGCAACTACTGGTGGAATAATAACAGCAGTTCCGGCACGTTAAATTCATTAGGGGCTACCGTGGCTTACGAATGGTAGCCATTCCGATTTTTACTTTTATAGACTAACATTTCACAGACATAATACATGAAAAGATTTCTACTTTCAATGCTCTCGGGAGCATTCTGCCTGGGAGCTCTGGCTATTCCGGCCAAGCCCGGTTTCATCAGGCATATTCAGCCTGACGGGACTCCGGTAAATATCCGGATGATAGGTGATGAGCACGGCCATGTGATTTTCTCAGCTGAAAATCTTGTAGTGGTTAATAACGGCGGGAGGATGGAATATGCCAAGTTCAACGCAGCCGGAATACCCGAGGCTTCAGGCATGCCTTTATCTGTCACTTCCATAGGTGAGACCCAGGCTGCCCTTCTCCAGTCGAAGGAGCAGATAGAAAAATGGGTGTCGAGGGTTAATGATAACAAGGCTCGTCGCCTCAAGGCGCTTGGAGCGGCCGCTTCTGATGACGAAAACACCGGTGACGACGATCAGACCGGAGACGATGACCCGACGGGAGATGATGATCAGACTGGTGAAGACGATCCGACAGGAGACGAGGAAAATCCCGGCGATGAAGAAGGCAGACTTGTGCCTCTTAATTTCGGCCTTTGCTCGTCTACTTTCCCCGTGATTGGAGAGCAGAAGGGTCTGGTGGTGCTCGTGGAGTATCAGGATGTGGAGTTCACCTACGGCGATCATGATTATTTCCACCGTATGCTCAATGAAGAGGGATTCTCAGATTATGGTTCGCTCGGCTCGGCCCGCGACTGGTTCATCTTTAATTCCAACGGAAAGTTTATTCCTCAGTTTGATGTCTACGGCCCTGTAGTGCTTCCCGAGAAACGTTCTTATTACGGAGGCAATGACTTTTCGGGCAACGACAAAAATCCCGAAATGATGGCTGTGCATGCTCTTCAGATTCTTGATGATGAGGTAGATTTCTCTGAATATGACCGTGATGGCGACGGACTCATTGACAATGTCTTCATTTTCTATGCCGGTAAGGGCGAGCATGACAGCGGCATCTCAAGTTGTGTGTGGCCGCACTCATGGGAACTTTCTTCTGCCGGACATGAACCCTTCATTTTCGATGGCGTGCAGCTTGAACATTATGCCTGCTCGTGTGAATATCCGAGCGGCTACAAGCGTCCTGACGGAATGGGTACTTTCGTGCATGAGTTCAGCCACGTGATGGGTCTTCCCGACCTTTATGTCACCACTTACACCGGAGGCTTCACTCCGGGCGAGTGGAGTGTGCTCGATGTAGGCCCCTACAACAACGGCGGCCTCACGCCTCCCAATTATTCCTCATTCGAGAGGGGAGCGCTGGGCTGGATCGACTTCCTCCCGATAGAGGAGGGGCGCGTTGAGATTCCTGAACTGTCTGAGTCGAATGTGGCTTACGCAGTGCCTACCCCGAGTGCAAACGAGTTTTTCTTCTTTGAAAACCGTCAGCAGATCGGCAACGATCAGTTTATTCCCGGCCATGGCATGCTTGTGTGGCACATTGACTACTCCAAGTCTGTATGGGATTACAATACGGTGAATAACAACAGCGTGCATCAGCGCGTTGACATCGTTGAGGCCGACAATGTGAAGAGTGAGGGCTCACGTGCCGGCGATGCCTTCCCGGGCACAAAAAATGTGACAGAATTCAGATGCGACGTCTATCCCAAATTCGTGACGTGGAAGAGAAAGTCTCTCGACTATGATCTTATTGATATCGAGGAGTCGGAAGATGGTCTGATATCATTCACGGCTATCACTCACGATGAACTGCATCCTAAGGAGACCGGCGTAGCAGAAGTAGCCGCCGGTGAGGCTACAGGTGATTGCTTCGATCTGATGGGCCGCAAGGTGCAGAATCCTTCAAAAGGAATCTATATCAGAGACGGAAAGAAAATTGTGATCCGCTGATAGCGGCGTCTTAAAATACTAAGCGGGACTTCCCTACGAATCCTTACGATTCCGGGAAGCCCCGCTTTTATCATGTTCCAGAGTATTATTCTCCTCTGTTCTCCTTGTTGAAGATGTGGCGCAAACGCGAGAATATCCTTTTCGATGTAGACTGTGAAGGCTCAACGTTGGCGCTGCCTTTCAGACTCTCGATGGCGCTCTTCTCGGCATCGCTCAGATTTTCGGGCACATAGACCATCACATTCACGAGAATATCGCCACGCGAGTGAGGATTCTGGAAGGCCGGCAGACCTTTGCCCCTGAGACGAAGCACCTTGCCCGGCTGGGTTCCCGGAGCAATTTTTACGCGCGCTTTTCCATCGATAAGAGGTATCTCAGCGCTTCCGCCGAGGGCGGCAGTGGGGAAGTCGAGCATAAGATTATAGATCAGATCCTGATCATCCCTGATGAGTTCTGCGTTCTTCTCTTCCTGAATCACGATGAGCAGATCGCCGTTCACGCCTCCGTGGCGGGGAGCGTTTCCTTCACCCTTGAGCACGAGGGTCTGGCCGTCTTGAACGCCTGCGGGGATGTGGAATTCCACTACTACATCTTTCTTCTCCACACCAGTGCCATGGCAATATGAGCATTCCTCAGTGATCACCTTTCCTTCGCCATTACACTCGGGGCAGACGCTCTGCACCTGCTGCGCACCGAGGAATGTCTGGCGCATCTGGGTCACGTAGCCGGTGCCTCCACAGCGCTGGCATGTGCGGAATGCGGTTCCGTCTTTTGCACCCGTTCCGTTGCAATGCGAGCATGCTACGAATTTGGGTATTTTGAGTTTCTTGCTCACTCCGTTGGCTATATCCTTGAGGTTCACCTTCACGGTGATACGCAGGTCGGTGCCTTTGTTCACCGGTTTACGCTGACGGCCGCCACCTCCATAACTGCGGTAGGTTCCAGCACCCTGGAAAGCGTCGCCGAATATATCGCCGAAGTTTGAGAAGATATCTTCCATCGAGAAGCCTCCGCCAAAGCCACCGAATCCGCCGCTGTAGGCTCCGCCACCTGCGCCGCCGAATCCTTGCGGCCCCATGTTGTGGCCGTAGGTGTCGTAAAGCTGACGCTTCTTGTCGTCGCTGAGCACATCGTAGGCTTCGGCTGCTTCCTTGAATTTCTCCTCGGCAGCCTTCTGTTCTGCCTCCGGCTTGTCTGAATACTTGTCGGGGTGATATTGGATTGCCTTCTTGCGGTAGGCTTTCTTTATTTCGTCGGCCGATGCGCCTTTCGCTACGCCCAGCACTTCATAATAGTCTCTTTTCTCTGCCATGATGATCGATCTGTTTAAGTGTGACTCCTCTTTATTATTACTGAGCTACTACCACTTTAGCATGGCGGAGTACCTTGTCGTTGATGGTATAACCTTTCTCTGTAGTATCGAGCACTTTGCCCTTCATGTCCTCTCCCTGAGCGGGAACCTGGGCTACAGCCTCGTGCAGGTCGGGATTGAATTCTTCGCCCGTAGACTTCATCTCTTTCACTCCCATGCTTTCCATATATTTCACGAGCTTGTTGTAGATGAGCGTCATCCCTTCTTCCAGGGCGCCGGTGTCGTCTTTCGATTGCTCGGCGGCTTTCAGTCCGCGCTCGAAGTCGTCGATGATAGGGAGAAGTCCCTTGAGCACGTTCTCGCCACCATTTCTGATGATCTCGGCCTTTTCCCTCAGCGTGCGCTTACGGTAGTTGTCGAAGTCGGCTGCAAGAAAGAGATATTCTTTCTTCTGCTTTTCCAATTCGGCCTGAGTTTCGGCAAGCTGGTTCTCAAGAGTGTTCACTTCCTGCTCAGCCTGAGTGTCTTCCGCTTCGCCGGCATAGTCTGCGTCTACAGAGATATCGTCGGCACCTTTGACTTCTTCGTTATAATCTTTGTTTTCTTCCATAATATTCCGGTATTTTTTTCCAAAGGAGTTAAACCCTCTGTTTCTATTTTTATTTCTGAAGTTTCTATTGTTCATATCAACAAATATTATGCCAATAAAAGTTAATTTTCAAATTAATTCTGTATTCGTGACGAGTGGTCACTCATCACGATTTTCTATATCTCAAACGTTTTCTTCGGCCTCTCGGTTCACATAATTTCACTTATGGCCAAAGATAAATAAAAAAACGAACAGCCACCTTCACAGGCGGCTGCTCGCAGTTTTTTCCATAATTCAATTTTAAACTAACCTAACATCATGAAACGATTTTCTTACTTTCGTAAATGTAAACGCGCGGATGGCGTAATCGGTTCGGAGTGTTACAATAGTTTAATAATTGAAACAATTTCGTATCATTTCTTGTCTGCAGATTTCTTTGTGGCCTTAGTCTTGGCTACCTCTTTCTTTTTTGCAGGAGCCTTCTTTTTGGGAGCCGGTGCAGCCTCGGCGGGCTTTTCAGCCTCGGCCCTTGCATAGTTGCTGTCTTCAGCCTCGAGAATATTCTTGCGCAGGGCTTTCACCTCCTTGTTGAGTTGCTCGATTTCAGCCGACTGGTTACGGATTGTGAGCAGCAGGGAGTTGAGCTCCTCATTATCCACATTCTCGGGGAACTGCTCTTCAACTCTCACGAGGAAGTCGGCGAGCACGTTCATATAATTTGTGAAAGCAGCAAACGGGCTGTCGTAGGGGCTGAACGCAGCGTCGGCTCCATTGCGGGTGCTCATGTAGAAGAAGTGGTCGCTGCTCTGCAGATAGTCCCAGTCTTGCTGAATCTTGCGGTCTTCCACCATCGACACTCTTTCAGCCACGCTATAGAGCTTGCTGATGGCCTCGCGTTGCAGGTCGTTTCCTTTCCAGGCGGCAACATCATTGCTACCGTCCACGTAGGATATCGGATAGGGTATCGACATGGTGTCTACTCCCTTGAGTTTACCTATCACCTCAGAGGGCGAAGTGAAGCGTACTCCCATTTCCTTTCCGAAGTGGGGGAGAGCCTTGAAGAAGTCGAAGATGCCGCTTCCTGCAGGGATGAAGCCTCCGAATGTGTCCATGCTCAGGCAGATATTCACTATTTGCTCCTCTGCCGGAAGCTCGGAAATCCATCTTACGAATTTGTCGGCCGTCAGAGGATATTCCGCCCAGTCGGAGTTGTTGAAGTTGTGTGAGATGTCGCCGGCAAGCTTGTCGTTGGTGAAGAGAAGCTTCAGGTCGGGAGCGGATACTGAGTTATACACGTAGTCGGGGCTCTTCCATCCGAGAATATGCTTTGCGCCGGGAACGAGAGCGGCCTTGTAGCCCATCATCTGGATGAGGCCGGCGATGTCGTCGTCAAAAATCAGTTCTGTGTTGGCAAATACTTTCGGAGTCTTGCCGAATACCATCTTGATTATCTTGGCTTCAACCTTTGCCTGACGAAGGAATTCCTCAGGGTCTTCGAGCGATGCTAGGGAGTGGGCGAAGGTGCCTCCCAGAAATTCAACTGTGCCCTTGTCGGCAAGTTTCTTCAGCATGTCGATCACTTCCGGCTCGCACTGCTGAAGCTGTTCGAGAGCGGTGCCCGAGATTGAGAGGGCCACCTTGAAGTCAGAGCCATACATGTCTGACATCTCAAGCAGAGTCTTGCACATCGGCGTGTAGCTGCGTTCCGAGAGGTTGTTGATGATGTCTTCGTCGGCGAAGTCATCATAATAGTAGTGATCGTTGCCTATGTCGAAGAAGCGGTATCTTTTCAGACGGTAGGGCTGGTGTATGTTGAGATAAAAACAAACGTTTTTCATAACTGTCTTTTGTCTTTTAGGTTTATTATCTATTAAGTGTTTAACCGCGGGCGGCGATCACGTCTTTGTAAATATCGATCACCTTCTTGCCCACCTTTTCCCATGTGATGCCGTGTATTTCCTCGATGCCCTTGTCGCGGAGGGTCTTATACATGGCGGGATAGTGGAGGATGCTGTGGATTGCGTCGGCCATGGCGTCCACGTCCCAGTAGTCGGTCTTTATCACATTGGTAAGGATCTCCGCGCATCCGCTCTGCTTCGAGATGATGCTCGGCACACCCATCTCCATCGCTTCGAGCGGCGAGATTCCGAAAGGCTCCGACACCGACGGCATTATGTAGACGTCTGAATCGCGCAGCATCTCATACACTTCCTTGCCACGCAGGAAGCCTGTGAAATGGAACCGGTCGGCTATGCCACGCTTGGCAACGAGTTTGATCATGGCGTCCATCATGTCGCCGCTTCCGGCCATCACGAAGCGCACGTGCTTGTCTTTCTGAAGCACTTTGGCTGCGGCTTCCACGAAATATTCGGGCCCTTTCTGCATTGTGATTCGGCCGAGGAAGGTGACCACTTTCTCTCCTTCGGTGCGACGCTTGATGTCGAGATATTCCTGCGGCAGAGGTATTACAGCATTGTGCACCGTAGACACTTTCGCCGGATTGATACCGTATTTCTCTATCACTGTGCGGCGGGTGAGTTCCGACACGCACATGATGTGGTCGGCGTTCTCCATGCCGTCTTTCTCTATGGCGAAAACCGTAGGATTGACATTTCCGCGTGAGCGGTCGTAGTCTGTGGCATGCACGTGAATCACAAGAGGCTTTCCGGTGACGTTCTTCGCGTGGATGCCGGCAGGATATGTAAGCCAGTCGTGGGCATGGATTATGTCGCATTCCACTGTGCGGGCAATCACACCGGCCACTATCGAATAATTGTTGATTTCCTCAATCAGGTTGTCGGGATACCGGCCGGAAAATTCGATACATCCCAGATCGTTGAGCTTCATGTAGTTGAAATCAGCATAGATATGGTCGCGCAGGTTATAATACATCTGCGGATCCATCACTTTGCCGATTCTGCTCTCCACATAGTCCCAGCTGACGTCGCGCCATGCCACCGGTGTGCAGTTTGCGCCGATGATGCGCGCGAATCCTTTTTCTTCATCTCCCCACGGCTTGGGAATCACGAATGTGATGTCCATGTCGCCGTTAGCGTGCATACCCTTCGTCAGACCATAAGAGGCCGTGCCCAGTCCTCCGAGGATGTGCGGCGGGAACTCCCATCCGAACATTAATGCCTTCATATCAGCTTAATTATCGTAATTCTGTAATTTATTCAATTCTTTCACATTCTTGATGGTGCGAAGTATCTCGCCCACGTTCTTGGCCGTGGAAACGGCGCCTCGGCCTGCGAAGGGGGGATTGCCGTCATACATCTCGCTGAGCGAGCCGATGCAGTTTTCCGACATGTCTTCTTCATAGCCGATAAGTTTACGCTCGATAAATCCGAGGCCGCTCAGTCCGAACACCTTGATGTAGGCGTCGGCATAAAAACCGAACAGCCAAGGACGCACCGGGCCCTGATGCACGGCATATTCGCGCTCAACCGGGCCGCCTACGTAGTTCGGACGGTAGGCGTAGCTTTTCGGGCTTAGCGAGCGCAGGCCTTTCGGAGTCAGAAGCTCGCGGGTGGCCAGTTCAAGCACTTTTCTTCTCTGCCGGCGGTCGAGCGGTGAATATTCCAGACCTATTGCTATCACCATGTTGGGGCGCACCTCCACATCGGCGTAAGTGCCGTTTACGTAGTCGTAGAGATATCCATAATCGTTGAGGAAAGTCTCAACGAAGCTGACTTTCACCTTCTCGGCCAGAGAATTGAGATCGTCAAGGTATTCCTGCTTGTCGGCATCTCCTTCATAAAGGGAGATGAGGAAGCGGAGAGCGTTATACCACAGGGCGTTGAACTCCACGATATAGCCGGTTCTCGGTATGATGGGTCGCCCGTTGATCGAAGCGCTCAGCCATGTCACGGGTGTGTCGGTGCCATTGCTTGAAAGCAGACCGTTGGGGTTGAGGTGAAGGTTGCGAATGCGCTCATTGCGGATATCTTCCACAAGTTTCATCACTTGCTCGCCGTAGAGCTCGCGGCAGGCCTTTGTCTCTGTGCCGCGACGGTACTGCTGGATTGCCCATATAGCCCACAGAGGGATGTCGGGAAGATCTATCTCATGGATAGTGCGGTCTTTCTCGCCGGTCTCGATATACTTGTTGAGAGCCTTCAGGAATGTCTGCATTATCTGGATGTAGTCATCCTTGTGGTCAATGGCAAGTGTGCAGCCGGGCAGCGCCATGAGCTCGTCTCTGGCACGAACGTTATACCAGGGGAAGCCCGCCATGATATATTTCCCGCTCTTGTTCGAGAGATAGAACTGCTTGGCGGAATTCTTCAGGCAGTTGTAGAAACTGGTGCGCGGCGTGCGGGTCTTGATCTCATTGTCATACATCTTCTCAAGCTGATCAGGCTCGATGGTTTCCGTGCCGGCGCTGAAGATGATGCTCTCGCCTTTCTTGATGGGGAGCTCGAAATAGCCCGGCACCCACAGGTCTTCCTTATAGGGTATGCCGCGGTCGCGGTCTTTGTAATATTCAATTCCCTTATACCAGTGGCCGTCGTTGACCCATTTCACCGGCTTGCTGAATTGCATCACCAGGTTGGGATAGCCAGAATAGAGACATGCCGAGATGCCGTTGGGAACTTCACCCAATTCCTTGTTGATGGTGTCGTTCTCCACAACCAAATCGTTGGCGTTGCGGAAAGCGAGCATCGGGCGGAACTGCAATGTGGTGTCGGAGTGAGCATCCACAAGAGTGTACTTTATCAGAATGCGGTTTTCATTGCTGATGAAGGTCTTCTGTTTTGTCAGTATCACGCCTCCTACACGGTAAGTCATGGTCGGCACAGTCTCGCAGTCGAACATTCTGATGTATTTGTGTCCGTTTGGTGAGAACACTTCAGGGCCGTACTGGTGAAGACCGAGGTTAAAAGGAGCACCATGCTGTATCACCGTCTCGTCGAGACTCGACAGAAGCACGTGGGCCTTGTCGTCCATCTCCGGTATCGGAATCACGAGCAGGCCATGCTGCTTGCGCGTGTTGCATCCTACTATGGTAGTGCAGTGATAGGCTCCTGATTTGTTGGTGCGGAGCATTTCTTTCGCAAGACTCTGCTCCAGGTTGATCATAAGATTTTTATCAAATTTCAGGTAACTCATAACTTATAGTTATTCTTTGATTTCAGTAACCGCAAATTTAATAAAAATAGTAAAACAAACCAAATAAAAAATGCTAAAGATGTTGCATAACATAAAAAAACGCGGTGCCCCCATCAGTCTTCATGCTCAGACATGAGCGGAGAGTGCTATTTTTTTGAAATTCCGTTGTCGGCAACGTTGATGTCGAGGTCGCGTATCAGCATTGAGCCCGATGCGTCGTACATCTTTGTGAATATGTCGTTTATCTGAGTCAGGGCTCCCGCATAAGTGTTACGGAATTCGGGTATGAAATCTTTCATTCCCTCCTCGAGCACCCTGCTCAGGGTCTCTTCAACTGTGACTTTGTCGGTGTCGGTCGTAGGCACAAGTCCGGGGTCTTCTTTGTCGGCAGAGATGCCTGTGACCTGCACCAAACCTGATTTCTGAAGGCGCTCTGCTATGCTGCTCACCATCCTTATCGGCAGTCCGTAGTCGAGCGAGAGGCTGTTGCGTGTGGGTGCCGTCTCCCCGTTGTGGAATCTGCGGTAGATCACTCCGGTCACCACGAGCAGGACTTTGATGTAGTAGCTGATTGAGATGTTCTGTATGTTGCCCAGGAAATTATATGAGAATATATTCTGCATGGCATACGTCAGTCCGCATCCGCTCAGCAGCAGGAGCCAGCTCAGTTGCATCCAGATGAGAAGGATAGGGAGGAATGCGAAACTACCGTAGATGGCGTTATATTTCGATACATAGATCTGTCCGCTCATCAGCAGCCACTGTATCACTTCAAAAGCGAGGGCGCACAGGCCTCCAGAGATGGCGGCATATTTGAACTTCACTTTCGTGTTGGGTATAAGCCAGAAGCAAAGAGCGAACGCAAGCCATGTAAGCACGAAGGGGGCGAGCTCCATGAGAGCGTTTACCATTGGGGTGAGGAACTTAAAAGGAACCACCGCCACCACTGTGGTAGACATGAAGAACGTGATGCCCGAACTCAGAATCATAAGTATGGGAATTAGAAGGAAAATTGCGATGTAATCCTTCACTTTCTGCACTATGGTGCGATCGTGTTTTATATCCCATATATTGTTGAAGGTGTCTTCTATAGTGCTCAGCAGCGATATGAGCGTGTAGAGCAGCACCACCAAACCCACACCTACAAGAACACCCGACGAGGCCTCGGCAAGATATGAGTCCACAAACCCCAATGCCGCCGATAGTGCTTTGGTCTGCGACGGAAAATAAGTGAAGAGTTCTTTCTCCACCATTTCCTGAAAACCGAATCCTCGACTGATGGCGAGGAGTAGCGCCAGAGCGGGCACCATGGCAAACACCGTCTGATAGGTGATGGCCATTGATTTTATCTGCAGGTCGCGGTTGAGAAATGCCTGAACGGTGAGATTCAGGGTCTTGATTATATTCACCTTCAGAGTCTTGCGCTGATCACTCCACACTCCGTTTGAGCAGTATGCGATGGCATTCTCGATTTTTTCTACGATTCTTGCGAAGAATCCAGGTTTTGTGTCTTTGTCCATAGTCTATAGTCAGCTGGCGGATAATAAATCAGGATGCGGGCGAACCCGGCAGCCCCTGTGAGAAAAAAAGATGCAGAAGGGATGTAAGCCGGGTTATGTGGGAACCCTTCGGGCTCCTGTCTGTCATTTATCTTGACCGGCTGTTGCCAACCGGCTCCGACTTGCGTCGAGCAGCCTACCCCCCGGCAATGGACGAGCAATCCTTTGCTGCCGGTGTATTTGGCCTTGCAACCCATAGGATGTGCGGCATGCCGTGTCGCCACGGCATCCGGTGGGCTCTTACCCCGCCTTTTCACCCTTACCTGTCATATCAGATATGGCAGGCGGTAGTTTTCTGTCACATTATCCCCGACGTTGCCGCCGGCTTGCCGTTGACAAATATGGTGCTCTGTGTTGCCCGGACTTTCCTCTTCATGCTCCCGGCATGAAGCGACAGACCTCCCTTCTGCATTATGTCTTCTCTAATATATACGCTCTATGGCCCGAATGGTTTAACATTCATTTGCCGTAAGATCGGGCCGTAGCGAATCGTGCTATGATTTCCGCAGCCTCTTCCGGCGAAAACAGCGAGGAGTCTAACGTGAGGTGATAGTTTGAGGCCTTTCCCCATGGCCTGCCGGTGAAATAGTTGTAGAATCCCTCGCGGTCGGTGTCGGCCTTGTTCACTTTTGAGAGAGCTTCGTGATAGTCTGCGATCTCACCGCGCGACATTACGTTTTTTGCTCTCCACTCGGCGGGAGCATGCACGAATACACTTGTCAGCCCCGGATGCTCGCGCAATATATAGTCGGCTGTGCGTCCTACAATTACGCAGTTCCCTTCCGTGCTTATCTGGCGTATCACGTCGGCTTGGGCTGCATAGAGCGATTCCCTGCTCATGGGCGATGTGCCGTACATGTCCATCACTCCGTATTTCCCCATCAGCATGCTCCTGAAAGCCGACGGCTTTTTCTCGTCGGCTCTCATCAGGATTTCGGGCGCGTAGCCGTAGAGGGCACTTATATGATTTATAAGCTCCTTGTCAAAATAGTCCATGCCGAGCAGCCCGGCTATCGCTTTTCCGATTTTTCTGCCGCCCGCTCCATACTCACGTCCTATGACGATTATATTTTTTGTTTTATCCTCCACGTTGGGTATATGTTTCAAGTTTTTTTTGAGGCTGCCCTCTTTTTTTTAACGTTTTTAGACACTTTTCGGATAAGAAATTCATTTTTTTTAATGAAAAAACTTTTATATCGAATATTTTGTGTAATTTTGTGATTCAATATTCCTCTGAGCCGCCCCCCTCGGGAACCGCGTGGAGGATAATTCATCAATAATATGAGCGAAGTATTGAAACATCTTTCCGGGGATCAGGATGGGATGGCTACATACGACTATATTGTCAATAATGTCGACACCTGTACTGCCGATATGGATGATTTGGTTGCCAATCTGCGGCGTGTGGATATATGCGGGCAGTTTCTCGCCTCCACAGCCAGGTTCCTCTCAGCGGTGGATTCAGACAAATTCAAGCCGTGGATCACGCCTCTTATCGAAGGAGCCATCGAGAAAGACAGGGAGCGCAGATATATTGGCTCTTTGCTTCAGGCAATCTGGGGAAAGGATTATATGGAGAGAGCCGATGAGCTGAAGGCATCAGACGACAATTTCAGAAGAATATTCAAGAGAATATATCCCGGCGACAGCTTATGATAAATAAAAGAAAGATACTATACTCCCTCGCGGCTCTCGCAGCGGTGACAGCTATGGCTTCCACAGCAATAGCATCATCATCAGGAGACGCCGGCGATGAAATTTCAGAAACTACAGTGGAAAATATCTCAACATCAGCAGGCGATAGCATTCCGGCAGGGCCGACTCTCGACATAGAGACAACGGCAGGAAATATCAAGATCCGCCTCTACGACGACACTCCGCTTCACCGCGACAACTTCCTCAAGCTCGCTCAGGAAGGATACTATGACGGAGTGCTCTTTCACAGGGTTATCAACGACTTTATGGTGCAGACCGGCGACCCTGACTCAAAAAATGCTCCCGCCGGTGCAATGCTCGGCTCGGGAGGCCCGGATTATCAGATTCCCGCAGAAATAGTATATCCCCGCCATTATCACAAATATGGTGCTCTTGCCGCCGCCCGCACAGGCGATGATATGAATCCGGAGCGTAAGAGCTCGGGCAGCCAGTTCTATATCGTCACCGGCAAGAAATACATGCCGCAGCAGCTCGAGAGAATGGAGCAGATGATGGTGCAGAAGCAACTTCAGGATCATTTCATGCAGCTTCAGCGCGCCAATTTGGACACGATTCGCCGTCTGCGACTCGAAAAAGACACTGTAGGCCTCGAGAATCTGCGCCAGCAACTCATCAAGCAGACTGAGGCTGAGGTGAAGCCTGAAATGCTGACCGAGCAGCAGAAGAAGGATTACTCCGAAGTAGGCGGCACGCCGCATCTCGACGGACAATATACAGTGTTTGGTGAAGTGATTGAAGGAATGGACGTGGTTGAGAAGATTCAGCACGCCGAAACCGACGGTCGCGACCGCCCTCTTGAAGATATAAGGATTCTATCTGTAAAAGTAGAAAACTAAATACCCACCTATAACCTCATCATGCCATGACCGACGAAGTAAAAAACGCTAACGCAGAGCAACTTCCCGATTCCACCGCAAACCAGGCTCCCGCAGAATGCGCCGAGGAGCGCCGTCCGCGCTTCTCTGAAATGACGAAAGAGGAACTCATTGAGTATCTTCGCAACATCGTAGAAGAATCACGTGCCACCGAGCACCATGAAGCACAAGCCATCAAGAATGCTTATTTCGCACTCCGATCAAAGGAGGCGAATGCCGAACTCGAGCAGTTCGTGGCTGATGGCGGTGACCCGGCGCAGTTCGTATCAACTCCCGATGAGGGTGAGGAGACGATGCGCGATCTCGTGGCGCGTTTCCGCGAGATGAGGGCGGCGTGGCTGGATGCCGATCAGAAAATACGTCAGGCTAATCTTGAGGAAAAGCAGGCTTTACTCGACCAACTGAAGAACATTGCCTCCGACATTGACAATGTCAATGTGAATTTCCAGAAATTTCAAGATCTCCAGAATAAATTTAAAGAGAAGGCCGATCTTCCCGAGCCGTCGGTGACACCACTCTGGAAAGAGTTCCAGACCACTGTTGAACTCTTCTACGACCAGCTCAAGATGAATAAGGAACTTCGTGATCTCGACTTCAGGAAGAATCTTGAGGCCAAGCGTCAGCTCGTGGAGCAGGCGAAAAAACTTGAGGAAAATCCGGACGTTGTGGATGCGATCAATAAGCTCATGATTCTCCATAACGAATGGAGGGAGACAGGCCCGGTTGCCAAGGAATTCCGCGAGCCGATATGGGAGGAATTCAAGGAGGCATCTTCCATAGTGCGCAAGCGTCATCAGGAATATTTTGAAGGGCGTAAGGCCACCGAAGCTGCCAATGAGGAAGCAAAGGCCAAACTCTGTCAGGAAGTCGATGCCCTGCTCGCCCGGCTACCTGAGTCATTCCAGGGTTGGGATGAGGTCACTAAGCAAGTGCTCGACCTTCAGGCTCGCTGGCGTGAGATAGGGTTCGCCTCAAAGAAGGCGAACAACGCTCTCTACAATCGCTTCCGCAGCGGATGCGACCTGTTCTTCAAGTCGAAGGCCGAATATTTCCACAAGATGAAGGAAGGCTACAGCGAGAATCTGAGAAAGAAGACCGAACTCTGCGAGAAGGCGGAGGCTCTTGCACAGGAGAAGATCGGGGCAGCGATTGAAGCGGTGCAGAAACTACGCGATGAATGGAAGACCATCGGCAGCGCCGGCAAGAAGAATTCCGACGAGATCTGGCAGCGTTTCACGGCAGCATGCAATGCTGTGTTTGATCGCCGCAGATCTGAAAATTCTGATCGCCGCAAGGAGGAGAACGCAAATCTCGAGGCTAAGCGTGAGGTGATAGAGCAGCTCAAGGCTCTCCCCATAGAGGAGGCTGACAGGAAAACTCTGCTTCCCCAAGTGCGTGAGCTGCAGGAGAAATGGAACGCTATCGGACACGTACCTTTTAAGGTGAAAGATCAGTTACGTGCCGAATACCGTGAGATATGCGACAAGATTTATAATTCGTTCGACGCGCGCGAATCGCGCAGCAACATGCGTCGCTTCGAGCAGAAGGTGGAAGACATCAAGGATGACTCTTCAAAGATGAAACGTGAGCGCGACAGCCTGCAGCGACAGCTCGAGGCTAAACGCAACGAACTGAAGACTTATCAGAACAATATGGGCTTTTTCAATGTGAAGTCGAATGCCGGCAACTCAATGATGAAAGAACTTGAGCGCAAGACTCAGCTCATCGAGAAAGACATAGAGCAACTTCAGCAGAAGATAGCCATGCTCCGCGACTGATACATGCCTGATCGGCCTGAGTGTCAGGCACAGCCTTATTCACGGCTGCCTCCGATATCAACGGATGGCAGCCGTGCTTTTTTTCTATGTTAAACAATTTTAACGCTGACTTGTTGAAATGTTAAATAATTGACAACCTAAAGCTTATTTACTATGAAATTCAGACTTGTCCTGATGATGCTGGTGCTTCTTTGCGGCACTGTTGCTAAAGCGGAAGAAAAGGTCGGACTCGTGCTTAGCGGAGGCGGCGCGAGGGGTGTGGCCCATGTTGGAGTGATCAAGGCGTTGGAAGATAATGATATTCCGGTTGATTATGTGGCCGGAACGTCGATGGGTTCGGTAGTAGGATCCCTCTATTGCTGCGGCTGGACTCCCGACTCCATGCTCAATATGATGACCTCGAAAGACTTTCTCGACTGGAGTAGCGGCACCATCAACCGCAGAAACCTTTCCTATGTGAGTTGTCCGGAGCCTACACCCGAATGGGGAAAGATAAGTTTCGGAGGCGAAAATGTTGACATAGCCTCGCAGGTGATGCCTAAGAGCCTTATCGACCCTACGCCCATGAATATCGAGTTTCTCAAGTTGTTCACACCATATACCAAGGCATGCGGGGGCGATTTCAATAATCTCTTCGTGCCGTTCAGATGCGTTTTCTCAGATGTCTACAAGAAGCACAAGGTGGTTTGTAGCAAAGGCTCTCTCGGTGAGTCGGTGAGAGGTTCGATGTCATTTCCGCTTGTGTATCGTTCCATCATGGTCGACAGTATCCTTGCTTTTGACGGTGGCATCTACGATAATTTCCCTGTAGACGTGATGCGTGAGGATTTCCATCCTGATTTCATTATCGGAGTTTCGGTCTCCACTCCCGATGGAAAGCCGAATGTAAACAATATGTATTCCGAACTCGAAGATCTGATTATTCAGAACAATGACTATTCCCTCGATCCGGCCATCGGCATCAAGATTCAGGTGCCAGTATCGGCCTACGGCGTTCTCTCGTTTGATAAGGCACAGGAGATATATGATATAGGCTACAAGACGGGTCTGCAGTGGGTTGATTCCATAAAGTCGCGTCTGAAAGCACGTCGTCCTTTGGCCGAAGTCTCGGCACGCAGAGCCTCTTTTGCCGGAAAAGTTCCCGATGTGACGTTCAAGTCGGTGGAGACTCCGGGTGTGACGGGAAAGGAGCGTGACTATCTCGTCTCTGTATTCACCAGCCGGGAGAAAAAGACGGGAAATATAACGATCAATGATGCGGAGGAGGCATATTACAATGCCATATCTCAGGGCGATGTCGAGGAGATCCTGCCCGAAGCTAATGGTGATGATCTTGTGCTGAAAGCCAAACTGAAGCGACCCTGGCGTGCATCTGCCGGCGGCTGGTTGTCAACCGGTGTTGGAAGTTTCATCTATGCCGGATTAGGTTATCACTCTTTGAAGAAAAATTCGGTAGATGCGCTTCTCTCTCTCTGGGGAGGTCAATCATATATAGCGGCCCGGCTGATGGGTAGAGTGCGTCTGAATTCCTATAATCCTTCTTACGTTTCGCTTGAAGGTGTGGCATCCAAAAAGAAATATTACGACAATCTGGCGTTTTTCTTCAGCAATAAGAATATAGAGTCTTTTGTCTCTAATGTCACTTTTGTGAGGGCTGCATACGAAGTGGGGCAGGGGAGATCGGCTCTGTTCAAGGCTTCGGTGGCTTATGGCGAGCAGTATAAGGTGAAAACAGCGAAAGGTATGCTGGAATATGAATACAATACTTTGGGAGCAAGGACATTCCCCGAGACCGGAAGGCGTGTTTATGCTTCATTGAGCGGTATGCGAATGTCGGCTGACAACGCTGTCGCTTCAGGGGCGAATCCTGTTGCCGAAGCTTTGTGGCGTGGTAAGCTGGAAGGACTTTGGAACAATTACTACTCGGTGACACAGAATTTCAATTTAGGCGCATTGGCTCAGGGTGCTATCTCGGTTGGCAAACGTTTTTCCGACGAGAAGACAGACCTCATGACGTCAAGTTCATTTGTGCCGTTGGAATCTATGGACAATTGTTATCTTCCCGAACTGAGAGGCGATGACTTTGTGGCTTTAGGGGCAATTCCGGTTTGGAAACTCTTTCAAAGAATTCAGCTGAGAGGTGACGCATACGTATTCACCAAATTCAGGGATGCATCCCGATGGCAGGCTCCATTCTCGAAAACGGAATTTCTCGGGAGGGTAAGCATAGTGGGTACGTTGCCGTTCGCCTCTATCTCGGTCTTCTCATCTTACAGCACTGCACTCAGCGGATGGAACTTCGGTGTCAGCATAGGTTGGTTTGTGAATAATCCGCATTTTTGATTAATTCTTGCAGAATGCATAATATATGAAGAACGCACCCCTCAGAAGGATGCGTTCTTCTTATTTAGATGCCTCGTCGGAATTATTTAGCAATCATTTTCACAGCCTTGCCACCCTGACGGCGGATTACGAGCTGGCCTGGCTGAGGCTCTGCAACGCGAAGCCCCTGCATGTTGTAGTATTCAACTGCAGCATTGCCGGTGGTAATGCTGCTAACGCCGCCTTCGCCCGGATTGCGCACTATCTCGATTTTGTCAAGAGTTATGCCATCGCCTGTGATGATGACTTTCATATTTGAAGAGCTATAGATAGTTTCGATGGCTGCGGCGTCGAAAATCATTGTCTGGGTCTGAGTTCCTGATACCGCGATGCTGTTCCATTCAGCATTGTAGCCTTCAATCGTGGTGGCCGGGCCGAAAGGCTCGTTGGTCCAATCGGAATGAATAAGTGTGTACTGGCTTGAACCTCCTTCTGCAGTGGCAGTGAAAGTGCAGGCAAGTGCATTACCTTCTGCCACTTTGTTGTCGGTCAGTTTGTCCATCGGTATGCTATACGATTTGTCAGCATCCCACGACCATCCAGTGATAGGAGCGGAGCCTTCGAATAGGGTGACATTGGCTGTCGGGTCAAAGACGGCTGCGTTGCTGATATAAGCGTCTTTGAGCACAATCTGTCCGGCTTCGGTGGTCTGGATGTAGATCTGCTTCACATGGCTGACGCCTTCGGGGTTGAAAGCCAGCGAGATGCTTGTGTCTCCTTTGGCTCCCATCTTTTCCGACGTCGTTGCATCGTTGGCATATTCTATCACAAGTTTGATTGCGAAAGGAGTGGCTTCAGTCTCAACCGTCACTTCATCGAAGCCGGTATAGTCCTGATCTCCGAGCCACCATCCGCGGCCTGTCCATGCTCCATCAAAAGTGATTGTCTTTGTGGCGGCTTCGTAGGAGCTGTCCCATCCTGATCCGAGACTTGAATCTTCTCCCAGCGGGAGATCTACGCGCTCTGCACTTGCAGAGAAAGCCATAGCAGCGGCGGCTACGGCAACCGTAAGTAAATGTTTTGACATAAATTGATGTTTTATAGGTTTGTTAGTTACGATGCCATTGCATCGATTGATGTGCAAAATTAATCAAAAATTCCTTAATACGCAATATGTTGAGCAAAATCCTCGGTCACTCCGGGATGATTTCTACCGTATCTGCCACGAACATAGGAATTTCGGGGATAATGACGGCGGTTGCGTATGGCGCCCGCTTACGTGAATATTTCTCTATCACGAGCTCTGTTGGCTCGGCCTCTATATTGATCGCCCCTAAAAGGGTGAAATGTCCTTTCACAAGTACCCTGCCTTCCGGCTGTCCGTGTTCCGGTTTCTTAACGGTGACATAGAAATGCCCCGGTGCGTATTTCTCCACTTTTTCTGAGTCAGGCGATGTGCAGGGTTTCAACTTTAGGGTTTTCCCTTTTCTGTGGTGTTTGAAATCTTTCATCATCGAATGATGAAGGTCATTGTCAAATTGTCCCAGAATGTCTTCGTAGTATTTCGCATCGAGCGGGTGTCCGAGGGTCATGACGCGCGTACGGTCATATTCCACGCTTCCGTCGGGTGACTCGGCATGAAGGGTCACAATAGCGTCATACTGCCTCCTCACTTCCCTGATGCCCTCCAACATTATGATCCAAAGAGCCGCAACAGCCAGAATTAGAAGAACATTTAAGGCAGTTCCAAACCGATGGCGGGGCAGCATACGCAATACGAGAACAGAAGCAAACATATTGACACCGAACCATTGGCGGTTGGAGAAGACGCCGATATATATGTTGAAGCATACAAGCGCTGCCATTCCGGTCCAAAGCATTGCTGTCGGAATCCCTTCGGAATAGTCAAACGAGAAAGAGGGGCCCCGCCTGTAGCGTACGGCTATATAAATTATGGTTATGATAAGCAATATGAGGGCCGGTGCCGAATATGAGGTAATGATCCATTGATACGTGATTGGCAGCGTTACCGATTCAAGTCTTGTGAGGTTGGCCGGTGAAAGCACGTTGATAAGCGCGCCTATAAGATAGCCGAGAATCATCCAGCTTCTTCGCCAGTCGAAAAATGTATGAATCGTGGCCCGACGGTTGAAAAACTGACTGAGCCACCATATTCCGATTCCCGCGCCAACTCCTACTGAGAGTGCTTCCTGCCAGTTGCCCGCTATCACACCGGCCACGCACATCAATAGCGTTTTCAGTAGGCCCGGTTTCCCCGGTTGATAAAATGACATAAGCCACGCGAGATTCACGGCCATTGCCCATATATACCCTATCTGACAAGTAGGCATCATCTTCGTCACGAAGCATAGCACTGCAAGGCACACCGCCGAGATCATACCTCCTCCATTGTTGAGCCGCACTCCTCCCGCTTTGGCAAGGAGCAGGGCGAAGAGGGCATAGACCACTCCATTGCAAACGGCAAAAACCTGCTGACCTAAGACTGCGCAGAACAATTGAACGAGCACATGTGCTATAGTTCGCCCGTTTACGTGAAGATAATGGACTATTTGAGAATCAACAAAATCCTTGAAATTGTTAATGAATCCCCACGACTGCCATATCTCGCCTTGCATCTTGAACTGATAGTCGAGGTCGTCGCCGAGCCATACAACATGGGCCGACATCCACCACACGGCCACGCCCGTCAATGCAGGAGCAAGGAAACTTACAGCTTTATTCAGTCTTTTCTTCATGGAGATGTCTGCGCATGTGGTTGTTCATCACAAGTTTCCCGGTGTTGAGTATGAATGCTCCGGCAAGACCTTCCTTATCGAGCATTGCCATTCCTTTTTCCGATCCCAGTCCCATGCATGCCGTAGCCATAGCATCGGCGAGAACGCATGTTGGGGCTATGACAGAGGCGCTGAGCAAATCGCTCTCGGCCGGATATCCGGTGAGAGGGGAGATGGTGTGTCCGAAAGTGCCGCCCGAATCTTTGTGATAGTTTCTGTAGTTGCCTGAAGTGGCAAGTGCTTCGTCGGTCAGTTCTACAATAAGCGGTGAACTGAATTCCGGCAGCCGGTCTCTTCCGAAAGTGGCGAGCAGAAACTCTTCGTCGGGGGTTTCGATCATGATTCGCCAGTTTGTTCCCTCCGGATTCTTTCCCCGGCACACCACTTCGCCTCCGATTTCAAACATCAGGTTGCTCACGCCCCTCTTCCCCAATGCTTCAGCAGCCTTGTCCACTCCGTAACCCTTGGCGATGGCCGAGAAATTAAACGTAATGCCGGGATTATCTTTGAAAAGAATGCCTCCCTCAAGCCTTGTTTTATGTATTCCTACTACGTCAAGCCGCGAGGCGATGATGGCGCTGTCGGCTTCAGGAGCGCGGTTTTTGCCGAACCCCCATGCTTCGACGAGAGGGGAGACAGTCGGGTCAAACATGCCGTGGCTTAGAGTGTTTACGTGTCTCGATATGTTGTAAACATCTGAGAAATGGCTGTCGGCCGAACTCTGTAAGCCGGAATTGATGCGCGATACCAATGAATTGTCGTCGAAGACTGATAGGCTTGCTCCGACAGCTTCAAGAGAATCCATGCAGTCTGAGATGAAGTTCTCCTCTCCCTCATAAGTGGCATGCCACACCGTGTTCCATATCATGCCCTGCTCTTTGTGCCATCGGTCGGCTCGGCGGCAGCCCGGAGTCGATATAAGCGTGAGAAAGATACTCGCGCTGATTGTGAAAAGAATCAGGGTAGAGATATGTCGGTTGAGGTGCATGGTAGGGCGGATAATTTTCTTTCCGCCAAAATTACTAAAAAAAATCGAAATGGCAAAAGGAGTGGAATTTTAATAAAAATTAAAAATTTTAGACAAAAAGTTTGCATATTTTAATTTTTATGTCTAACTTTGCACTTGAAATTTATACGAATGAATAAAATGCCAGTTTTGGTTTGGATTCGGCTATGAATTTCTTAACATTATTAAGGTAAAAAAGATGAAAGCAGCAGAGTTTCTTGCAGAATTGCAGAGAAGATTTCCCAACGAGCCCGAATATCTGCAGGCCGTAGAAGAAGTGGTAGACTCAATCGAGGATGTCTACAACGAGTATCCGGTATTTGAGGATATCAACCTTATCGAGCGTCTTTGCATCCCTGACAGGATCTATACGTTCCGCGTCTCCTGGATCGACGACAAAGGTAAAGTGCGCACGAATATGGGATATCGCGTACAGCACAACAATGCGATTGGCCCGTACAAGGGTGGTATCCGTTTCCACGCTTCCGTGAATCTCTCCATTCTCAAGTTTCTCGCTTTTGAGCAGACATTCAAGAATTCACTCACCACTCTCGCCATGGGAGGAGCCAAAGGTGGCTCAGACTTTTCGCCGCGTGGCAAGAGCGACATGGAGGTGATGCGCTTCTGCCAGGCCTTCATGGAGGAGATGACAAGGCATATAGGGGCCAACAAAGATGTTCCTGCCGGTGATATCGGCGTAGGCGGACGCGAAGTTGGCTTCATGTTCGGATGGTATAAGAAGATGCAGCGTGAATTCACCGGCACTTTCACCGGCAAGGGTCTTGACTTCGGCGGTTCGCTCATGCGTCCGGAGGCAACCGGCTACGGAAATGTCTATTTCCTCCTCAATATGCTTGCCACCAAAGGTATCGATATCAAGGATAAGAAAGTGGCAATATCCGGCTCTGGCAACGTGGCTCTCTACACTGCCAAGAAGCTGCTCTCGCTCGGGGCAAAAGTAATGTCGCTGAGCGACAGCAACGGCACAGTTCTTTTCCCCGATGGAATGACCGAAGATCAGTTTGAGCGAGTATTTGAGCTCAAGACATATCTGCGCGGACGCATCAGCGAATATGCCGCTCAGGAGAGTCTTCCCTATCATGCCGGCAAGCGTCCGTGGACTCTCATGAACTATGATATCGCCATGCCCTCCGCAACTCAGAATGAAATCAACGGTGAGGAAGCCCGCGCACTTGTAGAGGGTGGCGTCATCGCAGTGAGCGAGGGTGCCAACATGCCCTCCACCCGCGAGGCCGTGGCTGAGTTCCTTAAAGCCCGCATTCTCTATGCTCCGGGTAAGGCAGCAAACGCCGGAGGCGTGTCGGTCTCGGGCCTTGAGATGGCTCAGAACGCGCAGAAGATGAAATGGACTGCCGAGGAGGTAGACCGTCAGCTGCA
This sequence comes from uncultured Sangeribacter sp., assembly GCA_964410515.1. Classification (GTDB taxonomy): domain Bacteria; phylum Bacteroidota; class Bacteroidia; order Bacteroidales; family Muribaculaceae; genus Lepagella. The sequence continues at coordinate 18,506 of CAYPGW010000023.1, read as the reverse complement.
GGATATCATGAAGGATATCCACGAGCAATGTGTGAAATACGGCACCGCCCCCGACGGATTCGTCAACTATGTGAAGGGAGCCAACACGGCAGGCTTCCTGAAAGTGGCCAAGGCCATGCACGCACAGGGCGTATATTGATTGCGAAACAACTTCGCGCGATATTTTGTTATACTATTGGCCCCCGTTACCCTTATGGGTGTCGGAGGCCAATGACTTTTTCCAGTAATATAATGCCTTATGAAAGATTCATTAGTATTTCTTGCGGATGGTTTTGAAGAAATCGAAGCCATATCCGTCATCGATATCCTGCGCCGCGCCGGAATGCCTGTAGTCACCGTTTCGATCACCAACTCACTCCTCGTGAGAGGGGCCCACGGCGTGCAGATCACGGCCGACACCGTATTCGACCCGGCTCTTGCCGCCGACACCGAATGGCTCATTCTCCCGGGAGGAATGCCGGGAGCCACGAATCTCTACAATTTCGCCCCGCTTCATGGTGCGATCCGCAATCAGGTGGAGTCGAGCGGTGGACGCATTGCCGCTATATGCGCTTCGCCGGGCGAGGTGCTTGGCAAGATGGGTGTGCTGAAAGGGGAGAACTTCACCTGCTATCCCGGTTTCGAAGGTCTGGCCGAGGGTGCCAACCACGTTCCCGATAGGGTTGTGGTGTCGGGAAAATTTGTCACGGCCAACGGCCCGTCGAGTGCAACGCTCTGGGCTCTGGCTATTGTAAGGGAGACACTGGGCAACACTGTGGCCGATGAAGTCGCTGCCGGAATGCTGCTTTATTCAAAATCAGCGAATGACTCTGATTTTAATTTCGGCTGATCTATGCCGGATATCTATCATACCATACTGAAGGAGGGAACCGCTAAATTCACTGAGAAGAAAAGCCGGTTTCTCTCCTTCGCATATCATGTGGAGTCGGCTGAAGAGGCAAAAGAGCGGCTGAAGGCTCTCCAGAATGAATATCACGATGCCCGACATGTCTGCTGGGCATACGTGATAGGCCCGGAGCGCAGTGAATGGCAGGCAAACGATAATGGTGAGCCTTCCGGCACAGCAGGTAAGCCCATTCTCGGCCAGATAAACTCTTTAGGTCTGACTGATGTAGCTGTGGGAGTAGTGCGCTATTTCGGAGGCATTAAACTTGGCACTCCCGGTCTGATTGCCGCCTATAGGGAGGCTGCGTCGCTCGCCTTGCAGGAGTCCGGAGTGAAGGAGTGCGTAGTGATGCGGAGGTATTCGTTTACATTCCCCTATATGGTTATGAACGACGTGATGAAGATTGTTAAGTCTTCAGGTGCGGAAATAGTCAGCCAGCAGTTTGACAATTCCTGCTCCATGACCCTTGCCATCAGGCTCGACGATGCGGAAACGCTCTATTCGCGTCTGGGCTCGGTAGATGGCCTCACTTTTGCCGATGCCTGATCAATGGTCGCCGGCCAGTATGCCCTCGATCTCGTTGAGATTTTCTATTCTTCCCAGATAGTTTGCGGAGTCTGAAGAGAATGGTTTACCCTTCCGGTCGTAGTAGATGGCTTTCCAGCCCGCTTCCAACGCCCCGGCAATGTCGTTTTGCGGATTGTCGCCTATCATCACCACATTTTTTTCGGTTGCACCCGTTGCTTGCTCGGCATATCGGAAAATCTTCGGGTCAGGTTTTTGAATACCGATCTCGTCGCTTATCACCATGCGCTGAATGTAGCGGGCCAGTCCCGTGCTCTGTAGTTTCTTATATTGCACCTCAGTGAAGCCATTGGTAAGAACGCCGATCAGGTATGACTTGCCGAGCTTTTTAAGCACGTCTGTTGCGCCCGGGCATACGCAGTCGCATTGGCCCAGGAGGTCAAGATACCTGTCGTTGAGCCAACGGGCTACCCTAATGGTGGCGTCGTCATTATTCTCCGGAGCGAAAGTGAGCCTGAAGCGTTCGCTTTTCAGGAAATCGGCTGTGATCTCTCCGCGCTCGTGAAGATCCCACATCTGTCGGTTGTTGATATGATACTCCTCGATGAAAGCCTCGTCGCTTCTGAAGCGTGATCTGAGCATGGGCGTTTCGTTCCATAATTGCCGGAGAGAGATGAGCGAGCCTGTCGAGAAGTCGAACAGTGTGTCGTCAAGGTCGAAAAAAATCCATTTTGTATTCATGAAGGTCTCTTTTATGCTGTTATAACACAAAATTACCCCCAAAATCTCATTTTTTACCCCCGAAATATTTAATATTTCAAAAAAAATCACGATATTTGCAGTCGCAAATTAAAACCTCGCTTCCGGACATCATCCGAATGCGGTCTTTTTGTATAACATAAACACTTTAACATTATGCCCAGCGGAAAGAAAAGAAAAGGCCACAAGATGGCTACCCACAAGCGTAAAAAAAGACTGAGAAAGAATCGTCATAAGAAGAAATAAGCCGGTCTCCCGGTTGGTCTTCACTGACATTGCTCAGCTTTGCCGGTTTGGTATGCCACTTGCCACTTCAAGCGCCGGCAATGCTTGAAATTCAAGCCGCGGGATGGGTGATTTCTTCATACCATACCCGGCTTGCTTTTTAATTATTTAATCATATCCTGATATGGACTCATTGAAAAGCGAACTCTTTGTCGATGTGCAGCCGAAAGACATTTCTATCGCGCTGCTCGAGGATTCGCGCCTTGTATCCCTGCAGAAGGAAAGCCGCAACGTGATGTATGCCGTGGGCGACTTTTATCTCGCAAAGGTGAAGAAACTGATGCCGGGACTCAACGCAGCCTTCGTCGACGTCGGCTATGAGAAAGACGCTTTTCTTCATTATCTGGATCTCGGCCCTCAGTTTCTGACCTATTCGGAATTACTCGGACAGGCTTTTGAGAACCCCGCGAAGGTGCCTGATATGTCGCTTATAAAGCCGCAACCCGACATTCCCAAGCAAGGTCGCATTGCCGACCTCCTGCAGCCCGGACAGCGGCTGCTGGTGCAGATTGCGAAAGAGCCGATTTCAACCAAAGGCCCGCGTCTCACTACCGAACTTACTCTCACAGGCCGATTCATGGTGCTGATTCCATTCGGCTCAAAAATCTCAATTTCGCAGAAGATCAAGTCTACCGAAGAAAAAATCAGGCTGCGCCAGATCATCTCAAGCATAAAGCCTAAAGGCTTCGGAGTCATAGTAAGAACATCGGCAGAAGGCAAACGCGTGGCAGAACTTATTCACGAACTGCGTTCACTCGTCGAGGCGTGGAATTCCTCGATAGCCAAGATGCAGCGCAGCGTGCCCCCATCGCTGATTTATGAGGAAGACTCGAGAGCGGTAAGCGTGATCCGCGACATCTTCAATCCCTCGTTCGAAAGCGTTACAGTCAACGATGCGGAAGTATTCGAGCAGATTCAGCACTACGTAGCCCTCATTGCTCCCGAACGGAAGGATATAGTGAAACTATACTCCAAAGACGTGCCGATGTTCGACCATTTCAACATCACACGCCAGATAAAATCCGGATTCGGCAAGACTGTCTCATTCAAATCGGGCGCATACCTGATCATAGAGCATACAGAGGCACTCCACGTGATCGATGTCAATTCAGGCAATCGCAGCAAGGCATCGCAAGATCAGGAGACAAATGCTCTGGAGGTGAATCTGCGCGCTGCCGACGAGATAGCACGGCAGTTGCGCCTGCGCGACATGGGCGGCATCATTGTGGTAGACTTCATCGACATGACTAAAGCCGAACATAGGCAGCAACTGCTCGAGCACATGCGCGACATCATGGCTAAAGACCGCGCGCGCCACAATATTCTGCCGCTCTCGAAGTTCGGTCTTATGCAGATCACAAGGCAGCGCGTAAGGCCTGCTCTCGACATCATCACCGAGGAGTCGTGTCCTTCCTGCTTCGGAAAAGGGGAGGTGCAGCCATCGCTGCTATTCACCGACAAACTTGAGGAAAAGATAGAATACCTCACCCAGCAGCTCGAGGTGAAGAAGTTTATCCTCTATCTGCATCCCTTCGTGGAGGCCTATATCAAGAAAGGCGTTTTCTCGCTTTATGGAAAATGGCGCCGCCGCTTCGGAAGAGGAGTCAAGATTGTGGCCGACGAGTCGCTCGCTTATTTGCAGTATCGGGTCATTGATCCCTCCGGCAAGGAAATATATCTGCATGAGGAGCGGGATATTGATTCCGCACAGTCTAAAAACAAGACACGTTCCGAGCGATTGGATGATTCGGAACCTTCCGACGAAACTCCTAAGAAGAAATCTTCCAAAAAGAAAGAGAGTGTTACAAAGGAAGACGTGAATAAAGAAGATTCAAAGAAATAATTAGTGAAGAAAAGCCGTTTGGGCAGACATCTAAGTGGTGTCTGCCCAAACTCTTTATTAAAGCTCGGGCAGTATTGGCATTGCATGGCATACTGATGCCATGAATATTTGGCACGCAATATTTTTGCATACAAGCATTAATAAATCATCAGAAAAGTTTGGAGAAATGGAAATAAATGCGTAACTTGCAGCCGCTAACCAATATTCTCTCCAATCATGATTAGCTGAATTAATAGTTACTCCATGAGATTTTTATCATATCAAAACATGAAAAAAATTGATATTCTCTTGATATTGCTTATTATTTTAATGCCAATGTCGGTATTTAGTAAAAGTATTGATGATGAAGATTTATTTTTAAATCTGCAAGAGATAGACTTGTCTTCAATTCAGACAGTGAAACTGATGATGGAAGATGTTGTATCAGAAAAAAAAGATTCCGTAGCAAGTTATTATTATGTTGAAGTTGATAGAACTCAAAATATATTCGATGTGACTATTTATAAAGAAGAAAATCGCATATTTTGGGACTATGATGATTACAGAGGCTATTATACACTTGGAATTGATACGGTGCTTATCAGAGCTCCTGAATCGTTTAAGTTAAAGTATGCAAAAGGAAGATTGCCACATAAGTTCAAGATAAGACGTATGAGTCCGATGCCTTACGATCCTGAGACCTGGTATTATAAAATCAGGGGGAATAAATTCGGGCGATTAGTTCTGGGCATCGGATGGTTTTGGAATCAAGAAATTGTGGAGACAGACAAACACGGCAGGAAGATTTTGGGAATGCCTGCACCAAAAAGGAAAAAACCATAAAATCAAATGAATAACATTGTCCATACGCTTTTACTGGTTATCATTATGTCAGTGACTTCGTCGAATTTGATGTATTCGGTTGAGAAGGATGATTTCACAACTTTTAATTTACACCCTCTTGATTTTTCCGGAGACTCCATCATGACACAGATTCTGGAAGATGTAACAGATAATGTAAAATACGGAAGTCATCCTGCTCCATGCACCGTCAATATGTCAAAATATAAAGACGGAATTCTCCTTTGCATCTACCGAACTCAAAATGATGTGTTTGATCGAAGAAGAGATCCTATAGGATATACTATTGTAAACAACTGTTTTATGGTATTTGCTTCTCCTTATTTCGCAAATACTTATAATTATAAATTTCTTGACAATGAGGAATCTAAAATTATCTCAGGCACTTATACGGATTTTAAAGATAGAATAGAGAGTAAGTATTACTACATTCTTGGGGATGTGTATGCTCGCTTTTCACCTGAGGCGGGATGGATATGGTCTGACAGCAAACCTGACGAATGACCGAAATACAAGACATCCACGCTTTTAATCAATAATAATTCGAGAAAACTATGGGAGGAAAAGCAACAAAAATAAGTATTTGATGCACATTGATAATTAGTTTAATGAATAATCTCTATGAAGGATTGTGGAAACAAAAGCCCTGAAAGGAAAAGTGACTCCATTTTCGAACATGTCTTAATGTTTCTCGAACATTTCTTATTTTCAATTGGGTTATCTTTTATTTCAATGACCATTGTATTTGTATTATGGTTTCTATTACTATTTATAGAAGGAGAACTGATTGATATGGGTGCAACTATCTCTTTTGCCATGTTTTGTATTATAATATTTTATCTCCCTATAAATCTTTGTGTCTTGTTAATCATTCAGTTTACAAAAATATTACCTAATATTATCAGTTCTCGAAAAATGGTTATTGTGGAAAGCTGTACGTTTTTAATTTTATCATTAATCTCGCAACATTTATTCTTTCCCAAGAGCGGATTAGGCATGATTATCGCTTGTCTATTTGTAATAATCCTTACATTACTACTAAGAAAATTCCTTATCAATAATGAAACAAAATCAGGAAGGAAAATTGATTAAAAAAAATGGAAATAATGACCGATAGAGAAATAAATCGTGCAAATATTAGGAGATGGATGAGGGCAACATGGTTCTTGATGAAAAAAGGACGTAAGAAACTATTTAAGCAGGCGTGTGCTTATTTTTTCTTATACTCATTTTTCCTCTTTATTGTTTGGGCCTCTAATATAGTTTTCACCATAGGAGTATCTCCAATCTTTCTTGTAGTGGGGCTATGGAGATTGCTGTTGTATTATATGATTTATGTTGCAATCAATCATATCTTAATTTTAAGGATCATAAAGTTTAATATCATCATAATATTTGAAATTCTATTGGTATGCGTTATGACAGTTTTTCTTCTTCAGTATCTACAAATTATTCCAACTGATTATCTGATAGAAAAATTATTACTGATAGAATAAAGCAATTTATTGAAATGGAAGATCTGACTCCCTCTCATTGTTCTGCAGTAAGCACGGTGGTGATAGCTTAATATACATATAGGCTGGCAACATTACTATCGAGTTTACACTATACAACAAATTACACCTGCTTAAACCGCTAATACCCAATATATTCATCACTATTTTCCGCTCATAACAATTCCTTCCTTCGCTTTAAATCAAATCCATAGCTGCGCAACCACAATAAGAACAACTTATTAGATTATTTTTTCGAAAAGTTTGGAGAAATGGAAATAAATGCGTAACTTGCAGCCGCTAACCAAAGTTCTCTCTCCGTCATGAGCAAATCACTCGTAAAAATACTTCTGCCATCGGTTATACAAAAAGTACGCGAATCGATAGCTCAATCCACACCTATTTTTATTGATAAGTGGCAAAATGTAGCTTATATTAGACATAATAACTGCACAAAAACGTAAATAGAGTATGAATATGAAACAATTCTTCTTTTTCTTATTAATCATGTGTACGGGTGTATCTCTTCACTGTGAAGAGACATATAAGTCTGAAGAAGCTAATATATACGTTGACTTAAATAAACTTGAACTCTCGCCGGAATCTTTAATAAATAGCATTATTGAAGATGTTAAGTCAGATCAAACGTGTCCGGAAGAGGTATATTACTACTTAATGTCAATATCTGATCATGAATCAGGCATTAAAGTGCATTTCTCGGAAGAAGGGCGAAGAAGAATACAGCCCAATGGTGATCAGTATATTGGATATCTCTCCGTTGGCAAAGACACTATTGTCGTGACAGGAAAAAAGTTGAACGATTTCTGTCTATCTAAAGGGAATAATAGCATACAGGTGTTCAAATCAGGATTCGGGCATTACGATGGTCCGGAATGGACTTATTTGATCACTGACGGAATTTTTGCTCGTGATGCTGAGGCGTTAAGGTGGATATGGCATATACCTATTGAAGACCTTAACAAATACAATTCTAATAATAAGTTTTTTGTGACAGCTCCTAAAAGAACTAAAAAATGACAAATGTATGAATTGGCGCTTGTTTTTATTCCTTCTCTATATATTATTTTATCAGATAAACGGATCATCAGCATATTCAGCAAGATCTGACTCTGATTCAATCAGCATTAAAAATCTTAAACAAATAGATATCTCAGGGGATACTCTGCTGACCTCAATTTTTAATGACGTCAGCGACAAAGTAAAATACGGGATTACTCCGGCGTTTTATACTGTCATTATGAACCGTTATAAACAGGGGACGATGTTTGCAATTCTCCGTTCAAAAAAAGATGTGTTTTCTCGTCTTGGAGTTATCTTGGGATATACAATTGTTAATGATCATCCATTTGTGATATATTCGGGAGTTACTGATTATCATATTCCTTACGTAAACGAACCAGAGGAAAAACCTTTCAAATTAGGATATGTAGATCTTATTGATGACACGGATATGGTTAAGTATTACTACATTCTTGGGGATGTGTATGCTCGCTTTTCACCTGAGGCGGGATGGATATGGTCTGACGGCAAACCTGACGAATAACCTGGATACACGACATCCACGCTTTTAATCAATAATAATTCGAGAATACTATGAGCGGAAAGGGAACAAAAATAAGCAAATAATACAAAATCGACATTTAGAGGGAATGGCATTACATATAAATATTGAAAATAGGATAGATCTTATCATTAAATATCTTGTGAATTCTATGACGTCGTATAAGAAAAACATAATCGGGCTTTTATTTATTCTCCTCCTCATTCAATTGTCTTCGTGCAAGGTGAATACAATGGGTTATCCTATTATTTTCCGGGCCGCCAATGGTTTACTATATAATGATATAATCATTCAGGGTAACAGCGATATCTTGACCGAGTATGCATCAGCGATACAACTGCACGTCGTAAGTACATGGTCAATGAATGGAGACACTATTATTGCCATACCTAAAATCGAATACGGGAGCTCGAAAGGTTCTTTTTGGTATCACCAATTCGATGTTTCAGACAGTACGGTGACTTCAATCAAAAAGACTTATATAATGAAAGGAAATAAACTTGAAGATATTACGGATTATTCCCCAATCCTCATTTCTATTGGACTTCCTCTACAGGAAGAACCAACAAAGCCGATTGAATATTATCGAATCAAATAGAAGATAAGTGTGCAAGTCGTATAATCTGAACGAGAAATCAATAAAATGGGAAAAGATATGAAATTAGCGAATCAGTCAAGACAACTAAAAAAAGTGGTGCTGTCTGTCATACTTGCCATCTGTATGGTATCATGCAAATGGGAAGACAAACATTTCTACGTTGAGGATCTCGGGATATTCATAGATGTCGAGAGAATGGATAATGCCACTGATGAAGATGAAGAATATAGAATTTTCTTTTACAAAGATGCTGAAGACAGGGGAAAAGATTACATCGACTTAAACTGCCGCGATCGAAGCGGGTTGCAACATATCTTCATGTATTTTCCGGAAGATGATGTTGACAAAATTTACATCGATGATAGTTACCTGAGAGCTGTGAGACATACTGAGGCTTCCGAATTCGACTTTATTCTTCTACGGCCAAAACGTTCACACTACAGTAACCCTTTGACAAGTGATGACGTTGACGAAATGCGGGAATTGAACGCAAGAACGGACTCTGTCAGAGCCATTCCCGGAACTCAAATACAGTTCAAGACCATTACCCATGACCTATTATTATGGAGACAATGGGAAGACTCTATTGGGAATCGAATAATGGAGGATGCAAAGCTAATTGAAAGTATTGATGTGAATCAATGAAATGATAATCGAGGAAGATGACATTCAATCGTTTCCTACAACGAGTGGAGCGCCGGTCAGAAACGAGAGCCGGGAATCACTTCCATCAGCTATGATAACCTCGGCTCCCAGGTCAGGATCGAATATCAAGACCCGCCCCCGGGGCACTATGGATTTATTGAGCGGATTCCTGCAAGAACGTCTGCCACGATGAATGTGCTGCCTCCCACGTATACCACATCATTGCCCTCCGCATTACTTCGTGCTGCCTCATACGCTGCCACCGGATTGGAATAGACGGATCCTTTCAGGCCGGCTGCATGGAGTTTGGCAGCAAGTGTTTCCGCATCAAGCGCACGCGGAATTGCCGCCCGGGTGATGTAGTATTCCGCATCCTGAGGAAGAAGACCAATGATGTCGTCGATGGCTTTGTCGGCCACGAAACCGATCACGATGTGTTTCTTGCCGCCACGTGCTGATGCAGTGCGTTGCAGTTGCTGCATGGTATAGGCAAGGCCGGCCTCATTATGGCCGGTGTCGCATATAGTCAGAGGCGTGTCGGCAATTTTCATCCATCTTCCGGATAGGCCGGTAAGCTCACACACTCCAGCCATTCCTTCTATGGCGGCGCGGTCAGTTATGTCGATGCCTATCCTGCGCATCTCTAACAAGGCCGTAAGCACTGTGTTGATGTTTTTTTTCTGATAGTCTCCGCCGAGTTCGCAATAGAAGTCGCCTCCCACCACCGGACTCTTGCATAATAGCCCTCCCTCCGGAGCCGGCACTGATGAGCGTAGAGGCTGAATGTCTTCAGCGAAGAGGATAGTGGTGCCCGCTTCGCTCGCTTTCATCTCGAACACCTCGCGCACTTCATCTGATGCCTCACCGACTACGACCGGAACACCGGGTTTGATGATACCGGCCTTTTCCGCCGCTATCTCGGCCAAAGTGCTTCCGAGAAACTGTGTGTGGTCTTTTGAAATGTTTGTGATCACACTCAATTCGGGTGTGATGATGTTGGTGGAGTCGAGTCTGCCGCCCATTCCCACTTCTATCACGGCATAGTCCACCCGGCGCTTCGCAAACCAGTCGAAGGCCATCATCATCGTGAGCTCAAAAAAACTCGGGTGCCCTTCATATCCGCACGCGCGGAATCGTTCTACAAAGTCGATCACATCCTTTTCGGGAATCATCTCGCCATCGACGCGCATACGTTCGCGGAAATCGACGAGGTGGGGCGACGTGTAGAGACCCGTGCGGTAACCTGCGCGCTGAAGCATGGCAGCCAGCAGATGGCTTGTGCTTCCTTTTCCGTTGGTGCCGGCTACATGGATGCTTCTGAATTGTCTGTGAGGATGTCTGAAGTGAGCGTCGAGCTGCTCACTTGTCTGAAGTCCGGGCTTGTAGGCAGCGGCTCCTGTTCTTGAGAACATAGGCAGTTGCTGATAGAGCCATTCAAGAGTCTCTTTATATGAAGTCATGGTTTTAATCAGATTGTCAGTGTGATTTTTGTCAGTAATATAGCAGGAATCCGACTGCTCCCATCAGGCAGATCACGAAGATGGGATGCAGCCCGAGTTTCTTTCCTCTGAAAGGGATTTTGAAAAATACAAGGCAGAAGGAAACCGCACAGATAGCTATGCTGCAGATAAGTGTGCGCGTCTCGTGGTCGGGCGCGAAATTGGGAGCGTTCATCAGCATGATAGCGGCCGAGGCTATCAGTCCCACCACCACAGGGCGGAGACCTGCGAAGATGGCTTTGATGGCACCGCTCTCGTTATGTTTCCTTATGAAGTGTGACGCTTTTATGACAAGAATGAAAGATGGCACGGTCACTGCCAATGTGCAAAGTATGCTTCCGAGTATTCCCCAGTAGGGCGCGGCCAATTCCGGCAATTGGTTGCCGGGGGCTACGTAGCCTATATACGTGGCGGAGTTTATGCCTATAGGGCCCGGTGTCATCTGTGAGATCGCCACAATGTCGGTAAACATCTGCTCGGAAATCCATCCCGGTCCAACAACTGACCTCTCTACGAGCGACAGCATGGCGTAGCCGCCTCCGAAGCCGAAAATTCCTATCTTCAGATAGGCCCATATCATTTTAAGGTAGATGCTCATATAGAATAATTGGGAATTGAGAATTTTGAATTTTGAATTTAGAATTGAGGAGTGGGAATTGCTGTAGGTTGAGAGAAACTCAGCCACTTGCTATCGGGCCAGTTTCTTTTTTGTGTAGGCCCAGTGGGCATAGCCGCCGATGGCTCCGAGTGCTATCCATGTGATGGGGTTGGAGATCAATCCCTTGTCGAGTGAAATCATCAGTGCGGTCAGTGCCGGAATCCAGATGGTGCTGAGTCGCAATTTTGCTGCTTTTGCAGTGGTGATGACAGGTGCGATGATTAGCGCCACGACGCAGGGGCGGATGCCCATGAAGATGCTGCTCAGGAGGTGGCTCCCCTTTATGGTCTCGGGAGTGAGGAAAATGGCGATGGCGAGTATTATGAGGAAAGAGGGGAGTATAGTGCCCGAGGCGGCCACCATTCCTCCTCTCACCCCTTTAAGCCGGTCGCCTATTGAGGTGGCGATGTTCACGGCAAGTATTCCGGGCAGTGACTGGGCTATGGCAAGCAGGTCGAGAAATTCGTCACGTTCTATCCAGTGATGCTTGTCTACGATCTCTTTCTCGATAATGGATATCATGGCCCATCCTCCTCCGAATGTGAATGCGCCGATCTTCATGAAAGTGAAAAACAGTTGGCAGTAGAGTCCCATTTCTATTGAATCTTCTTTGTTTTGACTGCATAATTTCCCCCTTGCGGAGGGTTTGACACTGCAAAATTACTTTTTCTTATATAATTTGCCAAGAATTTAAGTGGATTTCTCAAATTTTATTGCTAACTTTGCAGTTGCCACACGTGTGGCCTATACCCGAACATTAATTTTTGCTATATATGGCACTTTGGTTTGAAACAAAAATCAGATACGACAAAATTCAGGAAAATGGCGCTGTTAAGAAAGTGACGGAGCCGTACCTCGTTGATGCCTTGACTTTTACCGATGCCGAGGCCCGCATAATTGAAAAAATCACACCTTTCATATCGGGAGAGTTTTCTGTCTCGGCAGTGAAAAAGACCAAGATTTCGGAGATTTTCTTCGACGAGTCAGACTATGCCGACAAATTCTATATGGTGAAGGTGAATTTCGTCACACTCGACGAGAAAAGCGGCAAGGAGAAGAAATCTGCCTCATTCATCCTTGTGCAGGCAGGCGACCTGAAGAATGCCCTCGGACGATTTGAAGACGGAATGAAAGGCACGCTTGCCGACTATCAGATAGCGTCGATCACTGAGACTCTTCTTATGGACGTGTTCCCATACGAATACGACACTCCCGATAAGACCGCGTCGCCGGCCTGAAACGATTTCTCCCTTCATTCTTACCCGATATGATTGCTGAAGAAATAGAACATCTCCATTCAATTCTCCCCGATGGTGTGGAACTATGTGCCGTGAGCAAGTTTCATCCGGCAGGGGCGCTCATGGAGGCTTATTCAGCCGGTCAGCGTATCTTCGGCGAAAGCAGGGTGCAGGAACTCCTTGAAAAGCAAAAGACGCTCCCTGAAGATATACGTTGGCATTTCATAGGCCATCTGCAGACTAATAAGGTGCGCTCGCTCATCGGACGCACATCCATGATCGAGAGTGTAGACACCGAGCGCCTGCTTGAGCTCATCGACAGGGAATCTGAAAAGGCCGGCGTCGTGACTAAAGTTCTGATGCAGGTGCATGTGGCCAAGGAAGAGACCAAGTTTGGCTTCTCGCCTGAAGAATTGCTGGAATATTTCGCTTCGAGGCGATTCGAGCGGCTGAAGGCAGTGCATATCTGCGGAGTGATGGGAATGGCTTCAAACACCGACGACGAGCAGCGGGTGAGGGCTGACTTTCGTGAGATAGCCCGCACCCGGCGTCGCATTCTCGAGGCCGCTCCTGATCTCAGGGGATTCGATATAGTCTCGATGGGAATGTCAGGCGACTGGCGGATAGCGGTGGAGGAGGGATCCAATCTCGTGAGAATTGGGACTGCGATTTTCGGCGAGCGCCAGTACTGAATGATCATTTATGAACCTAATAAACAACTTTTCTAAATATTAAATCAACCATGAGTAAGACTTCGCAGGCAGCAGCCCCGTCGCAGGGGCGCACCGTAGCGATCATCACGATGTTCTTCATCTTCGCGATGATCTCCTTTGTCACCAACATGGCCGCCCCCTTCGGTAATATCTGGGGTTTCAGATATGAATGGGCCGGCATGGCAGGTAATCTTATGAACTTCACCGCTTATCTCTTCATGGGAATCCCGGCGGGCAATATGCTTATCAAATACGGCTATAAGAAGACAGCCCTCATCGCTCTTGCGGTAGGTGCCATCGGTCTCTTCATCCAGCTTCTCTCGAGCATGGTGGGTGGCGACGTGGTGGTGTTCGGAGGCGACACTCAGACTCCCACTTACCTCAACCTCTTCATCTATCTTCTCGGCGCTCTTGTCTGCGGTTTCTGCGTTTGTATGCTCAACACCGTGGTGAATCCTATGCTCAACCTCCTCGGCGGAGGCGGCAACAAGGGTAATCAGCTTATCCAGACCGGCGGCTCGCTCAACTCCCTTTCTGGCACTCTCACCCCGATGCTCGTGGGTATGCTTGTGGGCACTCTCACCAAAGAAACTACAATGGCTGCCGTGGCTCCGCTCGTATGGACCGGCATCATCATTTTCGTGGCTGCCTTCATAGTTATTTCCTTCGTCAAGATCGAGGAGCCTCAGAAGAATCTCTCGAAGATGCGCTACGATCACTCTCCCTTCTCATTCCGCCACTGCACTCTCGGCGTAATCGCCATTTTCTTCTATGTAGGTGTTGAGATCGGTATTCCCGGCGAGCTTAATGCTTGGATCTCTCGTGAGCCGTTTGAGGGTGCCGCTGCCGTGGCAGGTTCACTTGCCGCCCTCTATTGGCTGCTGATGCTCGTGGGCCGCTTCCTCAGCTCAATCATTTCAGGAAAGGTTTCCACTCGTGTTCAGCTTATAGTGGTATCTTCAGTGGCTATGGCTTTCCTTCTCACTGCCATCCTTCTGCCTGAAAGCATTACGTTCAATTCTCCCGAGATACAGGCACTCGGCATCACTTCTGGTCTTGTGCCCATGAAGTGTCTGTTCCTCTTCCTCTGCGGCATCTGCACCTCCGTGATGTGGGGTGGCATCTTCAATCTCGCCACTGAAGGCCTCGGCAAGTACACAGCCAAGGCATCCGGCCTCTTCATGACCATGGTGGTAGGTGGCGGCATCATGCCCTTCATCCAGGACTGGCTTGCCCGTGAGCTCGGCGGCGGATCTTTCGGATATGTCAACAGCTACTGGCTCGTATTCGCAATGGTGGCCTACATCTTCTTCTACGCAGTGGTGGGCTGCAAGAACGTGAACACTGATATTCCCGTGGATGATATCAACGAGGATCAGGTTCTCAATGCCGGATAATGACTCTATTTCAAATCATACTTATTTTATAATCAGACTATGACCCAAGATTCAAACCTTCTCACCCGCGGAGCCGACAATATGCGCGTGCTCATAGCGGAGATGGTGGAAAAAGCCAAATCAGGCCACCCCGGTGGCGCTATGGGAGGCGCTGACTTTGTCAACGTGCTCTATTCTTCTTTCCTTAACTATGATCCGGAAGATCCCAACTGGTTTGCCCGCGACCGCTTCTTCCTTGATCCCGGCCACATGAGCACCATGCTCTATTCCGTACTCGCCCTCACCGGTAAATATACCGTTGAAGAACTTCAGGGCTTCCGTCAGTGGGGTAGCGCCACTCCCGGCCATCCCGAACTTGACGTGACCCGTGGAGTCGAGAACAGTTCCGGCCCGCTCGGTCAGGGACATGTATTCGCTGTGGGCTGTGCCATCGCAGAGCGCTTCCTCGCAGCTCGCTTCGGTGAGGTGGTGGAGCATAAGACCTACGCTTTCATCTCGGATGGTGGCATTCAGGAAGAAATCTCGCAGGGTGCGGGCCGTATCGCCGGCAACCTCGGACTCCACAATCTCATCATGTTCTACGACAGCAACGAGGTGCAGCTGTCTACTAAGGTAAAAGACGTAACTTCGGAAGATACAGCTGCCAAGTATCGCGCATGGAACTGGAATGTGCTTGAAATCGACGGCACCGATCCCGTGGCTATAGCCGGAGCAATCGAGGCAGCCCGCGAAGAGAAGGAGCGTCCCACCCTCATCATAGGCCACACCGTAATGGCTCGCAAGGCCGTTGCTGCTGATGGTTCAAGCCTCGAGGGTGCAGTGGCTACCCACGGCCAGCCTCTTTCAGCTGCCGGAGCCGACATGGATAAGACCGTTGCCAATCTCGGAGGTGATCCCGAGAATCCCTGGCAGATCTGGGACGACGTTAAGAAACTTTATGCCGACCGTCGTGCCGAACTCATACAATATGCGCAGGATCGCAAGGCCAAATATGCAGAATGGGCGCAGAAAAATCCCGAAGAGGCTAAGACTCTCCAGAACTGGCTCGAGGGCAAACTTCCCGATCTCGACTGGACAAAAGTGGCTCTGAAGCCCAATATGGCTTCTCGTGCTTCATCAGCAGCCGTGCTCTCTTTCCTCGCTGACCATGTCCACAACATGATCGTTTCTTCGGCCGACCTTGCAAACTCTGACAAGACCGACGGCTTCCTCAAGAAGACACATGCCTTCGTGAAGGGTGACTTCTCAGGCGCATTCCTCCAGAGCGGTGTGGCCGAGCTCACCATGGCTTGCATCTGCAACGGTATCGCGCTCCATGGCGGATGCCTCGCTGCCTGCGGCACATTCTTCGTATTCTCAGACTATATGAAGCCCGCTATCCGTATGGCCGCTCTCATGGAGCTCCCTGTGAAGTTCATCTTCACTCACGATGCTTTCCGCGTAGGCGAAGACGGACCTACTCACGAGCCCGTGGAGCAGGAAGCCCAGATACGTCTGCTCGAGCAGATGGATAACCTTGCCGGACATCAGGCCGCTCTCGTGCTCCGCCCCTGCGACAGCGCCGAGACTGTGGAATCTTACCGCATAGCTCTCGAGAACAAGAAGTCGCCGACAGTGCTTGTCCTCTCGCGTCAGAATCTTGAGGATCTTCCCGCTGCCGACCGTGCTGCCGAGGCCAAAAAGTCAGAGATGGGCGCATACGTTGTCTATGACGCTCCCGATCCCAAAGTGGTGCTCGTTGCCAATGGCTCAGAGGTTTCGCTCGCATTCCATGTGGCAGAGAAACTTGGCGAGGAGGGTGTAGGCGCTCGCGTAGTGTCGATTCCTTCCGTAGGCCTCTTCCTCCGTCAGCCCAAGCAGTATCGTGATGAGGTGCTTCCTTCAGGCGTTAAGATGTTCGGTATCACTGCCGGACTCCCTGCAGCACTCTATCCCGTGATGAAGGGTGATTTCAAGGTATACGGCATGGAACGTTTCGGCGCTTCGGCTCCCGCGAAGGTGCTCGACGAGAAGTTCGGATATACCGTAGACAATGTCCTTGCCCGCGTCAAGGCATTCCTCGCTGAGTGATATCAAAGGTTATTACCAACTATAGCAAGAAAGGCGTGATTTTTTTCACGCCTTTTTCTTGTTTTTATTGCTGTATTGAAGATTTTTTATTAATTTTGCATATTCCTACAGCCTAATGCTAAATGTAGTGATACCTGACACTGAAAAACAACATCGTTAATACATTATCTAATTAAACAGACTATGAGCAATCAAAAGCAGTTTCTGACCTGCGATGGCAATCAGGCGGCCGCCCATGTGAGCTACATGTTCACTGAAGTCGCTGCTATCTACCCCATCACACCCTCTTCCACAATGGCGGAGTATGTCGACGACTGGAGCGCGGCAGGCAGGAAAAACATTTTCGGCGAAACAGTTCATGTTCAGGAGATGCAGTCTGAGGCAGGTGCGGCAGGTGCAGTCCACGGTTCTCTGCAGGCCGGCGCCCTCACTTCCACCTACACTGCTTCCCAGGGTCTTCTTCTGATGATCCCTAACATGTATAAGATCGCCGGTGAGCTTCTTCCCTGCGTATTCAACGTGTCGGCCCGTACGCTCGCCAGCCACGCCCTTTCAATCTTTGGCGATCATCAGGACGTGATGTCGGTGCGTCAGACCGGTTTCGCAATGCTTGCCGAAGGCAGTGTGCAGGAAGTTATGGATCTTTCAGGTGTGGCTCATCTCGCCACCCTCAAGAGCCGTGTTCCTTTCGTGAACTTCTTCGACGGCTTCCGCACTTCTCACGAGATACAGAAAATCGAAGCAATAGATCAGGATGCCCTCGCAGCCCTCATCGATCAGGACGCTCTCGCTGATTTCCGTAAGCGTGCCCTCTCACCTGAGGCACCTGTGGCTCGCGGCATGGCCGAGAACCCCGACGTCTTCTTCCAGCACCGTGAGGCCTGCAACAAGTATTATGACGCAGTGCCCGAGATCGTGGAGGAATACATGAAGGAGGTGAGCAAGATCACCGGCCGCAACTATTCACTCTTCGACTATTATGGCGACTCCGAGGCTGAGAATGTGATCATTGCCATGGGTTCCGTAACAGAAACTGCAAAGGAAGTGATCGACTATCTCCGCGCTAAAGGCAAGAAGGTAGGTCTCGTTTCCGTTCACCTCTATCGTCCTTTCAGCGTGAAGCATCTCCGCGCTGCCGTGCCCGCTACTTGCAAGCGCATCTGCGTGCTCGACCGCACTAAAGAGCCCGGCGCTAATGGCGAGCCTCTCGCACTCGACGTGAAAGACGCTTACTATGGCGTGGAAGGCGCTCCCATGATCATCAGCGGACGTTATGGTCTGGCTTCTAAAGACACCACTCCCGCCGTTGTGCTTTCAGTGTTTGAAAATCTTGAGGCCGAGAAGCCCCGCGATCGCTTCACTGTAGGAATCAACGACGACGTTACTTTCCTCTCACTGCCCCAGCTGCCTGAAATCAATGTAGGCGACGAGGGTATGTTCCAGGCTAAGTTCTTCGGTCTCGGTGCTGACGGCAC
>CAYPGW010000022.1:0-46323 GCA_964410515.1 uncultured Sangeribacter sp. | reverse complement strand
GTCTTCAACTTCCTCGGAAGTTTCGGCTGGAACTACGGCATCGTGATCCTCGTGCTCACGATCCTTCTCAAGCTCGTACTCTTCCCGCTCACTTACAAGAGCTACGTAAGCCAAGCCAAGATGCGCATCCTCGCTCCCGACATCAAGGAGATAAACGATAAATATCCCGGCAACGAGAACGCGATGACTCGCCAGCAGAAGACCATGGCGCTTTACAGCAAGGCCGGAGCCAGCCCGATGTCGGGCTGCATCCCCATGCTCTTCCAGATGCCTATACTTTTCGCCATGTTCGCGTTCTTCCCCAACTGTATAGAGTTGCGCGGACAGTCGTTCCTTTGGGCCCATGACCTTGCGGCTCCTGACGCCATCATCTCATGGAACGCCCATATTCCCCTCATAACGGAATATTTCGGCAATCACATTTCGCTCTTCTGCCTTCTGATGACCGCCACCAACATCATCTACACCCGTTCCACCATGCAGAGCCAGAGCTCCTCGATGCCCGGCATGCAGTGGATGATGTATCTGATGCCCCTGATGTTCCTGGTATTCTTCAATAACTATGCGGCCGGCCTCAGCTACTATTACTTCCTCTCGCTTCTCATCACAATAATCCAGACCTACGCCATTCGCAAGTGGTTTGTGAAGGAAGAGACAGTGCGCCGCACCATGCGCGAGAACGCCAAGAAGCCCGCCAAGAAGTCAGGCTGGATGGCCAAACTTGAAGAGATGCAGAAACAGCAGCAGGAAATGCTTCGTCAGCAGCAGAAAAACGGAGGCAACAACCGCCGGCGCTGATACGGCTCCGGCCCATATCCTCAACCGCCATGCAGATGCGTAAGTTCCGTATTCTTCTGGCGTCTGTGATGCTCGCAGCCGCTTTGGGCTGGCTTCTGCTCGGAGCCGCGGCCCCATCCTTCATGAGAATTGCGGAAATCTCGCAGATCATTCCTTCGGCTTTCCTCGCCTGCCTCGGCACCACGGTGTTCTGGCTCGTGGCCACGCTACTATTCGGCAGGGTATATTGCGCCGGGGTCTGTCCCGTAGGGACACTGCAGGATATAGCGGTCATGGCCCGCCGACACACTGCAAAAAAGAGTGCGTTCAGATATCGCCCCCCTCTTTCCATACGCTATCCCGTTCTGCTCATCTACATAATTTCGATAGCCGCCGGAGTGCTCGTGGCAGGATATGTGGTTGAGCCCTGGAACATGATGCGCAACGCGGCATCTATAGTTCAGCCTTCAGACACAGCCATGACATGGGGATCGCTGGGCGGCAGTTTCTCGGGAAAGGCCCTCGCCATAGGCGCTGCATCAGGAGCAGTAGCCCTCGGCGCCATTATGGTCTGGGCATGGCATAGCGGGAAAGCATTCTGCTCGGATGTATGCCCCATTGGGAGCGCGCTCGGACTTCTTCACCAACAGACCCTCATGCACATTGCCATTGATCCTGACCGCTGCATAAGCTGCATGAAGTGTGAAGACATCTGCTCGTGCAAGTGCATAAAGGTTGAGCAAAGAGTAGTTGACAACTCCCGGTGTGTGAGATGTTTCGACTGCGTGGATGTCTGTCCTAACGGAGCCATTCGTTTCCAGATCAATAAGGAGCGCTCTCGCCATACGCCTCTCTTCACCCCCTCCTGACACCCTCAATACAGACTAATCATGAAACCCTATCTCGAACTGCTTCAGCATATTCTTGACCACGGTCACCGGAAAGACGACCGCACCGGCACCGGCACCATCTCCACCTTCGGCTGGCAGATGCGCTATGACCTGAGCGAGGGATTCCCTCTCGTCACTACAAAAAAAGTGCATCTGAAAAGCATCATCCACGAACTGCTTTGGTTTCTGAAAGGGGACACCAACGTAAAATATCTGCAAGACAACGGTGTGCGTATATGGAACGAATGGGCCGACCCTGACGGAAATCTCGGTCATATCTACGGCTATCAGTGGCGCTCATGGCCCGACTACAATGGAGGGCATATCGACCAGATAAAAGAGGCTGTAGAGACGATCAAGAATAATCCCGACTCTCGCCGAATCATCGTAAGCGCCTGGAACGTAGCAGATATCGACAACATGAACCTGCCGCCCTGCCACGCTTTCTTCCAGCTCTACGTGAGCGAGGGGCGACTCTCGCTTCAACTATATCAGCGAAGCGCCGACTGCTTTTTAGGTGTTCCGTTCAACATCGCGTCATACGCACTCCTGACAATGATGCTCGCACAGGTGTGCGGACTGAAACCGGGAGAGTTCATCCACACTCTCGGCGACGCGCACATATATCTAAATCATCTCGAACAGGTGCGCGAGCAGCTCACACGCGAGCCGCGTCCACTGCCGCGTATGCTGATTAATCCTGACGTAAAAGACATTTTCGACTTCAAGTATGAAGATTTCACTCTTGAAGGTTATGATCCGTGGCCTGCAATAAAGGGGGAGGTAAGCGTATGAGCGGCCGGCAATCTCTCGCCATGATAGCAGCCGTAGGGCGCAATCTGGAACTCGGAAGCAAAGGAGACCTCATCTGGCACATTTCGGCCGATCTGAAGAATTTCAAGGCCCTCACCACAGGCCACCCCGTGATAATGGGGCGCAAGACGTGGGAATCACTGCCAAAGCGACCGCTCCCCGGCCGCCTTAACATCATCCTCTCCAGATCGGGATTCAACGCCGATGGCGCAGTGACGGCGGCCACTCCGGAAGACGCCCTCGCGGCTTGCTCCGGCATGGAGACTCCTTTCGTCATCGGCGGCCAACAGATTTACGAGGCGTTTATGCCACTCGCCGACACTCTCTATATCACGCTCGTCGATGCCGTGACTGATAAGGAAATTGACGCATGGTTTCCCGATTATCGTGAAGAGTGGCACATTTCAGAAGCCTCTGAATGGGTCACCGACTCCTCAGGTGTGCGTTATCGCTTTGAGAAATGGGAGAGAAACTGAAGATCACGTTCATAAGCAAGAGCGACCTTCGCGGCGGCGCGGCCATCGTGACCTACAGGCTGGTGGAGGCCCTGCGCGGCATGGGCATCGACGCGCGTATGCTCGTCACCGAGAAACTGTCAGATTCTACGTTTGTGCAGCTTGCGGCATCCCCCTTGCAAATAAAGGCCGCCTTTCTCGCCGAGCGTCTTCAGGTGTTTTTGGCCAACGGGCTGCAGCGCTCCACTCTCTTCAAGGCGGATCCGGCCACATTCGGCCTCTCACTCCGGCACCACCCCTGGGTGAAGGATGCCGACGCTATTTTTCTCGGTTGGGTAAATCAGGGAATGCTTAGCCTCGATGGCATCAAAAAACTAGGGGAAACGGGTAAACCCTTAGTCTGGATAATGCACGACATGTGGAACATGACGGGCATCTGCCACCATGCAGGCACATGCAGGGGCTATCTTTCAGAATGTGGTTCCTGCCCGCTGCTCGGCGACAAAAAAACGCCTGACGACATGTCGCATCAGACATGGAAGCGAAAACTTGACCTCTATAAAGACGCAGATATCAGATTTGTTGCCGTCAGTTCGTGGCTTGCGCGCAAGGCCGAGGAAAGCAGCCTGATGCGCGACGTCCGGATAGATGTGATTCCGAATGTCTTCACTACGAAGAATATGCCTCAGCCTTCACATATAGCCGAAGGAGAAAAAATAAGAATTATCTTCGGGGCTGCCCGTCTCGATGACCCCATCAAGGGCCTGCCGGTGCTAAAGGAAGCCCTGAAATTCATCCTGGAAAACCATCCCTCGATAGCCGGGAAACTTGAACTTGTTACGTTTGGCTCGGTCAAGGATCCTCACGCTCTTGCCGGCTTTGCCATTGCGCACCGCCATCTCGGAACCCTTCATGGCGAGGATGCCATACGCGAGGCATACCGCGACTGCCGCATTGTGGTCTCATCGTCCGACTTCGAAACCCTCCCCGGCACACTCGTTGAAGGGCAAGCCTACGGGTGCATCCCTGTAGCATTTGATCATGGCGGCCAGCGCGACATCATAGACCACGCCGCCACAGGCTGGCTCGCCCCGTGGAGCGACGATATTGCGACACGCGCCCGCTCGCTTGCTGACGGAATAATCTGGGCCGCCACACATGCCAACGACATTCAATTGTTGAGCGACATGAAATTATCGGTTGAATCTAAGTTCAGTCCTAAGTCCGTCACGGAAAAGATACTCTCCCTTCTTAATTGCCAAACCTCCCGCTGAGAGGAGTTCCAGC
This sequence comes from uncultured Sangeribacter sp., assembly GCA_964410515.1. Classification (GTDB taxonomy): domain Bacteria; phylum Bacteroidota; class Bacteroidia; order Bacteroidales; family Muribaculaceae; genus Lepagella. Next base: position 42,101 of record CAYPGW010000022.1, on the reverse strand, counting down.
ACTGCTCGGAAATTTCTTCTAATCTCGTGTTAATATTTAAGGTTTGCAAAGGGTCTTTTGCCATGAACTGCTGCGAAATCCCTGATCATTTGGGTTTCAATGGCTCTTGGGTCACACCCCGGCGTGGTTTTCCACGCTACTAATAGATTGCCGGAATCGGCAAGTTGCCACAAATACTTTCCGCCCTTATGGCCGCCTTTTCCAGCGCCGAAACGTAGAAGTTCCTTGATGCGAGTACGCAGATGGATCGACATTCCAATGTAGACCGTGTGACTGTCTTCCACATAATTTTCAATCAGGGTGGCTATCGGCACGTTAGGATTCTCGCCCTTGTGAAAACCACCAGTTCCGGTCTCAAGAAACTGAGGCGCGGAGTCAGAGTTACGTATTACAACATACACGCCACCTTCTTTCGGAATGATCGCGGTGTTTCCCCGGAGCATGGAAACCGGAACAAACCCCACAAAACCATCCTCCTTATACTTAGCAATTTCCTTCTCTATAGAAAATCTTTTAGCCATAATTCCTTGCTCTTGTCAATATCGGCGGTAGCGTCACGGATATGTCTCGCATTAAACCGTTAAAACGATGCAACTTATTAGGTCACATCGTTTTAATCAATCTCACGTCGGGGTGACAGGATTCGAACCTGCGACCACCTGGTCCCAAACCAGGTGCGCTACCGGACTGCGCTACGCCCCGATGACGCATGAATCTCATACGCTCTGCAAAGTTAGCGGTTTTTATCCGAATATGCAAGAATTTCCACTTTTTTTTATTAATTTTGCATTTGCGGAGTGAGTGTCAGGCTCACTCTGCAACAATTACACGCTCTTTTCGTTTCTCAAATATGAACAGCATAAGATTTAAGTCATTTCTCAGCCTCCTGCTCCTCGCTATGGTATTCATGGCAGTTCCGGCAACGGCTAAAAACAACAAAAATGCCAAGATCGAATTCGAAGAGTCCACTTTTGATTTCGGCACAATATCAATGAAGAAAGGTAGAGTCTCACATGAGTTCACCTTCACCAACGCCGGAGACAAGAATCTTGTCATCACCAACGCAAGAGCCGACTGCGGATGCACACGTCCTGAATATAGCGACGCACCGGTGGCTCCGGGCAAGAGCGGCAAGATGAAGGTCACTTACGTGCCAAACGGCAAAGGATACTTCTCAAAGAAGGTGACGATCACCACCAACGGGTCGCCACGCAAGGTACACCTTATAATAAAAGGAGAAGTAGTGCCATGAAATCGCCACGTTTCACACTCAGGCGGCTTCTTCCGCTCGCTCTGACTGTTGGAGCCGCGTGTTCTCTTCCTGTGCTCGCGCAGATTGAGAAAACTCTGAAATTCATCCCTGAAGAACTGGATTTCGGAGTGATCCGCGAAGAGAACGGCTTGACCACGCGCACCGTAAAGGCCGTGAACATTGCTCCCGACTCCACTTTCATCATCTCAGCGCGCACCAGTTGCGGCTGCTCATCTGCTGAGTTCACCGAAGAGATGCTCGCGCCGGGCGACACCACTGAAATCACCGTAGGCTACAATCCGACCAACCGTCCGGGAAAGTTTCTCAAGACAGCCAAGATCTACACCGGAAATGAGCGCATCTCCAATTCATTCAAACTCAAGGGCATGGTGATTCCATCACGGAAGAACCTCATCAAGACTTATCCTGATGCGGAAGGATGCCTGCGTTTTTCTTCAAAAATCATCAATGTAGATGAATTAGGCCCCAACACAGTGCGACCTATCTTCATCGGCATATATAATGACTCGCCCGACACCCTGCGGTTGGCGCCGGCCTCAAGCGACTACGCCCTCGGGGGAGTATTGATGCCGGATGCCATTGAGCCCAACGGCGTCAGCACCCTCTCTCTCACCCTCCGGGCCGGCGATCTGCCCGCAGGCACATCTGAATTCAACCTTAAAGCGTATATCATCAACACAGCAACTGCCGACACGATTGCCACAATCCCGGTGGGAGGAGCAATCAAGCGATAGCATAATTCAAATTTGGCCATGATACACCCCGAAAACGATGAAAAATACACCGGCCTCCGTGTCAATGCCGGAGTCAGTTCCAATCCCTCAGTGAATCCCTACCGGAAAGTGGTGAAGAAAAAGCGCACTCTCACTCCGGGCGAATATGTGGAAGGAATCCTGAAGGGAGATGTAAGCATTCTCGGAAGGGCTGTCACCCTGATAGAAAGCACGGCAGAGGCTCATCAGGCCGTGGCTCAGGAAGTGATCGAGAAATGCCTTCCCTACAGCGGCAACTCCAGGCGCATAGGCATCACCGGAGTGCCCGGAGCCGGCAAGTCAACTTCTATCGACGTCTTCGGTACACACGTCATACGCCAGGGCCATAAGCTGGCGGTGCTTGCCATAGACCCGAGCAGCGAGCGCACACGCGGAAGCATTCTCGGCGACAAGACCCGCATGGAGAAGCTATCACTTGAGAAAGACGCTTTCATCAGGCCTTCCCCCTCGGGAGGCTCACTGGGTGGAGTAGCCCGCAAGACCCGCGAGACCATAGTGCTCTGCGAGGCCGCAGGCTACGACCGCATCTTTGTGGAGACCGTAGGCGTAGGCCAGAGTGAGACTGCAGTGCATTCGATGGTAGATTTCTTCCTGCTCATACAGCTTGCCGGCACCGGCGACGAACTTCAGGGCATCAAGCGAGGCATAATGGAGATGGCAGACGGCATCGCCATCAACAAGTGTGACGGCGACAACGTAGACCGCTGCATGCTCGCTGCCCAGCAGTTTCGCACTGCCCTGATGCTGTTCCCACCCACTCCGAGCAAATGGGTGCCTGAAGTGGTAACCTACAGCGGCTACTATGAGAAAGACATCGATAAGGTATGGGATATGATCGACCGCTACTTCGCATACGTGGAAGAAAACGGCTATTTCCAGCGCAAGCGCAACGAACAGGCACGCTACTGGATGACCGAGACCATCGAGGAGCAGCTACGCGCAAGATTCTATCACACTCCGGGCCTCAGGGAGCTTATGGAGCAGAAGGAATTGCGAGTGCTCAACAACGAGCAGTCGTCGTTCACGGCTGCCACGGATGTGCTCGATTTCTACCTCTCGACGCTCAGGAAATGACACCCAGTGGTAGCGGACCTGACGCATTGCCGGCACTTTTCTGAAACTTATTCAAAAAATAATTGGAGATTATATTTTTTTTGACTATCTTTGCATTCATAGTGGAAACTGACTAAACAGCTAACCTACAAAACTCGTAAAAAACCCAAATATTCCGGCAGGAATTAATCAAGATAGTTTGTATTATATGTCGACTGATTTTTGGATTTATGCCGATATCGCAGCCTTCTGCATCTCACTGGTGCTGACAGGTATTATCATACCCCAGATTCTGCTCATAGCTTTCCGCCGGAAACTATTCGATGAAGTGGATGAACGCAAGATCCACAAAGGAGTAGTGCCCCGTCTGGGAGGCATTGCATTTCTTCCTGCCATCATCTTCTCGGTGTGCCTCGTCATGGCGATTTCCGCCTCGATGGGCATAGACACTGCAAGCCGCATGATGGCCGACAGCACTCAATGGATCATGTATCTCCTCTGCGCACAGATGCTCATGTTTCTCATCGGCATCGCCGACGACCTTATCGGCGTGCGCTATAAGGCCAAATTCGCGGGGCAAATCATAGCGGCCGTCTTCATCTGCGCATCCGGCGCCTACATCCACGATGCAGGCGGTCTGCTCTGGATTCATGAGATTCCGGCATGGTTCGGATGGTGTGTATCAGGCTTCTGCGTGGTCTATCTCGTGAATGCCATCAACCTGATCGACGGCATCGACGGGCTTGCATCAGGGCTCAGCGGAATAGCCCTTATCTTCTACGGCATCGTGCTCACGATGGCAAAGGAGTGGGTGCTCGCCATGCTCGCGTGGGCTCAGTTCGGCACTCTCCTGCCATTTTTCTACTATAACGTCTTCGGCAACCCCTCGAAGCGCAAGAAGATATTCATGGGCGACACCGGAGCCCTCACGGTGGGAATGATGCTCAGCTTCATAGCGCTGAGAGTCACCAACATATCATCGGGAGAGATTCCTGTAGACTACAATAAGATAGTGCTCGCCTTCTCCCCACTTTTCATCCCGGTATTCGACGTGGTGCGCGTGTATTTCCATCGTGTTCGCCATCATCGCAATCCCTTCCTCCCCGACAAGTGCCATATCCATCACAAGCTGCTCGCGCTCGGACTCAGCCAGCGTGTGTCGCTCTGCATCATACTGCTGTCGGCCGTTGTGCTGATGATAGCCAACGTAGCCCTCTCTCCATTCGTGTCGGCCACATGGCTCCTTGTAGGCGATGCAGCATTATGGATATTAGGCAACCTGATAATCACGCGGATAATCAGGCGCAGGGAAGCCGTCTCGCACCAAACCCTCTACGACTGACAATCGCCTTCGGGCAGCGACAGTCTAAACTGAATTGTAAAAATTAACTTTCCACAGGTAGATGAATCTTACGAAATTCCTGAAATCGATCTTTATCGCAGCAGTGCTCCTCGTCATGGCGGGAGCATGCTCAACTCCCAAAAACATAGCCTACTTCCAGGATGCGCAGAATGCTGAAATAATTCAGATAATGATGTCGCAAAATAAGGAAATCAAGGTAGAGCCTCACGACAAACTCTCGATCGTAATCAAGTCGAAAGACCCCGCCCTTGCCCAGATTTTCAATCTCGACGTCATCTCTAACTACACCTCCCACTCAACAGCCTACAACGGCACGGGGTCTGACGCGCGCGAATACTCCCTTTCCACCAGCGAAGGAATCTCCACTTACACCGTAACACCACAGGGCACCATCGACTTCCCCGTGCTCGGCGTGCTCAAGGTGGAGGGTATGACCCGCTCCGAACTCGCCGGCTACATAAAGGGCGAGTTGGTAGGAAGAGGTCTGGTGAAAGACCCGGTAGTGATCGTGGAATTTATCAACACCGGAGTTTCTGTGATGGGAGAAGTGGCACACCCCGGACGCTACGACATGAATAAGGATGTGCTCACAGTGATAGAGGCGCTCTCCCTCGCCGGAGATATGACTATTCAGGGCAAGCGCGAGAATGTGATGGTGCTCCGTCAGAATGGCGACACAGTGCAGACATTCACCATCAACCTCACCGATGCCAAAAACATGGCATCATCACCGGCTTACTATCTGAAACAGGGCGACGTGATCTATGTGGAGCCGAACAACTTCAGGAAGCGCCAGACCACCAATAACGCCAACAACGTGATGAACGCGAGCTTCTGGCTTTCGGTGGCATCACTTGCGGCCACAGCCGCCGTGCTCTTCGTGAAATAACGGTTACAAATAGCACCATGTGGTTATTTAAATCTAAAGTTCCATCCCTTGCCGACAGCGATATGCTGCGGGGCTTCACCGATTGGCATTCCCACATATTGCCGGGAGTGGACGACGGATTTCAAAACATGTCTGATTCGCTTGAAGCTCTCAGGCATTTCGACTCGCTCGGAGTGGACACCCTCTGGCTCACGCCTCACATAATGGAAGACTATCCGAACACTACGGAAAAACTCCGCGAGCGATTTAGCGAACTGACCGACAAGTGGGACGGAAACCTGAAACTGCATCTCGCATCGGAAAATATGCTCGACCCCCTCTTCGAAGAGCGGCTTGAAGCAGGCGACCTCCTGCCGATAGGCCCGCAGGCCGATCATCTGCTTGTGGAGACCTCTTACTTCTCGCCTCCCATGGGATTTGAGCGTATGCTCGAGAATGTGAAGTCGAAGGGATATTACCCGCTTCTGGCGCATCCCGAGAGATACACCTACATGAACGAGGACGACTACCGCCGACTTAAAGAAATGGGCGTGAAGATGCAACTTAACTACGTATCGCTCGTAGGCGGCTACGGAGAGACGGCGCGCAAGAAGGCCGTGTGGCTTCTCGGCAACGGCTTCATCGACGTGGCCGGCAGCGACATACACCGCCTCGACTCCAACCGGAAACTCATCAAAGAGGCCCCGGCAAAGAAGGAGCATCTTGATGAAATCCTATCCCTTACAAGAGAGAAAAACAGACTCTGACTTAGCTATGGACAACAGAATACTTCTGCGGATGTGCAAGATGTCGGGCAATGAAATCCGGTATATCAACGAAGCCTTCCGCGATGAATGGGTGGTGCCCCTGGGCCCCAATGTCTCGGGGTTTGAAAAAGATCTCGAAACATTCTTAGGTGAAGACAAAAAGGTTGTGGCCCTCTCATCGGGCACGTCAGCGCTTCATCTCGGACTCATCGGCCTCGGAGTGGGAGAATCAGACGAGGTTATGGTGCAGTCGATGACTTTCAGCGCCTCAGTCAATCCCGTGCGCTACGTGGGCGCCATTCCGGTGATGGTTGATTCCGAGCCGTTTTCCTGGAATATGGACGCAGAACTCCTCGACAAGGCTATCGCAGACCGCCTCGAGAAGACCGGGCGCCTCCCGAAAGCCATCGTGGCTGTTTGCCTCTACGGAATGCCTGTCGATTACGACTCAATCCTCAGGGTGGCGCAGAAATGGAATATCCCGGTGCTGGAAGACGCAGCCGAAGCATTCGGCTCATCGTTCAGGTCACGTCGATGCGGCACTTTCGGGGAATATGGTGTCTTGTCGTTCAACGGCAACAAGATGATAACCACTTCGGGCGGAGGCGCGCTCGTGTGCCCCGATGAAGCCGCCGCGAAGAAAACGATGTATTATGCCACCCAGGCCCGTTTAGGTTACGCTTATTACCAGCACGAGGATGTGGGCTACAACTACCGCATGAGCAACATCTGCGCGGGCATAGGCCGCGGCCAGATGACAGTAGCCGAGGAATACATAGCCCATCACCGCCACCGCCACGCCTACTACCGCGAGCATCTGGCAGACCTGGAGGGAGTGATACTGCACGACAATCCCGACAGCCGCTTCGACAGCAATTTCTGGCTATCCACGATCCTCATCGACCCCGAACTCCGCGTGAAGGGTGAGGATGAGGCATATTCTGAAGCCGTGACCAACGCCGTCGGAGGTGCCGGAGGAGTCACCGAATCAGGAGCATCCGTACACACGGATTGCGAGCCCAACGCCAACGTGGAGGCCCTGCGCCTCGGAATGGCGAAGGCTGGTATCGAGACAAGACCGCTCTGGAAGCCGATGCACCGCCAACCGGTATTCAGCAAGTTTCCGGCATACGTAAACGGCATCTCCGAATCGCTCTTTCATAGAGGACTGTGTCTACCTTCTGGCCCTTACGTCAGCGATGCTGACGCCGACCGCGTGATAGCTACCCTGAAATCACTCATACGATGACCGGAGACTCCGACATATTCAACCGCACCCGGCTTCTTGTGGGAGAAGACGCCATGCGCCGCATAGCCGAAGCCCGAGTGATAGTCTTCGGGCTGGGCGGCGTCGGAAGCTGGGCGGCAGAATGCCTTGTGCGCACAGGTGTGCGCCGCATCACCATCGTAGACTCCGACCGGGTGGCGACCTCCAACATAAACCGGCAGATGCCGGCCACTACGCTCACGGTGGGCATGGTCAAGACAGAAGCCACAAGCCAAAGGCTCCGCGCCATCAATCCCGAGGCCGAGATAGAGGCCTTGCAGATGTTTTATTCAGCCGACAACGCCCACACCATCGACCTTAATGAGTATGACTACGTAGTGGATGCAATCGACTCATTGAAAGACAAGGCGCTGCTCATATTGCGCGCCACAGAGTCGTCGGCCAGGCTCTTCAGCAGCATGGGCGCCGCCCTCAAGATGGATCCCTCGCGCATAAAGACCGGTAAATTCCGGGATGTGCAGGGATGTCGGCTGGCAAGGGCACTGCGCCAAAGATTCAAACGCGACAACACATTCCCGTCAAAACAATTCCTGTGTGTCTACTCCGACGAACTGCTCGAAAACCGTGGCCTCACCGATGAGACCTGCGACTACAAGGCCGCCATCAACGGCAGCCTATGCCACATCACCGCAATATTCGGGATGATGCTGGCCGGAGAAATAATTAGAGACATCTGCAGGCAAGACCGATAAACTTTCCCATGAACACACCCCGCAAATATATGACAACCCATCTTTTATCTTTCAGCAGGCTACGCCGCTTGCTCCCGGCCGCCATATACCTGGCCGCATTCGCCGCATACGCCGACGTTCCGCTCGAATATCATGCGTCGGTGGCTGCACAGACCTCCACCGAATCGCTCGCACCATATATGCTCGGCTCATGGAACGAGGGCCGCTATGTGGAAGGCAACGGCATCTGGCAGGAAGCAGGAATCTCGAAACCTCTCGACCGCGACGCGCGCTTCTCATGGAGCGCCGGAGTGGACTATATAGCCGGGTGGGGATCGAAAACGGACTATGACAGATGGCATCCCACCGAGAAAGAATGGGGCACAAATGCTGACCGCCGCCCCGCCTTGCGCATTCAGCAACTTTTCGGTCAGATAAAATATCGATCGCTCTTCCTTACGGCCGGAATGAAATATTCACGCTCCGGCATCGTAGACGATGCACTCTCGTCGGGCGACCTTATCCGCAGCAACAACGCCTCTCCCATTCCGGGAGTGGCTGTAGGCTTCATAGATTTTCAGGATATTCCCTTCACGAAGGGATGGGTGCAGATCGACGGGGAACTCATGTATGGCCGAATGACAGATTCCGGCTTCAAAGACAGGGAATTCAACTACTATTCAGGAATCAGATCCATTAATCTTTGGTATAACTACAAGCGCTTGTATTTCCGCACCAAGCCTACCCAGCCGCTATTCGTCACTGTCGGACTTCAGGCTGCAGGCCTGTTCGGAGGAGCATCATATAAATATCAGAAGGGCGAGATAAAGAGCCAGTCAGTAAGGGGCTTCTCTTTTGATGATGTATTCCAGATGCTTATTCCACGGGAAGGAGGCGAGGCTTACTACTCCGGCTCGCATCTCGGCTCATGGGATCTGAAAGCCACCTGCAGGCTGCGCGATTCATCCACGCTCAGCGCCTACTTCGAATGGCTCTGGGAAGATGGCTCAGGCATAGGAAAAATGAATGGCTTCGACGGCCTTTGGGGTGTGGAGTACAGATTCGCCCGCAAGGGTGCCGTCACCAAGATCGTGGCTGAATATCTTGATTTCGTCAATCAGTCGGGCCCGATACACTTTGCGCCGCAGGATCATCCCTACAACGATCTGACAGGACATGCCCAGGGTGCCGATGATTACTACAACAACGGTGACTACGGAGCATATACCAACTATGGAATGGGCATAGGCACTCCCTTCCTCAAAGCGCCGGTCTACAACCGCAGCGGTATGCTCAACTATCTCCACAACCGCGCACGCGGATTCCATCTCGCACTGGGAGGCAACCCGTCTGACCGATGGAGCTACCGCGCTATGGTGAATTATCAGAGAGCCGGCGGCAATGGATGGGTGCCCGTGACACACAGACTGCATAACACCTCAGCAATGCTCGAAGCAAAGGTGTTGCCCCTCTCCTCACTGCCTCAGTTTGAGATCTCGGCACGTCTGGCCTTTGATTCGGGCGACCTCCGGGGAGACAATTTCGGCGCGCAACTCCGTTTTGCCTATAGCGGCGACCTGAACATAAAATCGAAAAAGAAATGAAAAAAATATCGCTTCTGATCATGCCGCTGCTGCTCCTGCTGGCGGGATGCACTCAAAACAACGGCCACATAGGTCACATATTCGGCTCATGGGCGCTTCAGGAGATCACCGAAGATGGCCACCCCTACCCTCTTGCTCCGGAAAACACCTCGATTTTCGCATTTCAGAACGAAATAGTCCGAGTCATACGCCTGAGCGAGCAGCCCTATTCATACGAGACACGCACCGGAAACTTCTCGCTCTCCGGCTCTGACCTCACGATGAAATTCGCCAAGGATCCCACACCGCTGGGAAGCTATATGTTCGTGACTCCCCAGTGGCTGCCTATCCCTAAAGACGGAATGCCGATCCACTTCCATGTAGACACGCTGAAGGGTGATAACTTTGACTTCTCACTTGATTACGACGGACACAAATACGTGTTTCATTGCACCCGCACATGGTGATTGCCAGACGCGATAAGGCATAAAAATCCGGCACCCTGCTAAAGGATGCCGGATTTTTAATTTTCCGTCAGCTGTAACGGCTTATTAAGCCTTGCCGTCAGATCCGAGCACGTTGAGAATCTTGTGCTTGTAGAGTTTTTCCATCTCGTCGCGGGCCGGGCCGAGATATTTGCGCGGGTCGAACTCACCGGGCTTCTCCTTGAGCACCTTGCGAACGGCTGCTGTCATGGCAAGACGGCTGTCTGAGTCGATGTTGATCTTGCACACGTCCATCTTAGCAGCCTTGCGGAGCCACTCCTCGGGAATACCGATTGCGTCGGGCAGCTGACCACCGTATTCATTGATCTGGTCAACGTATTCCTGGGGCACTGAGCTTGAGCCGTGGAGCACGATGGGGAAATCGGGAAGTTTTGCTTCCACTGCCTCAAGCACGTTGAATGCCAAGGGAGGAGGCACGAGGCGACCAGTAGCGGGATCTACAGTGCACTGTGCGCGGGTGAACTTGTAGGCACCGTGAGAAGTACCGATAGAGATGGCGAGGCTGTCGCAACCTGTGCGAGCCACGAACTCGATCACTTCCTCGGGGTCGGTGTATGTGTGGTGGTCAGAGCTTACCTCGTCCTCAACGCCTGCGAGCACGCCAAGCTCACCTTCCACAGTCACGTCAAACTGATGAGCATAGTCCACTACTTTCTTAGTGAGCTCGCAGTTTTCGTCGAAACTGAGGTGGCTGCCGTCGATCATCACTGAAGAGAAACCGTTGTCGATGCAGTCCTTGCAAGTTTCGAAAGTGTCACCGTGGTCGAGGTGAAGCACGATCTGGGGCTTTTCCCATCCGAGGCTCTTAGCGTATTCCACAGCACCCTGAGCCATGTAGCGGAGAAGGGTGGCGTTGGCATAGTTGCGGGCACCCTTCGACACCTGAAGGATAACGGGGCTCTTAGTCTCAGCAGCGGCCTTGATGATGGCCTGAAGCTGCTCCATGTTATTGAAGTTGAAAGCCGGGATAGCGTAGCCGCCGTGCACAGCCTTTGCAAACATCTCTTTAGTGTTTACAAGACCAAGTTTTTTATAATCTACCATATTACCTAAAACGTTTATGCGCATTCTGGCTCCCTACGGGGCCTCGAATGGCAGTGTTAAGAATAATTCCGTGCAAATTTAATTAAAAAATTTGTATCTTGCACTATCCTTTTTGGAAAAATCGGCATTTTTGGCTAAATTTGTAGTCTGAAAAAGAAAACAAGCTCATTAATCTCCATTTGATGGCTTAATACAGACATGAGAATAATAAGTTCCAAATTCATAAAAGACCTTGATGCAGCCACTTGTGAGGCCCAGGGCATCACGTCGCTCGACCTTATGGAGCGGGCGGCTCAGGAAGTGGTCAAAGAATTGGTCAGGGGTGTGATGCCGAGCCGACGCATCGTGGTCTTTGCCGGCCCCGGCAATAACGGCGGCAACGCCCTGGCCGTGGCCCGCATTCTTTCCGAACGCGGCTATGAGAACATCGAGGCGTATCTCTTCAATGTCTCGGGCAAGCTGAGCCCCGACTGCGAGCATCAGCGCGATTTGATCAGGGAAGTGCCTGACGTCAAGTTTTTCGAGATCACATCTTCGCTCACTCCTCCGGAACTTGACAAGAGTGTGCTCGTGATCGACGGACTCTTCGGCCCGGGCATCAGCGGCCCCATCACCGGCGGCTTCGCAAGCGTGGTGCGCCTCATCAACGAATCGGGCGCCGAAGTGGTGAGCATCGACATTCCCTCCGGACTTGCCGGCGAATGGAATCCCGAAGCCCGCTACCGCGATATGGTGCACGCCAACCACACGTTCACCTTCCAGTTTCCCAAGCTATCTTTCTTCTTTGCCGAGCACGCGCCAATCATCGGCGACTGGAAATGTCTCGACATCAAGATCGATCCCAATGCCATAAAGAGCATCACATCGCCCTGGATTCTTGTGGAGAGCCGCACCGTCAGGCCTCACCTCCATCCTCGTGCCCGATTCAGCGCCAAGCGCGACTACGGATCCACCATGATCTTCGCCGGCAGCATGGGGATGATGGGAGCAGCAGTGCTGTGCGCACGTGCGGCGCTAAAGTGCGGCGCCGGACTCGCTACAGTGCACACGGCCCGAAGCGGAATCTCCATACTGCAGAGTTCAGTGCCTGAGGCCATGTTCGAGCCCGACCGCAACGAAAGGTTCATCTCCGACATGAGTCTGCACCATAACCATGAGGCTGTGGCCATCGGCCCCGGCATCGGCACCAACGAAGCCACTGTCAGCGCTCTGGAGAATCTTCTGAAAGTGTGCCATTCGCCCCTTGTGCTCGATGCTGACGCTCTCAACTGCATAGTGAAGCGGCCATCGCTTCTGTCGCTCCTGCCTGCCCACACCGTAATAACACCCCATGTGGGAGAATTCGACCGCCTTTTCGGTGAGCAGCCCAATGCGGAGGCCCGACTGAAGAAAGCGATTGAGGTAGCGAAACTCTATAATATCGTGATCGTGCTCAAGAGCCATCACACTGTCACTGTCCGCCCCACCACAGGAAAGGTATATTTCAACTCTACCGGCAATCCGGGAATGGCCACCGCCGGAGCTGGCGACGTGCTCACCGGAGTGATCGCGGCATTCATGTCGCAGGGATATCAGCCCGAATATGCAGCCACAATCGGAGTCTTCGTCCACGGCCTCGCCGGCGACATGGCTGCCGAGGAACTCGGGGAATACGGCATGGTGGCTTCCGACATCTCAGACCGGCTCGGCAGAGCCATCAAGGCTATCATCGACAGAAAAGTTTAGACTTATGATCAAGACAATATCGACCCTCACGGCCCTCCTTCTGGCTGCCTCGGCATGGGCACAGTCCACGAAAGTGCTCACTGCCGAAAAATCGAATGAATACGGAGTGGTATACTCGCTCCCCAACACAGCCCTCGAAGTGGAAGTGACGGCCACCCGCCAGGTGGCTAAAAAGGGCCCATTCTTCCAATATGCCAAGAAATATCTTGGTTCTTCCGACGTAGTGAAGGAAGACTCAGAGACATGGACTCTCACCGAAGTGAAAGTGCGTCCTTACGGTGTGGCCGACACGGAGACACATTACCTGATGCAGCTGCGTCCCGGAGCGCTGACCTTTCTGGAGGTGGATTCCGACGGAATGCTGCTCGCCATCAATAAGGAGACCGGAGCCGCCCCTACGGGCAAGGGCCTCCCGGCCGCTGCCCCTGCCACAAAATGGCCTACGGGGAAGGAATACCTGAAATATGTGGATGAGGAGTTCGTAGCATCAAAATCATCGCAGAAGCAGGCCCAGCTTCTCGCCGAGGCGCTGATGGAAGTGCGAGAGTCAAAACTGTCGCTCACACGCGGCACTGCCGACGCCATGCCGGCCGACGGCAAGCAGATGGAACTCATGCTCGCCTCGCTCGGAGAGCAGGAAGAGGCTATGACCGCCGCCTTCACCGGAACGGTGACCACAGAGAGCGTAACCCGCACGTTCACCTATATGCCCGAGCAGGAAGAGAAAGTGATTCTGTTCCGGCTCTCCGGATTTGCCGGATTCGTAGACGCCGACGACCTTTCCGGAGCCCCGGTATATATCTCGGTAGACGACATAGACTCGCCCGGGATGCCGTTAGATGCAAAAGGACAGCCTAAGAAACTGCCCCGGAACGCCGTGATCTACAATATTCCGGGAAGCGCCCGCATTGCGGTGTCGGGCTCGGGAAAAACATTCTTCGACGGGCAGATACAGCTTGCTCAGTTCGGCACCACATTCGGGCTTGACCCCGCGCTTTTCACGGATAAGAAAGAGCCATCGTTCGCAACTTTCGATCCCGTCACCGGCGCTCTGCTCGAGATAGGAGTGCAGAAATAATACCATTCAGACGAAAACCAGAAACACAAAATACCCTATGGCTACAAAACCTTTCCATTATCAAAAGCCCTTCGAGCTCGGGCCTGACACCACCGAATACAAGCTCATCACCAAAGACTATGTCAAGACCGAAGACTGGAACGGGCATGAAATGCTCGTGGTAGATCCGGAGGCGCTCACAGTGATTGCCAATGTCGCTTCTCACGACTGCTCATTCATGCTGCGACGCGAGCACAACGAGATGGTTGCGAAGATTCTCCATGACCCCGAGGCTTCTGAAAACGACAAGTTCGTGGCCCTCACCATGCTCCGCAATGCTGATATCGCCGCCAAGGGAGTGCTCCCCTTCTGCCAGGACACCGGCACCTCGATTTGCGCCGCTTACAAAGGGCAGCAGGTGTGGACCGGATGCGACGATGAGGAGAAAATCTCGCTGGGCGTCTACAAGACATATACTGAAAACAATCTGCGCTACTCGCAGAATGCTCCGCTCACGATGTATGACGAGGTCAATACCGGGTGCAACCTTCCGGCTCAGATCGACATCCATGCCACCGAAGGGGCTGAATACAAATTCCTCTTCGTGGCCAAAGGAGGCGGCTCGGCCAACAAGACCTATCTCTATCAGGAGACAAAGGCAATCCTCAACAAGAAGACACTCGTGCCGTTTCTCATCGAGAAGATGAAGACCCTCGGCACAGCCGCTTGCCCGCCCTACCACATCGCTTTCGTGATCGGAGGCACCAGCGCTGAGAAAAATCTCGAGGTGGTGAAGAAGGCATCGGTGAAATATTTCGACAGCCTGCCCACTACCGGCAATGAATATGGCCGTGCGTTCCGCGATGTGGAACTTGAGAAGGAACTTCTCGAGGCTGCCCACAACATCGGCCTCGGAGCCCAGTTCGGTGGAAAATATTTCGCACACGACATCCGAGTGATACGTCTGCCGCGCCACGGCGCATCCTGCCCCGTGGGAATGGGCGTAAGCTGCTCGGCCGACCGCAATGTCAAGGCCAAGATCAATAAGGATGGTCTCTGGGTAGAGAAACTTGACGAGAACCCCGGCGAACTCATACCGGTTGAACTCCGCCAGGCCGGAGAAGGCGAAGTGATCGAGATCGATCTTAACCGCCCGATGGAGGAAGTGCTCGCCGACCTCAACAAGTATCCTGTCTCCACACGTCTCTCGCTTAAAGGCACCATCATCGTAGGCCGCGACATCGCACACGCCAAGATTAAGGAGCGTCTTGATGCAGGCGAGCCCATGCCCGACTACCTCAAGGAGCACCCCATCTATTATGCCGGCCCCGCCAAAAAGCCCGAAGGCCTTCCCTCCGGATCGTTCGGCCCCACCACAGCCGGACGTATGGACTCCTACGTAGACCAGTTCCAGGCAGCCGGAGGCAGCATGATAATGATAGCGAAAGGCAACCGCTCGCAGCAGGTGACAGATGCCTGCAAGAAGCACGGCGGGTTCTATCTCGGCTCAATCGGCGGCCCCGCTGCTATCCTGGCTAAGAACTCAATCAAGAATGTGGAACTTCTCGAATATCCCGAACTCGGCATGGAAGCCATCTGGAAGATCGAGGTTGAGAATTTCCCCGCATTTATTCTCGTAGACAATAAGGGCAACGACTTCTTCAAGCAGATCAAGCCCCGCTGCCCGCTTGCATGACCCGTAAGTGACACCTAAGGCCGAATCATCGAAAGCCGCAGGCGGCTCTCCATGGAAATGGATTCCCTCCCTATATATAGCGGAGGGAATCCCCTATTGTGCCGTCAATGTGCTTCCGGTGCTCTTCTACTGCGAGATGGGCATATCTGTGGCTGAGATCACGGCCTGGACCGGACTTCTGTCGCTGCCGTGGATGATAAGGCCGTTCTGGAGCCCGTTTGTGGATATCTTCTCCACCAAACGCCGGTGGACACTGGCTATGGAGCTACTGATGACCATAACCATGCTGGCGGTGGCGTTGCTGCTGCGCACGTCGTTTTTCTTCTCATCCACACTCGCCGTGTTCGCATGCATGGCGTTTTTCTCCGCCACTCACGACATTTCGGCCGACGGCTTCTATATGCTCGCCCTCGACGAGCGGCAACAGGCCGATTTCGTTGGCATACGCTCCACCTTTTATAAGGTGGCGACGGTGGTGGGGCAGGGAGGCCTGACATTGCTGGCAGGATGGCTCGAGACCGGAGGCATGCAACCTTCAGGAGCATGGTCTGTGGTGTTCTGGTGCCTCACAGCGCTCTTCTTCTCCATCTGGCTCTATCATAGCAGTGCGCTCCCGAAGCTCGCCTGCGACCGTCCTTCGGGAGGCTCCACACCGCGTGAGGCGGTGAGAAACTTCGTGCTCACTTTCGCCTCATTTTTCCGCAAGCGCCACATAGCGGCGGCAATGTGCTTCATGCTGCTCTACAGATTTCCCGAGGCACTGTGCGGAAAAATGGTGGCCATCTTCATGAAGACACCTCTTGAAGATGGAGGGCTTGGGCTAACGCTTACTCAGATAGGCATAGCCAATGGCACTGTAGGAGTGATAGCCCTGCTTGCAGGGGGCATACTCGGCGGCATCGCCATCGGACATGGCGGCCTGCGCCGATGGCTTTTCCCTATGGCTGCGGCGCTTGCTCTTCCCTGCGTGGTCTACTGCCTGATGGCCATACACCCCGACACTGATTTCAGCATCATCTGCATCGCTGTGGGAATAGAACAGTTCGGCTACGGATTCGGACTGACGGCCCTCATGATGTATATGATCTATTTCGCCCGGGGCGAATCGGAGACTTCCCACTATGCCTTCTGCATAGCGTTCTCCATGGCGGGGATCATGCTTCCCGGCATGGCTGCCGGATGGCTGTTTGAGAAGATGGCCGCACTCCACCTCGCAGGCTTCAGCGGCGGCAATCCGTTTGAGATCTACTTCTGGTTTGTCATGGTCGGTTGCATCCTCACATTCCTTATGTGCAGGGTGGCCCTCCCCTCTGTTGACGCCATGAGCAAAGACTCCGCGACAACTTGATTCAAATTATCTATTCAAAAAATTTCCAATAAAATACACAACATGAGAGCAGTCCTTTTTCTTTTAGCGGCTTCTGCCGTCAGCCTGAGTGCCGGCGCCACCTATATGGACATTAGCGCGGCAGGCCAGGCCGATCCTAAGATCGAGATTCCGGATTCCACAGGTTTCAAATTCACCGACGTGAAAGTAAACCGCACCGGCTCCGTCAAGGATCAGAATAAATCAGGCACATGCTGGGCATTCTCCGGCACCTCTATGATTGAAGACGACGTGATGCGCAAGGGAGGCCCCGAACTCGACATCTCTGAAATGTGGACTGTGCGCAACTGCTACATCGACAAGGCGAAAAAATATATCCGCACCGGCGGCAAGATCAATTTCGCGCAGGGTGGTTCATTTGCCGACGTAATTTATGCCATAGACAACTACGGCGCCGTGCCTGAAGAGGTATATGCCGGACTGAACTACGGCGAAGACAAGCACTCGCACTATGAGATGGAGAAGGCCCTCTCAGCCTATATCAATGCCATCAACAGCAACCCGAACAAGAAACTATCCACGGCATGGCTGCCGGGATTCATTGCGATTCTCGACGCCTATCTGGGCCCCGCTGTGGAATCGTTCACCTACAACGGCAAGACCTACACACCACAGTCATTCGCTAAAGCGATGAATATTGAGCCCGAGGAGTACGTATCATTCACGAGCTACACTCATCATCCCTTCTATAAGCCTTTTGCTATGGAAATTCCCGACAACTGGCTCTGGAGCGAGAGCATCAACATCCCCATGGAGGAGATGAAGCGCATTGTGGATGAGGCACTTGATGCAGGCTATACAATAGGATGGGCTGCCGACGTGAGCGAGAAGGGCTTCAAATGGCGCAAGGGATATGCGCTCCTCCCCGAAAAGAAGGCCAAGGAAGACATGGACAACGCCGAGGTGGCCCGCTGGACTCAACTCTCCGATGCCGACCGCGATGCCATGCAGTATGACATCAAGGGCCCGGTGAAGGAACGTGTCATCACCCAGGAAGATCGCCAGCGCACTTTCGACAACCGCGAGACCACCGACGACCACGGCATGGTGATAGTGGGCTACGCCACCGACCAGGAAGGCAACCGCTATTATAAGGTAAAAAACTCGTGGGACACAAACCAACTTTACGGAGGTTACCTCTACGTCTCCGAGCCTTACTTCCTCGAGAAGACACTCGACATCATGCTCAACAAGAGCGGAGTGCCGGCCGACATAGCCAAGAAGGCAGGTCTAAAATAATTATTCAGTAATGAGAGAAGTAAGAGCAAAGAAGGCCCTCGGTCAGCATTTCCTCACAGATCTGCCCACTGCGGAGAGGATAGCCGACACTATCTCGCCGCGCGAGCTCACCGCTGCCTGCGGTGAGCAGCTCGGCAAGGAATGGGGAAACCTCCCGGTGATGGAGATCGGCCCCGGAATGGGAGTGCTCACCGATTTCCTCATAGCAGCCGGACGCGATGTGACAGCCATCGAGATCGACTCGGAGAGCGTGGACTATCTGCACCGCTATAAGGCCGGAATAAAGGTGGTGGAGGGCGACTTCCTGAAACTCGATCTTAACGAAGTTATCGACGGCGATTTCGTGCTGATAGGCAATTATCCCTACAACATCTCCTCGCAGATTTTCTTTAAGGCGCTCGAATACCGCGACAGGATTCCCGTCATAGCAGGCATGCTCCAGAAGGAAGTGGCGGAGCGCATCTGCTCCGGGCCAGGAAGCAAAGCCTACGGCATACTCTCCGTGCTTCTTCAGGTATGGTATGACTGCGAATATCTCTTCACTGTAGAGCCCGTCGTATTCTCCCCTCCTCCCAAAGTGAGAAGCGGAGTGCTACGCCTGAGGCGCAACGCGAGGGAAGCCCTTGAAGTGGACGAGCGGAAATTAAAGACCGTGGTGAAGACAGCGTTCGGAATGCGCCGCAAGACACTGCGCAACTCCCTGGCCGGAATGCTGCAGCCCGGATCTCCGCTGATTGAGGATCCTATCCTGAAGATGCGTCCCGAACAGCTTTCGGTGGAAGACTTCATCCGTCTCACCGCCCTGCTCTGAAAACCCGTACAAACAAACCACAATACTGAAAAAGAGGACCCGTAATCACTACGAGTCCTCTTTTTCCAATCAGCCTCGAAATCCTTCGCGGCTGGCTGTGTGTCCTAATCCTAATTTAACTATTAATCCATAACTTTACTAATGCAACAATAATTGTCAATGAAACGATTAATTATCAGTCTTGGAAATTTAACCTAAATATGTGTGCAAAGTTACTAATAATTTTTAAACAATAATTAACAATAAGCAAAACAGTCCAAAAATATCCTCTTTTGAACACATATTAATTCTTTAGATGCTGCGCATCCACGATGGCAACATATCGCCGGGAGCCGTTCTGTCGAGACATTCCAGCACTACAGAGGTCATGCCATGTTCAAGCGCCCAGAGATCTGTTTCATCACTCTGAGGCTCGTCATTTATCATACGCCCCGAAAGCATATAGAACGGCTTCCCCATCGGATCGGTGTATTCCTTATACTCCTCGCTCCAGTGAGCCTTACATTCACGGGCAAGCCTCATAGGGGCTGAAGCCACTCCGCCGGGCACGTTCACATTGACAAACGTACCGGCAGGAAGACCATTCTCCAGAATCCCTCTGACAAGTGTTTCCACTGCGGGCCTCACTGCCGAGAAGTCGGCATCCGGATCGTGTGAAGTCAGCGAGAACCCGATTGCCGGGACTCCCCATGAGCATCCTTCCTGAACCGCCCCCATTGTGCCGCTATACACCACATTCACCGCAGCATTGCTGCCGTGATTGATACCGGCCACTACCAGATCAGGCATTCTGCCGTCGAGAACCGCATAGCGCGATATCTTGACGCAATCCACCGGGGTGCCCGAGCAACTGAAAAGCCTCGCGCCCTCCACCGGACACTCCTGTTCCGTCACCCTCAACGGCGCATCGAATGTAAGAGCCATCGACTGGCCGCTACGACCCTTGTCGGGACACACGGCCACAACCTCACCAAAAGGCACGAGCATCTTCAGAAGTTCCCTGACGCCTTTTGCCATATATCCATCGTCGTTGCTGACCAATATCAGTTTCATAATTGAAATATTTGAATAAATTACTGTTTATTTTACTTTTTCCGCCGCGTGAAGGGTGAGAGATACCTCTCAGCCACAATACACCGGTCGCTTCCCGGAAGAGTTGAGAGCACATCGTTCTCAGGAAGATCGGTGTAATTTTTCCTTAGTTTCCTGAAATCAGCATGAGCCTTCAGTATGGCACGTGCATTACCGAAATCGAACTTCACCGCATACATGAAGAAAGCCAGCGTATCCATCAGCCTTCGGCGGAAAAGCACTTTTCTCCCCCTCTTCGCAGGAAGATTCTTATGCAGGAGCAGCAAATTGTTGCGAAAATTCAGATAAGTCTTCTTCGGGTTTCCTGCGGCCAGCGAGGCTCCACCGAGATGAAACACCGCCGAGTCAGGAACCACACAAACCCGCCATCCGAGATTATGCAGCCGGCAGCAGAGATCGATCTCCTCCATGTGTGCGAAGAAAAGCTCATCAAGACCTCCCGCCTGCAGATATGCCTCGCGCCTCACGGTGAGGCATGCCCCCGATGCCCAGGCTATATCCTCGGGAGCGGAATCATATTGCCCCTCATCTGTCTCGATGCGGTCGAAAAGGCGACCGCGGCAGAATGGATATCCATATTTATCGAGCAGACCGCCGGCGGCTCCGGCATATTCAAACAAAGCCTTATTCCGGTAAGAGAGTATCTTCGGCTGGCACGCTGCCACATCGGGATTGGCATCGAGAAAGGCAACTATCGGCTGCCACCACCCCTCGGGAGTGGCCACGTCCGAGTTGAGAAGTGTCACATACTTTGCGTCGGTCTGCCTGATAGCGCGGTTGTAGCCTCCCGAAAACCCGAAATTCTCCTCGAGCCTGATGACACGCACCGAGGGAAAATCCTCTTTCAGAATCCGTAGCGAGTCATCGGAAGAACCGTTGTCGGCTACCACCACCTCAACACCCTCACCCCTCGTATTGGCCACAACGCCCGGAAGGAACTCCCTCAGAAGTTTCTCTCCGTTCCAGTTCAATATTATCACACTAAGAATCATAGCCCGCAAATATAATATTCCTACATGGGGATCGTACCGGTCAGGGTCTCGGGGTCGGCGTCGTGAAATCCATCGATTACCACAGGCGTAATCGTGTTGTAGAGTTCGGGCGAGGCCTTGGCGCAGACACGCAGGAAATTGTCAGTGTGTCCGAACATCACTCCGTCCCCGTCGGCGCCGGGATGCTCCCACAGCACATGGCGCACTTTGCCGAAAAAGCGCCTTGAGAAAGCACGTATCTTCTCATCGCTCAGGCTCGTGAGTTGCGCCACGCGTCTGTGTTTCTCGGCTGCGTCCACGCTGTAGTTGATGGCAAGAGCCTTTGTGCCCGGACGTTCGGAATAAGGGAAGACATGCAGGCGACTAACGTCGAGCGAGGAGACAAAAGCAAGGCTTTTCTCCCACTCTGCCTCGGTTTCACCTCTGGCCCCGGCGATGATGTCGATTCCGATGAAGGCATCAGGGATAAGATCGCGTATCATGGCGATGCGGTCAGAGAATAGATCTGTGCGGTAGCGTCGGTTCATAAGCCTCAGCACCTCATCGGAGCCCGATTGCAGCGGAATATGGAACCCCGGCATGAAGGCCCTGCTGCCGTCTGCAATCCATCGTAATATTTCCTCAGTCAGCAGATTAGGCTCGATGCTTGAGATTCGGTAGCGCTCGATTCCCTCCACATCGTCGAGACGCTTCAGAAGCTCGAGAAAACTCTCGCCGGTATCCTTGCCGAAACAGCCTACGTTCACACCCGTGAGCACTATCTCCTTACCACCTTCGGCGGCAGCCTTGCGTGCCTCATCCACGAGCGAGGCTATGCTTCCCGAGCGACTTCTGCCACGGGCAAACGGGATGGTGCAGTATGTGCAGAAGTAATCGCAGCCGTCCTGCACCTTCAGCCAGTAGCGCGTGCGATCGCCACGCTCGCATGCACCGCGAAATTGCTTTATGTCGAGATAATCATGCACAGCCACCTGCTTGCGGCGGTTGGCCTCCCACTCATCGAGAAATTCAGATATCTTCAGTTTTTCATCATTGCCCAGCACTATGTCCACGCCTTCGATTGCGGCCACTTCCTGCGGTTTCAGCTGAGCGTAGCATCCGGTGACCACGAGTGTGGCATCGGGCCATCTGTCGCGTAGCCGCCTGATGAGGCTGCGTCCTTTTTTGTCGGCCACTTCAGTGACTGAGCAAGTGTTGATCACCACTATATCAGGACGCTCGTCGGGGGCTGCCTTCAGGATTCCCCTCCCGGCAAGCTGCATCCCGATGGCAGAGGTCTCCGAGAAGTTCAGCCTGCATCCGAGTGTATGATATGAAGCCCTGTAAATCCGGGAATTATCTGTCATA
Organism: uncultured Sangeribacter sp.; assembly: GCA_964410515.1. Lineage (GTDB taxonomy): Bacteria > Bacteroidota > Bacteroidia > Bacteroidales > Muribaculaceae > Lepagella. The sequence goes on along the minus strand of CAYPGW010000022.1, from coordinate 19,566 downwards.
TACTAAATTCTCTTATTTTCTGAATACAAACCATCTCGTCATGTCGAATCTCGGCAATGCGGCCAACTGCACGTCGGCTTGCCGGTCTTCAAGAGTCTCCATAGCGTTGCCCACCTTCAGGCCTCGCCTTTCGAGCGCATCCCTTACGGTCTTGAGCGCGATGGCCGGCGTATTGTTGTCTTTCGAGAGATGGCAAAGAAAGATATAAGTCATCTCCGGCGACACAGCGTCGGAGAGATAGGAGGCGGTGACGGCATTGTCGAGATGCCCTCGTGGCCCCATGATGCGCGCCTTGAGATACTCCGGATAGTGACCCGTGCGCAGCATTCGCTCGTCGTAGTTGGCCTCGATCATGAGATAGGTGGCCCTGCGTATATAGAAATCGGCGCGTTCACCTATCTCGCCGAGGTCGGTGGCGACTACAAATCGGCTGCCGTCGAATTCGATGGAGAAGCCCATGTTGTCAGATCCGTCGTGACTCACCTCGAAGGCTGTGATCTCGAAATCGATCAACTTGAATGGAATCTCCTTGAAAATGGGAATATGATATTCCCTTATTCTTCTCGATATGGAATGCTTGCGAAGTATTCCGTTTAGCACCCTGTTGGTGCAGAAGAGTTTAAGATGCTTGTGATTGCGCAGCAGCGAGTAGACATATTTGACGTGGTCTCCGTGGTCGTGTGTAAGCAAGACGCCCTTCACGTGCTTCATGTTCACACCATTGGAGGCAAGACCGCGCTCTATGTCTTCGGGCTTTATACCAACGTCGATCAGCATTCCACCCTTCTGCGAGCCTATATAGCAGCAGTTGCCACTCGATCCGCTGCCAAACGAGCAGTAATAGAGCGGCTTCGGCGTCCTTAGCGCGCTGAAGGGCTCATCAGCCGAATCGTAAGGGTTACTCCACTCGTCGAAGGGGAGGCCCGGCTGATCGTCGAATATAATCTTCTTGCTCATTTTTTTTCGTATCGGCGTGTGTCGCCACCTTTCGCGCCGGCATACAGGAGGAATATCGCGGGGCGCTTGTCAAAATCATATTTCTTCTTAACCCACTGAGCCGCCGGGAGGGTGATGATTTCCTCGCTCTCGGCGTCGGTGAGATCACATGCCACGCAGAGCATGGTGCGAGGCGAAAGAGTCTCGGCGAGCAACTTCACCAGACGGTTGTTGCGGTAGGGCGTCTCTATGAATATCTGTGTCTGATTGCGTCTGACCGATTCAGTCTCGAGCCGCTGCAGGGCATTTTTACGCTCCGCATCTCCGATGGGAAGATAGCCGTGGAAAGAGAAGCCCTGACCATTGAAACCCGAACCCATCAGTGCGAGCAGAATGCTGCTCGGCCCCACGAGCGGAATCACCCTCAGATGCTCTCTCTGGGCTATCTCCACGGGATGGCTTCCCGGATCTGCAACTCCGGGGCAGCCGGCCTCGCTCATGACTCCCATCGGCTCGCCGGCCCTGAGAGGCGACAGCATCCCGCTCACTTCCTCAGGAGGAGTGTGGCGGTCGAGAACGGAGAATGAACACTCGCCTATCGGGAACGCCGGATCGAGATGTTTCAGATAGCGGCGCGCAGTCCTGACATTCTCCACTATGAAATGGCGGAGCTGCCTCAGCAATTCGACATTTCCCGCCGGAATGGTGTCGGAAACGGGGCCCTTACTGATAGGGACCGGCACAAGATAGAGGGCTGATTCAATTTTCATGTTACAAAATTAACAAAATTCCCCGTTTTTTGCTAATTTTGCAGATAAATGAGTGAAGAATATTTTCTGCCAAGAGGCTTTGAGGCGTTTTTACGCCCTCAGATCGGTGAAAAAATCGCCGACACACTGTTTCGCGCCCTATCTGAAGCGCCTGAGACAGGAGTAAGGCTCAACAACCTGAAGGAGCCTGCGATGCCGCTCTATACCGGAATGAAGCCGGTGGAATGGTGTGCCGCGGGATATCATCTCAACAGGCGCCCGAAGTTTACCCTCAATCCGCTGCTTCATGCCGGTACGTTCTACGTTCAGGATCCATCGTCGATGGTCTATGAGCGGATAACGGCACGACTCGTGGGCGAGCAGCCTACATTAGCCGCAGACCTCTGCGCAGCACCCGGGGGCAAGACCACCGCAATCATCAACGCTCTGCCCGATGACAGCGCACTTCTGGCCAATGAGTTCGTAGCCTCTCGCGCCGCCATACTAAAAGAGAATATGATAAAATGCGGCTATCCCGACGCCGTGGTCACCAACACGCCAGTGTCGCGTCTGACCCGGATGGGGGCGATATTCGACCTAGTGGCCGTGGATGCCCCATGTTCGGGAGAAGGGATGATGAGGAAAGATGAATCAGCCCGGGCCCAGTGGTCGGAAGGACTTGTGAGGCAATGCGCCGCCCTGCAGCGCGAGATTCTGGAAGATGCCGTGCAGCTGATTGCTCCGGGAGGATACCTGATCTATTCCACATGCACATTCAATACCATAGAGAATGAAGACAATGCCGCATGGATAGCAAACGAACTCGGACTGGAACCTGTAGACATACGCCTGACAGGCGACGGCGGAATCCTGCCCCAGCTGAAAGGAGACATCCCGTGTCTGCGCTTCATGCCGGGATTCACGCGGGGTGAGGGTCTCTTCGTCAGCATTTTCAGAAAGCCGAAAGACGCTGAAAGCCCCTTTCCCTGTCCGTGGCGGCGGAAAAAGAAAGACTCTTCCGTCAAGCGCAAGAAACCCTCGAAAGATGATGCTATCATGTCGAAAGCGGCATCATGGATCAGCACCGAGTCGGAGATACGGCTCCATGATGACCGGCTGATCGCACTCTCGCCCCAGACAGCATCACTGCTCGAAGCCATCCCCAAAGGGGTGCGCATAATGTCGGCAGGCGTGGAGATAGCGGAGGTGAAAGGGAAAGACCTGATTCCGTCACACTCTCTGGCCATGTCCACAACTTTCAGCCATCCCTTTCCGGAGGTGGAACTTTCGAAGGAAGACGCCCTGCGTTATCTATCGAGAGAGGCTATCACCCTGCCGCCCGAAGTCGCAAAAGGCTATGTCACCGTCACCTACAGGCGCCGCCCACTGGGATTCCTGAAAAACATAGGAAGTCGCACCAACTCGCTTTATCCTCGGGAATACAGAATCCTGACCCATGCAAAAGAAGAGAGCGAGAAGCCGGAATAAAAAATATTGAACAATGTTACAACTGAAGAATATACAGAAATCTTTCGGCAACCTTCAGGTGCTGAAGGGAATTGACCTCACCATCGGGAAAGGTGAGATAGTGGCTATAGTAGGGCCTTCGGGAGCCGGGAAAACCACCCTGCTCCAGATAGCCGGCACACTCGAAGCGCCTGATTCAGGATCGGTGATGTTCGACGGCACTGAACTCACCGGGATGAAAGACAAGGCGCTCTCCGCTTTCCGCAACCGGAATATGGGATTCGTGTTTCAGTTTCATCAACTGCTGCCCGAATTCACGGCGCAGGAAAACGTTGCGCTCCCGGCTCTCATAGCCGGCACTCCGAAAAGGAAAGCCATGGCCCGCGCCGAGGAACTGCTTACGCAGTTGGGGCTGGCCGAAAGGCTTCATCATAAGCCGGCCGCCATGAGCGGCGGCGAGCGCCAGCGCGCGGCGATAGCACGCGCCCTGATCAATGACCCGGAAATAATCTTTGCCGACGAGCCTTCGGGCAGTCTTGACTCGGCCAACAGGGAAGAGATCCAGAATATATTCTCTGACCTCCGTTCGCGCCTCGGTCAGACCATAATCATGGTCACTCACGATCCGTCTCTTGCGGCTATAGCCGACCGAGTGGTGGAGATGGCCGACGGCAGGATTCTGCCCTCACTCCCTGTAGTAGACCCTCTTGACGCGGGGACTGACAGCAGTGAGAATCTCGTAGGGGATGGTGTCGAGGAGATCGCTGAGACGATAGACTGAGGCATTGGGGCCGAATATCTCCACCGCATCCCCTTCCTTGCAGTCAATGCCGGTGACATCGATCATGCAGGCGTCCATGCAGATATTGCCGGCTGTTGGCGCGTCCTTGCCATTGACCTTCACAGCTATGTTGCCGCGCCCGAAATGACGGTTGATTCCATCGGCATATCCCACCGGGATCGTGGCGATACGGGAGTCGCGCTCCAGCATGGTGCGCCGTCCATAGCCGATGCTCTCCCCTTTCTTCCAGTCGCGTATGGCGATAATGACGGTGCGCAGTGTGCTGACCACCGCAAGAGGCGGCTCCATTTCCGGAGGAAGCGTATTCACTCCGTATAGCCCGATTCCAAGACGCGCCATATCGTAGTGATATTGCGGGAATCTCAATATGCCGGCCGAATTCAGCACGTGGCGTAGAAACGGCTTCTTGCTGAGCGTAAGCATCCGTGATGTCCAGTCGTCAAACCGTTTCAACTGCAGCAGCGTATATTCGTCCATATCCGGGCAGTCGGCAGTGGCAAGATGGCTGAAGGCCGATGCTATGCGCACTGCATCCGACGCTCGGAGCAGGGCCATCACCTCGTCGATTTCCTCCTCCACAAATCCCATCCGGTGCATGCCGGTGTCGAGTTTGATATGAAGAGGATAGTCTTTCACACCGTATTTTTCCGCCTCGCGGATCACGTCGCGCAGCATCTGCAACGAATACACCTCCGGCTCCAGACGATTGGCAAACATCTGGCGATAATTGACCACCTTCGGATTCATCACCATAACCGGCATCGTGATGCCGCGCCTGCGCAGATCTATGCCCTCGTCGAGCACAGCCACCGCGAGATATGCGGCACCGCAATCCTGCATGGTGCGGGCTATCTCATAACTGCCGGCGCCATAGCCCGATGCCTTCACCATAGCCACAAGTCCGGTTCCGGCAGGGAGTCGGGAGCGGAAGAAGTTGAAGTTCTTCACCACAGAGTCAAGATTCACCTCAAGCACCGTCTCATGAGTTCTGGCCTCAAGAAGCTGAGCTATCTTTCCGAACTCAAACTCAGGCGCCCCTTTTAGCAGAATCGTCTCCTTGTCAAAATCAGATGTGCTGAGTGCCGACAGCAGGTCGGCAGTTGAGGCAAAGAATTCCGCATCTTCCACTGCCTCACGCAGTTGCGGAGCGGCCGCCATCAGCACAGGGCCTACACCGATAAGGCGCTTCACGCCCGCATCGCTGAGCATTTTGGCCATAGCCCCGATAGATTCCTCCGTGCTGTCGGCCTCATGGTGCAGATCACTGAGTATCAGCGTCTCACGACATCCGGGAGCCACCCTCCGCTTCATGAAGTCGAGAGCCGGGGCAAGGCTCGACTGGTCGGAGGTGTAGGAATCGTGAATAACCATGCAGTCGTTGATTCCCTCGCTTACGTTGAGGCGCGTGCCTATGCGGTGAAGTTTTTTCAGGGCAGAGAGCGAGTCTTCCGCGCTCATGCCGAGAGCTTGCGCAGCCGCGAGGGCATTTCCGGCATTCTCCATGTCGTGAGGACTCACACCCCCTGCCGCAAAGGCTTCGCCGAAGGGATTGGCAGGGATATCCTGACTGTGCCAGCCTATCAGACGCTTCCCTTCACACCGCCTCCTCACCTCTGCATCGAGAGCCTTATCGTCGGCACAATAAATCACAGCCTTTACCGAAGGATATGCTGCGAGACTCACTTTCTCGCCGATTTTATCCTCCATCGAGGCAAAACCCTGAGCATGGGCGTCGCCAACATTCGTGATCACCACGATGTCGGGGCTGATGCAGGCGGCAAGCGCGGCCATCTCCCCCTTGCGCGATATTCCGGCCTCAATGAGCGCTATATCGCTGCCCGGGCTGATTCCCCAGAGACTGAGTGGCACACCTATCTGCGAGTTGTAGCTGCGCGGCGAGCGGCTGACATTGAACGCCGGAGAGAGTATCTGAAAGAGCCATTCCTTCAGTGTGGTCTTTCCGCGCGAGCCTGTGATGGCAAGAGTCTTCGCAGCATTGCCGCGCCCCATGAAGCCGACATTCTGCAAAGCCGCAAGGGTATCGGGCACCTCTATCCAGGAAGCGTCAGGCATAGTGCCGGCATCGGCCGGCATCCGCCCCACAACAAAAGCCCTCACACCCCGGCCATAAAGCTCAGGGATGTAGCGGTGTCCGTCGTTGCTTGCAGTGCGCAGGGCAAAAAAAAGCGACTTCGCGGGGTCGGTCAGACTCCGCGAGTCGGTAAGCAGTATCGAAGCCGCACGGTCGTCACCTTTAAGGCTGACGCCGAGTCTTGCGGCTATTTCGGAAAGCATGACTTGCATATTCTACATCAGGAGAGAGGCTGCGAAGATTACGATAATCAGTATGGGAGTGACCCATTTCAGCAGGAATATGACCGCTCCGGCGAGAGGGTTCCTGAGTGTTCCTCCATTGGTGAGCTGATCTTTCATCATTCCTTTCGGAGCAAACCACCCGACATAGACAGCCATTATGAAAGCCCCGAGAGGCATGAGGATGTTGGCTGTGAAAGCGTCGCACGCGCCGAAGAATGTATAGCCGAAGATGGTGTAGTCGCTGAGCACTCCGTTGCTGAGAGAGCTCACCGCACTGAGCAGCAGAAGCGGCAGAAGCACAAGGCACGTGGCCGGGATGCGCTTCATCTTGAAGTAGTTGCTGAAATAAGCTATCGAGACTTCTGCGATTGATATGCTACTCGTCAGTGCAGCCACGCTGAGCAGTATGAAGAAGAGACTCGACCACAGCTGCGGGCACCACATACGGTTGAAGATTTCGGGAAATGTCACAAACACGAGAGCCGATCCTCCAAACGATTCCCCTTCAAGCCCGAACGACATCACACCGGGGAAAATGATGATGCCTACCAGTATCGCCACCATCATGTCGAGAAGGGAGACCGTGATGGCAGTGTTGGTCAGGTTGGTGTCTTTCTTGAAATAACTTCCGTAGGTGATCAGCGTGCCCATGCCGAGACTGAGCGAGAAGAACGCCTGCCCCAGTGCGCTTATGATGACCGAGGGCGTGATCTTGCTGAAATCGGGTGAGAAGAAGTAGATCAGGCCTTCCGAAGCCTTAGGGAGCGTGAGGGCCGTGATGCAGAGTATGATGAGGATGAGAAAGAGCACCGGCATGAGTATATTGCTCACGCGCTCTATGCCCTTCTGCACTCCCATGCAGAGCACTACTCCGCAAAGCACAACAGTGATCCATGTCCATATCATGGGAGGCCATATTCCGGAGACGTATTCCGCCATTCTGTCGGCAAACTGGAGATTGCTTCCCTCCTCCACTCCGGCGATGGGAGCGAAAAGTTCACCCGTGATAGACTGGAAGAGATACTCGAGCGTCCAGCCCGACACCACCATATAGAAAGTGAGGATAAGATAGGAGCAGAGTATACCCAGAAATCCTGAAATCCACCAGGGGGTGCCCGGACTGAGCTTTCTGTAGCTGTCGATGGCGTCGCTCCTGCCGGCCCTGCCTATGGCGAACTCCCCCAGCATCACGGGGATGCCGAAGAGGAGCACGCATATTACGTAGACGAGAAGGAAGGCCGCGCCGCCGTTGGCCTGAGTTTCAGCCGGGAAGCGCCAGACATTGCCAAGCCCTACGGCGCTTCCGACTGTGGCGGCGATTATACCAACCTTGCTGCTGAATTCTGAATTGGCAGCCATATCATTCCGTCACTCTCTCAAGCCAGTTGACCATGGAGAACATCACGCCCATCGAGACGAGGCAGACACTCAGGAACACTGTCCATGCCACCCAGATGGGACAGGCGTTGTAGATCAGCGGGCCTACCCAGAGAAGCAGATTGCCCACGGCAGTGGCGCCGAGCCAAAGGCCCTGACAGAGGCCCTGCAGATGTTTGGGAGCCACTTTCGAGACAAACGAGAGTCCTAACGGAGAAATGAAGAGTTCAGCCACGGTCAGGAAGAAATAGAGCACGAAGAGCACCCAGGGGCCGGTCTTCCATGCTTCAGCTTCAGCTGCCGGAAGAGCCTTGAACGCATCGGCCGAAGGATAACCTTCTGCGAGAGAGAACACTGCAAGGAATACGTAAGCCACGCCCGCGAGCCCCATGCCTATAGCAATCTTCTTAGGAGTGGATATTTCCATGCCTCGACGTGAGAGGAGGCTGAAAAACCACATGACCACCGGGGTGAGGATTATAACATAGAAAGGATTGAGGGCCTGCCATATCTCAGGCTGCACTGAACTCGTCTTCACGAAGTCGCGGGCAAAGAGCGAGAGCGATGTGCCGTTCTGGTGGAAAGAGAACCAGAAGAAGATAGCGATGCCGAGCACGGCGAAAAGGGCATACATGCGCTGCTTGATTTCCTTCGCCATACGGGCCTTTTCCTCGGCTGTGTATGCCACGGTCTCAGCCTTTTCTTTCTTAGCGGGCGAAGGCAGTTGCTTCTTTGTGGAGAGGAAAATGGTCAGGGAGAGAAGCATGGCGGCCACTGATGCGAAAAATGAGTAATGGATGCCCGTATTGAACACGTTCAGATAAGTGGAGCAAAACTCAGATATGTTGCCGGCAGCATTTCCTCCCGCCTCGGTGATGAGCGCGTAGAGATTGTTGAGATTCTGAGTGTCCATGCTGTCGGTAAGGCTCAGATATTCATGACAGAGGGCCGGAAGCGAGGCATTGTAGACCAATCCGTTTTCCCCGAGCCACCAGCTGCGGAGCATAGGAGCCACAAAGGGAGCCACAAGGCCGCCAATATTGATGAAAACATAGAAGATCTGGAATCCTGAGTCGCGCTGCGAGGCATAGCGCGGATCATCGTAAAGCTGACCCACGATGGCCTGGAGATTACCCTTGAAAAGGCCGTTGCCAAATGCAATGAAGAAGAGCGCCACACACGTCAGCGTAAGCAGCCACACATGATTCTCGGCCGTAGCGAAGATAGGAATAGCAAGCACTATATATCCGATCGTCATTATACAGAGACCGGTGATGATAGTGCCCTTATAGTTTTGAGTTTTGTCGGCGATAATGCCGCCCACAAGACTTAGCACATAGATGCCACAGTAGAAACATGAATAGATAATGGAACTTGTCTCCTCTTTGAGTCCGAATTTGGAGCAGAGGAACAGCACCAGCACCGCATTCATGATGTAATAGCCGAAACGCTCGCCCATATTGCTGAGAGCGGCGGGAATAAGGCCTTTGGGTTGGTTCATGAACATAGTTGAAAAATTGAATTGTTGAATATCGTGGAGTTGATTATCGCATGCTTGCTACCGGGCGCTCCAGCCCGAATGGCCTAAACCGGGGCCGTATGTGAGAGACATACTCAATCGCCGAGCATCTTGAAGGCTGTGGCATAATTGCGAATCTGCTTCACCATTGCCACCAGCCCATTGCTACGTGTAGGGGAAAGATGCTCGCTCAGCCCTATCCTGTCGATGAAATAGAGGTCGGCGCCGAGCACTTCGTCGGGAGTCCGGTCGTTGAGCACGCGCATCAGCAGGGCCACTATCCCTTTCACAATCAGGGCATCTGAATCGGCCTCGAAGTGAATCTTGCCGTCGGGCTTCTTCTCAGCATCGATCCATACGCGACTCTGGCATCCTTCGATCAGGTTGGCAGGATTCTTCTTATCTTCCTGCAGGGGCTGCAGCGTGCTGCCGAGGTCGATGATGTAAGCATATCTGTCGAGCCAGTCATCGATGCCGGTCATCTCATCTATTATCTCGTCTTGAACTTCATTGATAGTCATGATAACGTCGATTATGATTCATTTCACATTCAATCCTAACCTATCCCGGAGCATGCAAGGCCGCTCCAGATGCAAAATTAGCAATAATTATTCTAACCGACAAATCAAAACTCATTGTAAGCGTAAAAAAAAGTTGAGCGCCAATTTTCTTGCAAGTCTGAAAAATAATAGTTATCTTTGTAATGTACTTGACTAAATGAAGAAATTATGGGACTCTGGAGTTTTTGGCTGATTCTCGGCGTGGGTTTTCTGGTGGCCGAACTGCTCACCATGTCGATGACCTGCATCTATGTCGGCATCGGCGCACTCGCGGCAATGGTATGCGCTCTTCTCGGAGGGGAATGGATCCCTTCCATCATCGTCTTTGTGGCCTCAACCGCCCTGCTCTACCTCACCACCTACCGGTGGCGCCATAAGATAACAGCAACCCTTCACCGCGGCGCCTCGCACACCGCCACCGGCATGGACGCCCTGATCGGGCGCACCGGAACAGTGATGGAGGCTCCCGACAGCCTCCGTATGCGCATCGACGGCGACGTATGGAAGGTGCGCCCGGCCCGCCACGATGCGGAGCTCAAGCCCGGCGATCGCGTGAGAGTGGTGGGCTATGACTCGATAATCCTCTCGGTGGAGACCCTTCCCGAATCATAAATCTTACATATCTCATACATAACATAAAAACTCAAAAAATATGACAACAATCATCGTAGCAGCAGTAATCCTTATTCTCGTGGTGGTGATAATCATGGCGGGGGTCAAGGTTGTGCCTCAGTCAGAGACAAAAGTAGTGGAGCGTCTTGGCAAGTTTCATTCAGTGCTCCAGCCGGGCCTCAACTTCATCATACCGTTTATAGACAAGCCTAAGGTGATATACACGAGGCGTGTGGAGACCGGCGGCGCTTTCGGACGCACCGGTGTCAGGGTCTCAACCACTACCGTGATCGACCTCCGCGAGCAGGTGTATGACTTCCCTTCGCAGCAGGTGATAACACGCGACAATGTGACCACCGAAATCAACGCACTTCTCTATTTTCAGATAGTAGACCCTAAAAAATCAGTCTACGAAATCGACAATCTTCCGAATGCCATCGAGAAACTGACACAGACATCGCTCAGAAACGTGATCGGCGAGCTCGAACTTGACGAGACTCTTACCTCGCGCGACACCATCAACGCGAAACTCCAGTCTATTCTCGACGATGCCACCAACAAATGGGGCGTTAAGGTGAACCGCGTTGAACTTCAGGACATCACACCTCCCGAGAGCGTTCGCGTAGCGATGGAGAAGCAGATGCAGGCCGAGCGAAACCGTCGTGCCGAAATCCTGAACGCCGAAGGCGAGAAGCAGTCGCTTATATTGCGCTCGGAAGGCCAGAAAATGTCGCAGATCAACAAGGCCGAAGCCGAGAAGCAGGCCGCCATCCTGAAGGCTGAAGGCGAGGCTCAGGCACAGGTGCTCCGCGCTCAGGCCGAGGCTGCCGCCATAAGCAATGTGGCCGCGGCTGTGGCCCAGTCGCAGACAGACCCTGCCGCATATCTGCTCGCGCAGAAATATATCGAGACCCTCAAGAGCATGACCGAAGGACAGGACAACAAGACTGTGTATATCCCCTACGAGGCAACATCGGTGCTTTCCTCGCTCGGCTCCATCAAGCAGCTTTTCAAATCCTGACACAGCACGGCTGAAGCGTGACGCAAAAACCGCAATATTGCGGTTTTTCGGCGCCTCCCGACCGCAGAAATTATTAAAACGTTACAGACCTGCATATTGATTCGAAATAAACGCGTACCTTTGCAATATCAAAACAAAACAACCACCAAATCTATACAATTATGGCAATCAATCTTGAAAAAGGACAGCGCGTGAAGGTGGAGATACCCAAATTCACCATCGGCCTTGGCTGGGATACCAACCAATCGGATACAGGCTACGATTTTGACCTCGACGCATCGGCTTTCATGCTCGGGAGCAACGGCAAAATTCCCGCAGATGAATTTTTCGTATTCTACAACAATCTCCAGAGCCCCGACGAAGCAGTATGCCACACCGGCGACAACCTGACCGGCGAAGGAGAGGGAGACGACGAGAGCATCCTCATCGACCTCGAGAAAGTAGATCCGCGAGTAAACGAGATCATAATAGTGGTCACCATCCACAAAGCCCAGGAAAGGCGCCAGAATTTCGGACAGGTGCGCAACGCATTCATCCGCATCTATAACTCCGACACCAACAGGGAGATTCTGCGCTATGACCTCGACGAAGACTTCTCAGTGGAGACCGCCGTGGAGTTCGGAAGGCTCTACAAGCGCAACGGCGAATGGAAATTCGAGGCAATCGGCACCGGAATGAAAGGCGGACTGGCCGAATATCTCGTGAAATACAACTGATAAAATCTACGACGACATGGCAATAATTCTTGAAAAAGGCCAGAAGATAAATCTGGAGAAAAAAGACGGCAAGCGGCTGACTCAATTCTGCGTGGGCTGCAACTGGGGAGCCATCGTATCGGGAGGATTTCTCGGTTTAGGCAAGACCACCACAAATGTGGATCTTGACCTTTCATGCGTGATGGTGAACAAGGAGGGCAAACTCGTAGACCATATCTACTCACCGCTCTACAAAATCGAGTTTCTCTCGCGCTACGGCATGCCTGCGGGCAAAACCGACTCAAACGACTCCGCCCTTCACCACAGCGGCGATGACCTCACCGGCGACACCGCGGGCGACGATGGCCTTGACAACGAGATCATCACTGTGGATCTTGCACGTGTGCGCCCTGAAGTGGAGCAGATTTTCTTCTTCCTCAATAATTGCGGAAAGGAAGACTTCTCTCAGATTCCTTACGCGTCCATACGCATGTATGAAGGCACTCCGACAAGAGTGAAGGAGGTATTCGCCACCTACGATGTGGCGGCCATGCCGCAATACAGGGGGAAGACCGCGCTCATCATGGGCAAACTCTACCGCCGCAACGGAGAATGGAAATTCTCGGCTATAGGCGATGCATACGCCGACCCCAATCTGTGTGAAACAATCAAACGTATTGTCTTAAATTACGCTAAATAACAATGAGAAGACTACCCGTATATCTCCTGCTCGACTGCTCCGGCTCAATGTTTGGCGAGCCGATTGAGGCTGTAAAAAACGGCGTTCAGGTGCTCGTGTCCACCCTGCGGCAAGACCCCTACGCGCTCGAGACTGCCTACCTGAGCATCATCACCTTCGACAGCAATGCCCGCCAGCTTACACCGCTCACCGAGCTCTCGGCATTTCAGCAGCCTGACCTGCAGGCGAGCGGATGCACCGCGCTGGGCGAGGCCCTGACATTGCTTTCAAACAGGGCTGATCAGGAAGTGGCGAAGACCACTCCCGAGAAGAAAGGTGATTGGAAGCCGCTCGTGTTCATCATGACCGACGGCGAGCCTACCGACGACGTGCAGAAAGGCATTGCCGATTTCAAGAAGAGGAAATGGGGAATGGTAGTGGCATGTGCCGCAGGCGCAGGAGCTAACACCGAGACGCTGAAGAAAATCACCGAATGCGTGGTTTCGCTCGACACCGCCGACAGCGCCACCATCAAGGCATTCTTCAAATGGGTGTCGGCCTCGGTCTCTGCCGGCAGCATGAAGGTGGAAGAGACCGGCGCCGAAGCCAATTCTCTCAGCGAGCTTCCACCGCCACCGCCTGAAGTAAACATAGTGATCTGATGAGACGGCTACCCGTATATCTGCTCATCGACACTTCCGGCTCCATGCGCGGCGAACCGATAGAGTCAGTAAAGGTCGGGCTCGAGACCATGATCTCGAGCCTGCGCCGCGACCCATTTGCCCTGGAATCGGTCAGCCTCAGCATCATCACTTTCGACCGGGAAGTGAAGCAGATACTTCCGCTCACTCCGCTCGACGATCTTCAACTGCCCGAAATCACCACGCCTGAGAGCGGGCCCACCCACACCGGAGAAGCCCTGAAACTTCTCTGCCGCATGGTAGACCGGGAAGTGAGCCGGGGCGACGCCTCGCGGAAAGGCGACTGGCGCCCTCTCCTTTTCCTGATGACCGACGGCAAGCCCTCGGATATCCTCACCTACGAGGAAATGATTCCGGAAGTGAAAAAAAGAAATTTCGGAGCGATAATAGCTTGCGCGGCCGGAATGCAGGCAAAGACCGAACCTCTGAAGCAACTCACCGACGACGTGTATGCGCTCGACACTCTCGACAGCGTATCTTTCGCATCATTCTTCAAGTGGGTATCAGACTCCATCGGAATAGGCAACCGCAGTATCGGCGCCACCGAAAGCCTCGAACTCCCGCCACCTCCGGCCGAGGTGAATGTGATTATTTAATTATCAACTGAAGCAATTTCCTCATCATAATGAACTGTAAGCTTGTAGGCCAATTTGTCCAGCATCTTGAAGTGACACTTCTCCCGGGCGAGGATTTCTATGCCGAGAAGGGCTCGGTGATATATCTTCAGGCCGGAATCGAGAAGGAACTCAGTTTCAATGGCACGGGTCTCGGCCGCATTCTCGGCGCGAAACTTTCCGGAGAATCCTTATTCATACTCCGCCTTTACAACGTCACCCAAACGGAGCGCAAGGTGGTGATAGGCAGCCACTTCGGACTGCTGCCGGTGAAACTCAACGGAGAGTCGATGATATGCCACCGGGGTGTGTATGTAGGATCCAACAACCGGGTAAACGTAACCACCAAACTCTCTTTTGCCGGACTCACCGGGGGGATGGGATTGCTGCTGCAGAAGATTCAGGGAAGCTCCACTGTGTTTCTTGACACAGCAGGAACTCCAATCACCATCAATCTCGCCTACGGAGAGACCGTGGAAGTGGATGAGGATCATATCATTGCCCTCCTCAACATAGGCGAGCATCAGATGCAGTCAAACTGGTCGCTGGGCAACCTGCTCGGAGGCGAAGGCCTGAGCATGATGCGCGTCACCGGCCCCGGAACCATATATCTCTCACCCGGCAAATTTCTCCCGCAGGGAGTCTGAACAGCAATCAAAAGAAGTCTTGGATAGCAATGGACAGGAAACAACGAATGGCAGCCCGAAATAATCCTCGGGCGGCAAGCATAAACAAGTCGGTGCAGGCTTTTGACGCAGCCATGCGTGAAGCCGGTGTAAACCCTTCCGACAAGGAATCGTTTCTCAACTGGGCAATCTCCTCGTTGTGGGACACATTTAAGGAGCAGCGTATGAACCAGCGCATGATGATCGAAAATGAGATCCGGAATCTCGGACTTCGTTTTCCAAACGGGACTGTAAAAAAAGAGTATAGGTCATGTTTTGATCTTCCGATTGATAAAATATCTGACATTGAGCTTATTGGAGCGGAAGAACTCGGTCTGACTCTCGAAGTGGAGGAGGACGGCAAATGTTGCCTGAGCGGCATGCCGGCCACGCATGGCGATTTCTCCCTCAGACTGCGCTATAAGACAATAGAAGGTGAGCCGGAATCCGAACTGGTGATTCCAATTGCATTCAATCCCGATCCCCGGGCTTTGTGGCGACCTATTGCTACCGATCCCAACATTCCATACTATAAAGAAGATAGCGACTCGAAATACATCAAGGTTGAGGCAGGAGAAGACGGCACACCGAAAAAAGACATGGTTGCCGCAAGCATGCGAGGCAGGAGTCATGCGCAGGAGGGAAAAGCCCGCGATGACCATTTCAGCCTGTATCATTGCCTGGAATCCGACTGGTATATTATCGCGGTAGCCGATGGAGCGGGGTCTGCCAAATACTCACGCAAGGGTTCGGAAATAGCCTGCAACACTGTGATAGACCATTGCAGCAACCTTCTTCTTGACAATCCCGGGTTCGAGAAAGCCATACGCGATTTCTATGCGGCCCCTACAGATACCGACAAACGCTCCACCCTCACAACGATGGTGCACGAGATCGTATTGAAGGGTGCGAAGAAGGCTGCCGACAAGATAACCGAGGTAGCAAATGCCGAAGATGGACTGAAACCTAAGGATTTTGCCACCACCCTGATGTTCGCTATCTGTAAGAAATACGACTTCGGCTGGTTTATCGCATCATTCTGGGTTGGCGACGGAGCGATCTGCCTGTTTGATGCGAAAAACAAGACAGCCAAACTGCTCGGCACTCCGGATGAGGGAGAATTCTCGGGGCAGACACGCTTCCTGACAATGCCGGAAATATTCCGGACTGCTGATGTCTACAGCCGTCTCAGAATGGCTATTGTTCCAGACTTCACAGCCTTGTTCCTCATGAGCGACGGAGTCTCCGACCCTATGTTTGAGACCGACATGAATCTCAGAGACTATGACAGATGGGAGGATTTCTACAGTAAACTCAGAAACGGATTTCCCGAAGACCAAATCGGGGGTGTAGATCTTTCAGACGACAACGAAGCCGCCGGCAGTCAGCTTCTTGGCTGGCTCGACTTCTGGAGCCCGGGCAATCACGACGACCGCACCATAGCCATTCTTTATTAATCACCGCTTAACACAGACCGAAAGCAAATGGCACAGACAATCAGACTTACAGCCACCGACGGCACCCCTGTTGAGTTCGTAGATGAAGTGATCGGCAGCGGAGCAATGAAGGATGTCTATTTCAGTCCGGACAAGAGCTATGTGGTGGGATTCTTCAGGCAGCCGCAGGATGCCAACTCAAAAGACCGGCTACAGAATATCGTAGGAAAATACAGGGATAAGATTTTCAATCAGATAGGAGGTGATTACTGGGAAAACCTCTTCTGCTGGCCCACGAAACTCGTGGAGTGGAACGGGCGTCTCGGCGTGGTCTGTCCGGCATACGCGAAGCATTTCTTTTTCACCGACGGGATGTTTAAGGGAAAGGAGAAAGAGGGGAAATGGTTTGCCTCGGCCAAATTGCGCAATAAATTCCTGCGACCCGACCAGAAAGGGACGTGGCTCTCACATTTTCATCTCTGCCTGCAGATAGCGCGGGCAGTGCGCCGGCTCCATGCAGCGGGCCTCGCCCACTCCGACCTCTCATATAAGAACGTGCTCGTAGACCCCGCTACCGGAAAGGCATCGGTGATAGACTGCGACGGCCTTGTGGTGCCGGGGAAGTATCCTCCCGACGTGGTGGGCACCCCCGATTTCATCGCTCCGGAAGTGCTTCAGACACGAGCGCTGAAAATCGGAGATCCCGCCAAGAAACTTCCGAGCATCCAGACCGACCGGCATGCGCTCGCCGTATTGATCTACATGTATCTGCTCTATCGCCATCCTCTGCGCGGAGGGAAGGTAAACGATCTTGACGCAGCAAGAGACGAGGAACTGTCGATGGGAGAGAAAGCGCTCTTCGTGGAGCATCCCACCGACCGGAGCAACCGGCCGAAGATTCAGAACATGGCTCCGTCAGAGCTACCGCAGGGCGACGTGGACAAACTGCCCTACACAATATGCGGCCCATATCTGAAGGAACTTTTTGACCGAGCATTTATCGACGGCCTACACGACCCGTCAAAGCGCCCTACGGCCGACGAATGGGAAAACGCGCTGGTGAAGACCACCGACCTTATGCAGCCCTGCAGCAATCCCGACTGCGAGGCACACTGGTTTGTGTTTGACAATACCACGCGCCCTAAATGCCCGTTCTGCGGAACGCCCTATAAGGGCCAGCTTCCGGTGCTCAACCTCTACTATTCCCCTTCAAAAGGGCGATTCCTGCCCGAACAGCACCGCCTCATGGTGTATGACAAGCAGTCGCTCTACATGTGGCACGTAAACCGGTTTATCACTCCCAACGAGCGAATAAAGCCCGAAGACAAGAAACCTGTGGGTGATTTTCATTTTCACAACGGGAAATGGATTCTGATAAATCGTAAGTTGCCTGATATGTGGGACGTCACCGGGCCAACTAAGCGTCAGATAAAAGAGGGCGAGTATGTAGAATTGACCGAGGGCCGGAAGATTCTGCTTTCGTCTGACGACGGAGGACGCCTGATCATCGTTCAGCTGGTAAGCAACTGACCTTAATACAAAAAGTATAACCCAACCTCAAGCCACACAAATGCAAAAAGGAGAGAGAATAGCCATAGCAAGGATCTTCGACGACCTGATCAAGGCCGACCGCATCGTAGACACCGGCGAGATGGAGCATTGGAAAAAGATGTGCCGGAAATATGAGATTGATAACGAGGAAAAGATTGCGGCAAAAGACATTTCTTTCGCAGCGGCACTCCACACCATCTGCAATTCCAGAGAGGAAGACCTCAGGACCGAACTCCTTGCCGACTGCCGGGCCATGACAGTGAGCGACGGCTTCTGCGCCCACAGCGAGGCCCTGCTCATGATAGCCCTGACCATACTTCTTGAGCCGGATCTCGACCTTGCGGGCGATGTCATTTCCATACCACGCTCCAATTTCAATATCGACACCGCCACCGTGCTCTATATCGAGAATGAATATGATTCCGGCATCAACAGCGCCATCACGCTTCATTACCGCTCCATATTCAAGGAATTGCAACTGGCAGGGTTTCATTTCATCTATATTCCCAAAATCATAGACCACTACAAGAGCACCGATACGGCCCTCTTCAAGGACATATTGTCTTTTCTCGCACCCTCGATGGACGACAGGAAACTGTCTGAGGCATTCAAGTCGCTGACGGGCATGACCACCGGGATGTTTTGCAAAGATCTTCTATGCAACAAATGCGGCATTACCGAACTCAGAGACACTTACCCCTCACTTCTAATAAAGATCGGCAACAGCTATGTGGGCGAGGCTCAATATGCGAATTATCTGAGGATTGAGACTGATGAGAATATTCTTGACATGGTCAGGGATTTGGCCGACCGATGTTCGGATATGCTCAGCAGCGATACCTTTGTGGTCAGCACATCGGAGGAGCGCAACAACCAGTTTCATTTCCACGGATTCTACAAGCAATTGCTCGATATCTACCTCGTGCCCCGCAACGTCAGGAGCAAGATTCAAATAAAGCCGTATAAGAAAGGAGAAATATATTTCCCCGGAATCGAGTCGAAAGCCGCCGACCTCAATCTGAAGGAACGTGCACTGTATGCCCTGTTCCTTTGTCAGGGCAGTGATGGATTCAATTTCAAACCGCCTCAGACAGCCGCCGGGCTGGAGAAATACAACCGCAAGATGAAACGCCTGAGCAAGCAGTATGCAGCCCTCTACGGCATGTTTGGAGGCAAGAACGACAAGGTTCCCGATCTAAGCGTCCCGGAAATCCGCCGCCCGATATTCAGCCGCGTGAAGCAATCGATAAGCCGGCTGAAAGGCCTCTATAATCCGGAAGACTACAAGATCACTAAAGGCAGCGACGGCTATTTCTCAGTCCATGTGGAGCCGGAACTGATATACGTGGAAGAGCCGGATAAGGCGGATCCGGTGCCGCTGAAGGAGTCAGAGTTGTATAAGAGATGGAAGGAAGCATAGACACTCATACATAAAAAAACGGTGACCGAAAGCTACCGAATGAAGAAAAAGCATTAATTTTGCATTCCCAAGCAAACAACAACAATAAATTATGGCAGAAATAAAGCATTATCAAGGGCTCTCTGAGAAACAAGTGGAGGAGAGCCGCGCACAGCACGGCGTCAATATCCTGACGCCTCCCGCCAAGGATCCGCTGTGGAAAAGATTTCTTGAGAAGTTCGGTGATCCGCTGATCATCATCCTCATGATAGCCGGAGCGCTATCCATAGGCATCTCTTGCTATGAATACTGGGGACTCGGACAGGGTGCCGGCGTCTTCTTCGAGCCAATCGGCATATTCATCGCCATCCTTCTCGCCACAGGCCTGGCATTCATCTTTGAACTTAAAGCCGACAAGGAGTTTGCCCTGCTCAATCAGGTGAACGATGACGAGCCGGTGCAGGTGA